>CAYXXU010000056.1:0-12147 GCA_964469155.1 uncultured Bacteroidales bacterium
TATCCAAATTTCCGATACCAGAAACTGGAAAAAGTGTGTTAATAAGGATCGACTAATTAACTTACAATCAGATCTGTAAAAAAATATCCTAAAAACATTTACAGGCAAGCAGAAATTCTATTTCTGCACTCTTTTAAAATCAAGCAAGGCTAACTTTTCTATCAGATAGGGCCACATTTCTATGGTCCTCACGTTGGGAAATAAAGTCACTACTGAAGTTGATTCAAAGGTCTGGCTTTTTTGAACCTTCATTTTGGCCCGGTACTCTAAAGGATATTTTGTGCCGTTCCTGATAAGCAGCAGCGTTTTATAGTTTGCTTGTTTTTCTTTTTTGGCCTTGCCATGGGTGCCTACACAAAAGATCAGTTCTATGGTATTATCGGCCACAGGCTTTGCCAGATACTTTTCGTTTTCGTAAGTATCAATGATCTTATTGAAACGCTCGTAATGCAAAATATAGAACTTATAGCTGGCCAAATCGACGGGAACCAGTTTCAGTATGAGCCTGCTTTTAACGGGAAAGGAAAAGCCACTCTTTGCAATGGTATCAAACTTCTGGGCCGAAAGACCAGAAGTAATTAAACCGAAGAACAGGGCCAGGATCAGTTTTTTCATTTTATTTTCTTTTAAACATTTATATTTTGAAACCCATTACCTTACCCTGCCTTATATGGGTGCAGGCGGAGGATGTAATATCAGCGAAACTATCTGTGATATGGCTTTTTTCGATTCTTTTAAGGAGGTAAGCATTATCCAGTCGTGGAACATGCGGGGATATTCAAAGTAATTCATCGCAAGGCCTTTTTGCTGCATAATGGATCTCAGTTTGCGGCAATCGGCCAAAAGGATATCATGAGTACCGATAAACAGGCTGATACGGGGAAGCCCTTCCAAAGAGCCGTTGATGGGGCTTACGAGGTAGTTATCCGTGCCTGTGGGGCCTGCCCAGGCTTTACCCGCCATCACTAAAGTACTTGCCCGCAACGTAACATCTTTCTTTTGAATTTCTTTGATTTCAGGGTTGGCCATGCTTACATCAAGCCAGGGACATAACAATATGATCTGAGCTGCCTGAGGTATTCCATCATTCTTTTGTTTTTCTGCCAGTGCCAGCGCCAGACCGCCACCGGCCGAGTCGCCCATTAAGAAAACGTCGGAGGCATTGGCTTTATTTAAAAGGTCGCCGTAAATGGCATACAGCATGACAAAAGCCTCAGTATACGTGGAAGCCGGGGCCAGCGGATAATCGGGAATGATAAAAGTGCAATGGGTAGCGCTAATGATGTTGGCCGCGAATTTCCAGTGCTGACGGAATATACTGTTGATGTAGCCGCCACCATGAAGGAACAGAACATATTTGCCCGATGCTTTTCCTTTGGGTGAAATGGTGTATACGTTGCGGCCGCATACCTGGGTGATATCTATTGTAAATTCAGAAAATAGGTGTTTGGGGATGGAGGCTGCCTCAGAAACAAAATGTTCTTTGCCCAGTTTTTTTTTAATGCTGTTTTTGGGCAGGAATAATTTTGCGGCACATTTTAAAACCTTCACGTTGAAGCTCGGGGCAAGGGGATGAATATAAACGCTGGAGGTATCTTTGGCCGGCTGCCCCTGAAGGCTCAGCGAAAACTGCAGTAAAATAAATATTGCCAGTAAGGATCTGTTGATACGGACACTCATTACCTTTTGTTATAATTCCACCAAATGTATCCCTTTTCTCTTAAAGCCGGTTAATATTTAACATGTTTTTTCTATCGCAGAGGAAGAACGATATGCCTTACATAATACAAAAATAGCAAGAATTGAATTGTTTCACACGCTGCGAAAGACTCGTACAAGCCATGCTTCGGAACGAACCAGGAGCCAAGTTTATTCCTTCAGAAATATCATCGATAAAAAGGTCGTATCGTTTTTTACTTTAATGATATACATACCTCTGGCAAGCCTCCTTACATCAATCTCAGTTTGTGCTGAACTAAAAGGTTGTTGTAATAAGAGCCTGCCATTGAGATCATAGACAGAAATTTGAGTGTTGCTGTGTGGGGTTGGAATTTTGATGGTAAGTTTGTCGCAGGCTGGATTTGGAAAGACCATTGATGCAGAGTAAGAATTGTTTTCATCTGCAATGCCATTAGCTGTGAGTAATTTTGCAAAAAAATAATCCTCCGAACCTGCATTTACCATGGTAGTACTACCAAATGTAACTTCAGGGCTCATAAAATATCCGGTTATGTATACATTCCCATTAGCATCCAGGCAAATACCAATACTACTTTCCAAATAAGTTGAACCGGGGGCCTCACTTATACCCCACAGTGGGTTTCCTATATTATCAAATTTAGCAACGAAAATATCGCCGCTTCCCTGATTCTTAAGTGTATCATCGCCAATAGTCAACATGTTACCTGTGTACCATCCTGTAAGATAGAAACTACCATTGCCTGCCACATCAAGCCCAAACCCATAATCATTGCCGTTGCTACCGATACTTTTTGCCCAGATTGAATTGCCAGCAGTATCGTTTTGCGCAACAAAAACATCAAAGGAGACATTAGACGTATTGTATAATGTATCGTTTCCATATGGAAGACTGTTTCCAGAAAACATACCTGCAAGGGTGAGTAATCCATTCTTGCCTATAACGATGCGGTTGCCAACTTCATTTTGTGATCCTCCGAATCTTTTTGCCCATAATACGTTTCCCACGCCACTATACTTTACTAAAAATATATCATTGCTGCCCGCTGAGAACAAAGTATCGGAACCAAATATCAAGGACGGACTGTTGAATGAACCGGTAATATAAGTATTGCCTTCGTTATCGGTAGTGATGCCGCGGGGAAGATCATCTCCTGAACCACCATTGCCATGAGCCCAAATCACATTTCCCGAACTATCATATTTGGCAGCAAACATATCTTGAGCAGTGGAGGTTGCAATCTGGTAACTGCCCATCATGAAAGAAGGTCCGTTATAATGTCCGGTGAAATAACAATTCCCCAAAGTGTCGAGGCTGACAGCATCACCGGTTTCATACCCGCTTCCTCCGGCATTTTTAGCCCAAAGGAGATTGCCTGAAGCATCATACTTTGCGGTAAAAATATCCCAATTCCCGTTATTAGCCAGTTTCTGTCCTTCAATTATTAAAGTATCGCTGGCAAAATATCCTGTAATATAAGAATTGCCTTTCTGATCAATACATATTCCGGCAACAGTTTCGTCTGAGGTCCCACCGGCACTTTTAGCCCATAACACATCTCCTAAAGGATTGTATTTGACAATAAATACATCGCCACCGCCTTTACTGATTAAGGCTTCCGCTCCAAAAAATATCGTATCGCTGCTGAAGTAACCCGAAACAAAAATGTTCCCCTGGGTATCCGTTTTTATCCCATTACCTCCATCTTGACCAATGCCTCCGGCACTCTTCGCCAAATCCCAGTTTTGAGCATGTATTTGCATGCCCATTACTATAAGAAGTATTGAAAAACTAATGGTGCGCTTCATTTCGAAAATTTTTTATGTTTTAAAAATTAACTTTCAGTCCAGGACACAATAGCCAGGAGTCAATTCTATTTAATTTCCTCCCAAATTTATCCATTTTCCCTAAATTCCGATCAATATTTTATGAGTTTTTTCTTTGGAAAAAGTACAGCATAATTACGTATTGCTCTATCAGTAAGGGTGGTGCTACCAGACTTTTTCTTTCTTTACATGGAAAAGGTGCGAATAGGCCCATCCAAAATAAAAAAAGGATTAATACGAATGCGAATCGGCATTGATTTCCTCAATATCCGTTTTCTTACTGTCAATGGATCGCCAGGCATAACAGATGTATATTAATACAAAGGGTACCAGTAGCGAAACATAGCTCATTACTGTTAATGTATAGAAACTGGATGAACTGTTTTCAATAGTCAATGAGCTTTGCAGGTCGAAGGTAGATGGATAATAAGCCGTGTGGTTGAAACCGGCCAATAAGAACAAGGAAAATACAGTCAGGACGGTCCCTAAACCTGTAATCCAGATACCTTTGGTGGTGAATCTGGCGAAAAAGGGCAGGGAACGTATTATCCCCCATAATACCAAAACCACGCCTACTAAAAACAGAACCGCAACTACTGGTATGGCAATCAGATTATGAAAATACTTAAACGGTTCCATGATCACCTCTTTGGTAGCAGGATTTACCGCAAAACCATCAGATAGCAATAACAAAGCTGCGAAGGTCAGAAAGAAAACCACAAAAGGAATGGCATTGTAAAGCAGTTGTTTTTTGGTGCGTTCGATAATTTCAGCATGGTTCACCCGGTTCATAAAATATAGAATGGCCAGTACACGGGCCAGGAAAAATACGGTCAACCCGAGGGCAAGGTTCTGGATATTTAAGGCAGCTTCCAAACCATGGGCAGGACCTTTCCATTCGGATATTACCGGCATAACATCACCTGTTAAGAGTGTCAGATTCATTTTATTTACAGAAAATGCCGAACCGGTAAAGAAGGTAGATACGGCAGCTCCCACCAGCACCGTGCCCAGCAGCCCGTTGATGAAGAGCATAGTTTCGAAAAAGCGTTTCCCGAAAAGGTTGTTGGGTTTTTTGCGGTATTCATAGGATACGGCCTGAACCACATAAGCAATCAATATTAACATCCAAACCCAATAGGCTCCCCCAAAACTTGTGGAGTAGAACAAAGGAAAAGAGGCAAAAAATGCACCCCCAAATGTAACGAGGGTGGTGAAGGTAAACTCCCATTTCCGGCCTAAAATATTCACCAGAATGGTTCTTTCGTCTTCAGTTTTTCCAAGGGTATAAATAAGCGTTTGACCACCCTGAACGAACATCAGAAAAACAAGGAGGGCACCCAGTAGTGAAATTATGATCCACCAATACTGTTGCAATGCGATATAGGAAAATGTTTCAAACATAGCTGTAATATTTTATAAGGTTAATTGGTTTTTGTTTTTTCTGCAATTTCGGCAGCCGGGCCTTTCCTAATCTGCGAGAGCATGATCTTTATTTCAGCTATGAGCAGGCCGGTAAAGATGACCAAAAAGAGCCAGAAGGTAATTTGAACCGATGATGATTTTACCTGCGATACGGCAGCTATGGTGGGCAGTATATCCTGTATTACCCAGGGCTGACGACCCAGTTCGGCCACTATCCATCCCAACTCAGAAGCGATATAAGCCAATGGTATGGTCCAGAGGGCGGTGTATAAAACCAGACGGTTCTTTTGAAGCTTGTCTTTTTTAAGCAAAATAAGCACTACCAGGAATAACAGAATAAAATGTAGACCCAGAAATACCATGATCCTGAACGAATAAAAGGTAGAAGGCACATCGGGTATGAGCTCATTTACATCGCGGCCGGCATAATAACCATAACCGAAATGGGCGTAGTTCTCATTAAAGCGGGCTAAGGCAACATTGGCCAGGCTATCGTTGCCGGCTTTCTTTGCATTTTTATATTCGGCCAGCGAAGTGATGGCTATTCTGCCTTTTTCGCTACGTTCGACGTACGATGGTATTTTGTGTTCCTTATTGCCTTTCACAAGATCGTAAATGCCTGGCACATAGGCATTGGGGTCGAGAAATGCCATATACGACAGCATATTTGGTATCTCAATCTTAAAAGCATAATCCTGTTTTTTGGGATCAGTTTCATTAGGATTTTTTTGCAATAAACCTATGGCAGCCAGGGGAGCGTTTTGTTGTCCGTCGTAGAGATTTTCCATAGCGGCAAATTTCATGGGCTGGTATTTAGCCATGTTGCGGGCCGAGCCGTCGCCGGTAACTATGATCAGCACAGAGGCTAAGATTCCGAACCAGGCCGCTATTTTAATGCTTTTCTTTGCAAAAACTTGTTCCCTGTTTTTTAGCAGATACCAGGCGCATACACCTATAACAAAAATGGCCGACAAAACATAAGCTGACAACACGGTGTGAAAGAATTTATTAGTGGCCACAGGCGACAAGGCTACTTCCCAGAAATTGACCATTTCGTTGCGTGCCGTATCAGCATTGAATCTCATACCCGCCGGATATTGCATCCAGGCATTGGCAATCAATATCCATAAGGCGGATAGGTTTGAGCCGATGGCAACCAGCCAGGTAGAGGCCAGATGGAATTTTTTGCTTACCTTGTTCCATCCAAAAAACATCACGGCAATAAAAGTACTTTCCAGAAAGAAAGCCATGATGCCTTCAATTGCCAGTGGCGCTCCGAAAATATCGCCGACAAACCAGGAGTAGTTGGACCAGTTGGTGCCGAACTCAAATTCGAGTATAATTCCGGTGGCCACACCTATGGCAAAGTTGATGCCGAAGAGTGTCATCCAGAATTTTGTAATGCGTTTCCATTCAGGGTTACCCGTTCGTACGTATTGGGTTTCCATAAAAGCAACAATAAATGACAGACCCAGGGTTAAAGGCACAAACAACCAATGATACATTGCTGTGAGTGCAAATTGCGCCCGCGACCAGTCGACCAATGAAAAATCTACATGTTCCATACTTTTTTTATTTAGTTAATTGTTTGATTACGTAGTTACTTCGCTCTTCGTCGGTATTGAAATTTGTGTTCAGAAAATTCGGGAAAAAGAATATTCTCAGGACAACAAATATTATGATCAACTTAATGAGAATGATTATCCAGAGTTTTTTACCCACGGTCATGCTTCTGAATCCCTGATAGTAAAACTGAAAGATCTTTTTTATCATTTTGTCTTTTTCAATTCTATAACTTCTCCGTTCATGCTGATTCTGTCTGTTCCTGAAACGCTGTCAAGGGTTTTTGGTATCGACTTATATTGTCCGGAGATACTGTCTAAAATTTCAAATTCCATTTTATGAACCTGGTAATAATCAAAAGTCGAGTCATTAATAAAGCGACCGATCTTATACCACCAATGACCGCCATCTCCTCCGGCCCAGGCTAAAGTGTATGGTTCGGAAAATGTTTTTTTCTTTATGTCAAGTGCCCGGAGATAAAGATTCACGCCCACTTCTCCTTCCCGGTAATAGGTCAGCCAATAAAGATCTTTATTGATCAGTTTATATGAGTAGGCCCATCCGTATATTTCCGGACATATTACACTGCCATTGTCCAGCCGGATACAACATTTATACAGAAACCTGCCGGTGTCGAAAGTGAAAACCATGGGTTTGTCATTAATGCTGTTAGTCCAGCCGATATTATAGGCTGAGGTGAATTTAGTGTCGAAAAGTGTAAGGTACTCTGACAGGGATAATGTATCAGGCTTTGCAGCCTGCGATCTTGAAAAAACTAATACTGTGAACAGCAAAGCTGTCAGAAAAAGCTGTAGTTTCATTTTTATGATCATGTTGAGCAGCCTTGCTGCGTGCATTCAAAGTTAATACTTTTTATTTCAGGTTTTTCAGCCTTCATCAAATGAATTAATTGATTAGCAGAGTTGGGAGACGCAATCTTTCGCCAGCCAGGGCTGGCAGCCGGTTATGTTTTGTTTATTCTTAAATATTTCTTAATAAATTCAGCTATTTCATTCATTGCTTCGGTGGCTTCCTTAAACATGGGAGCTAATAGCGGATAACAATGAACCATCCCTGTTCCTGATCTGAATCTGATATCCACTCCTGCTTCCTTTGCTTTTAAGTAGAATTTTTCACCATCTTCATACAACTCATCATCTATGCCAGAATTTATCAAAATGGGTGGTAATCCTTTTAAATCGCCAAACAAAGGAGAGATTAAAGGGAAGGTGGCGTTGCTGCTTCCCACATAATACTTACTAAAAACAAACCATGAATTCATGGGAGCCAGTGATACCTTGTTTTTTGTTCTATAACTATTACTTGAGCAAGTCAGGTCTGTCCAGGGCGAAATTGCAACCGAAGCTGCAGGTAACGGTATGTTTTGCTCTTTCAAAGCCAGAAGAGTCGCCAGGCATAAACCGCCACCAGCCGATTCGCCAGCTATAATTACATTTTCAGGCTTAATCCCGGAAGAAAGAATCCATTTATATATTTTTACTGAGTCATCTAAAGCAGCGGGGAATGTATGTTCAGGAGCAAGTCTGTATTCATAGAGCAAATTAGTTACTCCGGTGTTCTTTGCAAATTTTGAAACAAATCCCCTATGGTCGCTGCACGAACCAGAAACATATCCACCACCATGAACATATAAAACCACTTTATAAGGATCTGCACCCTGGGGTATTAACCATTCTGATTTCATTCCTTCGATGCATTGCTCCTTAATGGTAACGCCTTCGGGAATGCGGGAGAATTTAGCTGCTCCTTTCTCACAACTTTCCCTAAATCCTGCAATAGAAGTTTTTGAATCGAAAACTTCTTTTTTTAATTTACCCTGTAACAGATGTCTGTTTCTCAACAGAAAGTTGAACATCTTACTTTTAAAACTTGCCATGATCAGAGTACTATTTTAATAATAACGGTCGGCGGTATGCGCCGCTGGGGATTTCGGTGCTGCGTCTGTATCACCCGTTACGAAATGAGATGAGAGCTAAAACGCTTGAAATACCACAAAACCCCTATGGCGTATGACCGCTTGTTGTGTGCCGTATTTATCAATGCTCAAGTGTTTAAAATATAATATTGTCTTTTGTTTATGTTATATTATCGCTGCTTGAAAAAATAGCAGCATCAAGGACACAAGGATAGATATTAGCTTTTTCACACAATAACTGTATTCCATCAGACACAAAATGATAAAATGCTTTATCCTGAAGCGCTACCTTTGAAAACAAAATTGGAAAACCAAAGTCTTTCAGCCAATTCATTATCCGTGAGTCAATAGGAATTTCATATTTTGTTAAACCTAGAGCCTGAAGAAAATTTCGTGCCTGTTTTGAACCAAAACCCTTGAAAAGCTGGTCTATACTATCAGCTAGTTCCCTTTCTTTTGATTTTGTAAGTTCATTCTTAATCATACTTTCAAGTATCGTTTGTAAATTCCAATTTGTTTCTTCTAAATAAGAATAATTTAATGAAAAATAATCAGGAATTTTATTAAAAGATCTTGTTAACCCATTTATTTTTAAAACCTCAAGTAATACCTTTTTAATATCGATTTCCTTTGAAAGAAACTCGTATGTCAACAGGAATGGTTTTTTTCTTAAGAATACCCCAATATTGCTGTCTGGGCTTGAATCCTGCTGAGAGGTCAATAAACACATAAGCATAGTCTTAATAATCGCATCTCTGTCGATTTGAATATCATTGCGGTTAACATTACGATTAATCCTGTCTTCAACAAATGGATTATTGTGGGTATTTACATAGTCTGTGACTTTAATAATATCTGTTTCGTCTATTTTCCAGGTTATATTCATGATATTACGAATTTATAAAGTATAATCACCAGCTGCTTCCGGTTGATAAATAATTTCATCAATCCTGATATTTGTAAGACCCGCAGGAACAATCCATTCTATTTCATCAGCAACTTTATATCCAATCAGTGCTGTCGCAATTGGTGAAAAAATGGAAATTTTATTTTCTTTTATATTTGCCTGGCTTGGATACACTATCTGAAATTGTACCTGCTTATTATTATTCAAAAAACTCAATTTTACAATGGAATTCATTGTAACCACATTGGAGGGTATTTCTTCAGGCTCAACAATCTGGGCAGAATCCAATTCTTTCATTAGTTTTTCAGCCTCCGTATTACTGATTGATTTAAATTGTTTAGCATCACTTATGCACTTTTTTATTCGTGCGTAATCAAGTCTGTTAATAATTATCTTTCTCATAATAAGCAATTTTTAGTTTATAAAATATTCAATCAAAGATACAAATTTATAAATTAAAAAGCATCAATTATTTTAGATGGTTCGTCAGTATGCCACACAACTCGGTTATACCCGAATTACTTTCCATCCAAACTTAGGACCAGCCCCCCCCCTCATTTAAAGGATTGTCCGTAAATTTTTTGTTTTTTGTATTAAGTGTGTCCTATCACAGATTTACTTTTTTTAATTACCAATGCAAAATATTTCACGCAATATTTTTCTTATAAAAGTATAACTTTTCTGAAACCCTTGTCATTATTTATAAAACACTTATAATGGCCTATTTAAATGTTAAATCGTTTTTTCAATCAGTATTAAATTTATATCCTGGCTCAATTAAAATATGTTTAATCAAGAAAAATTATCGTAACATTAGAATATAAATATACTCAGCCGCTAAAATCGTGTTTTGTGCTTACCCTGGCTCGCGGGAAAACTGTGTTCCCCGTGTTTATATTAATAGGGCGGTGATGGCGGGGGATGCAATCCCACGCCAGCGGAGACGCAATCCTCCGCCAGCCAGGGTACTATTTTAATAACGAAGAAGGGATTAAAGAAGTTTTAAAAAAGGGGGATTAGAAGCACGACTGTTTGTATAACCACAACTGTTTGTTAGAAGCACCACTGTTCGTTTAATGGTCAATGCCCCCTTTTTTAAAATTTCTTTTAATCTTATGTTATGCGTTCGTGCTGCTGCTCGTTCAAGGCACAACTGTTTGAGGTTCGCACCAAAGGTTGTTTCTTGTAATATCATTGTATCCATTAGCGGTGTCGTTTGAGTTTATTTGTTTTCGTTTGTTAAGAGGTCTGGATGTCTTGGAACACTCAAAAGTAAAACATTGTCTAAACATTTTGGATGACAAAAAACTCCTTGCAATTCATCCGTTTCACTGTTGGGTTTTATTGTCAACTGAACAGCATGAGAATACTCTAAACCTTCTCCACAGAAGCAGCACATCACAGATTTATCGTTTTCTTTATTCATTAGTCAAAGTTGTAAGTCCAAAATAATTGTTGAAATTGGTTTTGTGATTTCAGCAAACGCATTACTGTCAAAATTCTTTCGCATGTCCTGAATAGCATTGTTTCTAAATTCAATTGAGGTCATTCCTTTCGCTATGAGTTCAATGTTTTGTTCGCAATCAGTAATAATTCCCCAATCATTGTCGGCAAACAGTTGCTTCTGTGAAGTTCGTCCAGCTCTTACAAACATGTCTCCATCTCCTTCGTATCGCTTATAAATTTTAAGTTTCTCAAGTGTTATCATAGTCGTTTGTCACAGGTTGTTTTTTGCACCACAGTTCGGAGTTCGCAGGTCGCCCAAGCATGACGCATAACTTTTATATGGCGTGAATTCACGCCATATCCACTATATATTTTAGGTTCGTGCTATTTCATTTTGCCACTTAGAAATCCTTATAATCAAGCATATGATTTTTCTCATGGCAGTTTATTTTAAAAATTCCAAATTATCTAAAGGACTTTTTACTTGTTCCATTTTTAACTACAAATATAATATTTAATCGGCTTACACCTTTTCTTTATTATTTTTTTATCCATCATTTCCCTATAATTTCAATATTTCTTAAATTTATTTCCCAAAAACCTTTTAACTAACTCTTTAATTCAATTAAATTATGGAAACTGAAAAAAAAATGATCAGGAAAATCCTGAAATTAATCCCAATAGCCTGGATTATGTGGTGGCTCATCCAGATAATATTACCAATATGACGGTCGAAGAAAACTGGGTGAACGTTTTTTTTACCGATCGCGACTACCTTAGTTTTCCGGTAACTCTGGTCTTTATGAGCGAACAATTGCCCGAAGATGATTTCAAACGCTGGCACCGCAGCCATATCATCCACCTGAAAGAGATTCGCTATTACTGGTATTGCGGCAGAGCCATAGTACTTCAGATGAGCAACGGCCAGAGGGCAAGGATCAGTAAGGATAATATCCCGAAATTCATAGCTCTTATAAATAATTTGGAAAATATCAATTGGTGCGAATCGGAATACTATGTACCCCCGGCATAAAAAGGATCACTTTTCGAACCAATCTTTTTAAAAGTTATTATCATTGCATTCTAATCCTCTCAAAGAAGAAATGCAAATGTTGGATACGGCACCGGCAAAAAATCATGCAGCTTCAGCCAAAATCAAGGCGGCTCGAAAAGTTTTCAAACCGCATTCAAATGATTTCAGACCGCATTCAAATGATTTCAAACCGTATTCAAATGATTTCAGACCGCATTCAAATGATTTCAGACCGTATTCAAATGATTTCAGACCGTATTCAAATGATTTCAGACCGCATTCAAATGATTTCAAACCGTATTCAAATGATTT
>CAYXXU010000056.1:12247-19755 GCA_964469155.1 uncultured Bacteroidales bacterium
CAGACCGCATTCAAAGGTTTTCAGACCGGTTCGAAATGATAAGATATTACCTGTGCAATGTATGAATTCGAATTCAAAAATTTATATTTCAGTATATTACGGAAACCACTCACTAAATCTTCCCCATAATTTACCTTTCTTTTTTAATCATTTAAATAATTAAAATTATGAAAACTACACAAGTCCCTACCGAATTTTTACCGTTTCACGCTTATGTGGTACCCGTGAACAATCATTTGCAAAAACTCGAACCCGACGGTACCACCAAAAGAGGTATCACCCTGGGTTTGACCAGCGAGGAACTGGTCGCGATAAATGATCAAACCAAAAAATGGACCACGGGCGATCCTGCCAATCCGGGTATCTACGAACTGAATAACAATGCGGTAACACAAAATTCGATCACCATCAAAAATGCCAATGATTTTATTGAGAATTATCGCCTTATGATGCGTCCGTTGTTAGGCCGAATGAATTTTAGTCCGAACATTACCAATGCCGATCGTAAGGTGTTGAATATATTGCCTCCGGCCACTTCGCATACAAAGCGCGAAACCCCGATTACGGACGATTGCACCCCATCGTTGCTGGCCATTGCAGGCGGGAGTGTGAAGGTGGTTTGTAAATTCAATACCGATTCGACCCGCGCCAGCAAAGCCAAAGGCAGCAATGCAGTAGAATACGCCTATCGGACCGATATGCCTGTGTTGGAAACCACCACTGAGGGGGGCGGATCCATGACGGTCAGCAAAGTTCGCCCCACGGTGCTGGCCCATGTGGACGATGGCACCACTAAAGGTATCTCGACCAAAGCTACCTTCATACTGCAGTTTGGCAGCGATAAGGCAAGCTATACCCTGCATATTTACACCCGCTGGATACACACCAGCTACCCCAACCTGGCCGGCCCCTGGACAGGACCGTTCAGGATCATTCTGACGTAAAGAGTTTTTTTTAAAAATCCTCAGTCTGCAGTCCTCAGTCTGCAATAAAGCTCTGTCATTAGTTGCCTGCAACTTGCCGACTGCCGATTTCTTCGTGTTCCTGCGTACTTCTTTGTGGATCTTCGTGTAACAGCTTTACCACAAAGTTGCACAAAGGATATTCACAAAATTACACAAAGAATAATTGGTGTAATTTGGTGCCTTGGTGCCTACTATATAACAAACTGCAAGCTACTATAATTCAGGTATGTTTTTTAGGAGTTCCCGCAGATTACGCAGATAAACGCTGATAAAAAAATCTGCGAAAATCAGCGAAATCTGCGGGAAATAAATAGAAGTTATCTGTTTTGAGGTTCGGTTCTTAAACTGCGAGAACTTGGTGGCGAAAATGGATAGAAGACCGTCCTTCGACAATGCTCAGGATGCGAAGTCCTGAGAAATTAGTTGATTGAGTTGATTAAGTGGATTGAGTAAATTGAGTAGATTAAGTGGATTAAGGAAGAAATGGGACAGGGTTTCTTTGTGAACATTGTGCCTTCTTTGTGTCCATGGTGGTTATTAAAGAAAAAATTAACCACGAAGGCCTCAAAGGTATTCACAAAGGGTAAAATATAAAATTCCTTAGTGGTCCTTAGTGAAAACACCTTTGTGTTTCCTTTGTGGTAAATCTTCCTGGTGTTTTGGTAGAGGAAAAAAAATTAACCACGAAGGCCTCAAAGGTATTCACAAAGGGTAAAATATAAAATTCCTTAGTGGTCCTTAGTGAAAACACCTTTGTGGTTCCTTTGTGGTAAATCTTCCTGGTGTTTTGGTGCCTTGCTGGCAAGAAAAATTAACCGCAAATCCGCCGCGGCGGACGCAAAGAAAAGAAACGCGAAGCACGCGAAGAGAACTAAAAAATGAAAGAATGGTGAGTATTTTCACGCAAAGACGATAAGTAATTTGACAACCAATGACCAATCTTCCTAACAGTCTAAAAGCCTATAGCCTAAAAGCCTTCCCATTAATGACAACTAATGACAATCAATGACTACCAATGACAACAAATGACTATGAATGACTACTAATGACCAATCTTCCTAACAGTCTAAATGCCTAAAGCCTAAAAGCCTTCCCTCCTACCCCCGGGCAGCAAAAATGAAACAGGGATACAAAAAAACTGTACCCCTGTCTCAAACCTAACCAACAAACAAATATTTAGGGCATGCTTCTGATTTCCGACGTCTGTCCATGGTTGATCCTGGTTACCCGAAACTCGGTGCGGCGGTTCATCTGGAATTCTTCTTCGCTGCATTTGGCGCCGTTGGTACACTGGTTCACCGGTATTGACTCACCATAGCCTTTGGCCGTAATGCGGCTCTGGGCTATACCGTTGGCCACTATATAGCTAACAGCCGATTCGGCCCTGCGTTGCGACAACACCTGGTTATACTGATCAGAGCCCCGCGAATCGGTATGCGAACCCAGTTCAATTTCAATGCTGGGGTTGTCGAGCAGGATCACCACCAGTTTATCGAGTTCAATGGCGGCATCGGGCCGGATGTTCCACTTGTCGAAATCGTAGTAGATATTTTTCAGCACAATAGGCTTATCGATAATAATGCGGTCGAAGGTTAGTTCAACAAACACCGTATCGTGTTTCGAAACACAATTCACCTTGTCCACATTTTTGGTTTGGGTGAAATAACCGTCTTTGGTTCCTGTAAGCTCGAAAGCCGTACCGCAATCAATGCGGGTGTATAAGTAGCCCAGGGCATCGGTTGGCAAACTGTTTACCAGTTCAGTGGTCTTGTTTTTCATAGCAATGTTCACATCCTTCAGTGGGCGCAGACTTCCGTCGTCCAGCTTCTCTTTCGTCATAACCGCCAGCACAAGGTTAACAGGCGGCGAAGCCCGGAAATAGTAAATATCGTCCATACCTTTGCCCCCATCGCGGTTCGAAGCCATATAACCCGATTTTCCGTCGTCTTCATAATACACCGAAAAATCATCTTTGGGCGAATTCATAGGCGCTTTCAGGTTTACGGGCGTCTCCCAGGTGCTTTTGCTTCCTTTGGCCATGAAAAGGTCGAGGCCTCCCATGCCCGGCAATCCGTCGCTCGAAAAGTACAAAGTGCCTTTGGCATCCACAAAGGGGAACACCTCGTTGCCTTCGGTATTGATGGCGCTACCGGCATTTTTGGGCGGGCTCCAGCTATCTTCGCCTGTTTTTTCGCAGTAGTAAATATCCGACCCGCCGAAACCTCCGGGCATATCCGATACAAAATACAACACCTTGCCGTCGTCAGAAATGGCCGGATGGCCCACCGAATAATCTTCGGGTTTGTTATAGGCAAACCCCTTCACATCGGTCCAGGCGCTATTCTTATATTTTGCAGTATATATTTCGAGGCGGTTGGTATAATCGGCTGCGGTGGAATGGTCGTACCAACTGGTAGGATCAGAATTGAGAGGCTTCTTGGTTACCCTCACCATTTTGGTGCGGGTATACAGCATGGTTTGATCATCCTCGTTGAATGTGCCCGGGCCGTTATGATATTTAAAGTTCAGATCGTTCATGGGTTGCAGGTTCGAAACCGAACTTCCGTCGCTGTTCATCATCACAAAATACTGTTTCAGATAAGGTTTCCCTGTCCATCCGTAAATATCTTCGGTAGTATAGGTGGTACCCCCCTCCTTACGGTCGGTGGTCAGCACATACCCTTTGTTGAAAGGTATCAGCCCAAATTCCGAGTTTTCAGAATTAAACATCATAGTATTGCTTACGTCGATAAATTCGGGTTTTTCCATCCATTGTTCCGCCTGCCGGCAAGCGGCTATCCAGCCGTCGGCCTTAGCGCTTTCGTCGGGCACCATGGCTTTATAGCTTTCGAACTGTACGATGGCATCGTGGTATCTGCCTTCCGATTTCAGCAGGTTGGCATATATCTTCACATCGGACGGTTTGGCATTACCCAGCGATATCACTTTGTCCATCCACAGGGTGGCCGATCGGGTATCGTTCACCTGCATAAAACAGGCGGCCAGGGCCCGTGCATCGTCGGCTGAAGGGGCAATGGTTGTAAAATACTCTTTATATTGCTCAATGGCTTTCGGATATTGGAAGTTAGCCGCCAGCATTTGTGCCTTTACGAGGCTGTTCTGGGCTGATGCCACACCACTTACCAGTAATATAGCCAGGGCAGCCAGGTTGATTTGAAGTAATTTTATTATAGTTTTCATAGCTTTTATCATGTTAGATTAAAAATAACGGGGTGTTTTCATCTTGGTATCAGCCTTTTTCGGGAAGGTATACCCTACCTCAACCTCGTGGCCCGAATAACCTTTCAGGGCCGAAAGCGTCATGGTATAAGCATATCCTATTCTCAGGCTTCGGGTGATGTTCCATTCGGTCATAAACACCATGGCATCGCGGTAACGCAATGTTTTGTCGAGGCTGGGGTTTTTAAAGATATTGGCACCAAACCTCACACTGCTTCCCAGCCAGAACCTTTCCTTGATCAGGAAGAATAGGTTGATGTCGACATTGGTGGGCGCGTTGAAGTCTTCTCTGACCAGCAGGCTGGGTTTTATCTTCAGGCTCTTTCCGGCATCAAACACATAGCCCGAGGTAAGATAATAGTGGCGCACCTGTTTGGGTACCGACAGCTCCTTGCTCTTCCAGACATCGGCAAACAGGTCGGTTACCGAAAATCCAAAGTAGAAACGGTCGCTGTATAGGAACAAACCTGTTTTGGAATCGAACTTCACGGTGCTCACCTTGGTTTTGGGTATGGCCGGATCGTCGGGATTATCGATGATAAGCTTCGAACCATCCAGGGTAAAGTTGGAGATGCCGGCGGCCAAACCGAGCGACATCCTCCATTTTTCGTTAAACCTGATGATGTATGCATAACTGCCGAACAACCCCTGCTGATACTGGGCCCCTATCCTGTCGTTCATAAAATGAAGCCCAATACCCATGTTTTGATTGATGGGGCCTTCCGCACTGACGGTTTGGGTGCTCGGAGCACCCTTAAAACCCGTCCATTGCGTATTGTAGGTCCCATTGATGGAGATCAGTTGTTTGGTTCCCACGTAAGCGGGATTGATCAGCATCATATTGAAAATGTATTGACTGAATGGGGCGTTTTGCTGCGCATAACCCGAGATAGCCATCAGTAATACTACTGCTATTATGATTATTTTTTTCATCGTATTAAATTTTAGTATTATTTGAAATTATCGGATTATGGAAATATAACCTTTAAAGGTCTTTTGCTCGCCGCACATCTGAACTTTCAGAATATAGAGGTAAGTACCTTCGCTAAGGCGGCTTCCATCCCATGTATTTGAATAGTTCTTCATGGAATAAATCTCATTACCCCAGCGGTTCACCACCACCACTTCATTATCCGGATAGAGATCGATATTTTTGATCACCCAATAATCGTTTATACCGTCGCCATTGGGCGAGAAAGCATTGTTGATCACCAGTGCTTCTTCATAATTGCCCGGAACAACGGCTTGAGTATATTTCAATTCGCAACCGTTGGCATCCGTAACAGTCACGGTATAATCGCCAGCATCCAGGTTATGGATAGTTTCGGTGGTTTCGCCATTCGACCAGTTATACTGATACGGTCCGGCTCCGCCTGAAACCACTATCCTGATAGATCCATCATTCTTACCGGCACAATTGGCATCAGCCAATCCGTCAATAGTAACCAGCAATGCTTCCCTGTTCTCGATGGTGATGGTGGATGTAGCTACACACTCATTGGCATCAGCAACCGTTACCACATAGGTACCTCCGGGCAGATTGGCAAATTCATTGGATTGCTGTGGCGAACCGCCGTTCAGCGAATAGCTGTAAGGTCCGTTACCGCCGGAAGCCGTCACTGAAATAAACCCGTCATTGATGCCAAAGCAACGCAAAATAGAAGTGCCTTCAGTGGTCGATTTCAGATCAGAAGCATTGACCATCTGTGTGCAGGAGGAAGAATTTCCGTGAATATCAGTGACTGTCCAAACCACAGGGGTTAATCCCACCGTGAATACTTCCGGTGCATTGTTGGTAATGCTGTAAATTCCACAGTTATCCGACACAAACGGTGTTCCCAGATCAACATCCAATGAGCAACTTACCACATCGGCAGGACACAACAGAACCGGAACTTCATTATCGGTCACCGTAACTGTCATCATGCAATAGGTAACATTTCCGCAAGCATCGGTAATGGTCCAGCGGATATCGTTTACACCAACAGGATAAAATCCTGAGGCATCGTTGGTCTGGTTTACATCGTTCACTATAATAAACGAACCGCAGTTATCAAAAACTTCTGGCTTGGGAACCGTAACATAAGCGCCGCAAAGCGAGGGATCGTTGTTTACCGAAACATTTTCAGGACATTCCACCACCGGTGCAAGCGTATCGCTTACCGTAATGGTTTGTATTTGTCCGGGAGCAACATTACCGCAGGCATCCATCAGTTGCCAGGTACGTAAAATGATCTTTGAACCCTGGCACAAACCATCCATAACAACATCGGTAAAAGTTGGTTGCAGGTCCAAAGAACAATTGTCAGCTACATCGGTTACATATCCGGTAACCTCAGTACCGGCATCGAAAGAGCAGTTTTCCGATGCATAGATGGTAATGTCAGCCGGACGGGTAAAGGTGGGGGCAATATTATCAATCACCTTGATGGTCTGTACCTGATCGGCGGAGGCATTACCGCAATTGTCAACAACATGCCAGGTACGGCTTATAATCTTGCTTCCTTCGCATGAACCTTCAGAAACCACATCAGAAAACGTAACCTCTATATCAGACGAACAATTGTCGGCTACATCAGTAACATTGTGAGTAAACGCAATACTTGCATTGTATTCACAATTAGCATTTGAATAGATAATAACATCAGCCGGACGGGTGAAGGTCGGGGCAATGGTGTCTAAAACCTTAATGGTCTGAATCTGTTCGGCTGCGGCATTTCCGCAATGGTCAACCAAATGCCATATTCGGGAAATGATCTTACTTCCTTCGCAGGAGCCATCGGCTAACTCATCAACATAAGTGGCCTCCAATGAACCTGAACAATTGTCCGACTCATTTATTACATCGCCGGTGACGGCAACACTGGCATCAAATTTACAATCAGCATCGGTATAAACAGTGATGTCGGCAGGGCGGGTAAAGGTAGGCGGGATATTGTCATTCACTGTAATAGTCTGCACCTGATTGGCGGCCGCGTTTCCGCAATGGTCAACCAGATGCCAGGTACGGGTAATGATCTTCGATCCTTCGCACTGACCGTTCGTAACCGCATCAGTAAAAGTAGCCTGTAAACCTGTCGAGCAATTGTCGGCTTCGTTGACCACATCACCGGTTGCCGATACGCTCGCATCATAGCTGCAGTTGGCTGAGGTAAATATGGTAATATCAGCCGGACGGGTAAAGGTAGGCGGGATATTGTCGTTCACTGTAATAGTCTGAACCTGATTGGCGGCTTCGTTTCCGCAATGGTCAACCAAATGCCAGGTACGGGTAATGATCTTCGATCCTTCGCACTGACCGTT
>CAYXXU010000056.1:19855-31928 GCA_964469155.1 uncultured Bacteroidales bacterium
GCATCATAGCTGCAGTTGGCTGAGGTAAATATGGTAATATCAGCCGGACGGGTAAAGGTAGGCGGGATATTGTCGTTCACTGTAATAGTCTGAACCTGATTGGCGGCTTCGTTTCCGCAATGGTCAACCAAATGCCAGGTACGGGTAATGATCTTCGATCCTTCGCACTGATCGTTCGTAACCACATCAGTAAAAGTAGCCTGTAAACCTGTCGAACAGTTGTCGGCTTCGTTGACCACATCACCGGTTGCCGATACGCTTGCATCATAGCTGCAGTTGGCTGTGGTAAATATGGTAATATCAGCCGGACGGGTAAAGGTAGGCGGGATATTGTCGTTCACTGTAATAGTCTGAACCTGATTGGCGGCTTCGTTTCCGCAATGGTCAACCAAATGCCAGGTACGGGTAATGATCTTCGATCCTTCGCACTGATCGTTCGTAACCACATCAGTAAAAGTAGCCTGTAAACCTGTCGAACAGTTGTCGGCTTCGTTGACCACATCACCGGTTGCCGATACGCTTGCATCATAGCTGCAGTTGGCTGAAGTAAAGATGGTAATATCAGCCGGACGGGTAAAGGTAGGCGGGATATTGTCGTTTACAATAATGGTTTGTGAACATTGAGCCGTATTTCCAATAATATCAGCTATTTGATAAAGCCTTGTGATAGTTTCAGGACAAGTTTGTCCATTGCTTGTCTGGTTTATCAGCATAAAGCTGGCAGGATCAATTCCGGTATTATCACTTGCAGAACCTCCTGCGTTTATAAACTCTGCCAAAGAAGCATAGGCAGGTGGAACAAGATTGCTGCAGGTTACGCTTATGGCAGTAGGAGGACAGTTTATTACAGGCGGAGTATTGTCAGAAACATTAATTACATAACTGCATGTAGAAGTATTACCACAGGCATCAGTTGCTGTCCAGGTTACTAAAGTCGAACCATAGTTAAATGTGACTCCGTTTAAAGTGGAAAGGTTATTCGGGCCGGTGGTAGCTCCCGAAAGAACATAAACAATCGTGGGTACTGAACAATTATCGGTTGCCGTTGCATCCCATGAACTTCCTGTTTGTAAATAGTTTGGTCCTGTATTCGGCCACAGCGAAGCGGGGATATTCGAAGGACAGACAATCACAGGAGGTATTTGATCATTAACAGTTATGGTCTGCGATGCAGAAGAGGAATTGCCGCAAATATCCGTGGCTGTCCAGGTTCTGGTTACGGTGAATTTGCTGGGGCAACTTCCCGGAATAGTAACATCAGCAACCGTTACAGTGGCTGTGCCCCCGCAATTATTGGTAACAACTACCGAATTGATGCTGGCCGCTGGCATTGCCGAAACACAACTATAAGTGATGGCTGCAGGAACATCCGTAATTACCGGTGGAACATTATCATTGACCGTGATCACCTGAACAAAATCGCTGTGGTTACCGCAAACGTCCGTAGCACGATACGTTCTGCTAATGGAGAATTTGTTGGCACAGGAACCAGGGGTAGTCACATCACCCACATGGCTTATGCTGACAACTCCCGAACAATTATCGGTAGCCGAAATAGCAGACAGATTAACCGCAGGAACATCCGAAGCACAGGACACCGTTACATTTAAAGAACCTGCCGGAGTTGAAATTACCGGGGCAATATTATCATTTACGGTGATCACCTGCACAAAATCGCTGTGGTTACCGCAAACGTCCGTAGCACGATACGTTCTGCTAATAGAGAATTTGTTGGCACAGGAACCAGGTGTTGTTACATCACCCACATGGCTTATGCTGACAACTCCCGAACAATTATCGGTAGCCAAAATAGCTGACAGATTAACCGCAGGAACATCCGAAGCACAGGACACCGTTACATTTAATGAACCTGCCGGAGTTGAAATTACCGGGGCAATATTATCATTGACCGTGATCACCTGAACAAAATCGCTGTGGTTGCCGCAAACGTCCGTAGCACGATAAGTCCTGCTAATGGAGAATTTATTGGCACAGGAACCAGGTGTAGTTACATCACCTACATGGCTTATGCTGACAACTCCCGAACAATTATCGGTAGCCGAAATAGCTGACAGATTAACCGCAGGAACATCCGAAGCACAGGACACCGTTACATTTAACGAACCTGTCGGAGTTGAAATTACCGGACCCGAATTGTCAATAACCAAGTTGTTCAATGTAAATTCGCCTAATACCAGTGTACAACCTCCGCCACTGTTATAGCTTAAAACACCTTTAATGGTTCCGCTACAGGTTGGGGTGGCAAATTGGGAAGGGATCACAAATGTTCCGCTCAATCCGTTGGCGGTTCCCACAACCACATTATTCATGGTGAATACCCATGAGTAGAACTGTTGGCTTCCATTACATGTAACATCCGGGGCGGTTAAATTACTTGTGTAAAGTACTGTATTTCCACATCCGGTCTGGGAGAGAGATATTTGTGTAACCTGGGTACAGGGAACACAAACATCAGGATTGGGGAACTTATTTTTTATAATGGCACATAAGGGATCCTGATAATGTATCCATGAATTACTAATTTTATGTATTCCACAGTTGCCTGAATTTTGGGTACTGACAGAATAAGAAAGTGTAACCGTTCCGTTATTCACCGTAGGAAGATTCCAGGCAATATTTTGTCCGATAGAAGTTGCTGAGCCCTGAGAAACAACAAGGCTCCCCGGAATTAACACAAAACCACTTCCGATAGTATCTGTAACCATAGGGAACCCAGGTACTGCCTGTGCTGCCCATTGCAGTTGGTCGACGATCACGCTGAATATTCCATTAAGATCGGCCGCTGATTCTGTCTGAAAGAAACCTGAATTCTGGGCTGAATTAAGTGTATTAGCCGCTAAGGTTTGTGTTGCACCGGAAATACCCCCGAACAAACCGACGGTAAATACTTTGGTTGCATAGTTGACACTCGAGATGGTGAACGATTGTGCTGCCTGTCCTTGCAAATAGGCTTGATTAGTGCAGGCAGTCGGGCTGGTAGGTGTAGAAGTACAGGAAGTTCCGGCATAATGATCAGTTCCTGAGTTGTAAGTACTGCCCTGGTTGGCAACACCGTCTGTAAAGAGCACGATGGATCTTATAACATTACAACTCAACCTCGCTCTTGCCATCATTTCTTTGCCTGCCTGGTAAAATCCGTCGGCAATATTAGTATTGCCATTTGCAACCATGGCGTTGATAGCATTAATGATAAGAGTAGAATCCGATGCATAACTCAGTTGCCTGTCGAGACTGGCAGAGGTCGAAAAACTTACCAACCCGATACGGTTAATATTACCTGGATTATTAGCCGGACTAAAAACTTTTCTAACAAAATTTATCGCAGCAGTTTTTGCATAAGACATGGACGAGGGTGAACCGCTTGTCATACTGCCTGACTTGTCGATAACAAGAATGGCATCTATTGGAGCCGGGGTGGAAACTCCGGTAATGGATAGATTAACATCGAATTGGTTGCAGACATTCTGTTGTACAACAGTTTTATTTATGGTGATCTGCCCAATAGCATTATTTGTCATTAAAAGAACGAAACAGAATAAAAGAAATAAGAAGGAACGACAAATTGAAGTTGGAGTTAGTATTTTTAGTTTCATTGCGTATTATATTTAGTTAATAAATTAGTATTCCTGAAGCCTCATTCTACAATTCTTCAGGGTTGGGGACATAAGTGTATAAAATAAGTGTGGATTCGTAACCGGAACACTTATCGGATGCAGCTTTAAGCAGCAAATGGTTCCATCGATTGATAGGGGTTCCCTGGGGCACAGTGACCTTGACCTGAAATTCCAGAAGTTCTTTAGGTGCCACATTTACCTTTCCGCTGATTGCTTTCCCCTCTGAATTCAGGATCTCTGCCATAAGCGAAACATTATTAGTAGAAGGAGTCTGATCAGGATTCACTTCTGAATTGCGATTTAAAACTGAAAGATCAACAGAAATGGCATTATTCCCGTTGTTCTGAAGAGTGATAAAATATACTCTGCCTTCATCATTAACAGACTCAATGTTATTCTTAGCTGCCAATGTGAGAGCACAGTTCTGCGCAGATACATCTGCCGGAACAAAAAGTAATAGTAGAACTGAAATCAGAAAAAAACCAAATAAGGTTTTTTTGACCAGTAAGTGAGAAACTAAATTCTCATCTTTTTTCTTTCGGATTTTTAAAAATGTATTATTCATAATGGTTTAAATTTTTAATTGGTACTGTTTGTAAACATTAGTATTAATTACTATTTCCGTCAATCGAATCTATGATATATGACATTACTTTTTTTAGAATTTTGGATTGATTTAACACAAAGTTAAAAAAAAATTAAGGGTTATTTAGAACAATTCCAGATTAAAAAAGTCTTTTAAATTTCAATTCTTTTGTTATCAAAATGTTAACAATCATATTTAGAAACAAAAAAATTTTGTTAATCTTCTTTTTTCGTTAACAAGGATATAAGAATCTCCCTGAATTAAATTTTACCCAGATCCATCACATAGAATGGAATGAACTACTGACAAGTGCTCAGGCAAATGGGTTTTATCTGCCTGTCCCGATACACAGTGTCGGGAGGTCAATTCCGATTGGGTGTTTGTTAGATTTTTGGCAGGAATGATTATTACCTCCTGCTTGGGACAAATTTTGCATGAATTTCTGAATGCCTAAAGCAATAATGGGCATTACATACCGTACTTTTTCCTTTCCGTTGCCAACTTCCACTATACGCAGGAGATTCATTCCAAAAAAAATAGCCTGCCATATAAAAAGCAGGCTATAAGAATTAGTACCGAATGGTCTTGGTTAAAAACAAGGGTTTAGATGTGCTTTACCCGTTCCTTGGTAATTTCTACCTTCTGAAACAACAAGTTGAAGAAACGGGTCCTTTCTTTTTCAGAGTCGCTGCTGATCAGGCATGACTTTTTCATCATAGTACGCAGATAGTCTGCCTCCCTTTCGCAAAAACTTCTTTCGGTGGTAACCATCAGATCGAGCACATTCAGGGTAAGAAATGTCATCATCAGATTATCGGAGGTAACACAAATAGAATTATCGCCCAATATCACTTCATTGTTGTAGAGCTTGTAGTTGCAGGGAATCAGAGGGGCTGCACCAGGCAATGATTTGCCTCCCTGTTCAGCCTGTGCGCTGATGTGGTCGATCATTGCTTTCAGGTCATCACAAATTCGCAGCACAATTTCTTTGCTGGCTATTATCCCGCTCGTATAATAGTATTCCAATTGTCGCAAAACACTATTGATGGTTTCCTCGTTCCAGATTTCAACCGATGGAATTATTGAATACAATTTCAGCACCTTTTTCCCCATATCAAGTACTGTCTGCTCAATGGCATCAGGCTCAAACTTCTTATCTTTAAATTCCGGCAAATGCATGACGGTTTTCGACCAGAAGAAAATTTTGAATATTGCCAACATTGGAAAATGGAAATGATGAAATATCGGGATATCTTTGGCAAAATAAAGAATCTCGGGATTTTTCAAAGATTGAATATGAAGCAGATTATCGTAAAGATTTTTAAGATAGCCCTCAATACTGATATCTTTTACCTCAATGATCCTGCATAAAAATGAATCGCCGTTGGTTTTTGTTGCAAAAATGTCATCAAGCGATACATTATATTTGGTGCTGAGTATAAAAAGTTCTTCCATAACCAGCGCTTTTTCTCCGCGTATGCGACGATAGGCACTGTCGGTTGTGATATTCAGCACATCAGAAACTTCATTCACCATAGAGGCATTGGGTGGCAGCACCTCTTTGATCTTTTGAAACAGGATTAATTGCAATTGCCCGGTGTTTTCCATAAGGGGGTGGGTATTTTAATTAATGATTACCTTTTCCGAAGCTACATTTTTTTGAACGATCTGTTTTTTACTAAACGGTAAATTTTTTTTTGGTAAATATAACATAATCTTTCAACAAAATGCAAGGAAATTAGTAAAAAATACTAAAAAAATTCTTTCCGAACACATGCAGCTTGCTTTTTTGCAAAGCACGCAAATCCATTGAAAACAGTGGGAGTAAATCATTTCTTTACCCTTCCCGACCGCTGTAATTTTGTGTCATAAACTTAAAAAAAATTAAAGCGATGAAACCTCTTGGAGTAATAACCGGTGCAAGTTCAGGAATAGGAAAAGCCTATGCATTTGAACTGGCCAAGACACACGATCTTGTTTTAGTTGCCAGAAGAAAAGATCTGCTTAAGGAAGTTTCCTTCAATTTACAAAAATATGACTGCAATGTAAAAATTATGGTAACCGACCTTGCCAACGAACGCGAACTGAAACACCTGGAAATGTATCTCTCGCAAACCAGGGTTGATATATTGGTAAATGCAGCCGGTTTTGGCGATTCTCGTCCTTTTTTCCAGGCCAGTGCCGAACTGATACATGATATGATATATGTACACATTATTGCCGCAACACGCTTATCAAAAGCTGTATTATCAGGAATGATAGAACAGGAGCATGGGACCATTGTAAATGTGGCATCGGTTTCAGGTTTTTCAAAGGTAAATGCAGGAAATCTTGTTTATGATTCAAGCAAAGCTTACCTGATCAGATTTTCCGAGTTGCTGCAACAAAGCCATAATCTTAAAGACAAAGTAAAAATTCAGGTTTTATGTCCCGGTTTTACCGAATCAGGATTCTTCGATGACCACAGTCACAAAGTAAATATTCCCCGCTTTTTATGGATGAAGTCGGATGATGTTGCCAGAAGGTCATTAAATAATATCCATTCTGGTAAGACAATTTTTATTCCCGGATGGTACAACATTCTTATTGCCAAACTCATCGGTAACATGTTTTTTCTGCCTATTTTAAAATTCATTAACAGATATGCATAAAAAATAATTTCAAACCTTCAAAAACCAAAAACCATGAAAACATTAAAATTAAAAATGATTATCGTATTGATCATTGGCGTTGCAAACATCACAAAGGCAGCTTCTGTGCCTGAAAAAAACAGAACCATCCATTATCTGTCTTTCTGTAAAAGTGCTGACTGCCTTTACGGAATCAGTACGACAGTTCCACCCGAAGAAACCGAATGGGAATTGTGCTACGAATCGGACCGGATATACATCTACGAAAGGTGGATACCCGTAACCTCAGACCGCAGCACCAAAGAAAGAAAAGGCGAAATGTACGTCAACTGCAGTATGGAAGAAGCTGTAAAAATGATAAATGATTATGAGAATGTTCAAAAGTGGAATAAAAACGTGAAGGAGAACAAGCTCCTGAAAAAAAACAGTGCATCAAGCTGGATTACATATACCTTATTCGACCTGCCCTGGCCCTTTCAAAACAGGGATGTCGTTTCACAATACAACATTCAAACCGTCACACCGGGCTGGCATATTATGGTGAGGATCAATAGTGTCGACAACATGATCAAGCAAAATGACGGCATCACACGCATTACTAAATATAATGCTATCTGGACTATCAAAAAAATAACCAACCAGAAATGCTGGATATGCTTCAGCGCCTCATGCGATAATCCTCCAACTGTATCCAGAAAAATACAGGATCCTATTCTTCGCAAATCGTTTCACAAGAACCTGCTCAGTTTAAGAACCGTTTTGGAATAATACTACTCAATTAATCTTTAAAATTTAAAGCAATGAAAAAAGTTACAGAAATGATCAGTTCGGTTATTGGCCGTCTGACATCAATCGATGGCAAACCCCAGCAAGTGGCTTATGGTTATGCCCTGGGAATATTCCTTGCCACAACCCCTTTGGTGGGTTTAAAAGCAGTAATAGCCGTGGTGCTGACGCAGTTGTTCAGATGGAAAAAGATTGCGGCCATGATAGGAGTGTTTCATGTTAATCTATTTACTGCCCCGTTCTTTTATGCTTTATCGTTTTTCCTGGGAAAATCGGTTATGGGTTATAGCTGCAGTTTTGATGTCAGCGGAAATCCGGGAATGAAAACCATGCTGGCTTGCCTGATCGGAAGCAAAGAAGTATTTATTTCATTGACGGTTGGAGGCCTCATCATTGGTATTCCGCTGGCTTTTCTGGCCTATAAGTTTACTATGATGCTTTTAAAAAGACGTAAAAAAATATTACCTGCCGAAGGGAGTTACGCATTGATAACAGGCGCCAGCCAGGGACTCGGGAAAGATATTTCGTATGAACTGGCCGGCAGAAAATTTAACGTGCTATTGGTGGCCCTAAAAGGCGAAGGACTTGGTAAACTGGCTGCCGATATCAAAGAACGATATCATGTGGATGCTCAGTTTCTGGAAACCGATCTTTGCCACCATAAGGCAGTATATCAGATAGCCGATTGGGCCAAACCCTACCAGGTCAGCGTGCTAATAAACAATGCAGGTATAGGAGGCACCAAAGGATTTGAAGAGGCCAGTCCTTTGTATATTGAAAGAATTATTCAGCTAAACTGCCGCGCAACGTCAATGCTTACCAGGCTGATGCTCCCCAATTTAAAAATGCAGCCCAAAGCGTATATTATGAATGTTGCCAGCATGGCTTCTTTCAGTCCTATTGCCTTTAAAACCGTTTATCCCGCTTCGAAGGCATTTATCTGGAGTTTTTCAAGGTGTTTGTCTGAAGAACTAAAGGGTACCAACGTCTTTGTGAGTGTGCTCCATCCGGGACCTATGAAGACAAATCCGGATGTCACCAAAAGGATTGTTCAACAGGGTTTTCTGGGCAAGATTGGCCTGGTTACCACACCCAGAATGGCCAGGATCGCAATTTCGCAACTGTTCATCAGAAAAGGTACCGTTATTCCCGGGTTTCTGAATAAACTAAACCGCATCATCATGCGTATGTTTCCGGTTGGAGTCAGAGTGAGGGTGCTTTCGAATGTGTTTAGAAGGGAGTTGCAGGTTAAGGCAGCATAAAATGAATTAATATTAAAATATCAGAAATCATGAAAACAACTCATGCAAAACACAACCTACCATCTTTAATGATGGCCATATCTGTAAATGAAGAAAACAGATCACTGGTGATAAAACAAGTACCCTTACCTAAGCCCGGAAAGGGAGAGGTTTTGGTAAAAATATCGGCAGCACCAGTTAATCCATCCGACCTGGTCAGATTAAAAAATATGGCAGCCGAAGAAATAGAAAACCATATTCCGGGTATCGAGTGCAGCGGAAAAGTGGTTGCAGCCGGAAAAGGCATCATTCCCCTCCTTTTGCTGGGAAAGCGAATTACCTGCTGTGCCGTGCATCCAACCAGCGGAACCTGGGCCGAATACTGTGTTACCAGGGCAACTACTTGTTTCCCGCTTGGAAAAAATATTTCAGACGAACAGGGCGCTATGATGCTGGTGAATCCGATGACCGTGGTAGCATTTTTCAATATAATAAAGCGAGGCAGGCATAAGGTGATAATAAGTACAGCCGCTGCCGGGGCCCTGGGCCGCATGATTGAATGTCTGGCCCGTAAAAACGGAGTTACCGTAATTAATGTTGTCAGAAACAAGGATCAGGAAGATATTTTGCGCAGGCTCGGCTCAAGGTATGTTCTGAACAGTTCGGCAGAGAATTTTCCGGATCGCTTGTTTTCTTTGTCAAAACAATTGAATGCATCGCTGGCGTTGGAGGCTGTGGGCGGAAAACTAACCCAACACCTGGTAAGGTCAGTTTCGTACGGGGGAACAGTTGTAATATATGGTAACCTTTCGTGCGAGAATCCGGAGTTTGATTCCAGAACCCTGACACAAGGCAATAAAAATGTTTCCGGATTCTTCCTGGCAAACTACTTACAGGACAACAATTTTATTATCACATTACGAAGCTTGTTCCAGGTAAAGCATCTGCTGAAAAATGAAATGAAGATAAAGATCCAAAACAGGTTTGCTCTGGAAAAGACCCAGGAGGCTATTCTTACCTATCAGAGTAATATGACCTCCGGAAAGGTGTTGCTGATTCCCGGCCTGAGTAAATAATCAAGGAAAGATTAACCCCATGAAAAAGAAATTTCTGATAATTTTATTACTGGTTCAACCGATCCTGGTATGCGCTCAGAATCTCATGATGGCCGATTATTACCGACCGGAAGAAATATCAAAAGAAATGTATGAGGAACCTAAAGAGGATGCAGCATTGAAAAAGGTGTCGAAAAAAGAAACCAAAGAACAAATTGCCGGTTCGGTAACATTACATCCCTTTTATTCTTGTTTACAAAAGGATATACCCGGAAAAAACTTTCGGCCATCGGGTACGGATGTTTTGCGGATTGCGCACAGAAATTATCTGGAAAAAAAGAAAAAAACCTGGTCGAAAAACGGATGGGTTCACAAGATTAAGTTAAACGAAAATGATAATACCTACGTGTGGAAAGACAGCCAAAGCACTTTTGTCAAAAATAAAAACTGGTATGTGTCGGTAAATTATCTCCTAAATACGGTTGAAAACAGATATTCCATCATAATCGGACCGGTGATTTGCATGAATATCATCCGCAGAGGAATCCTTTGCCAAAACTTTTCGCTCATCAATAAAAAAGTTTCTTTAGGCTTCGACCTGGGTTATTCGGTGAAGTTGCTGGATGATTTCTGGGGTTGTATGCTCTTGGGAACCCATTTCAGGTGGACACCCTTGCCAAACAACAGAGCCTGGGAAAATGATCCGGATCTGTTTGCCACCCTAAATGTTAAGAATAAATTCTTCAGCAGTTCGGGCAGGGGTTCGTTTTTTAATATAAGGCTTGCATGTTGGTTTGGCAGAAAAAAATCCGGCCATAAGAAGTAGAAGAAGTTGGGAGTTCGGAGTTGGGAGTTTTCTTATCATTCTGTTAATGCTTCAAAAACCCAGACTCATAAACCCCCGCATGTGTTTTAAAGAGGGCCCAGCCAATCTCTCCAGCCTATCCATCCTTTGTTTTTATAAGTAGTGTCCGGAAAACCGGGTATGTTTTCAGGTTTCTTTTCACTTTTGCACCAATCGCGCCATGCTGGAATTTTTTTTATTCTTTGTTTATGCACAAATTCTCTGGCTTGTTCAAAAGGCAGGTAATCGATTTTGCCCTTGGTAAAGGGTTTAATACCAAGCCAATCAGACATTCCTGCCCATCCCTGTTGTCCGTAAACGCTACGTGGCGATGCAGGTATATTGGCAGGCTTAAGTCCCGACTTACAATGCTTCTCCCAGTCCTGTATTTGGTTCAGTTGCAGCAACCGGGCATAGGTACGGGCATCCTCAAATGAAAGATATTCCCTCCTTTGCGATTGAATAACACCTGTTCCCAGCCAATCTCCCAATCCAATCCAGCCTTTATCCCGAAATACTAATTTTGGGGTTTTAGGGATATTGTCCGGCAAATTACCTGAATCAACATACCCGAGCCAATCACTGTCATTCTTCAGATTAAGTGTGCGTACAAATGCTCTCGCTTCTTCAAACGGCATCCATTTGTTTTGATGGTTTTTCACTTGTTTTTCTGAGTTTAATTAATTCTTTTAAAACCCCAACCCGTGAACCATCGGTTGCACTGTTGAGTAAAAGCCCATAATATTTCCTTTTATTATTCCTCCTACAAATATACAATAATTAATTTCCCCCTAACATTTTATATCTACTTTTCATGAAATTAAACTTTATTTTATGGAAAATACTGAAAATGATATATTCGGAGAACAACGGAATCCAAGGCCCGGAGGCAACAACCTCTCTACCCCGGCGAAACCTCCCGGCAAAAAGTCGATAAAGACCATGGGCGCTCAGGGCATTATAATTTTGTGTGTTAGTTACCTGAATTTGCCTGTAAAAAAAGATGTCGATTTTCACATTACAATTTTCGCAAAGGGGCAATACAGGCAGGCTTTCTTCGAAAAAACTAATTTCCAAAGGGGAAAATATTCGGTTTGGGGATTGGTAACTATCACATATAGTGCAATATAAATCAGAAAAGCAACAAAGTAAGTTTGCGAAGAGGCAAAGCAAACAACCGAAGGGTCAAAGCAAACTTGCAAAGAGGCAAAGCAAACAACCGAAGGGTTAAAGCAAACTTCCGAAGGGTCAAAGCAAACAACCGAAGGGTCAAAGCAAACTTGCGAAGAGGCAAAG
>CAYXXU010000057.1:0-31745 GCA_964469155.1 uncultured Bacteroidales bacterium
AACAACTTACATAGTTTCTAAAATAATTTTGTATTTTTACCGGACAACAGTGATTCTAAATAACAAAATTCACCCAGTTAGTGCTAAAATTCTTGCCTATTGCTTGTGCAAGTCCCTTCCACCCTGCATCAACTTTTCTATATTCTCAGGTAAATTTTCATTTCCCTCTTGCAGATATTCTAAAACCTCATGGTATTATTCCTTTCTTTATCACAGGGTTTCTATTCCTCCAGGTTATTGTTCATTACCTTAATGTGAATGTTCTATTCCTTCATTTCACATGCCGTCTGCATGATTGCATCAACCTGATTTCTGCATTACACATGTCATCCACTGTATTACATAAGGCGATTTTTTCATTACACATGTCGTCCACTATATTACATGAAGTGATTTTTGCATTACACACTCAATCTACAGCCATACATTAGACGACGCGGTCCACTCGCAATATGATTACATCGATACATTAGCCGACGACGTTAATACACGAACTGATTTTGTCAATACACAACCATTCTGCTTCCATACATAAGCCGACGCGGTCATTACACAGACAGATTTCTTAATTACATGAGCCGACGCGGTCGATACGCATGCTGTCTACATGATTACATCAGGTGAAAAATGACTTGTAAGGTGCCGACGTGGTCATTACACAAGCCGACATGGTCAATGCAAGGTCGGTAATGGTTGATGTAAGTTTTGAAATGATCCAGGCAAATGCCGGTATGGTTACTGCAAACTTTGTAATCATCGATACACAAACCGTAAGGGTTGATGCAAAGGGTATAAGGATTAATACACAGGTTGTATGGGTTAATACATATCACGGAATGGTTATTACATAAACCTGATTGCCTAATGCAAACCGACTGCGACTACTCAATGCCGACTGCGGATTGCAGACTGCCGGTTTCCGATTGGCAAATTGACAAAATGGCTCGTGGCTCATGGCTTTCTTCCCTTGGTTCTTGGAATTTGGGGCTAGGGTCTTAAGAATTTTCCCTACCTTTGCACTTCCAAAACTTATAACACCTGATGAAAAAAGTACTGGGCATAGGCAACGCATTGGTCGATATCATGACCATTCTCGAAGAAGAAGAAATTTTGCAACATTTCAACCTGCAAAAAGGCAGCATGCAACTGGTCGATTCCGATTTCTCGGCCAAAGTCATCGATCATACCAAACACCTCAAAAAAGAACTCTCATCAGGTGGCTCCGCGGCAAACACCATTCACGGGCTGGCCAATCTCGGCGTTCCTGCCTCCTTTATCGGCAAAACGGGCCTCGATTCTTACGGGCGTTTTTTTGCCGATGATATGACCCGCATTGGTATCGTGCCCCTGCTTTTCAATGGAAATGCAGGAACAGGTTGCGCCATTGCACTCATCAGTCCCGATTCCGAACGCACCTTCGCCACCCATTTGGGAGCAGCCATCGAACTTTCGGCCGAAGACCTCAATCCCGAATTGTTTCATGGTTTCGATTATTTCTATATCGAAGGATATTTGGTACAAAATCGTCAACTGATTGAAATGGCCCTTAGAATTGCCAAACAGCACGACGTAAAAGTCTGCCTCGATCTGGCCAGTTTCAATGTGGTGGAACAAAACCTCGAATTTCTGAACGATATTGTCATGAATTATGTTGATATCGTTTTTGCCAACGAAGAAGAAGCCAAAGCTTTCACGGGCAAATCGCCTGAAGAAGCCGTTAAAATCATTGCCCAAATGTGTGATATCGCTGTTGTGAAAACAGGAGCAAAAGGTTCACTCATCATGCAAGGCGACAAATTATACCGCATCGACCCCATTCAGTGCGAATGTTCTGATACCACAGGCGCCGGAGATGCTTATTCTGCAGGTTTCATTTATGGCCTAACTTTAGGTCTTTCACTCGATAAATGCGGAGCCATCGGCTCATTGCTCTCGGGCAGGGTAATAGAAGTGATTGGCGCCAAAATGAACGAATCAGCCTGGAACAGAATAAAGGCTGATATTGCCACAATTATCTGACACAAAATAGTTTCTAAAGCCTTTCAATACGTTAGCTCTCATTATAGCTGATCATCAAATTGCTGTCATTATTAAAAATGTTAGAGCGCCTGCTTTAATAATTCATTTAATTTTTTAACTTTGCAGACCTTTTCAGAAAAAGAGTTTAATTCACTAATAATTAATTGACAAATGAAGATTTATCAGACTAACGAAATTAAAAACATTGCCTTAATCGGCGGGGCAAAATCAGGGAAAACCACTTTAGCGGAATGTATGCTGCTCGAGGGCGGAGTGATTAGCAGGAGAGGTTCTGTGGAAGATAAAAGTACAGCATCCGATTATCGCGAGATTGAACTGGAGCGCCAGAACTCTGTTTATTCAACTGTTTTATATACTGAATTTGCAGGAAAAAAGATCAATATTATAGACAATCCCGGATTTGATGACTTTATAGGAGAAGTATTTGCTTCGCTGAAAGTTTGCGAAACTGCCGTTATGGTGGTTAATGCGCAAAACGGGGTAGAAGTGGGCACCGAGATCACATGGCGCCATACCACCCGTCAGTATATGCCGGTAATATTTGTAGTAAATCAGTTGGAACACGAAAAAGCAAATTTTGATGAGAACATCCGTCAGTTGAAGATGCAATTTGGAGCAAAAGTTACCCTGGTTCAGTATCCTTTAACAACGGGACTTGGCTTTAATGCCATTATCGATGTGCTGAAAATGAAGATGTATAAATTCGGTAAAGACGGAAAGGCAGAAATTGTTGATATTCCGGATTCAGAAAAAGCCAAAGCCGAAGAATTACAGGGAACACTTATTGAAGCTGCCGCCGAAAGCGATGAATCGCTGATGGAAATATTTTTCGACAAAGGAACACTTACCGAGGAAGAATTATCAAAAGGGCTGAAATTAGGCGTTGCTAACCGCAGTTTGTTTCCGGTTCTTTGCACTTCTTCGAAACTGAACATGGGTGTGGCTCGTTTGCTTGAGTTTATTACCAGTTCAACTCCATCTCCCGACGAAGTTGCGCCTCCAAAAACAACCGACGGTAAAGATATCCCATGCAAAGCATCCGATCCGGCTGCTGCATTTATTTTTAAAACCTCTATCGAATCTCATATTGGCGAAGTATCCTATTTTAAAGTACTTTCAGGCGAGATTACCGAAGCTTTGGATATGGTGAACACTAACAATGGTACCAAGGAACGCTTATCACAGGTCTATGTTTGTTACGGAAAGAACCGCGAAAAAGTTACCAAAGCAATTGCCGGCGATATTGCAGCTACTATCAAACTGAAGAACTCAAATACCAATCAAACTTTGATTCTGCCTAAAGGAAATGAATTTCAGGCGGCACCTATCGAATTCCCGAATCCAAAATACCGTGCTGCCGTAAAGGCTATCAATTCAGGTGATGATGAAAAACTGGGTGGAATTCTGAACGATATGCGTAAGGTTGATCCTACTTTGATTCCGGAGTATTCGAAAGAACTGCGCCAGCTTATTTTATCGGGGCAGGGCGAATTGCATCTTACCATTGCCAAGTGGCAAATAGAAAAGCTCAATAAAATTGAGATTGAATTCTTGCCACCACGCATACCTTATCGCGAAACCATCACAAAATCTGCCAAAGCAGTCTACCGTCATAAAAAACAATCAGGTGGGGCCGGTCAGTTTGGTGAAGTGCATATGCTCATTCAGCCTTTTTCAGACAACATGGTCGATCCTACCGAATTCCCGATCCGCGGACGCGAAGATCATCAGTTGGCCTGGGGCGGAAAACTTATTTTCCACAATTGTATCGTTGGTGGAGCTGTTGACGCCAGGTTTATGCCGGCCATCCTAAAAGGTATCATGGAAAAGATCGAAGAAGGTCCTTTGACCGGTTCGTATGCCCGTGATATTGCCGTGTATATCTACGATGGGAAAATGCACCCGGTCGATTCAAACGAAATCTCTTTTAAATTAGCCGGTCGTAATGCCTTCCGTGAAGCTTTTAAAAATGCAGGTCCTAAGATCCTCGAACCTATTTACGAAGTGGAAGTTATTGTTCCCGAAGACAAAATGGGCGATGTGATGACCGACTTGCAGGGGCGCCGTGCTGTTATCCTCGGCATGTCGAGTGAAGGCACTTATCAGAAGATTTTGACCAAAGTGCCTTTGGCCGAAATGAACCGTTATTCAACCGCCTTAAGTTCAATCACCAGCGGACGTGCTACCTACGGGATGAAATTCTCGGAATATACACAGGTTCCGGGCGATGTTCAGACACAGTTGCTTAAAGCATACGAAGAACAGGAAAAAGACGAAGAATAAGAAAATAAATAAAAATTAACCTGCTCAAATGGGCAGGTTTTTTTTTACTTTGTACTAAAATATTTTTATTTACGTTGCAATATTACTGAGGCCGGATTTTAATTTATCTGAAGAAATCTCCTGATGAAAAAAATAGATTTTTATATCATTAAAAAATTTTTAGGAACTTTCTTTCTTTCCATTTCTCTTATAATTATCATAGTGATCATCTTTGATATTTCCGAAAATATCGACGATCTGATTACCTCTGAAGCCCCTTTGTACGAGATAATCTTTAATTATTACCTGAATTTTATCCCTTACTTTGTGAATCTCTTTAGTCCGCTGTTTACTTTTATTGCGGTTATTTATTTCACCTCAAAAATGGCGTCCCAATCTGAAATTGTGGCCATTCTTGGTAGCGGAATCAGTTTTCGTCGCATGCTGCGTCCTTACATGATTACGGCGTTGTTCCTAACATTACTGTCATTTTATCTGGGTAATTTTTTAATTCCGCATACCAATAAGAATATGTTGAATTTTAAAAATGCGTATATTAAAAACAAGTATCACAATAATGACCGGAATATTCACATTCAGATAGCTCCGGGAGCTTTTATTTATGTGGAAAGCTATAATGTGGACGATAACCGTGGCAACCGCTTTACCATGGAAAAATACAATAACGGTGTTCTGTATTATAAAATGGCGGCCAACAATATTGTTTGGGACAGCATCAAAAACAAGTGGACCATTAATAATTATACCATTCATTTGATAAACGGAATGGAAGAAAAGCTCTACGCCGGCGCTAAAATTGACACCTCAATAAATCTGAAGCCCGATGATTTTTACCGGAAATCCGACAACCTCGATCTGATGAATTTCTCTCAGTTGCGAAAATTTATTAAAGATGAACGTTTGAAGGGTTCGGATAATATTAAATATTATGAGGTGGAGAAGCATAAGCGTATTGCTTCTCCCTTCTCAACATTTATATTGACCATTATCGGGGTTTCTGTGTCGAGCCGGAAACTCAGGGGGGGGATAGGTGTGCATATTGCTTACGGATTGGCGCTTACCTTTATTTACATTCTGTTTTCGCGCATCACTGAAACCTTTGCTACCTTCGGCAACCTGACACCTTTTGTGGCAGTTTGGATTCCCAATGTGTTGTTTCTGGGAATTGCCTTATATCTGCTTAGAATTGCTCCGAAGTAGGTTTTTATAATTGTTTCATCCAGCACACCATTCCGTCGAATTCGTTACTGTAATCAATTTTATCGGTGAATAGACCATAGATGGCCGAGCCGCTGCCGCTCATGGCTGCATAAACCGCCCCCAACGAATATAATTTATCTTTGATGGTTTTTAATTCCGGATATATTCTGAAAACAGGCTCTTCAAAATCGTTGCTGATCTGTGATTTCCATTTGGTAAGGGGCAAACTTATTAGTTCCGTTAAGGAATTTGCAGGTTGTTGCGGGCTGACCAATTTATAGGCTTCGGCCGTGGCCATGTGGATTTGGGGCTTTACGATCAATATATAATAGCCACTCAAATTGACCGGTACTTCCGAAAAAATATCCCCTTTTCCGGTGGCATAAGCGGCCTGATTCTTAATAAAAAAAGCACAGTCGCTGCCCAGCTTAGATGCATATTGAATCAGCATATCTTCATTGAGATCGAGAGAAAACAATTTATTTAAGGACTTCAATGTGAAAGCCGCATTGGACGAACCACCTCCCAAGCCGGCACCGCTGGGTATGTTTTTATATAGAAAAAGTTTGATGGGGGGTAAATGAAAATCGTTTTTCAGGAGTTGCCAGGCTTTATAACATAAATTATCTTGTAGTTCGCAATCAACTTTTATACCCTCAAAAGTAAAGTCCTCCTGCTGCGAAACAATAATTTCCAGAATATCCGTCCACGGGACAGGGTAAAATACCGTCTCTATATTATGAAACCCGTCCATGCGGCGTTGCATGATATTGAGGCCAATATTGATCTTAGCATTGGGGAAAACAATCATGTGGTTTTTTTTATTACAAAAGTAAGGGAAAACGTAATACCAAACCAACACTCCCTATTATCTTAAAAAGTCACTCAATTATTTTGACATGAGGTGGTATTATCTTAACCCGGCACTCAATTATTTTGACATGAGAGGGAATTGTTTTGACACAACACCGAATTATCTTAAAAAGTCACTCAATTATTTTGACATGAGGTGGTATTATCTTAACATGGCACTCATTTATTTTGACATGAGAGGGAATTATTTTGACACAACATCGAATTATCTTAAAAAGTCACTCAATTATTTTGACATGACAACGAATTATATTAACACGACACACAATTATTTTGACATGACACCCAATTATTTTGAGCAAAGTTGTCTAAATAAGACCCTGTTAAAGAAAAATGATAGGAATAATAAAGTCATTAAATGGTTAATAAATAGTGATTTGAGTTAAAAAACTATGTTTTGTTATTTAGAATAAAAAATTAAGAATAAGGTGAAGAGAACTATCTGAATTGGGATTGAATCAGATTATCCATATCCAGCAATAGGATTGTTGAAGCAAGTAAATGTTTGTAAATCAATTCGAATAAAACGAATTGAAACAAATACTAAATCGGAATTATCCCAACTAAATCAAGTAGTTCGATTCATTCAAATCTCCTATTGATTAATTTGGGAATATAGGATTACATAGAAATTGTCTGAACCGCTGATTTTTATGATTTAAATATTAAGTTGATTGAAAAGAATGAAGTCACGAGGGAACCTTTCGCCAACGAGTCATGGATTGGAAAAATATACAGGAGCTTTTTGGATGGAGAATAATGGTGGTGGCCATCATTTGATTGTTATTACCTTGTTATTAAACAATAACAAGCAAACTGCGCTAATTTATTTAATTTTGTAAAAAAATATCACTCTTTTCTTTTTATGATTATAGTTGGCCAAACATTAGTTTCTGAAGATATTGCCGATGTGAGGTTTGTGTGCGATTGCGATTCATGTTTGGGAGGATGTTGTGTGGAGGGTGATGCCGGGGCGCCGTTGACAGGAGATGAGATAGTGGAACTGAGGGATTATTTGTCGCAGATTTTGCCTTATATGTGTCGGGAGGGCATTGAGGTGGTAAATAGTTCAGGTGTTTTTACCACGGATTCGGAAGGTATTAAAGGTACCCCTTTGGTAAATGGGCGGGAATGTGCTTTTGTGGTGTATAGGGGCGAGGTTGCTACCTGTGCTATAGAAAAGGCCTGGGAAGAGAAAAAAATAGGCTTCCGCAAACCCATTTCATGTCATTTGTACCCGATACGAACGATTGATTATTCGGAATTTGAGGCCGTAAATTATCATAAATGGGATATTTGTAAAAAAGCGCTGCAGCAGGGCAGGATAAATAATATTTACCTGTTCGAATTTCTGAAAGAGCCTCTGATCAGGAAATACGGTCAGGATTGGTATGATGAACTGGTGCTGATCATCGATTATCTTAAAAAAAAGAAATCAGGGCAATAAAGCGCCTTGAATTTTGGCGGTAATTTCTTCGAACTCTTCTTTCCTTAAAGTAAGTTTTGGTTTTTTAAAATCAATATCATAAAGATGGTTCATAGGAACCAGGTGGATGTGTGCATGGGGCACTTCAAGTCCAATCACCGCGATTCCGATGCGTTTGCAGGGTATTACCTTTTCGATTGCCAGGGCAATTTTTTTTGAAAACAGGAACAATCCCTGATAGAGTTCGTCGTTGAGATTGAAAATATAATCGGTTTCCTGTTTGGGTATAACCAGGGTGTGGCCCTTTGCTAGGGGATTGATATCGAGAAAGGCAAAAAAATTATCATTCTCAGCAATCTTATAACAGGGAATTTCGCCGTTTACGATTTTTGAAAAAATGGTAGCCATATAAAAAAATTAACGTGAAATACTGATAATTTCGAATTGTATCAAGCCTGCAGGGATCTTTATTTCGACAATATCGCCGGCCTTTTTTCCAAGCAATCCCTGAGCGATGGGCGAGCTGACAGATATTTTACCGCTTTTGAGATCGGCCTCGTTTTCGGGGACCAGTGTGTAGGTCATTTTCGAATTGTTTTTGCAATTTTTAATTTCAACTTTGGATAGGATATAAACTTTGGAGCCATCCATCTGGCTTTCGTCGATGATCTTTGCATCGTGCACTATTGCCTGAAGTTTGGAAATCTTAAGTTCGAGCATTCCCTGTGCATTTTTTGCGGCATCATATTCTGCATTTTCAGAAAGATCTCCTTTGTCGCGGGCTTCGGCTATAGCCAAGGATATTTTTTTACGCTCGACCGACATGAGCTGGTTGAGTTCTTCTTTTAACTTATTTAATCCTTCTAAGGTGTAATATTTCGACATCGTATAGTAGTTTAATAAAAAACGAAGAATCCCGACAAGTCGGGACTCTTCGTAAAAAAAATAAAAAAATATAGTGTTACAGGTTAATGCGCACTCCGAAGGAATGTGTTCCCTGGAATGGGTTGGTAGCCCTGTAAGAATAATCAATACCGATGGTTGATCCTTTCTTTTTATTGACGGGTACCTGCACAGTAAGTCCGGCATGAGGGCCCGTAAGTGCATTGGTTCGTTCTGCCTTTTTAAAGGTTCCTTTTTCCATGGCATAACCACCGCGCAGATAGAGATAGTCCATCATTTTGTATTCCAAACCGACAATGTATTGATCTTTTCCGAAGGAATTCGAAATGAAAGCTCCGGCAAGGGTAATTTTGTGTTTGTCAGAAATAATAAAATCGTAAGCTACACCAATGTTAAGGGTAGTTGGGAGTTCAAAATCAGCCGATCTTTGTTCAACCGTTAGCTGATTTGCTGCACCGGCTATTGTTCCGCGGAAGGATAAACCATCCCCTTTAAATTTCATTCGGGGACCCACATTTTTCAAGGAAATTCCAAACATAATGTTTTCTTTCTCGCCAGTGATGTATTGTATGCCAGCATCAATTGCAAATCCTGAGGCCGCAAGGTTTGATATTTTCTGTGATATGACCTTAACGGTGAGACCTCCGTAGATGCTATTGGAAAACATTTTCGCATACGAGAGGTTAATATTCATAAGCGAAGGCGTAAATGTGCCGATTCCGCCTTCAGGGAGATCGACAGTGGTAATGGGGATGTTGCCGAAACTCATTGCCATAACACCGACACCAATAACACCGGTTTCACCGATTTTTTGCGATAAACCAAAGGTATTAATACTGACCCCGGATCCTTTGAGCCACATGGTATGAGCAAATACGATTTCGGTACGAGGCGTAAAAGCCATACCGGCAATGTTGGTATACATAGCTTCAATACCTCTTGAATTTGCGATACCAACCCCACCCCATCCTGAACTTCTGGCCCATGGATTTATTAATAGTTCCTGTGAACCACATTCACCAACACGGTCTTCATTTCCTGCAGTCAGGTTTTTGTTAGGCAGTAAAATAATACCTACCATTACAATTGCCAAGAATATTTTAAAGATCTTATTCATAATCGTTTATTTTATAATTATTAAATCAAGTTGGTTTTAGAATGCATTTAAGTCGATGGGACGTAATGAACCAAACCATTTTAACACTTTTTCGCCGACTCCGTCAACTTTTACATAGATCAGATACATACCCCCTGCGATGGGAATACCTGCATAGTTCTTAAGATCCCAATCGACATAAGAATTTGCATCGTCTTTTGCATACTGACGAACTAATGATCCGCCTACTGTGTAGATGGTAATTGAACATTTCTGCGGAAGATTGGTTACACGGATCCTATTATCCAACTGATTGGTTTCATAACCTGAATAGGCAAAATAAGGATTAGGAACCACGTTGATCAGGTTTAAGGAACCTTCGGCAGCCATAGCATTTCCTTTTGTGGTTGCCAGGTTATCAGTGCTGAAAGAATACATGGGATAATTATCGTTTTCTGGATTAGCTGCACCATTAGCCGAGGTAGAATAATAGCGTTTGTAGGGCCTGGTGACACGTATACGGATTTTAACATCACAAGGAATATTGGACGGATCTGTAAAATTGTATTTGGCCTCGGAAATGATCGGACAACCTACCCACATTACATCCTTGTAAACAAAACGTTTGAAAGCCGTATGGTTAGGATTACTGGAAGGATATAGCATACTCTTAATCCATTCGCCTCCGTCGTAAGCCGGACAGTCAGTAACCACATTATAGGTAGAATTAAAATTATCTCCGTTATGTCCCATGATATAGGTCCAGTGTTTACCACCAAATAATATCTGACCTAAGTTAGAATTATAATTGTTGGTAGGGTTCCAGATCATATCCCTGCCGTTTTCGCCCTGCAGCCAGGAGTCTTCGCCGAACATCATATTCAGGCGTTCGCCTGTTTCAACATTGATTGCGTATCCGGGAAACCATCCCATACCTTGAACGCCATCTGTAGATCCGAATCTCATGTCGAATTTCTTCACATTACCTTCTGTGAGGGAAATATTAGATTCCTCACATTGTTCAATAACAGGACATCTGGTCCATTTGGAGCGATCGGATGTAATGTAAAGATCAATACTGTATAGGTTAGCTAATTTATTCTGAGTATAGGAAACGGAGTTAGCCCATTGAGGTCCGTTCTCATATCTGGATGACATACGGTAGGGTGCCCAGGTTCCACCCAGAATCTTTTCAAAATACTCGCTTGGGTCATAAGCAGTACCTGCAATAGATCCCTGACTATAATATAGTTCATAATCATTAAGGGTTGCATCATCATTGGAAGCTGTATTTCCCGATCTGATCCAGTTATAAGGAGCATAAGAGTCAATATCGGGGACACCGGTCAGCCATTTTTTCGAACTGTCAGCATAGGAAATAGTAGCCTCAATGAAACCATTATTTGTTCCGGCAACTACTCCCGGAGCCAAAGGTTGCTCAATAGTAATTGAAAGTCCCAGATCAAGCAGAAGTTGTTCGTTAGCCACTTCAATTGTTTTTTCTGAGTTCCAGGTTTGTTGTGTGTTAAGGTTGGTCAAAATCCAATTACTTAAATCGATATTCCCTCCCACAGGAGGTACTAATTTTAAAGTAAAATTACCGGGAACCACATTCAATGGGTCAATTACCTTAATATTTAATGGTCCTTTATTGTACTCGTAAATTGGATTTGCTGCAAAATAAGGTGATGAAGACATTATCTGGTCGTGGGTAGCTGTGGTAAAATCCAAAATCAATCCACCATTGCCGTTTCCTTCTAATCTTTTAATTTGAGGCATAACACCATACTCGGAATTTAATATTGTTCCTCCGGCATCAGGAGAAGGAATATGAGGCATAGCAGAAACTACTTCAATAGAACCGGTAGCCGCTTTACGACCTGCCAGATATGGTTTTTTCTGTCCGTCAATGTATAATGGATCGCTTTGGTTATAGGTCTTGAAGTTGTTGTACGAATAGGCTACGGCAATGTAATAATATTGTTTATGGTTGACTAGCCTTTTATCACCAATAGCAAACTTATCTTCAAAAATACGGAATGAGTGCACAATACCGCTGTTTGCACCATTTACTTCTTCAACCGGGACATTACCGTTTAATGCTTCAGAGAAATAAAAATTAACGATTTTGGAAACATTGTCTTTAATATCGCATTGTGCTACTAAACGTGCCATATCTGGATCATGAATATCAGTAACAGAAACTGAGGCATCTTTTACCTGAAAGATTTGATAGCCTTGAAAACGGTATGCAGAATCACCGTTAATAATGGTATTATCGACCTCCAAATAATCTTCAATGGAATTTTTGTAATTATTGGAAATATTTTTCCTATTGGAAATATACAGTATTAACTCACGGTCAAGTTCCTGAACTGTCAAATCCGGAGCATCGGGGCCGTCAAGTACTTTAAAACAATTGTCGAAAAGAGCCTGACATTTGTCATCAACTGTACGTAATAATTTAACTGATGCAAATGGCCCACCTGAAGTGGCTCTTGCCCAGGGAATACCAACGGTAATATAATTAACCTGACCAGCTTCCAGTGTAAAAGGTCCGGCTGATTGCATAAATCTGCGGTCGTAAGGAGGATTTTGCGCCTGTTCTTCTGTCCAGTAATCGTTCGGATAAGGTGTACCTGGAGATGCTCCGCCTGTGCCCCAGTTACAAGGGTCAGTATCATCAGGAAACATAAAATCGCATGGTGGTCCATAACCACCGGCACTAGGATGTCCTAAGCCCCAGTATATCATATTTTCGTTATCTTTCCAAATACCTCTCAGTAAATTGTAATATTCAGGTGCTATATTAGGGTCAGTAATAGCTGCAAGACCTCCGGTATTATTGTGGTATACAAAACGACGCATCCCAAAACGTTCATCATCCGGAATGAGGTTCCCGAAATTAACTCCATTGATAGCTTCATTACAATTTACCAGTGGTGTATTAATATCATATTTTGGATTGTCAATACCATCAGGATCCATATAGGGGCCTTGAAAAAAGTCAACTCCAACAGCTGGTGGTTGTGCGCCATAGTCCTGAGGTTTACCTTGTCCATCCGGATCCACACCATTGTAGCAATAACCAAGTCCTCTCAATACATCACAACCCACATAATCGTCCTGAGCATAACCCAAATCTGTATCGACCCATTGGCTAAAATAAGTTTCAGTTAGGCGGTAAGTTGAGCGGTTAATTATTTCATACGAATAGAAAGTCATGTTGTTGATCTCGTCGTTAGTAGAAAATCCAAATGCCTGAGCCCTAATTTCCAAGCCAATAGCTTCTCCTTTGGTTTCAGTATGAATATTTCCTTTATCGTTGAATACCCACCACAAAGTTTTATCACCTTTTAAAACCTGGTCAGCCAATATTCCTATACCTTCCATAGGTTTAGGCTGGGGAGTTCCAAGAGGATAATTGATAGGGCATAAATCATTATCAAAATCGTAATAAGGATAATCACCCTTGGTATAGTCATATTTTAAATCGCCATCCTGGTCAAAAAATGGTGCTAAATAAAAACTTTGATTTTTTGAAACATCACCATGTGCCGGCCAATCCTTAATACTCCTTGGGACTTCATAACCTGAAGGAAAGCCTTCTGCAAAAGCTGCTTTAAATTCTTCTACTTCAGCGCGGGTAATTACAAAATGTTTGTCATACTGCTCGCAGGTTTCTGCATCGGTTGAAGCTGTCCCATCTTTGGAAATCGGCCCTGTCCAATAGTCATTTCCATTTCCGCGATAACGATTTGCACATAATTTGAGCTGACCATTAACATCTAACCCTCCAATCCATAATGCTGCAGAAAACATTGAGGTTTTTGTAGTGTTACCGGGAATAAAATATTCAGCATTACTCTGAAGATCCCACCACATATCACCCCCAGTATTAATCCTTGCCCTAACATTATTGACATCGAGGTCGGTGGAAGCTGAGGCCGGCAAACAACCTTCTGCAATTGATTTATTGTTAACAGTAGTTTTTTGTGATTTTAGTACAGGCCATTTTTCAGCGAAGTTGGATTTTGATAATCCAATCATAAATGTTGCCAATAATAAGTAACGAATTATATTTTTCATGATTCTGATTTTATTAATTTTCATAATACTTCTTAAAAACCTAAGGATAAACCTAAACGTATTCTGCGGGGTAAGCTATAGTTGTATGGATTGTTAACTGAGATGGCATATTGGTCTCTATAAGCGGCCTCGTTGGTAGTAGCTTTAATAGAAGCCTGAAACTGGCTGGCAGCCAAATATCCGTCATCATCAGGATTGCCGGTTGCTCTGTAAACACCAAGAATATTTTTAGTATTAAGTATATTTAGTACTTCAAGATAAACATTCATATAAATAGGCCTTCCTAATTTGCCTCCTTTTTTGTGAGTTTTAATTTCGAAATCTTTGTCTAAACGGGCATCAATCCTGAATTGCCATGGCATTCTTGATCCGTTAATTTGCCCATCCAACTGATATGTGCCTTGTCCTACTTGAGTTCCAACTATGGTGCTTGATTTACTATAAGGAATACCGGATCCGCCATTTAACGAAACATTTAGACCGGTATTTTTAAGTAACAGAATGGTTTTAACTTTATCAGTTCCTTTAATTCTTCTGGTAATTTTAGGTCCGTTATAATCTTTTCCTTCACTATAACGATAATCAAAAACAGCAGTAAATGCATGACGCCTGTCAAAATCAAGAGGGGTAATTGTTCTGAGATTTGGCTGACCAGTTTGAACTAAATTTAATCCGGATTCTGAATTTGAACCTGTGCCGGATGCAAACTGTAAGGTATAAGTAGCTTTTAACCATACATTTCCGGTTCTTCTTAAATCGTAAGATAAAGTAATACCCTGTACTGTTCCAAAGTCAATATTATTGTATGATATGTATGAGATAGGATATGCTCCTGAAAACCTGTACGCTTGAATCATGTTTCTTTGTTCACGATAATATGCAGAAATTTTTATGGATGAAGAGTTGCTAAGTTTTTGTTGGAACCCCAATTCATAATCAATTGTTTTTTCTGATTTCAGATTGGGATTGTTTATGGCATTATTCCCTTGAGTATTTAAAAAGAAATAATCTGTTGGGTCCATAATATTTCCACTACTTGGCCTCTGAGTCAAAACATCATAGTGAGCAAAGAATAAGGCTTCATCAGAGATTGGGAAAGAGAAAGATATTCGTGGCATGAAATTAAGCTGGGGACTGTAATCCGTAAATGAACTGGATGTAATATCGGTAGGCTTAGTTTTATTTGGATCTACTAAATAAGGTGCAATGCCAGAGGATGTTTCGATGGCTGAAGGATCTGAAATTTCAGTTCCCTGAGAGTTATACCAAGTGCTTCCGTTACGATAACCTTTGATAGCTGTTGGATTTTTAATATCATCAACATACACAACATAGTCTGCACCCATATTTACCGGATGCGAACCCAAATTACTTACTTCCTTTACTGTTTTGGCTTCAAATAATAAATAAGGATCTTTAAGTACCTTCTGATTGGCATCGTAGCGGTCAAGACGCAAACCCACATTAAAGATTAAATCATTGAAGGCAAATTTATCCTGAATGTAACCGGCGATGTAAATGGGCTCAAAAGCCCCTTTCAACCTGGTAAATCTGCCGTTTGCATCTTTTTGGGTGAAGAAATCATCAAAACTGGGTTTGCTTTTAAGTTTCTTACCGGTATGGTCATATCCCATATAACCTACATAAGATTGCCCGCTGTTAAGCAACTCATCAGCGCTAAACATATCAATAGTAAAGACAGCGGGGTCATAACTATAAACATCTATCCAGTCGGTTCCGTTTGTTGCCAAACCGAGTTTTTGGCGCAAATTGTAATCAACCAATGCTTGCTCTGATTCGGAATAAAGCCTGTCGTACCATATAGTGTCCTGAAAAACACCGTAGGCATCATACACTAAATGAGGATGATCAAGATCTAACTGCTTAATATGTTTGTTCACCTGTTGTAGCATCGCTTGCCATAAACCTGCAGGATAGTAAACAATAGACCTATCCTGACGTTGTTCATAATAAAACCCTAATTGAATACCATGGTTTCCGATATCTGCAGAAGCTGTAGCAGAGATACCAAGTTGAGAGACCTCATAATGATAATATTGATTATAGGGCATTCCAACATTACTCCAAAGACCATACGAATACTGGTTATCTCCAAAATAACCATTTGTCAAGCCACCTCCCAGTTGTATTTCGCTAAGATTTCTATAGTGACCAAATGCAGTATTATAAGAATCATAATAGGATTGAGTATAATTAGAAAGAATTGGATTAATATCGGTTTGCTCAAATGTTACAAGTGTATCAGCAAATGCGTTGTGGTAGTATATTCCTGATTCAAGATCTTGTTCGTACGATTTGGCAGAATAGGTAGTGAATTTCCCAATATAACCATATTTAAATAACTCATCTTTGAATTCTGCATCTTCAATGGTCCTGGAAGTTTTAGAGTAGTCGCCCTGAATAGAATAAAACACATTTTTAACAGTAGCTTTACTATCACCGGCAGTTGGGAATCTTTGTGTAAATCTTCCATAGGCACGCCATGAACTATAGGTGTCCATAGGATTTTTATTCCAATTTAATAATGAAAATCCTCTATTGTAATCTTTACCCCAGTTATATTGCCATGTGCCTCCAAAAGTAAGATTGGTATTAGATGAAGTGCGAACATCAAGTTTTCCTGAAAGATTAAGGTCATTATTTGCAGAATTTAATTTAACAGGAACATTTTCGAGATCTGAATTTCGTAAAAATTCAGCGGCTCTATAAGTCCCCTGTCCCTTGCCGGTTGGAACTAAAGGGCTTTGCTGGATGTTTAAAACAACATCATCTTTTGCTTTCCAATTACCAATATAAAAGGGCTGTGGATCTTTCAAATAATTGTACTCAGCTGCGATAAAATATCCTAACAAAGCAGTTGTCTGAGTAGAGTCACGGCCCTTAATCAAAGGACCCTGCATATTAAAACTCAATAAATTATAACCATATTTATCAAGAAATTGAGAGGTTGCGCCTTCGAAACCAATTCCGAATTCTCTGGAAGCACCTTTGGTTGATATAGATAAAATACCCCCTGTAGCATCTCCATATTGCGCAGGTGTACCTCCGGTAATAACAGTTACTTGTTCAATAGCTGCCTTGGGAACCGAAGAAGATCCACGAACTCTGACACCATCAACATAGGTGATGGTCCCATCACCTCTGGCACCTCTAATACTACCCATGCTTCCATCCTGAGAAAACACCCCCCCCACGGTAATGGCAACTGATTGTGCTGACCGGCCGGGCATCTTGGATATTTCTTCAGATGTCATGGTTCCACCAGAGGATGTTTGATCTTTACTAATCAATGGGACTTTGTAATCGACAACCTCAAATGTTTCAATATTGATTGTTGTTGATTCCATCTGGATATCCTGAAATGTAATTTGATTGGCAACGATAACCAAATTGGCAATCATAATGGGTTTGTAACCGACATAAGAGGCTTTTACATCGTATTTTCCCGGTGGTATGGGCTTTATCGTGTAATTACCATCAAAGTCCGTGGTGGTTCCCCCGGATTGTTTCCCTCCTTGTTCAATAATGATATTTGCAAACGGAACCGGTTCATTGGTTCCTTTATCTGTAATCTTTCCTTTTAAGGTTCCAGATTGCGAAAACACCATAAGGTTAGCTGATAAAATAACAGCTGTAGAAATAAGTAACTTTCGAAGCATATAGTTTTTTTTTGTAATTTTACAATGATAAAAAGTCTAAAATTGCACTAAAAAATGGTCGGTAAAGGTATAAATTTTTGGTTAAAAAAAATTTTTTTTTGTTTCATGCCGGTTTTTTTTATTTATTGATGTTAAGAAATTGTAATTGAACTAAAATTAATTATTGTCCATATTTTTATAATGATTTCAAAATTCAGGAATCGAAGATACGTAAAGAAATAGTAAAATTTACAAAAAAAAAGTAAACGGTAGGAAAAAATCAGTTAACGGTAAAAATTTTTGGTTTTTGATTAAATTTTAATCAAAAACCGAAGTGCATAATCTTTTAAAATGGATTATAATTCGTGAATTATACTTACAACTTTATCCCTTTTCCTTCTTGAGACCGGTATTTTTGCTCCATCGGACATTAATATATAGCCACCCTCATTTTTAATAAAACCAGCAATATGTTTTGTATTCACTAAATGAGATTTGTGGGGGCGTAAAAATTGTTTATTCCCCAAAAGAACTTCATTGTCCTTTAATGTTTTAGATATTAGGAGGATCCTTCCATCTGTTAAGAAAAACCTGGAATAATAATCATCAGATTCACAACGAATAATATCATCCAATTCTACAACATGAATTTTGTCAGAAGTGCAAAGTACAATTTTTTGTGGATCATTTTTGGTTTTAATATTATCAAGCAGCACTCTTATGCCGCTATTTACTTCATAAGAGTTTTTTTTTTGTTCTACCTTTTGAATTGCAGCCACAAGGTCTGTAGGAACAATTGGCTTTAATAAATAATCCAGAGCGCTAAATTTTATTGCTTTTATTGCATACTGATCAAATGCCGTAGTAAAAATGATGTCAAAATTAATTTCTTTAACGTCCTCAAGAAGTTGAAATCCACTGCCATCTGGCATTTGTATATCAAGAAATACTAAATCAGGATTATGTTTGTGGATAGCTTCAATCCCTGATTTATAGCCATTTGCCTGATCAACGATGTTTACGTTGTTACAATATCTGGATATCAACCCTAATAATGTATCACGTGAGGTTTTTTCATCATCAATAATTATTGCTCTGATCATAAAATTTATTTTAATTCACAAAAATATAGAAAATTAGTTTTCCTTATAAATAATAATAATCTCTACTCTGGTGCCAACAGGTTTATTGTTATTATCTTTTAAATCAATTATTTCAATATTTATTTGGTTTTTATCCCGTTCATTTAATATTTCCAACCTTTTTTGGGTGATCAACATACCTCTTGATTTATGCTTCAGATCTGATTTTGCTTTTATTTGTGCTGCTTTTTCCCGACCTATTCCATCATCTTCTACTATGCACATTAGAAATTTATCGCTTATGAGTTTTATAGAGACCTGGATGAATCCATCGCCTTCTTTGTTAAGTATACCGTGTATGATTGCATTTTCGATATAAGGTTGGATTATCATTGGTGGAATTTCAACGAATTCGGCATCTATTCGTGGATCAATATTAAATTTATAAGAAAACTTATTGTCAAAACGCAGTTGTTCAATATCTAGATAAATACTCATTGCCTTAATTTCGTCTGTAATAGGAACAAATGATTGCTGTGAATGGGATAAAATGAATCTCATAAGTTGAGAAAATTTTGCTAGATAATTTATTGCCTTATCAGTGTTATTGGCAATAACAAAACTTTGGATTGAATTTAATGAATTGAAAATAAAATGCGGATTCATTTGTAATCTCAGTGCTGTTTGTTCCAGACTAAACATTTGTTTTTCAATTTTCAGGATCTGTTTTTCTCCTTCGTGTTTTATTCGAATTGTACGTAAACGGTTAAATACAATAAACCAAATAATGAAAAATATACCTAAAAACAAAGAGGAACGGAACCACCATGATTGCCACCAGGGGGTTGAAATAATAATCGTTATAGATATTCCTTTTTCGTTCCAAATACCATCACAGTTTGATCCTTTTACTTTAAAAACATAAGTTCCAGGTGAAACCTTGGTATATCCCGTAAAATGTTTGTAGGCATCGCTATAGGTCCAATGATTGTCAAAATTTTGCAGGTAATAAGCATATTTGTTTTTTGAGGGATTTGAAAAGTCCAATGAAGCGAATTCAAATGAAAAAAAATTGTCTTCATAAGAAAGTGATATGGTATCCCCATCTACCAATTCTAAAGGTACTGTTTTGTCGAAAATTTTAAATGAAGTTATAACAATTTTAGGAATGAATGTATTAGTAGCAATTTTCTCAGGGAAAAAAGCGTTAAAACCATTCATTCCGCCAATAAAAATTTCCCCGGTTTTTGGATTCTGATAATAAGCATGCAGGTTAAACTCATTACTTTGAATACCATCTTTAACATCATAATTAATAAAGGTTTGATTTGCTTTGTTGAATCGTGACAGCCCATAATTAGTAGTAATCCAAAGATTATTATTTTTATCTTCAGCAATATTATATACAACATTGTTTGAAAGACCATTTTCTTCAAGATAATATTTGATTTCTCCGGTTGACCTGTCAAATCGATTTAGTCCACCCCCACAGGTTGCGATCCAAAAAATACCTTCATGATCTTCATAAACAGAGAATATTTTGTCTGAGCTCAGGGAATTGTATGTATTATCGTTTTTTTTAAAACAAATAAACTTTTCTGTCAGAGGATTAAATTGGTTTAAACCGCCAAGAGTTGATACCCAAATATATCCTGCTTTATCTTCATACATATTATAGACAACATTGTTCGATATAGATCCTGAATCAGAAGCATTATGCTGAAATCGTTTAAATTTTTTTGTTTCAGGAAGGTATTTATTTAACCCGTTATCTGTACCAATCCATATATTGTGATTTTTATCTTCAAGAATATGATTTATCCGATCATAACATAAGCTTTGGAGGTCTGCAGGATCGTTTCTAAATCTAAGAAAAGTATTGGTTTTGGGATGATATATGCAAATTCCGTCATTATGTGTTCCTATCCAATAATTACCATTACTATCCTCAAATACGGCTCTGGTGAGGTTACTGGGAATCGAATTTTTGTTTTCTGGTATGTTTAGCAGAAAGGAAAATTTCCTTGTGGTAGTATCATAAATATTTATCCCTTTGTCTGTTGCAATCCAAAGCTTTCCATTATTATCCTGAAATATTGACCATACATTGTTGTGATTTATACTTCTCGAATCATTTGTGAAGTGGTAAAAATGCTTAAATCTGTTAGAATATTTATCAATTTTATTAACCCCTTTCCATGCTGTTGCAACCCAAATCATGCCGGATTTGTCCTGATATATTGAATTTATATAATCATTACTAAGGCTTCTTTCATTATAAATGTCATTGACAAAGCGAATAAAATTTTTTGTCTTACGATCAAATTTGTTTAATCCACCACCATAAGTTCCGACCCATATGGTTTTATTATTATCCTGCAAAATGGCCGTAACATGGTTATTGCTTAATGAATTATAATTTCCCGGATCAGCATGGTAATGTGTGAATTTTTTTGTTTTGAGATTATAGACATCTAATCCATCATCTGTGCAAATCCATAAATTCCCTTCACTATCATACAATAAATCATACACAAGATCATTACTGATCGTGTTTTTATATGAACTATTCTGGTACCAGTGTGTGAAAACTCTTTCGTTTCTATTATAAAAATTCAGGCCTTCATTTGTCCCGAACCATATATTAGCGTCCTTATCCAGAAGGATGCTATTGATTATATTGTTACTGGGACTATTTGCATTGTTAGGATTAAGTTTGAAATGGTAAAAATACCCTGTTGCTTTATCAAGTTTGTTCAACCCATTATTTGTTCCTATCCATAATATATTTTCGTTCTCTTCAGCAAAGCACCAGACAGTATCACTGCTAATACTAAAAGGATCTTTGGGATTTCTTTTATATTGAGTAAATTTTTGGTTTTTTCTATCAAAACTGTTGAGCCCTGTTTCAGTGCCTATCCATAAGACCCCGCTTTTGTCTTCATACAAAGCATTAATGGTTTGATTGCTTAATTCATTGCTGTTTCCGGTGATTGAGGATTTATAAGTGATAAAATTATAACCGTCAAAACGATTTAACCCATCCCAGGTACCAATCCATATATAACCTTTGGAATCCTGCAAAATACAATTTGCAGAATTTTGTGACAGTCCTTTCTCAATTTTAAAGTTTTCGGAAGTAATCCTGTCAAACTTTATATCGTTGTTGTTTTGGCTGAAGGCCTGAAATGAAAATGAGATAATAAATAAAACAAAACCAAACAGTTTATTTAAATTTCGTAGTACAATTACTTTCATTAAGGAAGACATAAGTTTTTATTTCGAATTTCTTTTACTTTTGCCTTTTTTCTGTTTGGGTGAGAACCAACGTTTAAGAAAAAATTCCTTTTTATGCTCACCAACCTTCTGCGATTTTCGGGCTGTTTGCCGCATCATTTTTTGTGTTTCCTCATCTTGTATAGCATAATGCCTGTTTAGGGCATCCTGATATGCTTTTTCTGCTTCTTTATCCCGCTTTTTCTTGTCTTTTTCAAATTGTTTACGGCGTTGGGCTTCTTGTCGTTTACTCTGCTGAAATTTACTACAACTTTCAGATGATATACTTAAGGTCAAAACAAATGTAATCAGAATTAATTTTTTCAATAATCTCATTTCTACAAAGAGTTTGGTTATTTTTGTTGATAATTTCGGATGTTAAAAGTAAATTTTTTTATTTAAACGATTTGATAGTACTAATTTTATTTACAATCCTACACTGTTAATAACGAAATTATTTTTAAAAAAGTATTGATGAGGGAAAAAATATTTATAAAAGTGCTGATAATTTTGTTTTCCACTTCATTTTTATTTTTGGGGTGTAAGAAGCAAAATAATAATCCTATACCGGAAACGTACGTCAGTTTTTATTTGAATATTTCGTCCACATTATATTTAAATCTTGCTTCGGTCGGTGGTTGGGAAAATATTACCGGAGGATATAAGGGCGTTGTAGTATACAGAAAATCAAGCGACGAATTCATGGCTTTTGAACGTGCTTGTCCTTATGATTGGGAAATTGATTCCGGATATGTAAGTGTTGATCCTTCGGGGTTAATTCTAAAATGTAAAAGCTGTGCCTCTGAATTTTTAATATTGGATGGATCCATTGTGCATGGACCCTCTACCTTATCATTAAAACAATATAAGACAGAGTTTGATGGTCAAACTCTTCATGTTTATAACTAAAACGATATGAGAAAATTAATTGTAACACTATTATTATTTATACCTGTTTTTTGTAGTTTTTCACAAAGACAACCGGATAAGGAATTTATTAAGACAATTGCTTTTCAGGAAGCAAAAAATCAACAGAACCTTTTTAAATTGTCTGATTCGAAACTTGGCGATAATTATGACTTATATTATCATCGAATGAATTGGTTTGTTGACCCTGCAAAAGATTCGATACGGGGTTCGGTTACTTCCTATTTTAAAGCAGTATCCCCTATAAATAACATGCAGTTTGAACTTAATTCTCCTATGGTGGTGGAATCTGTTAAGTATCATAATGTTTCGATTCCTTATACTCATACTTCAAATAAAATTACTATTAACTTTTCGACAACCATTAATATCAATCAAAAAGACTCCATTACAATATTCTATAAAGGAGCCCCTCCTCAGGGGGTTGGATTTGGCTCTTTTATTCAGGACAATCATAACGGAACGCCTATTATCTGGACACTATCAGAACCATTTGGTGCTCCGGATTGGTGGCCATGTAAGAACTCCCTCAGTGATAAAATTGATTCAATAGATATCTATGTTACTACTCCAAGCCAATATAGAGTCGGCAGTAATGGATTAATGAAATTGGAAGCAATTGTTGGGGCAAATAAAGTTTATCACTGGAAACACAAATATCCGATTGCAACCTACCTGATTGCTATTGCAGTAACAAACTACCAGGTGTATTCTGATTATGCAAGCCTAAATAGTGGCACTCTTGAAATTCTTAACTATGTATTTCCTGAAAATTATCAGAATGCACATTTAAGTACTCCTGATCTTATTCCTGTTATGCAGCTCTATGACAGTCTGTTTTCTGATTATCCGTATATGAACGAAAAATATGGACACGCACAATTTGGTTGGGGTGGAGGAATGGAGCATCAAACCATGACCTTTTTAGTCGATTTTGGTTATGACCTGATGGCGCACGAACTTGCCCATCAATGGTTTGGTGATAAAGTGACCTGTAAGAGTTGGCATGATATATGGATAAACGAAGGTTTTGCAACTTATTTGACAGGATTGACCTATAATTTTTTAAATACCCCCGTATCCTGGAGAAACTGGAAACACAATACCACCGAAGACGTTATTCAATATCCCGATGGCTCTGTTTATTGTGACGATACTACAAGTGTTTGGCGCATATTTGATGGAAGATTATCCTACAGTAAGGGTGGTATGGTTTTGAATATGCTGAGGTTGAAAATCGGAGATTCTACTTTTTTTAGTTGCATGAAAAATTTCATAACCGACAATCAACTGGCTTATAGATTTGCAGGAACCACTGAATTTAAAGATCATGCTGAAGCTTCTTCAGGACAAATCCTAACTGATTTTTTTAATGATTGGATTTATAACCAGGGATATCCGATCTATACTTTACAGAGTACTTTTTACCCCGATAGTTCGGTAAATTTGGTTATTTCACAGTTGCAATCGCACTCATCAGTAAGTTTCTTTGAATTGCCTGTGCCAGTGAAATTTTCGAATGGTATTAAAGATACCTTGTTGGTTTTTGATAATACATTGAACAATCAATCATTTTCTTTTAATTTAAATTTCAAACCTAACTCATTGATTTTTGATCCCGAATATGATTTGATTGCTGTGCTGGATACTAGCATTATTACCTATAGTGTTGAAAATTCCAGAATCAATCCGTTCAGAATATCGCCCAACCCCACCGGAAACATTATTACCATTGAAATTAATGGTAGATTTATAAAAAATATTGAATTTTTTGATTTAATGGGTCGGAAAACTATAGATATTTTAGTAAATAAAAGTTTGTTTAACAATTCAATTGATTTGTCCGATTTACCAAAAGGCACTTATGTAATTAAAATTTCCACGGAGGAGGATAATTATATTCAGAAGATTATTAAAATGTAGGTGATTTCCCAATCAATGATTGTTTGATGATTTTTCTCCTTTCAGAGTAATTTTTTTGTTGATTCCATATTTTAGGGATTCTTTATAATCAATTATTTGAAAAATATACTTGATTTTGGCCTGAAAATTGCGTACATTTGCAGTCCTTTTTCAAAATTTAAAAATATATTATTATGAAGTTGTCGGAATTCAGGTTTCATTTACCACAGGAGTTGATTGCAGATAGACCTGCAAGTCAGAGAGATGAATCAAGGTTGATGGTGCTTAATAGAAAAACCCAAACAATAGAACATAAGATCTTCAAAGATGTTTTGGATTATTTTAATGATGGTGATTCATTAATCGTAAATAATACTAAAGTTTTTCCAGCTCGTTTATATGGGAAAAAAGAAAAAACAGGTGCTAAAATTGAAGTATTTTTACTTCGCGAACTTAATCATGATTCCAGATTGTGGGATGTTTTAGTAGATCCTGCAAGAAAAATACGAATTGGGAATAAACTGTATTTTGGTGAAGACGATTCGTTGGTAGCAGAAGTAATTGATAACACGACCTCCAGAGGAAGAACCATTCGTTTTTTGTTCGACGGGCCCTATGATGAGTTTAAACGAATTATTGAATCATTAGGAGAAACTCCCTTGCCAAAAGCCATAAAAAGAAGTACTGAGCCAGAGGATAAGGAAAGATATCAAACCATTTATGCCAAGCATGAAGGCGCCGTTGCTGCTCCTACTGCTGGATTACATTTTAGCAGGGAACTAATGAAACGCCTTGAACTTAAGGGGGTGAGTTTTGCAGAAATTACACTTCATGTGGGTCTGGGTAATTTCCGGTCAATTGATGTGGAAGATCTGTCGAAGCATAAGTGTGACTCGGAACAAGTTATTGTTGATCAGATTGCCTGCAATATCGTTAATAAGTCGAAAGAAAATAAAAAGAAAATATGCGCAGTTGGTACTACTACCATGAAAGCCATTGAGTCGTCGGTTACCATTTCAGGAAATTTAAAACCTTTTAACGGGTGGACAAATAAATTTATTTTTCCCCCTTATGAGTTTGGTGTTGCTAACAGTATGATCACGAATCTGCATTTACCTCAGTCGTCATTAATGATCATGGTGGCTGCCTTTGCTGGTTATGAATTCTTAATGAAAGCTTATAAAGAAGCTGTTACCGAAAAGTATAATTTCTTTACTTATGGTGATGCCATGTTGATACTTTAATCAATTATGGTTGATTTAAAAAGTCATTTACATTGATCAATTTGTAAATGACTTTTTTAATACAAGAAAATGAAAAAATACGCCATTATTGTTGCAGGTGGTTCAGGAGTCAGGATGGGAGTTGAGGTTCCCAAGCAATTCATTGAAATAATGGGCAAACCAATAATTATTCATACTCTTGAAGTATTTATCAGTGCGTATCACGACATTGAATTTATTGTCGTTATGAATCCCAAATGGCATCATTTATGGGAAAAAGTCCTTCAGCAATTTCCAATAAAAAATTTATTGAAAACTACCGATGGTGGCCCCACACGGTTTCATTCGGTGAAAAATGGTTTGGGGAAAATATCTGATAATAATTCTGTTGTTGCAATACATGATGCTGTTAGACCTTTGGTTGCTGAGGATGTGATTCATGCCGCGTTTAAAGAAGCAGAAGTATTTGGTAATGCAATTCCTGTTGTTCCGGTTTTTGAATCTATTAGGGAAAAGAACGGCCCTTTTAATGAGCCAGTTGACCGTGAAAAATTGTTGATAGTGCAGACCCCTCAATGTTTTCAAACGGCAGTTATTAAAAATGCCTATCGTCAGAATTATGATGAAAAGTTTACGGATGATGCGTTGGTACTGGAAAACACAGGAGAAAGAATCAGACTGGTGTCAGGCAATTTCGAAAACATTAAAATTACAAAGCTTTCCGATATAAGGGTTGCGGAAACATACATGCAGTTTAGGCTGGCTTATCCATAATTATACCGTTATGCAATATGTAACAGTCCAAAACAACCGGACTTAACATATTGTCATACGGCATTAACCATTCTAAAATTTTAAATTAGCCTAAGGACTAATTTAAAATAAGAATTGGTATTATTTTCGCATTTTCCTGTCTTTCCATTCGAAGGTTATAAGCCACGACAAAAATGCGGTGACTAAAATATATATTGTATAGAGAAGCTGCATTGGTATATAATACCACATCAAACGGCGAAGGTTAAAGAAACCCGAAACCCCCAAAAAAAGAGGGAGATCGACCAGCATTTTCAACAGAAAAACTCCTCCTGAAAAGAAAAAAATCCTATGGTCGAAAAAACCGAGCCCGCAAGAAAATAGTATCATTACATTCAGCAAGAAAACACTCAGTGCCGTCGTCAGGGCCGAAGTATCTTTATATCCGCTGCTTTTCGATGCCCATCGGATACGCTGATGGAAGAAGGCTTTCAAGGTGTTTGCTCCCCGGGTGTAAACAATGGCTGCTTTATCTTTATGGAAAGCGATACGATGTTTTTTTTTGGCCTGCAGCAGCATAAATACATCGTCGCCCGAAGCGTAACCAATATGTTTTGAATAGCCCTGCACTTCACTGTATAATCTGCGGCTGAATGCCAGGTTGGCTCCGTTGGCCAGAAAGGGTTTGCCCATGGCAATGGCTCCTGCTCCGCATCCAATCAGGCTGAAAAATTCAAGCGATTGCATGCGGCTGAACAGACCCTGGCGGGGGGTGATACATACAGGCCCGGATATCATCTGAAAGTTTCCCGAAAGGTGTTTTTCAATCATGGCCGAAACCCAGAATTCACCCATAGTGCAATCAGCATCAGTAGTGATGATGATTTCTCCATGAGAATGTTGAATGCCCTTACTCAGGGCCGCCTTTTTAGAAATGCCTTCTCCATCTTCCAGACTTAACACACTGAAATTTGAAAGTTCATTCACAGCGATAAAATCATTGACCAATTGCAGGCTCTTATCTTCGGAATGATCGTTAACCAGTATCACTTCCAGCAATTGGGCAGGGTAATATTGTTTGCTCAAACATTGCATCAGAGTGGCTAAGTTGTTTTCTTCGTTGCGGAAAGGTACGATTACGCTTACCGAAATTGTGGGATCGAAGTTTTCGTCGTCATTATTTTTAATACTGAACCATCCGTAAGTGAAATACCATATCAGTATGGTATACAATAAGGATGCGGGTATGGACAGCGACAATATGATAACGAATATGCTCACTTGCGCAGAAACTTTAGTTTCAGAATAAAAAATTCGCCAATAAGCGCTGGGATTATCAAATTGATAATCCAGATAAGGAAAGATGCAAGCAGGGCCTTGGGAGCCAAACCGGCCACAAGTGAAGGATCGCTAAAATAAAATATTTCCAGTAGAAAAATGCTAACCGACCCTCTAACCCCAATTTCGGTAAGGGCAATACTGGGTATGGCTGTAATGAAGAGGTACATCAACGAAATATAAATCATGCCATCAAAAACCGTTAGGTGTATCTGGCATATCCATAACAGTATAAAAAACTGAAGTGCAAACAGCAAATAGCGGCAAAGGCTGATGAATAGTACCTGCAATAATTCTTTTACATTGTAATAAGCAAACACTTTCAGGTGAGAGATGAAGAGTTCATGTTTTTTAGGAATGAACAAACGGATAACCCGGTTGAGCCAGGAAATACGGAAATACAGCAGGGCCGCAAACAGGGTGATAAGCCATGCTAAAATGAGCAGCGAGAGGTAAATGCTAAAGTTATGTGCTGCGAAGAACTGTATCCTGTCGAAGAAAAAATACAAAAAAGCGACCGAGCCAAAAAGCAAGGTGGTAAGAACCTGGCTGAGGCTGCCTATAAAAGTAATGAAAACACCTTCCCAGCGGTTGGCGTTTTCGAGTATGAATACACGGCCCAGGTTTTCGCCGCTCCGGTTGGGTGTAAAAGTGCCGATAGTAATTCCGGCAAACACTGCGATAAATGATTTTACAAACGAAATGTTCTCAATTTTTTTTATAAGGAATTTCCATTTGAGGGTTTCGAGGCTCCAATTGAGCGGCATCATGAGTACAACCAGTATCAGAAGGGAAAGAAATCCGGGTTTACTAACTATCTGTTGAATATCGCTCAATAGGTCGGCTGCGTTGTATTTAAAAACCAGACGGTGAATAATAAAACCGAAAGACAGAATAATTATCAGGATTTTGATAAAGTAGTTAGAAGTTTTAATTAAATTTGTTTTCGTCATTAAATTTGTTTCTTGAAAACTGATAAAATTATTCTGGGCATCGACCCGGGGACAAATATTTTGGGTTATGGATTAATTCATAACAAAGGTAATAAGATTGACTTTATTACAATGGATGTTATTAAATTAAACAAGGTGGATGACCCTTATTTGAAATTGAAAATGATATTTGAACAGATTACGGGCATAATAGAGAAATATCATCCCGACGAAATGGCCATTGAGGCTCCTTTCTTCGGAAAGAATGTACAATCGATGCTGAAACTGGGCCGGGCCCAAGGGGTGGCTATTGCTGCTGCTCTTTATAAATCGATCCCAATATTCGAGTATTCGCCTCGTAAAATTAAACAATCTATTACAGGTAACGGCAGCGCATCGAAAGAACAACTGGCTGGTATGTTGCAACGATTGGTACAGTTTGATGAACTGCCCAGGTATCTCGATGCTTCGGATGCGCTTGGGGTGGCTGTTTGCCATTATTTTCAGAAAGTGGGAGCTACGGATAAGAAAAACTATACCGGCTGGAAATCATTTGTTACAGATAATCCAGCCCGAATAATTAAGTGAGTATGACAGTTTCGACCGACACCGGTATTATATTACATCACCAGGTATTTAGTGATAATCTGAAGTTTTACAACGAACTGCTGGCTGATTTCGAAAAAGCCCAAAAGACCATTCATATTGAGATCTATAAGTATCTGAACGATGCTTTCGGGACCAAATTTCGCGATGTGCTCACCCGCAAATGCCGGCAGGGAGTGAAGGTGAAACTATTGATTGATTCCTGGGGGGCTTATGTGGATGATATTTTTTTTAAAGAACTGATCGCCCTGGGCGGACAGGTGCGATATTTCTCGAAACTGAAGTACACATTTGATGCTTTTACCAAGCATCACCGCCGCAATCACCGCAAGATCATTATTGTCGACGACCGCATACTATATCTGGGCTCGGCCAACATCAACGATTATTCGCTCAACTGGCGCGAACTGATCGTTAAAATTGAAGGATCGCTGGCTTTGGCCTTTAAGAAGGTATTTAACGATAGCTGGAAGATTTATGAACAGGCGCTTTTTAAGCAAAGGGTGCACATGAGACAAATCAGCAAAGGATCTTTCCGCATTATACGCGATGTGCCTTCTATTACCAAACAAAGGGTGAAGAAGCAATTTGAGAACCTGATCAAACAGGCAAAAAGCGAAATAATTCTGGAAACACCTTATTTCCTGCCTGGTTTCATGCTGCGTAAGCATCTGACCGATGCAGCCAAAAGAGGTGTGAAAGTAAAGGTACTGACACCCAAAACTTCGGATGTTACCTTTGTGGATGTGCTGCGCAGCAAATATTTGGGTATTTTCCACCGCAATCAGGTTGAGATCATGTTCTACACACCAAACAACCTGCATGCAAAGCTAATGATAGTTGATAAGGCGATCTTCTTTTTCGGTTCGGCTAATTTCGATTACCGAAGCTTTCGGTATATGTTTGAGGTGATGCTGCTGGGCAAGGACCCTGGCCTGATGGCCGACCTCTTGCAGCATGTGGACGAAACCCTCGAAGATTGCGAACCATTCGACTACGATGAGTGGTTGGCGAGACCTTTTTTACACAAAGTATTCGAGGCACTACTAGTGCCGTTCAGACATTATCTGTAGGGGGGAGTGGAGGTGAGTAGTTTGGAGTGTGGAATTGGAGTGCGGAGGTCTAAGACGAAAGATCGAAGGAGGAAGAGAAACCACTTAGACACTAAGTTCGCTAAGAGGCACTAAGAAGAAAAAGTTAGAAGAGCGGAGACGAAAGATAAAAGGAAAGCGTTCGTCGTTAAGAATATCCTCTCTCTGGTTGTTAAAGAGATCACTATAATTATGATCGTTTTGGAAATCATTGTAAAAGATGTTACCCTCATTATAAAGGATTCCACCATTGCCTTAATAGTTTCGGAAATCGTTAAAGGAGTTTTCGATGTCCTTAACGAAGAAGTAAATTTTGCTTTAATAGTTTCGGAAATTGTTAAAGCAATTATCATTTCTTTTTAAGGATTAATCATTATTCCCTTAATAGTTTCCGAAATGGTTAAAGGAGCTTTTGATGCCCTTAACGTAGAAGTAGATATTGCTTTAATAGCTTCGGAAATAGTTAAAGCAATAATCGTTTCTCTTAAAGGAGTAATCACTATTCTTTTTATAGTTAACTAAATGCTTAATGGAATAACCAATTTCCTCATGGAAGCTCTCAATGAAACCTCAATAGATTTTGAAATTGTTAGCGTCGGATTGAAATCTATAAAGGCAGAAATCACTTTTGTATTAGAATAATAAATGATCTTAAAAAAGGATATCACTTAAACAAATAGTGACAACTGATCTGTTGAAGCCATTCCGGCATTTTATTTCTGTATAGCGCTTGACAATATCGCTAAGATTCTCAGGACAATACCTTAACTGCAGCCGATGTAAAGGAAGTCGCTCCATTGTAAGGGGTCGGTGCCTGCCTCCACTACCGGTTTATTACCTTTATACCCTGTGGTTTTTAAGGCGTTCTTGCCCAAAGTGCTGTGCGCATGGCCGGTTTTGGAAGAGCGGGGCTTGGGCAAAACACAGGCCACCTGGTAAGCCATGAAGCCACCGCCATAGGGGTAGGTTACAATCAGTTCGCAAACGTTAGTTAGTCTCTCCTTATAAATGATATAAACAATTAGATGTCAATAAAATAACAAACA
>CAYXXU010000058.1:0-31624 GCA_964469155.1 uncultured Bacteroidales bacterium
GTTTTTATATCAATTATTTACAAACGTATTTAAAAAATTAACGCATCACTAGTGAAGAGGAATTTAGAATTAATTCTGAAATCTGACTTCATAATTCTGAATTAAAAAAGGCTTGTTCCGGTTTGGGGACAAGCCTTTTTGTTATTTTTGCGAGCGGAAATTTAGTATGGTTGAATTTTTAATATTAACAAAATAATCAAAGTTTGCGGGAGTTTTCCCAAGGGATTGGTCACTTTTCCTAAGGGATGAATGACTTTTCCCAAAGGATTGGTCACTTTTCCCAAGGGATGGGTGACTTTTCCTAAGGGATAGGTCACTTTTCTCAGGGTATTTCCGACACAAACTCTGGGATTTTTCATTATTCCTTTACTTTCTGCGCTATCGGATAAGCCCCTTAAAACCACATAACAGTTGCTATCAGTGTCGTTTAACCATAAGATCCTATTGTGATTGATCCATAATCAGGTTTCCTTTGTGCTTTTTGACTTCTTTGTGTCCATGGTGGTTAAAAAAGAAAACCTTAACCGCATGGCAGCAAAGAAAAGAAACACAAAGATCAAAAAAACAACTAATGACAATAAATGACCATTAATGAATTTCTTCCTAAAAGTCAAACAGTCAAAAGCCTAAAATCCTTCCCACTAATGACCACCAACTTTCCCGAATTTTATTACTTTTACCGGATAAAACCTAATAACTCTATCCACCATGAAAGTTATCATTCTCGGTGCCGGCCTTGTAGGCGGCCCCATGGCTATCGATCTGGCAAAAGACGAAGCATTTGAAGTTTCCATTGCTGACATCAACAGCCAATCATTCGAAAAGCTTAAACAATTTCCTGTTACTACCATTCAGCAGGACCTTTCCGAACCTGCAACGGTAAAGAAACTGGTGGCTGATTATGATATGGTCATCAATGCCGTACCGGGTTTTATGGGATTCCAAACCCTGAAAGCCGTCATCGAGGCAGGCAAAAACCTCGTCGATATTTCTTTTTTTCCCGAGGATCCTTTCCAACTGAGCGAACTTGCCTTGCAGCAGAACGTCATAGCCATAATGGATTGCGGTGTGGCACCCGGCATGATGCATATTCTGACAGGTTATGTGGCACATCTGCTCGACGAGACCGAAACTTCACTTACTTATGTGGGCGGCTTGCCTGAACTGCGCGAATATCCCTATGAATATAAAGCAGTTTTCTCACCCATTGATGTGGTGGAAGAATACACCCGCCCGGCACGATACATAGAAAATTTCCTTGTGGTGACAAAAGATGCGCTATCAGATACCGAGCTGTTGAACTTTCCCGGTATTGGAACCCTCGAATCTTTCAATAGTGACGGTATCAGGTCGTTGGGTAAGACCATCCGGGCTGCCAATATAAAGGAAAAAACACTGCGCTACCCCGGTCATGTCGCCCTGATGAAGGTGCTGCGCGAAACAGGGTTCTTCAGCCAGAAAGAAGTGGAAGTAAACGGCCACATGATCAAACCCATGGACCTCACCGCCAAACTTCTTTTCCCCATGTGGGAACTCAAGCCCGGCGAAAGAGATCTCACCGTAATGAAAGTGGTGATAGAAGGCAGAAAATCATGCAAAAAACTCCGGTACACTTACGATCTTCTCGATCGGTATGATGACGACACCCAAACGCATTCGATGGCACGCACCACCGGTTACACTGCCACTGTCGCTCTCCGCATGATTGCAAATGGTTTATACAAAAAGAAAGGCTTATCGGTTCCCGAATATATAGGCAAGTACCCCGAATGTGTAGAGTATATGCTCAGCGAACTGGGGCAAAGAGGCGTTCACTACATCGAAACCATCGAAGAAATAGAGAAGATCAAATAGATGCATAGTTTTCCGTGGGGAAACCAACGACGTTTCAATACCTTTTCGGCTTATTGCGTAAAGGCTTTCGGCAGTCGTCTTCAAAAACTAAGTATTGATGCGGGATTCACCTGTCCGAATCGCGACGGTAGTGTGGGAACCGGTGGATGTACATTTTGCAACAACGATGCTTTCAATCCTTCCTATTGTATGCCCGATAAAAGCATTACCCGGCAAATTGACGAAGGTATTGAGTTTCATAAGAACCGCTACCGCCGCGCCAACAAATATCTTGCCTATTTTCAGGCCTATTCCAACACCTACAAGGAACTGCCTGAACTGAAGAAACTGTATGAAGAGGCTCTCAGACATCCATTGATCTCCGGCATATCCATTGGCACCCGCCCCGATTGTGTTACCGACGAATTGCTGGATTATCTGCAAAACCTGTCGCAGAATTATTTTATTTCGGTAGAGTATGGCATGGAATCGTGCTACAACCGAACCTTAGAGATCATAAACCGGGGACATACCTTTGAAACCACTGTAGATGCCATAAGAAGAACCGCCGAAAGAAACATCTTTACCTCAGGACATCTTGTCTTTGGATTGCCTGGTGAATCGCAGGATGAAATGCTTGCAGAAGCAGCAATTATTTCGGCGCTGCCTCTCAGGAGTCTAAAGCTGCACCAGCTTCAGATATTGAATGATACTGCCATGGCAACCGCTTATGAAAAAGATCCATCCTCTTTTAATTTATTTGCTCTGGATGCTTACATGGATTTTATTATTTTCTTCCTCGAACATCTCCACCCTAATATCATTATTGAAAGATTATCGGGCGAAGTTCCTCCCCGTTTCCTGGTCAATTCGCCTTGGGAAAAGCTTCGCGCCGACCAGGTTTTACAACGCATAGAAAAAAAGATGACAGAATTAAATACCTGGCAAGGCAGGCTGTATAAGGTCAGCAGCAATTTTCCCACCTAAATCGTTTATACCAACGAATCATTCTGTTTGATTTTCAATATACTATAAACTATTCACATAGTATTTCATCTTGTAATAATTGGTAAATAAGAGTTTGCAAATGAAATAATAATTATTGTTTTAAACGCTTGTTTAAAATAAATTTCTACCTTTGCACACATCTTATGTCGACAGAGGAAAAAATTAAAAAGACTGCCCTGACTCTGTTTCTGGAAAGGGGATTTGAACGCACTAGTATACGCGAGATTGCCAGTAAGGCCAAGATCAATATTGCTTTGCTCAATTATTATTTCCGTAGCAAAGAAAACTTATTTGACTCTATTTTTTCGGGGCTTCTGGGAAAGCACACCCCCGTTTTGCAGGATATTTTGGAAACGGCACTGCCTTTGGAAGAAAAGATAGAAGTGTATGTCGACAAATACATAGACATGTTGCTCGACAACCCCAAACTCACCTATTTTGTGCTTTCGGTTTTGAACCGCAATCCAAACAAGATTATTAAAATGAAAATGTTTCGGAGTCTTTATCAAACCAAGAATTTTTCCCTGCAGTTTGAGGAAGAAAAAAGCAAAGGTAATATCAAGAACATGGATATTACCCATTTTTATCTGAATATGCTTTCGCTGATAACATTTCCATTCACGGTAAAAAGTGCTGTGATGGAAAAGAATCAAATGTCAGAAATAGGATTCAGAGAATTTATGATAGCCCGAAAGAAAATAATCACTGAAATGCTCATTAAATCTTTAAAATAAACTCATGTATATCAACTCTATTGCACACTACATACCTAAAGGAGTATTAAACAATGAATACTTCGCGACTAAACTGGGATTAACTGAAGACGATATTTTTAAGAAATCGGGAATTAAAGAAAGACATGTAACTACAAACGGTGAGAACACCAACACCATGAGTATTTGCGCTGCAGATATCCTGAAATCAAGGATTCCTTTTGATATCAGCGGTATCGACCTTATCGTAGGGGCCACTTATTCCCCACACGACACTGTGGCAACCCTTGCTCATCAATTGCAGCATCATTTTCAGATAGAAAACGCCCAGGTGGTTTCGGTATCGACGGCTTGTTCGTCATTTGTGAATGCCATGGAGATAGTGGAAGGATACTTCGCCATGAACAAAGCTTCAAAAGCTTTAGTGATAGTATCGGAACATAATACTATTTACAACGACGAAACCAACGCATATTCAGGCTTCCTTTGGGGCGACGGTGCTGCAGCCATGACTGTAACCAAAGAACGCATGACTCCTAATGATGTCGAAATATTGGAAATAGAAACGCGTGGCTATGCTCATTTTGCCAAAGCCATGCATGCCGTGAATTTGCGCCCGCTGGAAGACCGCATACAGATGGGCGACGGCAAAGATGTGTTTATCAATGCCAGCAAACTGATGTCGCAAAACACCAGCGAGATACTGGACCGCAACGGATACACCATTGAAGATCTTACTTTCCTGATACCTCATCAGGCCAATATTCGTATCATAAAAAAGGTTGGAGAAATACTGGGCTTGTATAACGGCCATGTAGTTACCAATATAGAAACTCTGGGCAATACAGGAAGCGCCAGTTCGGCTATTGCCTTGTCGCAGACATGGGATAAATTACAAAAAAACAACCTGGCAGTGGTCACTGTTTTCGGTGGTGGGTATTCTTCCGGGTGTATGTTATTGAAAAAATGAGAAATTAAAAAGGAAAAAAAGGCTCTGTCACCGCAGCCTTTTCTGTTTTTATTCTGCTGTAATTTCTTTCTTCTTGCTTCTTCTGTTCACCCTCTCAATCATCTTGTCAAATATATAATACATCACAGGCACCACCACCAGGGTCAGAAGCAGTGAACTGGTGAGTCCGCCAATGATGGCGATGGCGATACCATTTTTCCATTCACTGCCTGCACCCGAAGCTAATGCGATGGGAAGCATACCAAATATCATGGAGAATGTGGTCATGAGGATAGGACGCAGACGAACCCGACCGGCCTGGATCAAAGCTTCGATGGTGGCCATGCCTTCGCGTTTCATCTGGTTGGTGAAATCGACCAGCAGGATGGCGTTTTTACCGACAAGCCCCACCAGCATGATGATGCCGAGTATGGAGAATATGGTGAGGGATTGTTTGGCCAGCGCCAGTGCAATCAAGGCTCCCACGATGGCGAGGGGTATGGAGAAGAGTACCACAAAAGGATACACATAAGAATCGTAAAGTGCCACCATTATAAGGTAGACAAAGAGGATGGATGCCAGAAATGCCAGAAACATACTGCTAAAAGCCTCGGTCTGGTATTTGAGGTCGCCTTCTTTGATAAGGGCCACATCGGGTGGCAGTTTGATCTTGTCGAGACGTTTGATAATGTCCTCGCCTACCGAGCCTACCGGACGGCCCACCACCTGCGAACTGACCGTGATGGACGACTGACGATTGTAACGCTGCAAAACTGTGGTTCCCGTGGTAGGTGTGAGAGAGGCAAACTGGTTGAGACGCACCATTTGTCCGTATGGATTCACGAAAGTGAGATTGGCAATATCGTTGATGTCGCGCTTGTTGAACTCGTCGAGGGTGATGTTGATGTCGTAATCGTTGACGCCCTGAGAGAATTTTGAATCGGTGTTGCCTGTAAAAGCATTTTGCATAGTGGCTCCGATGATGGCCATGTTTAGACTGTATTGAGCCATTTTTTCGCGGTCGATCTTCACACTGATCTCGGGATTTCCTTCTTCTACAGTAAGTTTTACTTCGGTTGAACCCGGAACCTTCTTTACCTCTGCCTCGACAATTTTGGCATAATGAAAGAGTGTGTCCATGTTAGAACCTGCCAATACAAACTGCACCGGATCCATATCTGAAGTTCCCAGGAGAGAAACAATGCTGGAACGGACCTTCACGCCTGTGAGCCTGTCGGTAAGTTCTTCCTTGAGTTTCCATGCAAACTGGTCGGCCGTGACCTTGCGTTTTTCTTTTTCGACCATCTTCACGTAGATCTCCGATTTGTATGAATTGCCGGCTCCTGCATCGAAACCGGAGGTGATGCCCACTGTAGCAAAGACTTCGGTGACCTCGGGCAGTTTCATAATGTATTGCTCGGCCTGAAGTGTTTTCAGATTGGATTCTTCGATGGTGGCATCTTTAGGAAGTTCGAGTTGGATGATGACCTCGCCGCGGTCGCCAATGCTGATGAATTCAGAACCAATGAAACCCATGGCCGGAAGCAGCAGGGATGAGAATAGGATGATGGTGGCTCCGATGATGATGGTTATCTTATGACGCAGCGACCAGGCCAGCGCCTGTCCGTAAGCGTTGGTGATGCCTGAAAGTCCTTTTTCGAACCACTCAATCAAACGTCCCAGTATGGAGCCTTTTCTATATTGCTCGAACTTGGCAAAGCGTGAGGCGAGCAAAGGCGTGAGTGTGAAGGAAACGAAGAGGCTGAGTAGGGTAGAAATCACAACTACCAGGGTAAACTGACGCAACATGCCCGAAATCATACTGGTGATTACTGCTATTGGCAGGAATACGACCACATCGACCATGGTGATGGAAAGAGCCGTATAGCTGATCTCGTTTCGGCCGTCGATGGCTGCCTGCCGACGTTTCTTGCCTTTCTCAAGATGACGATAAATATTCTCCAGAACCACAATAGAATCGTCAACCAGAATACCGATGACGAGAGCAATGGCCACCATGGAAATGATGTTGAGTGAGAAATTCAGCAAACTCATACCGATGAAAGTGGAAATGAGTGAAGCCGGAATGGCTATCATGACGATGAAAGAATTACGTAAACTGTGCAGAAACACCAACATCACCAAGGCAACCAAAAGAATAGCGAGCAGGAGGTCTCTTTCAACCGCATTGGCAGAGGTAAGCGTAAAATCGGATGTATCGTTGGCGATAACTACTTTCAGATGGATGTTTTTGTACATCTCTTCGATCTTTTTAATCTCTTTTCTGACGTTTTCGCTTACCTTGACTTCGTTGCCGTCGGGCTGTTTGTAGATGTTGATTCCCAAAGAATTTACGCCGTTGATACGGTAAATATTTTTGGTTTCCTTTTTGGTATCGAGCACATCGGCAATATCTCTGAGTTTGACTGGGCTTCCATTGCGATCGACACTTACGATAAGTTCTTTGAGGCTTTCGACATCCGTAAATTTACCAGCCAGACGAATGATGACCTGCTTGTCGTCGCCTTTAATTTTACCCGTAGGAAAATCGATGTTGGAGGATTGCACCGCCTGTGTGATCTGCAGAATGGAAATGCCGCGGGCCTCGAGTTTTTCGTCGTCGACGCTTACGCGTATTTCGCGTTCTTCGCCCCCTACGAGTTCCACTTGCGATACACCCTGCTGGGTAGATAGCATGGGTCTTAATTTCTGTTTCACAATATCGTACAACTCTGTTGAGGAAACATCGGCCGTTACACCCATTCGCATGATGGGCATGTCGTCCATAGAGAAGTTGTAGATGATGGGGGTGCGCACATCTTTGGGCAAACCTTCGCGCACATTGTTCAGTTTTAACTGGCAATTCTGCAATGCCCTGGTCATGTCGGCATCGTTATTGAAAATGATCACTGAAACCGAAACTCCTTCGTAAGAAGTGGATTGAATGTTGTCGATCTGCTCGAGAGAGGAAACGGCATCTTCGATATTTTTGGTTACCAGATTCTCGACTTCGGAGGGGGAAGCTCCCGGATAGGGTGTAATTACGAGAAGTACCGGCTGGGAAAATTTCGGGAGCAATTCGTATTTAAGGGCCATGAAACTCACCACCCCCAGGAAGGTGAGCACAGCAAATATCACTACAATGAGTGATGGCCTCTTGATGGATAATTCTGTAATGTTCATGACTGGCTCTTATTTACTGTTTGAAATTCTGACGGCGGTGTTGTCACCAAGATTGATCTGCCCGGATATGACTACCTTTTCCCCTGCTTTCAGTCCGCCTAATACCTCAATGGTTTTTTCGGTGGCCGAACCTACTTTGATGGAACGTCTGATGGCTTTATCGTTCTCAACCACGAAGACAGTGGGCTCTTTGATGCTTCCCACCAAGGCAGTGCGGGGAATAACCATGGCATCGTGGGTTCCTTCACCGGCAAAGAATGCCATGCCAAACATTCCTGAACGTATGGGTTTTTTTACATCATTCCGCACTTCAATTTCGACCGGGAAACGCCTTGAGCCGTCGGCTTTCATGCCAATGGTCTTAATGACTCCTGTGTAGGTGAAGCCTTCGTAGATATCAGCTTCGATCTTTACTTCCAGTCCGGATTTTATCTTAACGAGGTCCGATTCGGCCACAGCCGCAATGAACTTCATGGTGCTGATGTCGATCATTTCGGCAATGGGTGTGCCGGGCATGATCATGCTGCCTTTTTCGATGTGTTTGGCTGTGATGTATCCGCTGAAAGGCGCCTTGATGATGGAATATTCTATTTGCTTGGTGACGGTTACATAACCGGCCTGAGCATTGTAAAGCGCCAGTTGCAATTCGTCGATCTGCTGCTGGGTGGCGGCTTTGGATTGCAGCATTTCCTGGAATTTCTTCAGGTCCTTTTTCGATTTACTGAGGTTGGCTTCGGCCAGATCTTTTTGTGCCGTGAGCAACTCCAGATCGCAACTTGCCAATACCTGACCTTCTTTCACAAAATCGCCGTTGCGGAAATTCAGGTTTACAATTTTACCCTGTGTCTGCGATATTATTGTGATCTCATGAGCGGGATCGAATGTGCCATTGACCGAAAAACTATTGTCGAGTTTGGATTCCTTCACTGTTTCGACAAAAACAGGCACGCTTACTTTGCTTTCGCGGGGGGCCGAACTGGCATCTATTTGTTTTTTATTGAGCATTAATTTGAAAATGGCGGCAACGCATACTATTACGATGACACTGATGATGATGATCTTCTTTTTCATTGCAATTTATTTTAAAATGTCCATTAAATTTCCGTTTGATTTATACAGGTCGAGTTCGGCAATCTTCAACTGAACCAAGGTTTGGGCATAAGCGCTTTGCGCCTGTATTTTGGCACTTTCGGCGCTGAGCAGATCGGTCAGGGATGCATAACCCTGACTGTATTGGTCGAAGATGACCTTATATACATCATCCGCCAGGGTGACATTCTTTTGCTGGGATGCGGCGGTTTGTTCGAGGCTGTGCACTTTGATCAGGGCGTTGCGGGTGCTGGTCTCTATCAGACGTTTGGCATAATCGCGGCTGAGGTTGAGTTCCTGGTATTGCACCTTGTATTGCTTCAACTGAAAATACCTTTGGGTGCCACTGAATATGGGAACGTTCAGCGAAAGCCCGATGACGGAAGTGCCGAGCCAACCTTTGCTGTCGCTGAATAGTTTGCCGAATTCGTTTTGCTGACTGTTGTAGCTGAAATCGCCGAAAGCGGCCAGGCTGGGAATGCATTGCGAACGCACCATGCCTATTTGCAGGTTTACGAGTTCTTTCTGCTTATCGATCTCCTTTATGCTGAGATGATTTTCGGGGTTTATTTGAGGCAGTTCCATAATTCTTTTGTCGAAAACTGTTGAGGTCAGCACAATGGAATCTTCAGGCCGGATGCCGGTAAAGTATTTCAGCATGTTGAGCTGTTGGACGAGCATGAGTTGCAAATTGCTGACCTCGGTCTGCAGGTTGGTGCGGTTTACGTTTACGCGGTCAAAATCCACCTGCCTGATCAACTGTTTATCGAGTTGCACCCTGGTGATGGCCGTGAGGGTGTCGAGTTTCAGCAGGGTTTCTTCCAGGTATTGGGTTTGCTGATGGGTGAGCACTGCCATATAATATAATTGTGCCACATCGTACACCGTGTTCTGATGGTTCTTTTCGACTTCAAGGCTGCCTTGTTCTATGAGTCGTTTGGATATGCTGAGGGATACCAGGAAGGACTGGTTGTAGATGAGTTGGGATACCTGAATGCCGCCCGACATATTGTAGTTGGTTCCGAACTGCACCGGAATGAGGGTTCCGGGCTGTCCGAAGAATTCACCGGGGATGAGTTGGGTGGGCAGTTTGAGGAAATCCTGAAAGCTTCCGGTTCCGCTTACCTGCGGAAGCCCGGCTCCTATGGTCTGGTATTTTTGATATTTCAGACGGGTTTGTTCCATTTCGGATAACCTGACCCTCTGGTCGTTGAGCAAGACCATAGCGAGGCATTGCTTCAGATTTATTTCGATTTTCTTCTGTGCGAAAGCTGTTTGCAGAAGCAAACCCAGGCTAAGCGCCAACAGTATATTTTTCCACTTCATGATCAATAATTATTAATTTTTTGTTTTGATCCTATTAAGTGTGCAAAATTAAATATTTACAAATTACCAGCAATTTTTTTCTTTTTTTAGTTCATTTTCAATTTCCGTTGGTTCGATTTCAATTTCCTTTAGTTCATTTTCAATTTCCTTTGGTTCGATTCCAATTTCCTTTAGTTCATTTTCAATTTCCGTTGGTTCGATTTCAATTTCCTTTGGTTCATTTTCAATTTCCGTTGGTTCGATATCAATTTCCTTTAGTTCATTTTCAATTTCCTTTGGTTCGATTCCAATTTCCTTTAGTTTATTTTCAATTTCCGTTGGTTCGATTTCAATTTCACTTACAACGATTTCAATTCCGGTTATTCCACCCTCAAAATAAAAAAGGCTGCATTTCCACGCAGCCTTTTCTGTTTTTTATTATTGTTTGTCTTGTATCACCTCTATCAGTTCGGGGAGGTCCATGCCGATAGATTTGAGGCGGTCGATGGTGGGCACTCCGTTGGGGGTCCAGCCACGACGGAAATATACGGCATCGAGCAGTTTTTCGTATTGTGATTCGCGGAACTTGCGGGTGATGGCCACTTTCTCTGTCGTCGATTTGCCGGCCGGGTCAATGCCTATCTTTTCGAGCATCTGTTTGTCGTAGCGTTCCTGGCGGGATTCGTATTCCTCGTTGGTCACCGGTCCGGCTGCGCGATAGGGCTGGGCATCATGTTTTCTGAGGCCGTAGCCGCGGCGGATGTTAAAGATACGCTGGAACTGATAAACGCGCTCAGACTGAACGATGAGGGAATCTTTATCCAAAGGCAATCCGGTAACGGCTTTGTAAATGGTTACGTAGTTATCCACGTGTTCGGGGACTTTGCCGGGTTCGGCATGGGTATGGTTGTCGGCCGGTTCCACATCGTTCCAGGGGAGCTTGCACAAACCCTGCAAACCGAACCAGGTGCGGAACATGGGGAAATAATACAGGGCCTCGGCTTTTTTCTCGAAAGTGGGTATCTGGTTGTTGACCATGTCCATAAATATCAGCCAGGCTTCGTCGTGCTGCGGACCCTTGTTGGTCATGGCATAACCGCCCTGCTGCGCCAGCGATTCCTTGGAAACGTATTGGGAATATTCCAGACCTTTGTTTTCCATGCCAATATCCTGCAGAAACTGAGCATCGCCCCAGCCTTTGGCTATGAAAAGCTCTTTCATTTTGCGAACGCCTTGTCCGGCTATCATTCCGAAGCCTTCGCCTTTTGCCAGTTGATGCAGAATGGTCATGGCGCCGTCGGCATTGCCAAAATTAAGTTTCACACCGCCGGTGCGTTCGTCGTTAAGAATGCCGTTTTCGTAACATTCCATCACAAAACCCAGAATGGTGCCCCAGGTGATGGTGCAAATGCCATAGGTATCGCAATAGAAGTTGGCTTCAATAGTGAAATCAGGATCAAAGATACCTGCGCAGGAACCCAGGGAAGCAGCGGTTTCGTATTCGGGACCGTCAACAATTACGCGCGAACCTGCATAAGGGCCGGTTCTTAGTAGATAATTGTCCACGCCCTTGGCGCACGACATATTGCAGCCTATCCAACAACCATCGGGAACATTCTGGGTGAAGCGCTCTTTGTAAACATTGGCATGAACCTTTATGGCATCGGGATGGCTACCGAACTTGAAGTTATTGGTGGGGAAAAGGTCGTAATCGTTCATGATATGGGTAAGGTGGGCGGTACCTATCTTGCGCATCTGGCATTGCGAATCGTCGAGTTCGCGCATTTCTTTGTTGAAACGTTTGCCGCGCTCCATAATGGGTTCCATATCCACCACGTTGTTCAGATTTCCTTTCACCCCGGGCACTTTGGCCACCACGGCCAGTATCTTTTTATCGCGCAACACGGTTCCAATGCCACCGCGTCCGGCTTGTTTCAGGCGAACTACTTTGCGTTTCACATCATAAAAGGTGAAGTTGAGCATACCTATCAGCGAATGGTCGGCAGCGGTTCCGGCCGAAACCACCGACACGTTCATTTTATCTTTTTCGTCGTTAGCGAAAATGGTGTGCAGTTCTTCGGCGAGTATATGGCTGTCGATGGGAAGGTTGGAGGCGTCATAGATGTCAACCTTGCCGTTCACTCCGTCGATAAAAACAATGACCTCGCTGTTCGATTTTCCCTGCAATTCCATAGAGTCGAAACCGGAAAATTTCATGAAGGGACCGAAATAACCTCCTACATTACTGTCGATCACGATATCGGTTTGAGGCGAAATAGCCACCACCAGTGATTTGCCTGTGCCCGAATATTGGGTGATGCCGCCAATAGGACCGGTGTTTATAACGATCTCATTTTCGGGGTCGTTCCATTTGGTATCGGGCCGGGTGGCATCCCACAACAATTTCAGACCAAAGCCCTTGCCACCGACAAATTTATCTTTCATCAGTTGCGAAACGGGTTTTTCCTTAATGGTATGGTCGCCCACGTTAACGTATAAAGTGCGCATGTTGTAACCTCTATCGATGGGTTTCAACTCGTACGACCATTCTTTCAGCAGTTTGTGTTTTGTTTTAAATTCCTCGAGATTCATATAAATGTCTTTAGTGTTATTTCTGTGCACAAAAATAGGAATATTTGAAAACTTTTGTTGTAATCCATTAAAATAATGTTGATGTGTAAGTGTTTGCATAACGGGATGAAATAAATTCTGTAAATCAAATTCACTCACTCATAATTTTTTACTTTTGCACTTTACAATGGCTATGAACTTCGAACAGATAAAATCAAAACTTAAGAACTATACGGTTGGCATTGCCGGTTGCGGAGGCCTGGGTTCGAATTGCGCGGTGGCGCTGGCCCGGGTAGGGGTTGGCAAGCTGATCATCTGCGATTTTGATGTGGTTTCAGAGAGCAACCTTAACCGTCAGTATTATTTTTACGACCAAATAGGGCAAAAAAAAGTGGAGGCATTGAGAAGAAATATCATCAGGATAAATCCGGAAACAAAGGTGGTGGCTCTTCATGTGAAACTCGGGCCTGATGATATTGCTGTTTTTTTTAAAATCTGTGATGTTATTGTTGAGGCTTTCGACCGTGCCGACATGAAGAAAATGATCATCGAAACCGTACTGACCAAAATGCCTGAAAAACCAATAGTATCCGGAGTCGGAATGGCAGGATGGGGCGAAAGCAACCTTATTCAAGTGAAGCAATCGGGAAAGCTGTATGTTTGCGGCGATGGAATCAGCGAAGCTACGGAAAAAAATCCGCCCTTAGCTCCGCGTGTTGGCATAACCTCGCACATGCAGGCCAACACGGTACTAGAAATATTACTAAAGAAATAACACAACCATGGACATCATTCTCAATAACAATAACGAATCGTTCGCTGCTGACCGGCTCAGCATTACCGAACTTTTGGCATTAAAGAAGTTCACTTTTAAAATGCTTATTATCAAAATAAACGGACAGCTTGTTAAACAGGAAAACTACTCAAAGACTTTTATCAAAGATGGAGACGATGTGATGGTATTGCACCTGATAAGCGGCGGATGAAAAATTTCATAAAGACCATACTTCAGAAGCTTCTGGGCTTTGAAACCTATCTTTTTTGGTTCGCTCTTTTTATTATCAAAACCTTAAAACGGAATAAAAAGGAAGGCGATTTTATTTATTTCCGCGATATGGTGCCCGATGGCAACATTATACTGGATATAGGTGCCAATATTGGGGCCATGGCAGTTCATCTGTCGCGAACACACCCCAATTCGACCATCTATGCTTTCGAACCAATACCTCAAAACCTGAAAACTCTTGAAAAAGTATTGCAGCACTACCATATTAAAAATGTCCGGGTTGTAAAAAGCGCCTTAGGGCATACTACCGGCGAAATTGAAATGGTGATGCCGGTTCATCAAAGGGCAAAGCTTCAGGGGTTGAGTCATGTGGTTCATGACAGTATTGCCGAGTTTAATGAAGGGGAAAAATATAAGACGCCTCTTACCACGCTGGATCTTTTTGTAAAAGAAAATAATATTGTCCTACCAGTTTCTGCCATAAAACTTGATGTGGAGAATTTCGAATATTTTGTACTGGAAGGTGGCAGGGAAACCATCCGTAAGAATCGTCCCGTAATTTACACGGAACTATGGATGAACGAAAACCGCGAAAAATGTTTTACTTTTATAAAGGAATTGCATTATTCAGTAAAAGTATTGCATGAAAAATTACTGGTTGATTTCAACCCGGAAATTCACACCACCCAAAATTTCTTTTTTATTCCGCAATAATTATTATGCAGCAGCATCGTAAATTTATCACCAACCTGTTGATCCTTTTATTCCTTAATTTGCTGATCAAGCCATTCTGGATATTGGGGATAGACCGTACCGTTCAGAATACGGTAGGCGCCGAGCAATTTGGTTTTTACTTTGCTGTTTTCAACCTGACCTTTTTATTTAATATTTTTCTTGATTTTGGTCTGACTAATTTCAATAATAAAAATATTGCACAGAATCAGCACCTGCTGAATAAGCACTTTTCGAGCCTGCTGATATTGAAATTTCTTCTGGCAATAATTTATTGTGTGATCACCCTATCGGCCGGGCTTATTATTGGTTATAATTCTCAACAGATGCTGCTGTTGTTGGTGCTTTGCTTCAATCAATTTCTTATTTCTTTTATTCTTTATTTACGCTCCAACATTTCGGGACTACATTTCTTTAAAACCGACAGTATTATTTCGGTTCTTGACAGAGTTATCATGATCATTATCTGCGGCGCTTTGTTGTGGGGGAATATTTTTCATCAGCCTTTCCGCATCGAATGGTTCATTTTTGCGCAGACTGCTTCCTATATTATTACCGCTTTGGTAGCACTTACGATCGTTATCAAAAAATCAAAATTCAGCAAACTGAACTGGAATCGTTTGTTCTTTATAATGATCATTAAAAAAAGTTTTCCTTTTGCTGTTCTTGTGCTTTTAATGACCTTTTATAACCGTATCGATTCGGTAATGATAGAACGATTACTTCCTGATAAACTTGGCGACCAGCAGGCCGGACTTTATGCATCTGCCTATCGATTGCTCGATGCCTCGAACATGATAGCCTATCTGTTTGCCGTAATACTGCTTCCCTTATTTGCCCGCATGCTGAAGTTTAAAGAGAACATTGAACAACTGACCCGCTTATCCTTTACCCTGCTTTTTTTACTTTCTATAACTGTTGCTATGGGCTCTTTCTTTTACAGGCTCGAGATCATGACCTTATTATATCCGCCGCATGTGAACGAAGGGCTTGAACTTTATAAAATACGCATTGCAGAGACATCATGGATTTTTGGCGTACTGATGATAGGATTTATTCCTATCTCAACCACCTACGTTTTCGGAACCCTGTTGACTGCCAACGGCAATCTAAAGTACTTGAACTTAGTAGCTTTTAGTGGTATGGTGATGAACCTGGCTCTGAATTTTATTTTGATTCCCAGATTAGAAGCTACCGGATCGGCCTATTCGAGTTTGACAACTCAAATGATCATGGCGTTTATTCAGGTATTATTGGTGATCAAAATATTCAAATTCCGTTTTAATTTCAAATACCTGCTGATGCTAGGAATATTTGTCTTGGCCGTTTACCTGTTCAATATCTCAAGTCAGTTTCTGCCATTCGACTGGAAGATCAGTTTCCTGTTAATGGTGGTATTTTCGATAATAATCGCCTCGCTGACCAATCTTCTGAACCTTCGATCGTTTATCAGCATATTAAAAAAAGGAGAACGATGACACAAAATGTTAGTAAAATACTTTTTGTGTTGAAAAAAAATATACTTTTGCCCGTCATAAGCACATGCAAACTGATTTCGTTACATGACCCAAGGTGAAAATAATCAGGTAGATTTTAATACTACAAACTTTATTTTTTTTCTGTATAAATGGCGAAAACACCTGATCATTATTGGGTTGGTTTCTGCAATTCTTTCGGGAGCGCTTTCATTTCTGATTACTCCTAAATACAAATCATCGGTTATTTTATTTCCTACTTCAACCAATGCCATTTCGAAAGCCCTGTTGTCAGACAATTTCGGCGGAAAACAGGATATTATGGAATTTGGCGAGGAGGAGCAATCGGAGCAATTGCTTCAGATTCTGAATTCTAATGAGATACGTTCGAGGGTAGTTAAAAAGTTCAACCTGCTGCAGCATTATGATATCGACCCAGATTCGAAATACAAAATGACCAATTTGTTTCAGGAATTCAGCGATAATATTTCTTACCGCCGTACTGAATATATGGCTGTTGAAATTACTGTGCTGGATAAAGACCCCCAAATGGCAGCCGATATTGCGAATTATATTTCCGACCAGTTAGACTCAGTTAAAAATAAAATGCAAAAGGAAAGAGCTTTCAAAGCCTATCTTATCGTAGAACAGGAATATAAAAAATTGCTGAAGGATATTAAATACATGGAAGATTCGCTGACGGTTTTAAGAAAATTGGGGATAAACGATTACGAAACACAGGCCGAAGCTTATAATACACAGTTGGCTTTGGAATTGGCAAAAAACAATAAGGCAGGTATTGCCGCTATTGAAGAAAAATTAAAACAATTGGGCGAATATGGCAGCGCTTACGTTTCCTTGCGCGATGAACTTGAACTTGAAAAGAAACAATTAAGCCTTATAAAGTCGAAATTTGAAGAAGCAAAAGTAGATGCCCAGGAAGAATTGCCCGCCAAATTTGTTGTAGAAAGAGGTTATAAGGCTGAACGTAAATCGACTCCAGTCAGATGGGTCATTGTTGTTGTTTCGTCTATTTCGGCTCTTTTGCTGGCAATTCTGGTACTGATCATCATTGAAAATTTTTCAAAAAAAAAATTTTCGACCCGCATGCAAGCGAATACTCCAGAATAAAACTGACTTTAGAACTCGATGATAAAGCATTTATTGATAAAAGGGAATCATTTGAAGCAAATAACCAGATACCGCTTTTTCAGAAATTCATTCAGTTACAGGAACCTGATGAGAAACAATACGCATTTATTGATATTTTAGAGGATAATATGGATAACTTTTTCAAAAGCTCATACATTATCAAACTGATATTAAAATGGAAGTGGCATTTGCTTGTGGTTTTCTTTGTATCTGCAATTTTAGCGGTTGTTTTTTCCGAGCCTTTCTTCATCAAACCAAAATTCAAATCGTACGCGGTAATATATCCCGCAAATATCGCCCCATATTCTGCTGAAAATAATACTGAGCAGATGCTGCAGTTGCTGAATTCGGAAGATATATTGCTTAGTATTGTCAAAAAGTTTAAACTTAATAAAGAATATAAAATTGATACTGCTGACAGATATTACAGAACCAAAGTTTTGGGCAGGTTAAAAAGCAATCTGAACATCAAGAAAACAGAATTTGAATCAATAGTTATTGAAATTTATGATCACGATGCCACGCAGGCTTGCAATATGGTAAAAGAATTCATTAATACCATGAACCTGAAAGCACGACAATTGCAAAGGGAAAAAACCGCCGAGATTGTCAGGATCAATTATAATCAGATGACCTACAAACTGCACCAGATAGACAGTATTGAAAAACGATTGCAGTTTTTAAGAAAAGAATACAATATACTTGACTATCGTATTCAGGTTAAAGAATATAGCAAAGGACATGTTAAAGATGTTGCCTCCGGACGTGGAAACGCTAAAAATGATATTTCTATCACTCTCGATAACCTGAAAACCTATGGAGGAGAATACAGATTGCTTGATGAATACCTAAAGAGTCTGGTAGAATCATACAATAAGATTAAGGTAGATTACGACCAATCTTTAAGCGACCTGAACAAGGAACTTACTTATACCAATATGGTCACCAACCCGGTGCCGGCAGATAAAAAATCATATCCTATCAGATGGCTCATCGTTGCCATAACTTCTATTTCTGCCCTGCTATTTTCGTTAATGCTTTTTTCCTTTATCGGGTCCAGAAGAAAAACCGCAAAAAGTGCCCAATAATTTGTGCTGTGAGCCACGATAAAAAACTAATTTGGGTTTATATCATCAGCGCGATTTTTATTGCTTCTAATATATATGCCATCATAAAAGAGTTTTACTGGCTTTCTTTACTTCCACTGGCATTGCTGTTGATGGTTCTTTTCTTTTTCTCATTAGATAAGGTTTTGTATTTTATTGTTTTTGCAACTCCACTAGCTTTCAACCTGCGCAACTTCGAGCAGCAGCTTTCGTTGTCGTTGCCTACCGAGCCTCTTTTATTTGCTGTGTTGTTGCTTTTCTTCATTAAGATGCTTTTCGAAAGAAATTACGACAGAAAAATACTTAAACATCCTGTTTCTATCATCATTATGTTCTATTTATTGTGGATGCTGATAACCACCTTTACCAGCGAAATACCCCTGGTTTCGGTTAAATATTTTATTGCTCGATTGTGGTTTATTGTTCCATTTTATTTTATCATCATTCTTTTGTTTAAAAAGCTCAATATTATAAAACTGGTGAGTTGGTTGTATGTGATACCCTTGTGCATTGTTATCGTTTATTCGACCTATCGTTTATATTTGTGGGCTTTCGATGAGCAGGCCGCGCATTGGGTGATGGACCCGTTTTATAATGACCATACTGCTTATGGCGCCGCAATTTCGATGTTTGTTCCGGTGTTTGCCGGATTTTTATTTGATAAACGATTTAACCGTACCCAGAAATTATTTGCCGGGATATTGTTTTTTGTGCTGATTACGGGGCTATACTTCTCTTACAGCCGAGCCGCATGGATCAGCGTGGTGGTAGCTTTGGGCATTGCACTTATTTTATTGCTGAAAATTAAATTCCGATGGGTGTTTCTTATTTTAAGCATTTTTTTGGTTGCCTTTTTCTATTTTCAGAACGAAATTCTTTGGTCGCTCCAAAAGAACAAACAGGATTCGTCTGCAAATTTTGTGGAACACGTGGAATCTATCTCGAATATTTCATCCGATGCATCGAATCTTGAGCGTATCAACCGCTGGCAATCGGCCTTTCGTATGTTTGAGCAACGCCCTTTCTGGGGATGGGGACCGGGCACTTACCAATTTATTTATGCTCCTTTCCAGAAAACCCAGAACAAAACCATTATCAGTACCAATGCCGGCGATAAGGGAACTGCCCACAGCGAATATATTGGGCCGCTGTCCGAATCGGGGGTTATAGGCCTGTTAAGTATGCTGGCTATTGTTATTGCCGTGGGATATACTGCGGTGAGGCTGTATAAAAGGGCCAAAAACCGGGAAGTAAAATTACTATGCCTGATCTATTTTTTGGGATTAGTTACCTATTTTATTCACGGGGTATTAAATAACTTCCTCGATACTGATAAATGCTCTATACCCTTTTGGTCGTTCGCTGCCATCATCGTTGCCCTCGATATTTATCATAAAGATACCGAAGAAATAGCTGAGGCAAAGATATCAAAGACTTAACAGATATTCTTTCACTTTTTCTATCAGCCACAAGGGTGTGGAGGTAGCGCCGCAAATACCTACCTTCTGATGGGGCCGAAACCATTTTTCATTGATTTCATCCCCACTGCTTATAAAGTTGGTGTTTTCGTTCTCCTGACGACAAATTTCGTACAATTGCTTTCCGTTCGATGAATCCTGCCCTGCGACAAACACTATGGCATCAAAGCGTCGGCAAAACTCGCGTAACTCCTGCTCACGATTGGATACCTGGCGGCAAATAGAATCGACCACATGCACCTCGATGCCATGCGAACGTAAGGCTTCAATTATATGATAGAATTGCTTCAGGCTTTTGGTGGTTTGGCTGTATAATGTAATTTTTGAAGGTATACGGTCTAAATTCAGGTCTTCAAATTTCTCGAAAACCACGGCGGAGTTCTGTATTTTTCCGTTCAATGCCACAATTTCGGGGTGGTTGGGCACTCCGAATATATAAATACTTTCGTTGTTTTTATAGGATTGGAATATCTTGTCCTGAAGTTTCAGAATGATGGGGCAAGAAGCATCGATAATGGTAATATCATTCTGCTGGGCTATTTCGTAACTCTCGGGGGCCTCTCCGTGGGCACGGAACAATACGGTTTTATGCTTTGAGTTTCGGAATTGTTCTTTGGTGATGGTGATCATGCCTTTGGCTTCCAACCTTTTTATTTCCTGATCATTGTGTACAATCTCGCCCAGGCTCAAAAGTTCTTCCCCGTTTTTTAATACCGCTTCAGCTTTTTTGATGGCTTTGCGCACCCCAAAACAAAAGCCTGAGTTTGGTTCGATTTCTACTTGTAATTGCAACATTTGTGGTAGGTTTTGCAGGTGTAAAGGTAGGAATATTTTGGGATTTGGAAGTGCCTTAAGTAAGCTAAGGTGCCTGAAGTACTTGAGTGTTCATTGTCAATGGTAGTCATTAATAGTCATTTGCTGTGCGTCATTAAAGGTCATTTGTTGTCATTAATAGCCATTAGTGGGAAGTCTATTAGGCTATAGACGGTTAGACTTAAAGTGTCTAAAGTACTTGAGCATTGAATTCTTCAAGCGGACGGATTGATTTTTGAATATTTTTTTGTTATTCATTTTGTTTTGCATCCCGATCCGCCATTAGTCGGAAGGGACAGGTAGCGTCATTTATTATCGGTACAAGTTGTATCGACCTATAAGAAGTTTTACACTTTTGAACACAGTTCCGTTAGCATTGAAGTTAGTCCCGCAGGTTGAGAGGAGATTTCCGCTAAAATATTGGGTTTTTGCTGAGTGACGAAAGTATTTCCGCATCAGATGAATGCATCTACGTGACCGTTGAAAGCATTTCCAGGAGTGGTGAAGGCATTTTCATGCTGACGAAGAGATATTCTGAAGGTGGAAAGTATTCCCGCTAAGTATGAAAGCATTTCCGTGGCTTATGAAGCTATTTCCTTGACCAGTGAAAGCATTTCCGTGAGGATAGAAATCAATTCCGTTAGCATTGAAAGCATTTCCATTGTTTTGGAGGGTTGTTTTTACCCGCTAACCTATTTCCATGACAGTAGAAAGCATTTCCATTGGCTCTGAAAGTATTTCCGTGATCAATGAAGGATAAGGGAGAATTACGACTAAAGCCGGAAATTTTGGTTGACATGGAGAATTGTTCCGATAGCATTAATAATATGGAATAATTTTATTGGTTGATTGGCGGATTGATTGTGCCAAAAATATGAACCATTAGTATTGGAACAAATGGTATTAAAGCTCCGAAGTTCGCACTACCGAAAAATAAAAAAGCCCGCCCTCATGGGGCAGGCCTTAATTTATTTTGCAGTTCTTACCTGATACCCATTAAGGTTATCAGTTTTTGTGATGTTTACAGACTTCTTTACACTTTTTTTCGCACTGTTTGTCCATAATAACTTTGGTAACGATTTTCACACCGTTTGAATCAACGGCCATGCTGTCCATATCGCAGCAGGCTTTCATCATTTCTGCATCACAATCTTTCATGCAATCTTTCATCATCATCTGACGTTGGTGCATCATTTTTTTTCTGAAATGATTGGCACGTTTGGCAATGCAAAAACTGCCGGATAATGCAATAATAAGGCCGATGGATACTAAAATGGTTCCTAATCGGATGTTTTTGTTGCTTTTGTCAGCAAAGCCTTTGATAATAATAATGAGGCCGATGAAAACACCCAGAACAGCCAGAATAGCCGCCAATAAATACAAAATAGTCATAGTCTAATGATTTTTGGTTTATAATTTAATACATAATTATCTGCAAATATAACACTTAATTTTTATTTTGCAAGAATTTAGCGAATTTTATCAAATTTCTTTTATATAATTTTTATCCGGAAAGAGCCTTACTGCATGTTTTAAAACATAAAAGGCCTGCATCGCGCGATACAGACCTTTTTATGAAACCAATAAACATTTAGTAGAAAAAAGTTCAGAGGCTGTAGTTCATCAATTATTTAACAGCCGTTCCGTCGTCAGTGGCCTGGTAGTTGAAAGAAATAGTTCGTTTTTGGTTGTCTTTTGCCACGGTAACGCGGAAATGCTGTTCTACGCTTTTCTTATCGTGATAATACCTTATTGTCTCTTTATTGCCCACAATTTTCCAGTCTTTATACTGGCTTTTTGCAAGTGCTGCCATAACCGATGGCGGCACGGCTGCATTCTCATTCACCTCGCGGGTAGCAATAAGTACGCCATCGGCAGAATAAACTGCATACAGGTCGTCGCCATTGGTAGCTTTCATGGTAACTTCGTAGCGGTCGGGTTTCACCTCGGTGGCAGCCTTGTCATAAACAAATCCGTATTCTTTCAGGGCATAAGGGAACTTTGTCCAGGTAGAGGGTTTGCTCAGGTCAAAATCTGTACTGGCAGCCTTAACTACCGAAGCAGGAACCTGGTCTTTCGACAAATTGGATCCCGGAGTGGGGGTAACATCGTTGGGGTTGTAATCGTGGTCCACCTGTGCAATAGTGGGAAGCACAAAGGCCAGCAGTACCATACAGGAAATCAACAGTTTTTTCATGATCTTTAAAAATTTTAATGAATAAATTAATTTAATGATACAAAGTTACCTCCGAAAAAACTCTGAGTTGTTGCACGATTTTTGAAAAAACTTGCATAATTCTGACATTAGCTTGGGGTCAGGCCAGTAATTTTATGTTATGAAAGGCTTTTGCTGTTTTGCTTTAGACGCCTGAAATAGGAAGGGGTTAGTCCGGTTAATTTTTTGAATTGGTTGCACAGGTGCGAGGCACTGCTGAAATGCAACTTATCAGCAATTTCGTTCAGGCTAAGATCTTCATAAATGATCAGTTCCTTAGCCCTCTCAATGCGTTGGCTGATAAAAAAATGTTCGATGGTGGTTCCTTTCACCTCGGCGAAAAGCCTCGAAAGGTAGGCAGTATCGTAATTAAGTTTTTCCTTCAGATAGTCCGACAGGTTTACTTTCAAACGGTCTTCGGAATAATGAACCAGTTCAATGATTGTGGTTCTGATTTTTTCCACCAGTACACTTTTCTTATCGTCGAGCAATTCCAACCCTGCTTTTTGCAGCACTATGTTCAGACGCATCCTTTCTTCCTCAGGCAGGTCGTCAGTAATTTCCACTTCCCCCGATTTAATTGTGCTGAAAGGGATACCCATTTTTTCAAGTTCATTTATTACCAGCGTTTCGCAACGAACGCATACCATATTCTTAATAAAGAGTTTCAATTATAGAGGATTTTAATTGGGAAAATAAAAGTAAAATTACAACTTTCTTTCTTGAATTGCAAATATTTTGTTAATTTTTTACAACGATCCTGATTGCCCTTGTCTGTAAAAATCAATATTACCCTGGTTTAGCCAACTATCTTAAGTCTTGCAAACTGGAGCAGCAATTGTTTGGTTCCGATTTCGTCGAACAACACCGTGCTTTTTTTATTTGGTCCTACACCTTCAAGGGTAAGCACCTTGCCTTTGCCAAAACGCTGATGAATCACAGTCATGCCCACACGGATATCATCAGAATCCGATGGGATGAAATCAGTGGGCAGTAATGTTGCATTGACGGAAGTATTGATTTTTTTGAAGTTGAGGGGTTTCTTATGCAGGGTGGCAGGAGCAGGCGTTTTTTGCCACGAATTTTCTACTTTTTGTTGCGGAGTTTTGCGGGCAACATCAATATATCTCTCATCGATCTCATCCACAAAACGGCTTTTTTCGCTGTAAATCATTTCGCCATATTTGTAACGACTTTCGGCATAACTCAGTGTAAGGCGTTTCATGGCGCGTGTAATGGCAACATAAAACAGGCGACGTTCTTCTTCCAGGTCTTCACGGCTATGTAGCGATTGAATTGAAGGAAACAGATTCTCCTCCAATCCGGCCACAAACACATAAGGGAATTCAAGTCCCTTGGCTTGATGAATGGTCATCAGCGACACCCGGTCGGTTTGGTTCTTGTCATCTGTATCGGCGTCGGTCAGTAGGGCAATATCCTGCATAAACAGGTCGAGTGTGCGCAGGGAATTGTCAAGCATGGTTCCGTCGGGCGCCATTAACTGCTCTTTTTCGGTAAACTCTTTAATTGCGTTGAGCAACTCGTCAATGTTTTCCAGCCTGCCCATGCCCTCGGGGGATTCATCCTGTTTTAACTCTTTATAAATACCACTTGACATGGCTATATGTTTTGCCAGTTCGTAGGCATTTTTCAGCGGTACCTGCACCGAAAAACTGCGTATCATGGTAGTAAATTCACCAAGCCTTTGTATTATTCCCGAATTCACCTGCAGGTTATAATCCATGGGTTGTGCAATAATATCCCACGAACTGGTCTGCATAGCTGAAGATGCCAGCACAACCTTTTGCAGTGTGGTATCGCCAATGCCGCGTGGCGGATAGTTGATACAGCGGAACAAAGCCTCTTCATCGTTGTTGTTCACAATAAGCCGGAAATAGGCCAGCAGGTCCTTAATCTCTTTTCGCTTATAGAACGAAAGTCCACCATATATCTTATAGGGGATGTTCAGCCGGCGCATGGCTTCCTCAATCGAACGGCTTTGTGCATTGGTACGATAAAGAACAGCGAAATCGGAATTGGGCAACTGGAAGTTCATCTTGGTCTCGAAAACCGAATTAGCTATCGTGGCACCTTCTTCGTTGTCGGTGGTCGTTTTTATCAGTTGTATCTTATTGCCTTCATCGTTCTCGGTCCAGATCTCTTTATAGTATTGTTTTTTGTTCTTTTGTATCACCGAATTGGCAGCATTCACAATATTCTTTGTAGAGCGGTAGTTTTGCTCGAGTTTAATGGTTTGTGCATCGGGATAATCGCTTTTGAAATTCAAAATGTTCTGAATATTGGCTCCCCTGAAACCATAGATGCTCTGTGCATCGTCGCCCACCACGCAAATGTTCTCGTTGTTGGCTGCCAGTTTTTTGATGATCATGTATTGTGCATAATTCGTGTCCTGGTACTCATCTACCAGGATGTACTGGAATTTCTGCTGATACTTATATAATATCTCCGGGAAATCGCGCAGCAATAAATTAGTATTGTATAGCAGGTCGTCGAAATCCATCGACGAAGCTTTTTTCAGTTTATGGGTGTAAATGGTAAATAGCTGTCCCAATTGAGGTTTTCCAGAAGCCTTATCATAATCGGTGAGTTCCACGTTGCGGTTGTAATCTTCATGCGACATCAGGTTGTTCTTGGCAGTGGATATGCGGTGAAGCACATAGGGTGGAGGGTATTGTTTCACATCCAGGTTCTGTTCCTTCAGAATAGCCTTCATGATACTTTTGGTATCGTCAGTATCATAAATGGTGAAATTCGAAGGATATCCGATCAATGGTCCTTCAACTCTCAATATTCGAGCAAAAACAGAATGGAAGGTTCCCATCCAAACATTCATGGCATCCGACGATCCCACCAGGCGGGTAATACGTTCCTTCATCTCGCGCGAAGCTTTGTTGGTAAAAGTAAGTGCCAGTATATTGAAAGGGTCAATGCCCTGGTTTAAAAGATGTGCCACCCGGTAAGTCAGTACGCGGGTTTTCCCGGAGCCTGCTCCGGCAAGCACCATAAGCGGACCTTTAATATATTTTACTGCTTCGCGCTGCGACTCGTTCAGATCGAGAAGGATGTCTTTTTTCATAAGAACGGCAAAGGTACAATTTTGAAATCAGTTACTATTTAATAATACGGAAAGTTATTGATACCATCATGTTAGTTTTGCCTCTAAATTGAAAAATGCACAGTGTTTGCAATGAATTTTTAATGATTTTAATAACAGTTGATTATATCCGGTTTAGCTGGTAAATAGCCTGTCAAAAAATGTTCTTTCACACAAAAAATAATTTTTTTTACAAAGTTCTTGGTAATATAAAATAAAGTTTTACCTTTGCAGTCCGAAAAAAAAAGGAAAGAATTAATGAATAAAAACGGTTGATATGCCTACAATACAGCAATTGGTTCGTAAAGGACGGAAGAAATTAACAGAGAAAAGCAAATCACGTGCCCTTGACGCATGCCCACAGAGACGTGGAGTTTGTACAAGAGTATACACTACCACACCAAAGAAACCTAATTCTGCAATGCGTAAAGTTGCCAGGGTAAGGCTTACTAACGGAAAAGAAGTGAATGCTTATATTCCGGGTGAAGGACATAACTTGCAGGAACACTCTATAGTATTGATCAGAGGTGGCAGGGTAAAAGATTTGCCGGGTGTTCGTTATCATATCATTCGTGGAGCTCTTGATACATCGGGTGTTGATGGAAGAAATCAACGTCGTTCGAAATACGGAACAAAACGTCCGAAGGTTAAAAAATAATAAAGTACTGAAAGAAATTTTTTGAGATAAAATGAGAAAAACGACTCCAAAAAAGAGAATAATTCTTCCGGACCCTAAGTTTAACGATCAATTGGTTACCAAGTTCGTTAATAACTTAATGCTTACGGGAAAGAAGAATATTGCGTTTAATGTTTTTTACGATGCAATAGAGATTGTGTCTGAAAAAACAAGCGACAACGGTCTTGAAGTGTTTAAAAAAGCATTAGCGAACGTAACTCCTGCGGTAGAAGTTCGCAGCCGTAGAATTGGTGGTGCTACTTTCCAAATCCCGTCTGAGATCAGACCTGGAAGGAAAATGTCTATAGGTATGAAAAACCTGATAAAATACGCCCGCGCTCGCCACGAAAAGTCAATGTGTCAGAAATTAGCTGCAGAAATTATTGCCGGTTCAAAAGAAGAAGGTGCTGCTTTTAAGAAAAAAGAAGATACCCATCGCATGGCCGAAGCTAACAAGGCATTTTCACATTTTAAGTTTTAATAACTTAGTGAGACGCGGGATATAATATAAATTTAATGTCAGAGAACTTAGAATATATCAGAAATATTGGCATTATGGCTCACATAGACGCGGGAAAGACCACGACTACGGAGCGTATACTGTATTATACTGGTATTACCCATCGGATGGGTGAAGTTCACGAAGGCAATACAACCATGGACTGGATGCAGCAGGAACAGGAAAGAGGTATTACCATTACTTCTGCTGCTACCACCGTTTACTGGAAAACAAACAATATTTCTTACAAAATAAATATTATCGATACTCCGGGTCATGTGGATTTCACCGTAGAGGTTGAAAGAAGCCTGAGAGTTCTCGATGGTGCTGTTGCACTTTTTTGCGCTGTGGGTGGTGTAGAACCCCAGTCAGAAACAGTATGGCGCCAGGCCGATAAATATCATGTTCCCAGAATCAGTTATGTAAATAAAATGGATCGCTCGGGTGCTGATTTTTTTGCTGTTATAAACCAGATAAAAAATAAATTAGGTGCCAATCCTATTGTACTTCAGATCCCTATTGGCGAAGAAGATTCTTTTGTGGGTGTGGTCGACCTGGTTCACAATAAAGCTTATGTATGGGATGAAGAATCATTAGGATTAACCTATACTGAAGTTGCAATACCCGATGACTTGTCAGAGGTTGTTGAAGAATACCGTACAAAACTGATTGAAGGTTGCGCGGAAGAGAACGATACATTGCTTGAAAAATTTCTCGCCGATCCCGAATCAATTTCTCCTGAAGAGATCATTGCTGCAGTTCGCAAAGCTACCATAGATATGCGGATCACTCCGGTTTTCTGTGGTTCTTCTTTTAGAAATAAAGCGGTACAAAATCTTCTGGACGCAATTATTCTTTATTTGCCTAGTCCTCTGGATGTTCCACCTATACAGGGAATAAATCCATTTACAGAAAAAATTGAAGAACGCCGCGCTGATGTAACACAACCATTCAGCGGTCTGGCATTTAAAATAGCAACCGATACTTACGTTGGTAAATTAGCCTTTTTTAGAGTTTATTCCGGTACACTTTCGATTGGTTCTTTTATCTATAATGCAAATACCGGTAAAAAGGAACGCATCTCGAAGATCATGAGAATGCACGCCAACAAACAGAATCAGGTTAACATTATTGAAGCCGGTGATATTGCTGCATTAGTTGGTTTTAAAGAGATCAGGACCGGCGATACTCTTTGTGATGAAAAACATCCCATCGTTCTGGAATCAATGACATTCCCGGAGCCTGTTATTAATATTGCTGTTGAACCGAAAACAACTGCTGATATTGATAAGCTAACCAATTGTCTGAATCGTATTGCTGAAGAAGATCCTACCTTTAGAGTAAGATATAATGAAGAGACTGGCCAGACCTTGATCAGTGGCATGGGTGAACTCCATCTTGAAATAATTTTAGACCGCCTGAAAAGAGAATATAATGTTGAATGTAATCATGGTATTCCCCAGGTGGCTTATAAAGAAGCAATAAAATCATCAGCTCGTCATCGTGAAATTTATAAGAAACAAACCGGCGGAAAAGGCAGGTTTGCGGATATTGATTTCGAGATTTCACCAGCAGACAGCGGTTTTAAAGGCTTACAATTTATTGATGAGGTGAAAGGTGGAAACCTTACAAAGGAGTTTATTAAAGCTACACGCAAAGGTTTTGAATCTGCTTTGTTAAATGGTGTGATAGCAGGATTCCCATTTGAATCTGCTAAAGTGAGATTGATTGACGGTTCATTTCATACAGTCGATTCAGATGTGATGGCTTTTGAAATTGCTGCCCGTTATGCATTTAAAGATGCTTGTAAAAAAGCCAAATGTGTTTTGATGGAGCCCGTAATGAAACTTGAAGTTGTTACCCCTGAAGAATACGTGGGTGATGTAACCGGTGATTTGAATAAACGCAGGGCACAATTAGATAATATTGAAGCAAAAATCGGCATTCAGATCGTTAAGGCACGTGTTCCCTTATCTGAAATGTTCGGATATATAACAACATTAAGAACTATAACATCAGGGAGGGCAACCTCCAGTTTAGAGTTTTCTCATTATGAAGAAACCCCTAAAGAATTAGCTGATGAAGTAATATATAAAATTAAAGGGTATTTACCTATTGTATCATAACAAATAAATTATAAAAAAGTGAATCAGAGGATTAGAATAAAGTTGAAATCGTACGATCACAATTTGGTTGATAAGTCGGCAGAAAAAATCGTAAGAACTGTAAAGTCAACAGGTGCTGTGGTTAGCGGACCAATTCCGTTGCCCTCAAACAAAAAGATTTATACTGTATTAAGGTCAACCTTTGTTAACAAAAAATCGAGAGAACAATTTGAACTTTCGACTTACAAAAGGTTGCTGGATATTTACAGTACTACTTCAAAAACAATTGATGCTTTAATGAAGTTAGAGCTGCCAAATGGTGTTGAAGTAGAGATAAAAGTATAGTTAATTTTTACAAAAGTTAAAAAGAATAACGATGTCAGGGTTAATAGGAAAAAAGATTGGAATGACCAGTATTTTTGATGAGTCGGGAAAAAATATCCCATGCACTATCATTGAAGCCGGTCCATGCGTTGTAACGCAGGTTCTAACAAAAGAAAAAAACGGTTATGATGCCATTCAGCTGTCTTTTGAAGAAAAGAAAGAAAGCCGGACAAATAAACCAATGAAAGGTCATTTTGCTAAAGCAGGTACTACACCAAAAAAGGTGGTTACTGAGTTTACCAGGTTTGAAGAAGGTCACAGAAAACAATTTGGTGAAGTTCTTACCATTGATGTATTTATTGAAGGCGAATTTGTAGATGTTGTTGGTACATCTAAAGGTAAGGGATTTCAAGGTGTTGTTAAACGTCATGGATTTGGTGGTGTTGGTGAAAAAACTCACGGACAACATGACCGTTTGAGAGCCCCTGGTTCTGTTGGTGCCTCATCTTATCCTTCACGTGTTTTCAAGGGTTTACGTATGGCTGGAAGAATGGGTAATGATCGCGTAAAAGCAATCAATATTCAGATTTTAAAACTCATACCAGAACAAAATCTGATTATCGCAAAAGGATCTGTTCCGGGTTGTAATGGTTCATATTTAAAAATTGAGAGATGGAGTTAGAAGTTTATAAAATTGACGGAAAAAAATCTGCCAAAAAGGTAGCATTAGATGATGCCATATTTGGTATTGAACCTAATGATCATGCTATATATCTTGACGTTAAACAGTTTTTAGCCAATAAACGTCAGGGAACCCATAGTTCAAAAGAAAAATCTCAAATTTCTGGAAGTACACGGAAATTGAAACGGCAGAAGGGAACCGGTGGTGCTCGTTCAGGAAGCATTAAATCGCCACTTTTTTCTGGCGGTGCCCGGGCATTTGGTCCTCATCCTAGAGTTTACAATTTCAAATTAAATAAGAAGGTTAAGCACTTAGCCAGAAAGTCTGCTTTATCATATAAAGCCAAAGACAACCAGATATTGATACTTGAAGATTTTACATTCGAAGAAGTAAAAACTAAAAGATTTAAAGAATTACTTTCAACTTTGAACCTCGGTGGAAAGAACGCATTATTTATTCTTCCTGAGGTTGATACAAATGTTTATTTGTCTTCCAGAAATATTCAAAAGGCAAAAGTTTTAACTGCAGCATCTATAAACACATACGAAATTCTGCATGCAACCAACATTATCTTAATGGAAAGTTCTATTCAGAAAATTAACGAAATGTTTAAAAATAATTAAAAAGGTAGAACAATGAGTGTTATTATAAAGCCGGTAATCACAGAAAAAATGACTGAGTTAGGTGATAAACTCAATCGTTATGCTTTTGTCGTTGCCAAAAAGGCCAATAAGCTAGAGATAAAAAAAGCTGTTGAGGAATTTTACGAAGTGAAGGTCGAAGCTGTAAATACATTGAATTTACAGGGAAAAACCAAATCAAGGTATACCAAGGCTGGTTATATTGCTGGCCGTAAAGCATCAACAAAAAAAGCTATAGTAACGTTAGCAAAAGGTGAAACAATAGATTTTTATAGCAATATTTAATAAAAATGGCATTAAAGAAACTAAAACCGACGACACCGGGTCAGCGTTTCAAAGTAATTGGAACTTTTGACGAAATAACTACTGCTAAACCTGAAAAGAGTTTATTAGCCAGTATTAAAAGAACCGGAGGCAGGAACAATACGGGCAAAATGACCATGCGCTATATTGGCGGTGGTCATAAAAAACAATATAGAATTATTGATTTTAAACGTGATAAGGAAAATATTCCTGCAACAGTTATATCTATCGAGTATGATCCTAACAGAAGCGCTCGCATAGCCTTACTTTCATACGCAGATGGTGAAAAAAGGTATATAATTGCAGCTCAGGGTTTGAAAGTTGGACAGAAGATAGCTTCTGGTAAAGGAGTCGCTCCGGAAGTAGGAAACTCATTATATTTAAGTGAAATTCCTTTCGGAACTGTTATTCACAATATTGAACTGCGTCCTGGTGAAGGTGGTAAGATGGCTAGAGGTGCTGGTACATTTGCCCAGTTAATGTCAAGAGATGGTAAATATGCCGTTGTTAAATTACCATCGAGCGAAACCCGTTTGATCTTGCAAACATGTAAAGCTACTGTTGGTATGGTTTCTAACCCTGATCATAATTTGGAGAGAGCTGGAAAAGCAGGAAAATCCAGATGGTTAGGACGCCGTCCTCGCAACCGTG
>CAYXXU010000059.1:0-31534 GCA_964469155.1 uncultured Bacteroidales bacterium
TATCCAAATTTCCGATACCAAAAACTGGAAAAAGTGAGTTAATAAGGATCGACTATATAAGGTTACAGAATTAATAAGATACTAGAGTTCCTTAGCCGCCACAATGGCAGCAATGGTTCCGTCGGCCACGGCGGTGGTTATCTGGCGGTATTTCTTGCTGCGGACATCGCCCACGGCTAAAACCCCGTCAATATTGGTCTTCATATCCTCGTCGGTCATGATATAGCCCCAGTTGTCGGTGGTCAGTCCTTGCGGAAAAAGCTGGGTGTTAGGGTTCATGCCAATAAAAATGAACACCCCGTCGCTCACCAGCGTATGCCTCTCGTGCGTAAGCAGATTTTCGTATTCGGTATGCATTTTATCGTCTTTCAGCGTAAAGCTGCGGGGTTCTGAACTGAACAGTATGCTGATCTTGGGGTCGGCCATGGCCCTTTCCTGGGCAGCCTTGTTGGCCTGCAGATGATCGAACTGATGGATGAAGGTAATTTTAGAAGCGAATTTCGAAATAAACTCCGATTCTTCCACGGCGGTGTTGCCTCCGCCAATGATCACCACTTCTTTATCGTTGAAATATTTGGCGTCGCACGTGGCGCAATACGAAATGCCGCGGCCCTTCAGTTCCCTTTCCCCTGGTATGCCTATCAGGCGGGGCGAAGCGCCTGTGGCTATGATGATCTTTTTGGCCTGAAGCGTTTCAAACTCGTCGATCACCACTGTTTTGTTCACCAGGTCGACTTTGGCCACATCTACGGCCACTTTATATTGCGTGCCGCACATCTTGGTTTGTTCGCTCATCACGTGCGACAGCATAAAGCCCGGCTGAGGCTCAATAAACCCCGGATAGTTCGACACCTGGTGGGTGGTCGACACCTGTCCGCCCGGCAGAGCAATATCCACCAGCACCGTGTTGATCTTTGCCTGGCAGAGATACAGGCCTGCGGTAAGCCCGGCAGGGCCCCCGCCCAGAATGATGACATCGTAATTTGTAACTGAAGGTTTGTGATGGGTTCTGATCTCTGCGGCATCGGAAAAAGGCAGCATCTTGTCGAGCACTTTTATGATGTCGGATTTCTTAATGGCTCCCGTAAGCATATCGGGCAATTGTTTGCCGTTTTGAAAGAACAGCAGCGTGGGGGAACTCTTCACACCAAGCGTTTCAGCCAGAGCGCGGCTTTCCTGACGGTAAATCTTTACGAACTTAATATGGCCGCCATACAACGCGCCAAGCGATTCGAGTTTGGGAGCCAGCGCCTCGCAAGGAGGACATTCAGTGGAATAAAAATCCAACACGACATTGCCGGAGTTCAATACTTCGGTTTGGAATTCATCTGCTTTAATTTCTTTCATAATAAAAAGGGTGTTTATAATAAAAATTGTTTCCTCATTTTTCAGCGTGAATAATGGCCTTGATTTTTTTAACCACTCAGGCACTAAGAACACTAAGAAACACTAAGCTGATAACAATATTTCTTCTTTGTGAACCTAGGTGAACTGAGTGCCTTAGTGGTTTTATATTTCTCGATTGTTATGTATATTATAAATTTAATCATCCAATGACTCCGGTATGGTTGCTATATTTTGGACATTTTTTAAAAAATAATACGAAAATCCCAATTCCAACAACTCCTTCACAGGGCGGCAGTCGGGGCTGCTGCAGTGGCCTGCCTTATTCTTTGCCACCGATCCGCAACCTCCGCCACAAGCCAGTTGAAGATTGCAGTTTCGGCACTCGGCTATGTTCAGCACATCGCGTTCCTGCCATGCCTCAATACGTTCTTTGTTCAGTGCCACCAAAGGATAAAATGTGCCAAGTTCCTCCCCTTTCTTGCCCACGGTGGCCGTGCACGAATAGATCTGTCCCGTATAGTCGAAGGCCCATTCGGTTTTACAGGCCGGGCAGGCATCAAACAGGGGCCCCGGCAGTTCGCCGTTCTCGAACAGAAATTTGGAGATAGAGAACGCGGGTTTGTGAAATTCTATGATTTGCGGATGCTGCTGCAGCAGACGGTAAATATCTTCATACATCTCCAGGCGCGTAAACAAAGCCTTTTGATTGTCCTGACAGGAGTGCAGCTCATAGTTACGTCCCAGCTGGGTCTTGAAGAGGGGATGCCGGGTCCAGCCTTTTTCGATGGCTATGTTGGCCATAGCCGGCAGGCTATCGATATTATCCTTGTCAACGATCATGCGAAGGTTCACCGGCAGGTTCATTGCGAGCGCGGCGTCTATGCCTCGTATTATCTTATCGAAAGTAGGCTTGCCTCCATGCAGCATGCGCCTGGCATCATGAACCTCCGCGGGCCCGTCGAGGGTAACCTGAATTTCTTTGATATCGGCCCGGCCGAGAATGTCAAGGTAGTCCTCCAGTTCAAACCCATTAGTGACCAAAGCCAGCGGAATATGGTTTGCTTTACATTGGTCGACAAAATAACCCACCATTTGTTTCTGCGCCTCACCAGACATCAGGGGTTCGCCCCCGAAAAGGGTGATATATTTATTGCGGCCGGAATGTTCTTTTACAAGATAAGCGAAAAAAGCGTCAATCACCTCAGTGGTAGCCATGCCTTTGGCAGGAGTGTACTCGTTTTGGTAACAATACGAACAGGCAAAATTGCACGAATAGTTCATCACGAAAAACAACTGCATTTCGTCGGTTTCGCGTTCGGCCAGAAACTCAATATACTTTTTGCGATAGAGGGCTTTTTCCTGCGCTTCTTCGGCCAGGTAGCCTTTTTGGACGAATTCGGTTACATCCCCGAACTTCCCTGACGATAGTTTTTCAACTTCTTCTTTTGTAAGAATATCGGCATTGCCACTCAGCGGGTTTATGATAAAGCTTTCGTCTGAATGGCGTATCTGCGAAAGGATATTGTGTTTAGAGAAGTACATTTTTTAGCGCCTTTTGTTCTGGATCGATGTTTTTATTGTCAACCTTTTTTAAATTACAATACACAAACATCAAATAACAAATAAACTACAATGTCCAAATTTCAAAAACTTCAAACTGTTTTGAGACTTTCTTATTCATTGTTTTTTGTGATTTATTTGCTTTTTGTTTTTTGAGATTTGATGTTTCCCTGTTTGCTGGATAGTCATCAAGAAAAGCTTGTTGCTCTTCAGTGGTAAGATATTGACAAAAGGCTGTTTGCTATTAATCGTGGCATCCGGCAACCGTTTTGGAATTCTTGGCGCAGCACTGTGCTACTTTTTGTTGTTTGGGGGCGGTTTTTTCGGTTTTCTTTTTGATGAGTGTTTTCATGATTCGGTATAATTAATGGTTACAACATTTATTTTTTACGGCAGTGATGGTGAAGCTCGATACAAATATCTCCCCTTTCCGGTAAGGCTGGCTTTCTTCTTTGATCTCAAAGTCGGGGAATCCTGCTTCGGTCACTGTTTTAATATATTCGTCGCGGGTTACCGAGCCTGCCCAACATTCGGCTACGGCATCGGGGTCGTTGCGGTACTGCTCGGGTACTGGTTCGGAGGCGTAGATATCACTAATCACAAAGCGTCCACCTTTTTTCAGCAAACGGAATATCTCGTTCCAAACGGCCTTCTTGTCAGTCACATGGTTCAGGGTGCAGTTCGATATCAACAGGTCGGCTATCTTATCAGGCAAAGCTATGCGCTCCAAATCCGACCTGATGAACTCCACATGGCTGACGCCTAACTTAGCAGCAGTCTTGCGGGCCTTCTCCAGCATCTCTTCCGACACATCCACGCCGTACACTTTGCCTGTAGGACCTACCTGCTCGGCCATTTTCAACACGTCTAATCCTTTTCCGCTGCCCAGGTCGATACAGACATTGCCTTCGGCCGGCTCGTAAAGATTCACTGCATTGCCGCACGACAGGCAACAGGCCTCTTCGGCCAGCCCGTTATATCTTTTTTCGATCTTTAAAGTATCCATAATGGTTTCGAAGTATAAAAGTACACAAAATCTGAATTCGGGTGCAAAGATACACAATAAAGCAGTATCGCATTAGTATCACTACTTTTTTTTGGTTTAATTTTTGTTATCATCACGGCAGCGACTAAAAAAATAGGTCTATCTTTGTTTTATAAAACCAACCGTATGAAAAAGATCAGCTTTGTTATCACTTCCATCCTTTCACTGTTCATTCTTATCAAACCGGGTTTTGCTCAACTGCCCATAGTTCCCGTTGATGAAGACACCAAATTGATTACCTATAAGGAAGTGGTTAATCAGGAAGGCGACGTTCAGAAGCTATACAATACGGCCATTGCCTGGGTTAACGCCAACTATGAGAACCCCACCGAAGTTACCCGGGTCCGCGATGCGGAAAACGGCAAGCTGGAATTAAGGCATCGCTTTAAGATCTTTAATACCGATAAAAAATGTATTAAAACCGATGCATATATTATTAATTACACTCTAAAGCTCGAATTCAAGCCCGGAAAATACCGTTATACCTTTACAGATTTTACTATAGCAGCCGTTTCCAAGTATCCCCTGGAACGCTGGCTCGATAAAAAAGACCCTCAATACACTCCTGCCTGCGAAGATTACCTGGCACAAATTGATTCTATCGTCAACAGTAAGATTGAAAGCCTGAAAGAAGGCATGGTTCCCAAGGTTATTAAAAAGGATGACTGGTGAGTGTGGGGCCTGATCTGCAGGCAATTCATGATGTTATTCAATAATTAGGCACGACATTTATGTCGTGTATAATATTTCCTGTATTTCCGGGCTTTAGCCCCAATAATAAAATAAATTTGTATAATAACGCGGCGCCTTAAATTTTGGCTAAAGCCGGTTTGTATCCGAATGAACCAACGCCATAAATGGCGTTGCTAATTATTTTCGGCAATTGGAACAATTGCATTTTTGTCGTCGAATAGAGGTATCTTTGCCAATTCATTATTCAAGAGCAGAGTTTCATTTATGAACCGTATTGCAGAATTTATTGCCCAAATACCAAAAGCAGAACTCCACCTGCACATCGAAGGCACCTTCGAGCCCGAACTTATGTTTGCCATTGCAGCACGTAACCACATTAAGCTGGCTTATCAAGATGTGGATGCGCTCAGAAGGGCGTATCACTTTAAGAACTTACAGGAGTTTCTCGACATTTATTATATAGGCTCACGAGTGCTGCAAAAAGAAGAAGATTTTTACGATCTCACTATGGCCTATCTGCGGAAAGCAGCCAGCCAGCAAGTGGCTCATGCAGAAATATTCTTCGATCCGCAGACACATCTTGAGAATAAAGTACCTTTTGAGGTTTTTTTCAACGGTATTTACCGGGCCACACAGGATGCCGAGAGACAATACCACATACATTCCGAACTCATCATGTGTTTCCTGCGCCACCTGAGAGAAGCCTCTGCTTTCGAAACGCTTGAACAATCCCTTCCTTTCCGCGATAAGATAGTAGGCATTGGGTTGGATTCGTCCGAACTGGGCAATCCTCCCATGAAGTTCAAAAATGTTTTTGCCAAAGCCAAAAGCATGGGGTTCAGACGGGTGGCTCATGCCGGCGAAGAAGGCCCCGTAGACTATATACGCGATGCCTTAGATCATCTTGAGATACATCGCATCGACCATGGCAACCAGACCAAAGATGATGAACGCCTGCTGAACGAGGTGGCTGAAAAACGTATTCCGCTCACCCTGTGCCCCCTTTCGAATCTGAAACTTAAAGTAGTGAAAGACCTGAAAGATCACCCCCTGAAAAAACTTTTAGACAGGAACGTTTTCGTAACGGTGAACTCTGACGATCCCGCCTATTTCGGAGGTTATATAAACGAGAATCTTTTTGCTGTGCAACAGGCGCTGGATCTTTCGCACGATGATATTGTGGTTTTGGCCAAAAATTCTTTCGAAGCTTCCTTTATTTCGCAGGACAAAAAAGAATATTACTATTCACTGATCGACAATTTTGTAAAAAACTTCAACCACTCCTGATTTGCAGAACATACAAAAACATATTAAGACACTCTCACCGGAGCAACTCATCACCTGGGCAGCCTTTGAAAACGAGAAAGCTTTCCGTGCGCGCCAGATATATGATTGGGTATGGAAAAAGAAGGTAACCAGTTTCGATGAGATGACCGACATTCCGTTAGGTTTTCGAAAGATCCTTTCGGAACATTTTGTTTGCAGCGCCATCAAAAGCCACGAAGAATATGTTTCGACCGACGGCACCCGAAAGTATGCCTTTTCATTGGCTGACGGCAGCATGATCGAAGGTGTTCTGATACCTTCCCTGTCGAGGATCACCGCTTGCATATCTACCCAGGTGGGCTGTGCATTGGGGTGTAAATTTTGTGCCACAGGCACGCTTGGTTTTAAACGTGATCTCGATTTCATGGAAATACACGATCAGATCGTCATGCTGATGAATTTCTCTATGGAAAAGTACGGACATCCGCTGAGCAACATTGTAGTGATGGGTATGGGCGAGCCCATGATGAATTACGAAAATACGATTAAAGCTCTCGACAAGATATCGGATAAAAACCTGCTGAACTTTTCGCCTCAGCGTATCACCATTTCCACAGCGGGCGTCGTGCCAGGCATCAAAAGAATGGGCGATGAGAATTCGCCTTATCAACTGGCCCTTTCTCTGCACTCAGCCATCGATTCCAAAAGAAAACAAATGATGCCTGTGGCCAACAAATATCCGTTGACGGAATTAACCGATGCGCTGAAATATTATCACAAAAAAACCAACAACCGTATCACCATTGAGTACATTTTGTTTGAAGGAATAAACGACAACAACGAAGATGCCGATGCGCTGGCAAAGTTCTGCCGCTCGTTTCCTGTAAAGATCAACCTCATACCCTACAATGCTACCTCAAACCCTACATTTCGGAAAAGCAGCTTGCAAAAGAGCAAATCTTTTGCAGATTTTCTGGAATCAAAAAATATTATCGTAAATTTACGCAAAAGTAAGGGCGCTGACATTCAGGCCGCCTGCGGACAATTAGCCAACAAAAAATAATACCATTTATGAAAACAGTTACCCTGAACGATGTGATTACATCCATTCGCAATGTCCCCGATTTCCCCAAGCCGGGCATATTATTCAAAGATATTACTACCGCCCTGAAAGATCCGGCCATATTCAATTATATCTGCGAACACACTTACGAATATTATAAAGACAAACAAATAACCAAAGTGGTAGGTATAGAATCGCGGGGATTTATTTTGGGGGCTGTATTGGCTGCCCGGCTTAATGCGGGTTTCGTGCCCATCAGAAAACCCGGTAAACTGCCTGCCCCTGTTTTTTCAAAATCTTATTCTCTGGAATATGGCGAAAACATTCTGAACGTACATCAGGATGCTCTCGACAAGGACGATGTGATTCTGTTACACGACGATTTGCTGGCAACCGGAGGTTCGGCCAAAGCAGCCCTCGAACTTATCCGCCTTTTTCCCGTTAAGAAGATATATGTCAACTTCATCTGCGAACTTACATTTCTTAACGGCAAATCACAAATAGGAAACGACATAGACGTATTTTCGTTACTTTCGTTCTAAGATAATTATTTGTTAATTATAAAAAATATCTTGCATTTATAGCAATCTTGTTGTACATTAGCCTCGAAAATTAAACCCATTCTTATGTCAATAAGTAAAAATTTCAATAACGATACGCTGGAATATGCTTTCAGCAGGTTAAGAGGTATTGCGCATCCCATGCGCATTGAAATACTGGAAATGCTTTCTGTGAATAAGCAGATGACGGTTACCCAGATCTTTCAAAAAATGAATATCGAGCAGGCGGTTGCTTCTCATCATTTAACCATTTTAAAGAATAAAAGAGTGGTTGAATCGCGCCGCAGCGGAAAAAACTCCTATTATTCGATAAATGAGGCTGCGTTAACAATGATTACTGATGCAGTAGAAACCTTGTTGAAATAATAGCTTTTTGCTATTTTCGTCCGAAATCAGCAGGTATTTCTCCCCAGAATTGTGTTTCCCATTTCAATATTGGATTGGAGTATTGATTGTTTTTTAACCAATTCTCTGCACGTTCAATAATTTCAAAAAGTTCGGAATTGTATTCCGTAGGTTGCAGTTTTGTATTGGCTCGTTTAATTCTCACCCATTTCATGGCTGTGATACTATCGGTATATACCGGCAGTGGGTTATTCTTTTGTTTTAATAGCGCCAGAGCGTGCACTATGGCTAAAAACTCACCTATATTGTTGGTAGCATCGGCAAAGGGCCCATTCCTGAAGATCAATTCACCATTGTGTGTATAAACCCCCTGGTATTCCATTACCTTGGTTATGGTATTCCAAGCAGCATCCACGCTAATGCTGGGTATTATGGGCTGCCCGGCATTTTTTACTGTGACCGCCGGTTTTTTACTCTTTCCTATATAATGGTATTTATTTCCTGCAAAAGCCTTTTCGGCTTCTTCAAGGGTTTTGAAAGATTTGTAACGTGCCTCATCAAATTTATCGACCTGTTTCAGGCACTCCTCCCATGTGTTAAATATCCCTGTGTTTCGTCCGGTCCAGACCACATAAAATTTTTGTTTTTTCATAACGAAAATAAAAACTAATGGATGAATTAAAAAAACAGTGTAAATTTACTTTTAAAATCAAAACCCATGAAAAAAACTATTTTACTGCTGGCTGTGTTTTCAGCTATGTTAACTTCATGTTCAAAAAACAAAGTCTTTGAAAAATATACCACCCTTGAAAATTATAAATGGAAACGCGACCACCTGATACGTTTCGATGTGGATATAAAAGATGTCAGTACCAATTACGATATAACCCTTGCCCTCAGGCATACCACTTATTATCCTTTCGCAAATATCAAGGTAAATGTTACCATTACCTTCCCCAGCGGCGAAATGAGAACCCGCGATTATAACATTTTTATCCGCAATACAGACGGTTCGTTCAAAGGCGATGGTGCTGGTGATCTTTGGGATATTACTTACCCGGTTTTCACCGACATCACTTTTCCGGATGCGGGTGTTTACAAATTTGAAGTGCAGAATGTCATGCCCGTCATGGAATTGTCGGACATTATGGATGTAGGCCTGGTGGTGAGAAAAGCAGAAAAGAAAGATTAATTGAGAGTCCTTACCGAAAATATCACCAACGCACTTAAGGCCCTTCCCGACAAGCCCGGCGTTTACCAATTCTATAATAACAATGGGGTTATTATTTATGTAGGTAAGGCCAAAAGCCTCAGGAAAAGGGTCAGGAGCTATTTTAAGCCCGAAGCTCAGAACATTGGCAAGGTGGATGTTCTGGTGAAAAAGATACACGATATAAAATACATCGTGGTCGGGAACGAGTATGAGGCACTGTTGCTCGAAAACAACCTCATCAAGAAATACCAACCCCGATATAATGTATTATTAAAGGACGATAAGACCTATCCCTGGATATGCATAAAGAACGAACGCTTTCCGCGTGTTTTCCCTACCCGCAATCTCATCAAAGACGGTTCCGAATATTTCGGGCCCTATGCTTCCAGCAGAATGATGCACACCCTGCTCGATCTGGTCTATCAGCTTTTTCAGATCAGAACCTGCAGCTACAATTTAACCGCCGAAAACATTCAAAAAAGGAAATACAAGGTCTGTTTGAAGTATCATATCGGAAACTGCAAAGGCCCCTGTGAGGAACTGCAATCCGAAGAAGAGTATAACAACACTATCGCTAATATCAAAGAGATCATCAAGGGCAATATCAACTCCGTTCAGCAGCAACTGAAAAAGAACATGGCGGAATACGCCGCCAATTTAGAATTTGAAAAGGCCCATTTTCTGAAGGAAAAGATAGAACTGCTGCAGAAATATCAAAGCAAATCAACGGTGGTCAATGCGTCCATCAGCAATGTGGATGTGTTCAGCATCATCACCGACGACGACACCGCCTATGTGAACTTTTTAAAGGTGATCAGCGGTTCTATAGTGCAGGCACATACGGTCGAGCTGCGCAAACGCCTGGACGAAACGCCTGCACAGATGCTCACCTTTGCCATTGCCGACCTCAGGGAACGCCTGAAAAGCAATTCAAATGAGATCATTGTGCCCATTGCGCTGGAAATAAAATTCCCGGATACAAAGGTCACCATTCCTCAAAAAGGGGATAAGAAAAAACTGCTTGATCTTTCGGTGAGCAATGCCAAATACTATCGCCTGGACAAGGAAAAGCAAAAAGAGCTGGTCGATCCCGACCATCATGTGAACCGCATCATGGAGCAGGCCATGAAAGACCTAAATCTGAAGGAGCTGCCCGACCATATTGAATGTTTCGACAATTCAAACATTCAGGGCAGCTTTGCCGTGGCGGCTATGGTGGTGTTTCGGAATGCGCGTCCCGAGAAGTCGGAATATCGTCATTTCAACATCAAGACTGTCGAGGGTCCCAACGATTTTGCCTCCATGGAAGAAGTGGTCTACAGGCGCTATAAAAGGATACTGGACGAAGAAAAGGAGCTTCCGAAACTTATCGTGATAGACGGGGGCAAGGGACAGCTGAGTTCTGCCATGAGCAGCCTGAAAAAACTCGGGCTTCAGGACAAGATACCCATGATAGGCATTGCCAAAAGACTGGAGGAGATCTATTTCCCCGAAGACCCCATTCCTCTGTATATCGACAAGAAATCAGAGACACTGAAACTGATACAGCAACTGCGCGACGAGGCGCATCGCTTCGGCATTACGCATCACCGCCAAAAACGCCAGAAAGAAACCATTAAGACGACCCTGACCGATATCGAGGGCATTGGATACAACACCGCTCAGAAACTTTTATGGAAGTTCAAATCGGTGATCAATATCAAAAAAGCAAGCGAGGCCGAGCTGCAGGCCGTGGTCGGCAAGCAGAAAACCAAACTGCTGAAAGATCATTTCAGCAAAACGGATTAATATTTGATAATACTAAAATCAAACCTAATTTTGCACAAGCATTAAACACTACTTCATCATGAAAACCCTTAAGATCATTTTGGCCGGCCTTTGCATCGTTTCTGCCATGGCCTGTAAGACCAAAGCTCCCGAAAAATCAATTACCGTCACCGACAACCCTGTCTTAACCCCCGATCCTGCCATGCTGACCAACAACAATCGCTTTGCGTTCGATCTGTATAAGAACATAGGTCAACAACCCGAAAATATGTTCTTTTCGCCTTTCAGCATATCGGCAGCCATGGGCATGACCTATAGCGGCTCCAAAGGAAACACCGAAAAACAAATTGCCGGAGTGATGCACTTTGCCGCCAACGATGCCACGTTTGCAGCCAACTATAAAGCCTACCTGGCACTGGTGGGCAACCTCAACAACGATGTTGTCAGCATTTATTCGGCCAATTCGTTTTGGGGACAGATGGATTTCAAATTTAAAAAAGAGTTTGTGGAGATCGTGAGAAATCACTTTTCGGGCGAGATCAAAAACGTGAATTTTGTGAAAGAAGCCGAAAAATGCCGTGTGGAGATCAATAAATGGGTGGAAAGCAAAACCAACAACAAGATCACCGACCTAATACAGCCCGGGCTGATAGACGACCTTACCCGCCTGGTGCTGGTGAACGCCATTTACTTCAAGGCTCCCTGGGAAATGCCTTTCGACGAGAAAGCCACCCGGAAAATGGATTTCAAAACCACCGAAACCACTTCGGTTACGGCCGACTTCATGACCGCCGAGAACAATTATAAATATTATGCCGAAGACGACTTTGCGGCCATTGAGCTGCCCTATGCCAAAGGCGGCCTTTCGATGCTGATCGTGCTTCCCAAAGATAATAACAGCTTTGCCGCACTGCAAAAGAATATAGAAAATGCCGTGTATGTAAAGATCAATGCCGGCCTGGCCGTGAAAAAGGTGAGGGTGATATTACCCAAATTCAAGGCTACTTCTGAGTTCGAGCTGGGCAAGATGCTCAAAGAAATGGGCATGCCCGAGGCTTTTACCGATGCTGCCGACTTTTCGGGCATGACAGGCAAAAAAGATCTGAAGATAAGCAAGGTGATACATAAAGCCTTCATAACCGTGAACGAGGCAGGCACCGAGGCCGCTGCAGCCACCGCCGTGGTGATACGCGTGAAATCGGCCCCCGTGAACGTGGTGGAATTCAAGGCCGACCACCCCTTTATGTTTATCATTAAAGAAAATACCTACGGCAGCATATTGTTTGCGGGCAATATGTACGATCCCACCAAATAGCCCCATGGAGGAATTCAGACTGATACATCCCCCAGGATGGGACGACTACGAACTGATTGACAGCGGCGCCTATGAAAAGCTGGAACGCTTCGGCGACTATATTCTGGCCCGCCCCGAACCCCAGGCCTGCTGGAACAAAGCCCTGACCGAAACCGAATGGGAGCGGACGGCCCACGCCCGCTTCATCAAAGCCACAGATAAAGAAAGGAACAGCGACAAAGGCCGCTGGGTGATCCTGAAAAAAATGCCCGAGCAATGGTTTGTGAATTATGGGTATGGCGACATGAAGCTGCGTTTCCGCCTGGGGCTTACCTCGTTCAAGCATGTGGGGCTTTTTCCCGAGCAGTCGGACAACTGGAACTTTATTTACGACACCCTGATCAGCATACCCTCGCCTCTGCCCAAAGTACTGAACCTGTTTGCTTATACCGGCGGGGCATCGCTGGCAGCCAAAGCGGCGGGTGCCGATGTGGTGCATGTGGATTCGGTGAAAGCCGTGGTGGGCTGGGCGCGCGAAAACATGGAGGCCAGCGGGCTCGACAACATTCGCTGGGTGGTGGAAGATGTTATGAAATATGTGAGGCGGGAGGTGAAACGCGGCAACCACTACAACGGCATCATCCTCGACCCACCCGCTTACGGCCGCGGCCCCGATGGCGAAAAATGGGTGCTGGAAGAAGATATCAACGAGCTGATGCAGCATTGCGCCGCCCTGTTGTCGCCCGGCAAGGGTTTTGTGGTGCTGAACCTGTATTCTATGGGCTTCTCGGCCCTGGTGGCCAACAATCTTATTGATAGTTTCTTTGGCAAGACTGCTTTACGCGAATACGGGGAGTTTTACTTTGCGGACAGGTCGGGGAAAAAACTACCGCTGGGGACTTTTTTGAGGATGAAACGTTGAGGATTAGGAGGAACCACAAAGGCCACAGAGGCCAAACGGAGTTTCGCGGAGAAATATTCTCATTAGCTCCGCCATTTATGGCGGTGTCTTATTCTGCGCCCCATGATACGGGCTTTCAGCCCAAATTAGTTAGAAGGAGAAATTTGTCGCAAATTTTCAGATTACCTTTAATACAAAAATTTACACAGATTAGAAAACATGCGGATTATCACATATGGATTCCTTGCTGGACGCTGCGCTATATCCACGCGTGCGAAGTCCATACTACTTTAACCATTTTTTCTACTTACCTTTTATTTCTTCGGTAGTATAAACTTTTCCGTCATCAGCATCTTTCAGACCTTGCTCTATTTTATCCAAAAGTATCATTTCGCTTATAACCTGATCAATAGTAAGATTATCAGGCAAAGTGTCAATGGTATGATGAATCTTTTCTTTTGTTAGCATGACTTTAGTTTTTACAAATTTACAAAAAAACTTTGAAATTACAAGGCAATACTATGCTAATAAGGAGGAGAAGAAATGCCACCAAGACTCCAAGACACCAAGATTCACCAAGAAATATAACACAGTTTAGGCAGCACACGGATTACGCTTCGCTAAATCCGCGCGAGCAGGGGGTTAAAAATCCAGTTCGCCTTAATCTCCAAGCCTGGGTCGTTTTTATTCCTTAGGGTCCAGCCTGATTTTTAATCAAATTAATCTTTTAATCAATTCCACCACATGTATCGATGCAAAGTGTCGGGAGCGATTCAGACAATCTATTAAAAGAAAGGTCTGCCAGGCAGGCAAGCCTTTCTTATGTTATGTTTTTTTAAGGCAAAGCCTCATTTGATAATTCGACGGAGGCGGAGCCTGCCGCCGAAAGGGGAACAATTGTAACAGATTTACAACTTTATAAATGTTCCTCTCAAAAAATAATTCTCACCGTCATATAATATATAGAAGTATAATCCACTAGCAAAATCTATCAAACTAACCTTTTTATGGTTATCTGTCAATTTCTCTTTCAACTGTAACTGACCGTTTATGTTGTAAATTTGCACTTCCAAATTTTCTTTAATTCCCGCTTCAAAGAAAATATAATCAATGGCCGGGTTGGGAAAAGCAACAACATCTTCTCCTGTAGCTTCTGCAACGCTCCAAATGTTTTGTACGTGCACATTTACGAATTCAAAACCTTGTTTATTCGCATTTGCCGAATCATATGCCTTGCAGCCGACCGTATGATCTCCCGCACCAAGGGCTTGACTTAAGAATTCATACGTTTTATTTGTATCAGACTGAACCCGCGTACCGTCAACATACCAATCAAATTTATTGGCTTCGCTACAAATCGCCTTCAGGCTGTACAACTGTCCCAGCAAAAGATTGGCATTTGTATCAGGAGCCAACCTTAAAAACAAACCTTTAACATCAAGGCTATAGGAATATATCTGGTAATTGTAATAATCACAATAATCGTCCTTGATTAACGCAGTGAATATTTTAGGACCTTTCCCAATTTTGCCTGATGTTGGAACCCATGAAAAATGTCCTTGTACATTTTGAGTGTTATTTTGTGAAACTGTTAATATTGCATCGGGTATTTGCTTGGGAAAACTCAAATTAAGATTATTTTGTAATGGTTGCAATGGGTAAATATTGAACTCAATTGTATCTCCTGCCATAACAGAATCACGAAACGAAATATCATTATAATCAAACCCGGTTGCCATTGGGTTAATCCCTGCAAGAATCGGAAGGTTGGGGAGTGTTTCATCAACTACCTTAACTACCATATCCCGAATCTGTCTGCTAACCAAGGTTGATATTCCACCAATTGTTTTCCACTCGGTCACTTCAACAGCATATACGCCTGTCTGTGCATAATAATTATTCTGTATATAAAAATCTCCTGTTACCGAGTCTTCCGGTGCACCCGATTGTAAAAACCTATTCGCATAGTATGAACCTGTATATATGGCAGGAGTATTATATCCTCCTAATACTTTAACAAATTTCATCGAAATTGAATCACCGTCAGGATCAATAACCCCATGATTATAATGAAAAAAAGTTGATTTTTTAATAATGCCCATAGGTTCAGAACTGAAATAGGGCAGGTGATTGCCGGGTGCAATTTGCGAATTAAATTTAAAATAAATGTAAAAATTCGTCGAACCGGGACTACTTAATGTAACACACGGCATTCGGCAGCAACTGCTAAATACAATAAACCATTCGGCCGGAACCAAGCTAACCTGCCTCGTATAAACAACTTTTTCATACCCATAAAGCGTTCCTCCGTTACAGTTGGTAGAAGCCAAACTATTTACACAAACAGGGCTTATTTCTGTTGATGAAACTTTCGGAAACATCTGGCTGAAATTATTCACTGTTGCAGAAAAGGTCAACAACATCGAATCGGCCAATTCACCAAAATTACACTCCGAGTATAATATCAATGAAACGTTATAGTCATTACCCGCCAAATAATCTACTTTTAATTCTCCACCAATAATATTGCCCTTCGCTTGAATTGTAAGAAAAACCCCGACAATTAACATTAATTGAAAATATTTTTTCATACGTTTAATTGTTTATAATGCTGAATAGTGATGTGATATTATCTTGACAATATTAGTAAAAAAAAACGGTTGCTTAATTAAAAATAAAACAAGGTCAAGTAAAATTTAGTATCTTTATTTCGTATTTTTTATTTACTAACCTAAATTTGTAAATTATGAAAAAATTATTTTTTATTCTGGTCTTTGTCATAATACCATTGACATTAGTTTGCCAAACTTTTTGGCATAATGATTATTATCAAGTCAACGGAGGTGGAACATATCTTACGGCAGACGATGTTGTTAGTGATGCTATTTATTATTACTACTTAGGAACAGCACAAGATGGCAATAATAATAGCTTTTTAACCCTTAGTAAAATCCTTAAAAGTGATGGCTCCTTGGTTTCTTCAATATATTATGACGGCCCGCAGGCTTATATGCCTGTTATGCTTGACATGGGTGATGATTCACTTTTAATAGTTTTTAATTATAATGATACATATATTCCAGCGTACTGGCAAATTGCTTCAGTTAAAGTATCTAAAACAACACTTTTGTTTGATCAACTCAATAATTATAATAAAATAAGGTACGGATTTGTCGATGGAGATATGTCTTCATTTTGGAGTAATAAAATTCAGATAATTAGAACAAATGAAGAAGAGCAAAACTACATCATATCAACGATTGTAGATTATAATGGTTATCAAATGATGAAATTTATCAAAATTAACTCTTTAAGAGTTCCTATTGCAACCAAACTTTATTTTTTACCTAATCAAATTCAGACAGATGAATATAATAAATCAAGTGGTTTAAAAATGACGCCTGAACTTAACGGAAGTGGCATTACAGTTTGTGGTTATTTTTATAATAATTCTGCAAATCCAAATTATCCTAATAATTCTGTCTTTACGTTTATAATTGATAATAATTTAAATAATCTTACGGACATTTATTTTTATAATGACTTACCTAATGGATTTAATGCGCAGAATGCACAAGATATACAAATTACATCAGCAACTACTGATTGGAATAGTGGCTATATTATTACAGGCGAATGCCAATATAGTAATTCCTATTCTGGCCTCCCTGCATTTATTATTTATCTCGATCAATCCCTTTCATATTTTAATTGGCAAAAAACTTATGAAATTGAAGTGGGCAATTATTATTACTATAAACCATCAAATCCGGTAATTACCGAAACTGATTATTGGCCATTTTTATGTGTTGCATTTTGTCAGGGTACAAATAGTCAAGATGATATTACATACAACTTAATTGATTTAACTGATGGCTCTTTATTCAATTCAATGAAGTATTATATTGCATATCCTGATTTTAGATTACTGCCACTTAATCTGTTAAGAAATTACGATAATATAAACGAAGATAATTACACAATGTTTTCATATTTTAATCCAAGTTACAACAGATATGAAATCAATCGGGTTCAATTTGATGGGGATGGTTATTGCGCAGAATCCACAAATGGTGAATATAGCGATCTTGACATGTCGGTTGATCATTCGGAATTACTATATTTTGATGGCCATACTGAATTTGATTTTTTTCCTTCGTGTTATCATGGTATTGATTATAGTGTTTTTGATTGCGAAGGGACTGTCGTAAATTTAATAATTGGAAATAACGAATTTAAAAATATCGACCACACCGACAAAATCAATTTTATTAAAGAAAACGGCAAAGTTTATCTTGAAAATGATTCAAAAGATTCAATTAATGACCAAGCTATTTCGTTCAGTATTTATTCAATTGAGGGTAAATTATTGTATTCTAATAATATTAAAGCTACTGGCTACCAATTAGAATTATTAGATATTAGTGGATATAGTAAAGGCATTTATCTTTTAAGAATTAACACAAGGAGCAGCATTATTTCAAGTCTAATCTCATTGTAGTTATATTTGTTAAACCTCATTCGGCAGCGGCTCCCCGTTCAGCTCAGGCCCCAAGCCTTAAGTCATTCCTATTCTTTCAGGTCCCCACCCGTGTCCTCAATTCATCCTAATCCCTCCCCGCCGCAATTCAGGCGGGATATAATCAAATAACTCTTTTTTTCCTGCCCCAGTCTTCTGACTTCCTTACCCCGGTCTTCCGACTCCCCTCTTCCTTAATCAACCCGACTAACTGATTCCCCATCTCACTCTCAGGCTCCTCCCCTTTGCCCAGAAAAACAAAACATATTATTTTTATAATTAAAATCTTATTAATTATGAAAAATAATACAAACAACAAGCCGGGTGCAGGTTCCGGCGACGACAAGAAAGCTGCCGAAGTGGCTGCCATTATACAAAGAATATGGGATAAGCGCTTCGAAATCCTGTTTATAAAAGCATCGCGAAATTTTATCGTCGTATTCTGGAAAAACGGCACAGACAATACTTATGAATGCGGAATCTGCGATATGAGAATTCTGAAGGGCGAAAAACAGTTTTTCTTCGGCCACCGCTCCTACATTATCAATCTGAGCTGTGTGCTTTACTATTGCCGGCATCACAACGGACTGGAAATTGGTATGACGGAAACCCTGTCGGCTTTTGTGGCCCCGGATTGTAAGGGTAAATTTCTAAAAAAAAAGAAAAAATATAAAAACATCGTCGATTTTGGGACCTATATGTTTCGAATCAAACAAGCTAACTAACGCTTTTACGAATGTTTTTTAATACTGCAACTCAATAGCATATAATTTCTTATACGCGAAATGACACTTTTGGGAATTTTGCAAAATTTATTTGAAAACAGTTTCCGAAATTTGGCATGTAAATTTCAGGCAGCCCGTTTTTATGAGTCAGATCATTCAAATACATCAAAGCACGAAAAGCGTCTCTCTCTCTGTGTCGAATATTGATCGCGGCATCCTCACCTTTCCGGCTCAAGGCTTACATTTTAATGTTTCTGATTCAAAAACAGCATCTTATATTTTCAAATCAGTAATGTTTATAGGTAATGTTTCGTTTTCCCTCTCAAATTTTACCGGATTCAATCTAAATTTTGCCGCCTTCAATGTAAATTTTAAGAGCTACAATCTAAATTTTGTGAGCTACAATGTAAATTTTACCAACGATAATTTAAATTTTATGAGCTATAATTTAAATTTTACGAATGATAATTCAAATTTTACGGGCTATAATGTAAATTTTATAAACGATAATTCGAATTTAATGAGCTTCAATGTAAATTATAGTGGAATCAATTCAAATTAAGTCAGGCTAAATTCAAATTTTAATATTAATCTTTAAATTTTTTAATTATGAGTACTACAAGAATTCCTTCAGAAAAAGAAAAATTCGATATCTATTTTACCGGAGTGATAGCCTTTTTACAACAAATCGTCACCGGAGTGATCACTATGGGCGAAAATCTCGGCATGACTACCGACGAAATGACAAAGTTTGCGGCCCTGGCCAAAGACTGGAGAAGTGGCGATCCGGCCAATCCCGGGGTATATGAAAAACATCTTAACCCCGAAAAACAAGGCAAGTATACGGCGGCGGTGGTGAAAAAATTTATTGACGATTTTTCTGCCTGGTTCAACCCGATATTGATTCGTATGAGCGGCAGTCCGAATATTACCCCTCAGTACCGCCTGATGCTGAATATTGCTGAGCCGGTTACTTCGCATACGCATCCAACCGAAATTATTAAGGAAGGATGTTATTATAAGTTGACTTATGTAGGTGGAGGTGTCTTGAAATTCAGCTTCAGTCCGAACGAAAGCGTCGGACGCGGACACAAGCCCGAACGTTCGGATGCGATTGAAATGGCTATGCGTATTGACGAACCATTGGTAGCGGCCGATTCCTCCTCAGGGGAATTGGCTAGTAAAGTGCGCCACCCCATTGCCAACCCCGACGACGGGACTACCAAAAACACTTTTACCAAAGCCACCAATACTATGAAATTAGGCGCCGAAAATGTGGGTAAGGTGTTACAATTCTATGTTCATTTCATCAACACCCGCCACCGCGACCTGGACGGACCGTGGACGGGGCCGTTTACGATTATTATCAGTTAGGCTTAGACTCACTCATCCGATGACTAATCGAAACGCGAACTACAAGTCATCAGATGAGTTTCAGTTAGAGAAACTCCCGGGGTTTGAGCTTCGGGAGTTTTTTTTGAAAAATTTTCACCACGAAGGACACTAAGGTATTCACTAAGGACATTAGATTAAGGGAATATCCTTTGTGACACTTCGTGATATCCTTTGTGATTCCTTTGTGGTAAAATCTTGTATCACCATTCACGAATTTTTCTACATTTCTATGTGTCTATGTGGTGAAAACTTACTAAGTTTACACTGTGACCAGAATCAGATTATATAATGCCGTGAACTTAAAAAATGGATATTCAGCCTTAGAAATAAGAAGTCCCAGAGAAATTATTAAATAAACAGAAACACAATGGAAAACAAAGATTTTGATGCAGTAGAATTAATGAGGTCGATACGTACAAAATTGCATACTGAATACGAAAAAAACCCTGAATTAAGAAAGGCAAGATTGCAAAAAATTCGTAAAAAATATTCAAAGAGAATCAGAACAAAAGAACCTGCATAGTTCTGACAATATTCCTACTTGCCGGGAATTCCTTTCCCCGTGTCTCAAAAAAATTAAAAGGCCTGCCTCAACCTGCAGGCTTTTTGTTTAATAAATTGTCTGTACTGCTAACAAAAAAACGAATAGAAGCGTTATTCTACACAGTGCAAAAAATCCTTTATGTGGTTAAAAAGAAGTAATAAATTTTATTACTTTTGAATGATGAACAATACAAATAAAATCGAACAACCTTTGGCTGAAATATTCGGGTTTCCAATTGAAAATGAGACTGAAAGGGCCATTAGATACAGGGAAAATAAACTTTGTCCATTCAATAATATTGTTTCGAATTGCACGAAAAACAGTATAGAATTTCCTTTAGGAGTATGCAGTTTATTTTATCGTAACAAACCTGTAATTATTTGCCCGGTTAGATTCAGGGAAGACTGGACTATTATTAGCGATGCTGCCGGTTTTATTTTTGATGGCAAGGTGGCATGGACACATGTGGGCGAAGTAAAATTGAAAGATAAACATGGAAAATCGGCTGGAAATATTGATTATGTTTTGGTTTCGAATGATGACAAGGGACGGGTAATTGATTTTGGTTCACTGGAAGTACAGGCTGTATATATTTCGGGGAATCTGACCGGGCCTTTTACTGCATATTTAGAAGAACCTTTTTTGGAATTTAGTTGGACTAAGGCCTTTAAATATCCCAAACCGGATTATCTTTCTTCATCCAGAAAACGACTTATTCCGCAAATTATTGCGAAAGGTTCTATTTTGAAGCAATGGGGCAAGAAGCAAGTTGTTGCATTGCAAACCTCATTTTATAATACGCTCCCGACATTACCTGAATTTGAAAAAGCCGAATCGGATTTTGCTTTTTTTCTTTACGATCTAATTCCCGACAAAAAAACAAACGTTTTATCCCTCACCTTAGACAGGATTGTTTACACGAAATTTGAAAATGCTCTGGAACAAATAGCAAAATTTGAAGCAGGTCCGGTTATTCAATTTACGGAGCTGTTACAGAAAAAGCTTGATGCCAAAAAGGCGGGCACCCCCGATACTGATAATCTGGAAAATACTGTTGCTGTATGAAAAGCCAAATGACAATGTTCGACATGGGCGATAAAAGCAATGAGCAGGCTGTTATCAATGTTGCGTCTGTACCGCAACGCAGTCCCTTTCGTTATCCGGGTGGAAAAACATGGCTTATTCCGACCGTGAGACGCTGGTTAAAACAAGAAAACAAGTCTGCAAATTTATTGATTGAGCCATTCGCTGGAGGTGGTATTGTTAGCCTGACAGCAGCATTTGAAAAATTAGCCGATCAAATTATAATGGTCGAAATGGATGAAGAAATTGCTGCTGTTTGGGAGGTAATATTAAACGGGGAAAACAAATGGCTGGCAGATAAAATATATTCTTACAACCTGACACACGCAAACATTAAATCGGACCTGGACAACCCCAATAAACAGTTGCAAGATATTGCCTTTTGCACTATTTTAAAAAACAGAGTTTTTCATGGCGGTATTCTTGCAAAAGGATCAGGAATGATAAAGCATGGGGAAAATGGGAAAGGGATAACCTCTCGTTGGTATCCAAAAACTTTACGCGACAGGATACTTGCCATTGGTTATATAAAAGACAAAATAGATTTTATTAAGGGCGATGCCTTTAAAGTAATTGAACATAACATGCTTGATGAAAAGACTTATTTCTTCATTGACCCACCATATACACAAGCAGGGAAACGCCTTTATACCCATTTCGACATTGACGATGAAGAGTTGTTTAAACTTACTGCCCAAATCAAAGGAAAGTTTATGTTAACCTATGATGATACTTGCGAAATAAGGCAGCTTGCAGAAAAATATAAATTGCTCTACAGAACAATTCCTATGAAAACAACTCATCATTGGGAAAAGAAGGAAATAATTATTTCTGACAATTTCTCGTGGTGGATTTAAAGGAATAATCTAAAATTCAAATTTTCTATGTCCCTATGTGTCTATGTGGGGAAAACTTACTAAGTTTACACTGCAAAAACCTTTTAGCAAAATTAACCATGGCAGAATTTATTTACGAAAAACCCTTTCAGCTCGGCAGCGACCTTACGAAATACCGCCTGCTGACCAAAGACTATGTAAAAACCGTGTTGGCCGGTGGCCGCATCATATTGCAGATAGACCCTGCGGGCCTGGAATTGCTGGCCCAAGAGGCAGTGTCGGACCTGTCGTTCTTTCTGCGCACCGCCCATCTCGAAAAACTGGCCAAAATACTCGACGACCCCGAAGCCACCGACAACGACCGCTTTGTGGCACACATCATGCTCCACAACACCGTCATCTCGGCCAAAGGCGACCTGCCCTGGTGCCAGGATACCGGAACCGCCATTGTGATAGGCAAAAAAGGCGAACAGGTGTGGACCGGAGGCAACGATGCCGAACATCTTTCGCGCGGCATTTTTGCTACTTACCGCGATAAAAACCTCAGATATTCGCAGGTGGTTCCCTTCAGCATGTTCGACGAAAAGAACAGCGGCTCGAACCTGCCCGCCCAGATAGATATTTATGCCACCGAAGGGCTTTCGTACGATTTTCTGTTCATCACCAAAGGAGGCGGCTCGGCCAACAAAACCTTTCTGTATCAGCAAACCAAGTCGCTGCTGAACGAAGAGTCGCTGGTGAAATTTGTGAAAGAGAAAATAAAAGAGCTGGGCACCTCGGCCTGCCCGCCTTATCACCTGGCGCTGGTGATTGGCGGCACCTCGGCCGAAGCCAACCTGAAGACCGTAAAAGAAGCCTCGGCAGGCTATCTCGATCAGTTGCCCACCACAGGCAATGCTTCCGGGCGTGCTTTCCGCGATACGGAATGGGAGCAGAAAATTGAAAAGATATGCCAGGAATATGGTGTAGGTGCTCAATTCGGCGGAAAGTATTTTGTTCATGATGTCAGGGTGATACGCCTTCCGCGCCATGCCGCTTCCTGCCCGGTGGGGCTGGGCGTAAGCTGCAGCGCCGACCGCAATATAAAGGCCCACATCAACGCCGACGGTATCTACCTGGAAGAACTCGAGAGAAATCCCGCCCGTTTTATGCCGGCCAGCCCACCCGAACTGCAAAAGCCGGTTGAAATAAACCTCGACCGCCCCATCAAAGAGGTTTTGGCCGAACTGACCAAATATCCTGTCAAAACCCGCTTAAGCCTTACGGGCACTCTCATCGTTGCCCGCGATATTGCCCATGCTGAACTAAAAAAACGGCTTGATGCAGGCATACCCATGCCTGAATACTTTATGGAACACCCCATTTACTATGCCGGACCGGCAAAAACCCCTTCGGGCATGCCTTCGGGCAGCTTTGGTCCGACCACGGCCGGGCGCATGGATTCATATGTGGAATTGTTGCAAAGTCAGGGAGCTTCATTAATAATGCTGGCAAAAGGAAACCGCACCCGTCAGGTGATCGATTCCTGCAAAAAATACGGAGGATTCTATTTGGGTTCCATCGGAGGTCCGGCAGCGGTACTGGCAGCAGAAAATATCAAATCGGTCGAATTGGTCGACCTCGAATACCTGGGTATGGAAGCCATACGCAAGATCAAGGTCGAAAACATGCCGGCCTTCATCATCACCGACGACAAAGGGAACGACTTTTTTGATGAATATAATAAGTAGTTTTCCATATTAACCACATAGGCACATAGAAACATAGGGAAAAAGAAAGCATAAGGAAACATAGAAACAAGGACTAACCACATAGGCACATAGAATCATAGAGGAAAAAGAAAGCATAAGGACACATAGATATGACGAAGAAAGAGGTAGATGATCTAACCTACAAGATAATAGGTTGTGCTATTGAGGTTCATAAGGAGCTGGGGCCGGGGTTATTGGAATCGGTTTATGAAAAATGCTTTATTCAGGAATTATTGTCCCGAAAATTTAATGCTAAATCACAGGTTTTTGTACCCCTACATTATAAGGGCATTGACATCAATTGTGATTTGCGTTTGGATGTTTTAGTAAATGATCTGATTGTCGTAGAAATTAAAGCGGTTGATGTTATGTTGCCGATATTTTCTGCTCAATTACTCACTTATTTACGGCTTCTTGAAAAACCAAAGGGCATATTGATTAATTTCAACTGCTCAAATATTTTTAAAGACGGTCAAAAAACCTTTGTGAATGAATTTTATAGCGAGTTGAATGACGTTTAATTTATTGCGTTCTACTAATTGAAATTATCACAATATTTATGTGCTCTTTGTCCCCTAATTAAAATCTATGTTTTTCTATGCCTATATGGTAAATTTATTAATCACTATGTTCTCTATGTATTCTAAGTAAAAGCTATGTTTCTATGTGCCTATGTGGTAAGTTATATTAAACCTCTATGTGGCCTATGTAGACTAAAAATCTCCTATGATTCTATGTGCCTATGTGGTAAATTTTTAAAGTAATAGTATGAGGGTAGTAATTCAAAGAGTGACCGAAGCATCTGTCACTATCAACCACAGCGAAACCCGCAGCATAGGCCAGGGCTTGGTGGTGTTGCTGGGCATAGAAGATGCCGATTCGGCTGAAGACATAGAATGGCTTTGCGGAAAAATTGCCCGACTTCGCATCTTCGGCGATGAACAGGGCGTTATGAACCTTTCGGTGGGTGATGTTTCGGGGCAGGTGATGGTCGTCAGCCAGTTTACGCTGCATGCCAGCACCAAAAAAGGCAATCGTCCTTCTTACATACGCGCTTCAAAGCCCGAAACTGCGATCCCGCTTTACGAAACCTTTCTTAAAACCCTGCAAAAAGAGATTGCAACAACCCTTGTCAGCGGCGAGTTCGGAGCCTATATGCAGGTTTCCCTGATCAACGACGGCCCCGTGACCATAATGATCGATTCGAAAAACAAAGAATAAGCAAAAGCATTTCCTACTTTTTCTTTTTATCAATAATCTCAAAGTTGACTGTAAGGTTCTCACCTTTTTGGTCGACCAATGTAAGTTTGTGCATGCCTGCCGGAGGCGAAAGCCCCATCTGGTGAAAGTCGGAGGTGATGCCGATAAAGATACCATCAAGGTACCAGTAGATCTTTATGCCTCCAATGTGGTGGGCGGCCTTAAAAACAACTTTTTCGCGATCGCCGTTCAGGTCGACCGGAATGTAAATGCGGCTGTTGTCTTTGGGATAGATCATTTCGATAGAAAAAGCACTGTTATCATGCAACATGCAATCCTCCCTGTAAGGAGGCAACACCGTATAGAAAGGATTTTTCATTTTATAGAAATACTCCATCACGGGGGGCAACACAAACCATTTCCGGAATATCATTTCCGACACCGGCTGGCAGTCGCTGTTCACCCGCCATTTCCCGGTGGGATCGAGCATCACAATTTTGTGATAGGGGCAGTTGGGCGATTTTATCCCGCTTTTAGGCACCCAGACAGTATCGACGTTTTCGCATATTTGTGTGGCCTTATAACCGCTTTCGCGGCAAACGCCCATGCGAACCATATCATCGTAGGGCGGATAAAACCATCCGCTGGGTTTTAAGGTTTTGAATATCTCGAACATAATGGGGGCCGCATAGGTGAGGCCTGTCATGCCGGGGCGGCCTTCCCCGTCGGAATTACCCGTCCAGACAGCCACCACATATTTGGGATTGCACCCAATGGCCCAGGCATCGCGGCTGCCATAGCTGGTGCCTGTTTTCCAGGCGATCTTTCCTGAAGAGAACTGCTGCCACTCGGCATCTTCGTCGGGGCGCGACACCTCGTTCATGGCCTCAAACGTAAACCACAGGGAAGATGCGCTTACAATGGACGACTTGTCGGTGCCCGCTTCTCTCTTTTTGTTTTCGTGGTAAATATATTCGGGCGAATGATAATCGTATTTGGAATAGCGGGAATTGAAGGTTTGATAATGATTCAGGGTACGCGCCATGCTCGCATAGCATCCGGCCAAATCCCAGAGGCTTGCCTCGGCCCCGCCCAGAATAATTGCCAGACCGTAATGCCCGGGAGGCTTATGAAGGGTCGTGACACCTATTTTCTTCAACATGTAATTAAAGCGCGTAATTCCATAGGTCTGCAACATTTTCACCGCAGGAACATTTAATGAGCGTGACAGGGCTTTTTTTACGGGCACTGCCCCATCGTATGACAAGTTAAAGTTTTCCGGAATAAAGCTCCCCAGTTGAACCGGGATATCCGGAACCAGGGAATTGGGCAGTATTTGACCATCGCTAAGCATGGAGGCGTATAAGAATGGCTTGAGAATGCTTCCGGTGCTTCGTTCGGAGATAATAATATCAACATTGCAGCCATATTCGGGATGATCCTGATCAGAAGTATTGCCCACATAGGCCAGCACATTGCCGGTTTCAACATCCAGCACCAGCGCAGCAGCATTGTTTACTTTATTTGCGCTGTGTTTTTCATGATAACGGTCAATAATGGATTTGGTCAGTTCCTGTAAATAACCATCGAGGGTGGTCTTCACCCTTTCACCCTTATGTCCATCGCTGATCGCCCGGTCGACAATATGCAGTGATTTCTGTGGCAGCGGGAAGGGCTTTCCGGGTAAAGGTTCGTTGATAGCAAGCCAGTAATCATCCTTGCTTATGAATTTACACTTGTGAAGTCGTAAAAGGAGCCTGTTTCGTTTTGTAAATAATTTGTCCTGATTTTTTCCGGGATATATCAGTGAGGGGCTATTAGGCAGTACCGCCAGGGTGGCTGCCTCGGCCCAGCTTAATTTATCGGGCGCTTTGCCAAAATATCTCCAGGAAGCAGCTTCAAGACCTACAATGTTTCCGCCAAACGGAGCGTTTGAGGCATACAGGGCCAGTATCTCAGATTTTTTATGAGTCAGTTCTAACCTGACTGCCAGAAAAGCCTCTATGATCTTTTCAAAGACAGTACGGCTTTGCCCTTTTCTGGCCAGACGTATTACCTGCATGGTTATAGTGCTGCCGCCACTGACAATCTTTCGTGCTTTTATGTCAAGCAGCACAGCCTTGAAGGTCGACACGGGATTTATTCCGTTATGAAAATAAAAATAGCGGTCTTCGAAGGTTGTTAATGCTTTTTCGAATTTATAGGGAACGCTTTCGGTTTCCGGGAAACGCCATTGACCGTCAGCAGCAATCCGTGCACCCATAAGAAACCCATCTTTGTCTTCCACAATGGTGGAAGTGGGATCTTTGAACAGCGGATCGGGTAAGGAAAACCAGAAAAAAGTCAAAATTCCCAAAAATGCAATGTAACCCCATTTTCTTTTTAGAAATAATAAAACGTTTGAAGCCCGTGAATTGAAAGGCATTTTTTTAGGTGTTTGTACCAAATTCTTTTGCTGAAATTTTCGTTATTAAAAGTAAATAATCTTTAAACCCGGAATTATAAATTTTTAAATTTTTAATTAAAGAACCTTTTTTTAAGAAGTTACGTAATAGTTAACCGTTTTTTATTAACTTTGGAAAAGAAATTAAAAATCTTATTTCCATTTTTACTTAAAACCTAAACCTAATGCACACAACACATACCCATCTCCCCTTTTTTAAGAAAATAATTTTATTCCTGATGGGGGTATTTATTTCATCAGCAATTTATGCTCAACTGACTGTCAGTACCACAATGACACCTCAGCAATTGGTACAAAACGTCCTGGTGGGCACGGGTGTAACCGTAAGCAATATAACTTATACGGGTGCTGCAGGATCGATCGGGAGATTTACTACGGGTGCCAATCCCACCAATCTCGGCTTTTCCAGTGGTATAATTATGTCAACAGGATTGGTTAATGGATCCCCGGCAATTGGTAGTCCTGCCACAAATTTTGCTTCAACAGATAATTCGGGAGGTGGAGATGCAAATTTGCAAGCCCTGATTCCTTCCTATACGGTGCAAGATGCATCGATTTTACAATTTGATTTTGTTCCCTTATCTGACACCATTAAGTTCCGCTATGTATTCGGTTCAGAAGAATATCCTGAGTGGGTAGGCTCCAGTTTTAATGATGTTTTCGGTTTTTTTGTGAGTGGCCCCAACCCTTTGGGAGGAAATTATGTAAGTACCAATATTGCTAAAATTCCCGGAACAGCAAACCCTGTTTCAATCAACAATGTAAATTCGGGAAGTTATTCGCAGTATTATATTGACAATGGATCGGGCGCCACCATTGTTTATGATGGATTTACAACGGTCTTAACAGCATGGTGCCGTGTAGTTCCTTGTTTAACCTATCATTTAAAGTTGGCCATTGGCGATGCCGGCGACGGCATTTATGATTCAGGAGTTTTTCTCGAAGCCAATAGTTTTTCGGCCTCGGCCGTTACACTTCAAACGTATTTTTCAAATCCTTCTGTATCCATTACAAATGCAGTTGAAGGATGCAATAATACATTTATAACCTTTAGCCTGCCCAACATTCAAACCACTCCTTTTCCCATTTCGTTTGCCATTTCAGGCACCGCAATCAATGGAACAGATTATACAACCATTTCAAATAATGTTGTGATACCTGCCGGGCAGGATTCGGTAAATCTACTGATTGAACCTATTATGGATGGAATTCCTGAAGGAACCGAAACGGTCATTATAATTGTTCAGACAAGCATCTGCGGTGGTACTGATACGGTAATCTTAAACATCCTGAACAACGACCCCCTTAATGTAATATCGAGTAATGATACCACCATTTGCGGTGGCTCTGCCTCCATTTGGGTACAGCCATCCGGTGGAATAACCCCTTACACTTATCTTTGGGATAACGGCGTAGGTGCAGTGCCGGGTGCAACCGTATCTCCAACCGCAACCACAACCTATCATGTAACGGTTACCGATCTTTGCGGGGCCACTGTTACCGAAAGTATTACTATAACCGTCGGATCCAGTGCTGCCAATGCCGGTCCGGATGTTTCCATATGTTTTGGAGAAAATACAACTTTAACGGCTTCAGGGGGGTTAAATTATTTATGGTCTACAGGCGAAACAACCCCATCTATTACTGTCGGGCCTACAATTACCACAACTTACGGCGTTTCAGTTACCGGAACCTGTGGATCGGTAGATTCGGTCACAGTTACCGTTAATCCAATTCCAATGGTCACAGCTTCTTCCAATCCCGCATCTGTCATCATGGGCTCTTCCAGCCAAATTTGTGCAACTGGCGGGGGAACCTACCTTTGGGCTTCCACCCCCCCCGATCCATCCCTTTCCGGACAAGCAAATAATGCCTGTGCCAATGTTACACCTCCCAATACTACAACATACGTTGTTTCTGTTGTTGACACAAATGGTTGTCAAAATTCTGCATCAACCATGGTAATCGTTATTCCCATTTATCCCGAAGTTGATTTCTGGGGCGAACCCCTGTCAGGATGTGTTCCTCTGAGGGTTCAGTTTTACGACAACTCTACTGAAACCGTTGTGGGTAGTACCTATTATTGGGATTTCGGCAATGGCACATACTCTTACGATCAAAACCCAATCGCCTACTATCAGCAAGAGGGAACATACGATGTAACACTGAGCGTTTCAAATCCGGGGGGTATGTCCGCTACACTTCAAATGACCAATTATGTTGTTGCCTGGCCAAATCCTATTGCTATGTTTTCGACCGCGCCACAAACTTCAACAACCATTCTTGACCCGGTTTTTTATTTTTACGATTATTCTTTATTCAATCCCACAGAATGGTACTGGACTTTCGGAGATGGTTTTGATGATACCCAACAAAATACCCATCACAATTATTCTGATGGAGACTACTACTATCAGTTCCCTTTGATGGAAGATACCGGAACCTATTTGGTGACGCTGACTGTCACTACCCAACATGGTTGTAAAGATACCGCATCTAAAACCATTCGCATTGAACCGGCTTATAACCTCCTGGTACCAAACGCATTTACGCCCAATGGCGATGAAAAAAATCAGAACTTCTGCGTCAGTGCATTTGGAGTTCTAAAAGAGAATTATACTATGGTAATTTTCAACCGCTGGGGACAGAAAGTATTTTATTCCACAGATATCGAAGAGTGCTGGAACGGGAAGGTAAATAATGCCAATCCGGTTAACGGCACTTATGTCTATAAAATTAATTTTCTCGATACCCAACGAATCAAACATCAGCTTAAGGGGACGGTAACTATAGTCAGATAAACAATACTAAGCAAAGGAGGCCCTGCCTCCTTTTTTTTATGCCACCTTGCAGAATAAATTCTTAATTTTGCATAAAACTTAATAGTAACAGAAATGACAAAAATAAAAGTAGCCATCAACGGATTCGGACGCATTGGCCGTCTGACTTTTCGTGCACTACAGGCTTATGAAAACATCGAAGTAGTTGCCCTGAACGATTTAACTGATGCCAAAACCCTCGCTCATTTACTAAAATACGATTCTATACATGGCCGTTATCCCGGTCAGGTAAGTGCCGAAGAAAATTGCATCGTAGTAGATGGAAAAAAATTCATGGTTTATGCTGAAAAAGATCCATCATTATTACCATGGAATGATTTAGGTGTTCATGTTGTAGTTGAATCAACAGGCGTTTTTCGTAACCGCGAAAAATTACAAAAGCATCTCGATGCCGGTGCAAAAAAAATAGTTCTTACTGTGCCTGCCGACAAAAAAACTGATGTCGACCGCACCATTGTCCTTGGAGTAAACAATCAGGATTTGCGTCCCGAAGATCAGATTCTAAGCAATGCATCCTGCACCACCAACTGCCTGGCACCGGTTGCCAAAGTTTTAAACGATAATTTTGGCATCAAAAGGGGTTTGATGAACACCATTCACTCCTACACTAACGATCAGATCATTCTCGATGCTCCTCACAAAGACCTGCGCAGGGCACGTGCTGCTGCCTTATCAATAATCCCCACAAGTACAGGAGCCGCTAAAGCTATCGGGCTGGTGATTCCCGAACTGGAAGGGAAGCTCGATGGTTTGGCCATGCGCGTTCCCACTCCCGATGGTTCGGTCGTCGATCTGACCTGCGAACTCAATCGCGAAGTTACCAAAGAAGAAATCAACGAGGCAATTAAAAAAGCCGCCGAAGGCCCCATGAAAGGTATTCTGGAATATTGCACCGACCCTATCGTTAGTATAGATATTGTTGGAAATCCACATTCATCCATTTTCGATTCTAAACTAACTCAGGTAATGGGCGGAAATCTGGTAAAAGTTATTTCCTGGTACGATAACGAGTTCGGTTATTCTCAACGGGTAGCTCAATTGGTTTCCATGCTGGGATAAAACTTTAATTCCTAACCTGGACAAGCCAGAACCAAACAGGAAAAATGAGTAACTTTATAGCATG
>CAYXXU010000060.1:0-30230 GCA_964469155.1 uncultured Bacteroidales bacterium
ACAACTTACATAGTTTCTAAAATAATTTTGTATTTTTACCGGACAACAGTGATTTAATATGAGGGGATGGGGCAAAATTTGACAAACTAATTACGGTATCGGTTTGTCGAGCGTAGTCGAGACATAAAACACCATTCTCCCCGTCACTCCACCCCGAAACCTTATCAAAATAAACCCGGGCAATTATTAAAAAAGCCTGCCCGTTCGCGGGCAGGCTTTTTGTTTTATCAAATGATTTTATTACATCACCTCCATCATATCCCTGATCAGATGCTCCGTGCCATGGGCAATGTCCGAAATACTTGCATCGAGCATATAGCAGGGGGTGGTAAACACATTGTGATGTTTGTCGGCTATCACATCGCCGTGGCGGGTGCGCACATTCACGGCTCCGAGCTGCTGCACATGCTGTTCGGTGGAGGCATCGGTGCCAATGGTAAGGGTGACATTGCCTAAGAGTTTTGCCAGTATCACGGGGGCAATGCACATGGCTCCCACAGGTTTTTTTAGTTCCAGCATAGCTTTGATGGCCGCAGTAACCTCAGCATTCACTTTCATTTCGGGCCCTTGGAAAGCATAGTTGCAAAGGTTTTTTGCCACGCCAAAACCTCCCGGTAACACCAGTGCATCAAAATCTGTTGCTTTGAATTCTGAAAGGGGTTGAATGTTTCCGCGCACCAGTCGTGCCGATTCTGTCAGCACATTGCGGGTTTCGGCAGCAGGTTTTTTGGTGTAATGATCTATCACGTGGTGTTGTGGGATGTCGGGGGCAAAAGCTTTGTAAGCGGCGCCCAGTTTGTCGATGGCCAGCAAAGTTAAAACGGCTTCGTGAATTTCGGCGCCATCGAAAACGCCGTTTCCGGCTAAGATTACTGCAAATGTTTTCATTGAAATATGTTTTTGGTTGATTTCTTTTTTATTTACCACTAAGTCACTAAGATCACTAAGGGGCACTCAGTTTTATTTTTATTACAGCTTATTCATCATTTTTTCTTAGTGTTTCTGCGTGGTCTGAGTGTCTAAGTGGTCTAAAAATTCGAATTTCTGATTACGCAACTGCGGCCTGAACCCAGCCTCTTCAATAGCCGCGACCATTTCGGAGGGTGTGATTTTATATGCGGCGCCGGCCACCGAAACCACATTTTCTTCTATCATCACCGAGCCCATATCATTGGCCCCTGCGTGCAGGCACAACTGTGCCACCGGCACACCCACCGTGAGCCATGAAGGCTGGAGGTTGGCAATATTGTTGAGCACGATGCGCGATATCGCGATGAAACGCACATATTCGGCGGCCAGGATGCTGTTGTGCACACCTTGTTTCTTCTGAAGCACGGTGTTGTGATGCTGGAATGGCCAGGGGATGAAAGATACAAAACCCAGGCTTCCGTCAGGTTTTTCGTTCTGCACCCTGCGTATAGACAAAAGATGGTCGATGCGCTCTTCCACGGTTTCTATATGTCCGAACATCATGGTAGCCGAGGTGGGAATATCCATCTGATGCGCCACCCACATCACATCGAGCCACTCAACAGCCGAACATTTGGCAGGTGAAATGAGCTTACGGACACGGTCAGATAAGATCTCGGCACCGGCGCCGGGCAAACTATTGAGACCGGCATCAGTGAGTTTCTGAAGGATATAAGCGTAAGGCTTTTTTTCTTTTTTAGAAAGGTAAACGATTTCGGGAGGTCCCAGGGCATGCAGTTTCAGATCGGGATACAGTTTTTTCAGCGAACTGAACAGATCTGTGTAGAAACTCAGGCCCAGGTCGGGATGCATGCCGCCCTGCAGCAAAAGTTGCGAACCTCCCAGTGCGATCATCTCGTCTATCTTCTGAATATATTGTTCGGTGCTGGTGATATAAGCATTCTCACCTTTTTTGGTGGTGCAGAAATTGCAGAATTTGCATTGCGAAACGCACACATTGGTAATATTCACATTGCGGTCGATGATCCAGGTTACTGTGTTGCCCTGATGAAATTGTTTCCTGATGGTGTTGGCAGCAAAGATCAGGTCGGCCAACAGAGCCTCTTTATACAAAACCAAAGCCTCAGCCTTAGTGAGGGGCTCCATTTGCATACCTTTTTGAATAATTGCGGCTACTTTCATTATAAGCAAAATTAGTTTTTTTACCGCTAAAAACGATTTTTGAAGTACTTTTATAGAGGTAAAAATAGAAAATCATGAAAGTATTCAAAGCGAAAACCCTTACACCGGAGGCCGGTTCTTCCTTATTTTTTATTGAAAGATCAACCGAAGAACTGCTGAAGGAAGCAAAGAACCATGTAACGAAAGAGGAAGCCGGTTTCCTGAAGAAAAAGCTGGAGGATAAAAAGGAAGGCATAGTAACCATCAACCAATACGCCCGTCAGTTATTCTTTTATAAGCTGAAAACCGAAAAACAAACCACCTCCGCTATACTGGAAGACCTGCGTAAAACCGGTCATAAATTCGTTTTATTGTGCGATGAACACAAAACCCAGGCCGCCACCCTGGTTTCCAACCAACTGAACTCTGACGAAATGAAAGCTGCGGTAGAAGGCATTGCCCTTTCGGTGTATCAGTTCTCGAAATTTAAGTCGGAAGCCGATACGATATTGCATAGTTTGAAAAAGCTCATTGTGTGTTCAAAGAATATCACTGAAAAACAGTTGGATGAATTGAATAACCTGGTCGCATCTGTAAATATCTGCCGCAATTTTGTGAACGAGCCTGTCTGCAATCTGAATTCTGAAGCTTTTGCTAACGACATCACCAAACTCTTCAGGAACAGCGGGGCCAAGCTCGAGATACTGAATAAGACCAAGATAGAAGCCTTGAAAATGAACGGGCTTCTTTCGGTAAACAAAGGCAGCGTTGATCCGCCGGCATTTGTCATCATAGAATGGAAACCTGCCGCAGCAAAAAACAAGAAACCAGTCGTTTTTGTGGGTAAAGGATTGATGTACGATACAGGAGGTATCAATGTCAAAACCGGCAACAACATGGAAACCATGAAATGCGATATGGCGGGTGGTGCCGCGGTAGTTGCAGCCATGCATGCCATTGTTTCAGCCAAACTACCGGCTTATGTGGTTGGAATAGTCCCGGTTACCGACAACCGGCCTTCGGGCAATTCCCTGGTTCCGGGCGATATTATTACGTATGCGAATGGCACCACCGTGGAAGTACTGAACAGCGATGCCGAAGGCCGCCTGATATTGGCCGACGGAATTATTTATGCTGAAAAATACAAACCCCGGGTTATTATCACCATTGCCACCCTTACAGGTGCCGCTCATGCCGCCATTGGCGGATATGGTATAGTCGGCATGCAACAGGATGCGGACAAGTATTTCCATGAGTTACAAACCACCGGTAAAGATGTATTTGAACGCATTGTTGAGTTTCCATTCTGGGAAGAATATGGCGAACTGATAAAATCTGAGATAGCCGATATTAAAAACCTCGGCGGACCGGTAGGAGGGGCCATCACCGCCGGTAAATTCCTGGCGCATTTCACTAAATATCCCTTTATACATTTGGACATTGCCGGACCGGCATTTAACGACAAAAAAGACAGCTACCGCGGTTCAGGAGGAAGCGGAGTTGGGGTGAGATTATTTTACGAGTTTATAAAGCGATTGTCAGATACCAAGTAGCTGCTTAACTTTTTCTGAAACCGTTTTGTTATCGGCTTTCCCGGCGAGTTTCTTAGCCGCCAGACCCATAACTTTGCCCATATCTTTTACAGATGTGGCTCCAGTTTCTAAAATAATGTCTTTTATGATCTGTGTGAGCTCTTTATCGCTCATCTGTTCGGGAAGGTATTTTTGAATTACATCGGCCTGAAATATTTCAGCATCGGCCAGGTCTTTACGGTTCTGTGCTGCATAAATTTCGGCCGTCTCGCGGCGTTGCTTAACCAGTTTCTGCAGTATCTTTATTTCAGCATCTTCACTCACCACGCCATCTCCGCCTTTTTCCGATCTGGCTAACAACAATGCCGATTTTACAGCACGCAATGCTTCCAGCAATTCCTTGTTCTTTGCAAGCATTGCCTGCTTAATTTCTTCGTTTATTTTTAACTCGAGACTCATAAGAAACTAATCAACGTTATCGTGTAAATACGGATTCTTTTTAATTTCAGGCTGTTTTTCAACTTCATTATTTAAAGACAAAGTCGACATTTCGGTTTCTGAAGAAGGTAGAGTATCGTCCAAAGTAACATTACGACGCAGATAGGCCGGAACTTTCTCAATTTGATTCAGTACATCCTGATTCCTGATCTGCAGGCTAAGATTTTTTAGACGAGCCACCCTTTCCTGATGTTTTTTATCCATCAAAATGCTTTCTTCCACGGGTAAATTTTCCGTAGAAGTTTTATGGTTAATGGGTTCAAAGAATGAAGAAGGATCGCTGACATTCGGGTCTTCTGTTTTGTCTTCTTTTTTAGTAAAAACAAACATTTCATCATTGCTTTTCGGTATCTCCAGTTCCACTTTTATTTCCTGCTCAGATTGCATGGAGTTGGTATTAGGAATTTCAGAAACAAAGTTTTCAGATTCCGGTGTGAAAGAGAAATCAGATATTACTTCAAAATTTTCTGGAGTTTTAATGATAAGTTTCATCTCATCCTCAACAAATTCAGGTGTTTCTTTAACCTGAGTTTCCGGCTCGGGTTTTGTATTGAGGTCAATAACCACCTTGGTCTTTTTTTGTTCAGAAGCCGAAGCATTCCCGTGTAATGAAGTATTAAAACCGGTTGCTATAAGGGTAACACTCATCTTATCGCCCAGGCTTTCATCATTTCCATTTCCCCAAATAATTTCAGCGGTTGAACCTGCCGCTTGCTGAATAAAATCAGTAACTTCGGAAACCTCATCCATGGATATCTCTTCACTGCCCGACGAGAGATATAACAAAATATTCTGAGCGCCAACAATATCGTTATCGTTCAATAAAGGCGATGACAATGCCATCTCAACAGCTTTTAGTGCCCGGTTTTCACCTTCAGCAATGCCGGTCCCCATAATGGCAGCACCACTATTGCGCATCACAGTGTTAACATCGTTGAAATCCACATTGATGTATCCTGTAACGGTAATTATTTCGGCTATCCCTTTGGCTGCGACGGTTAAAATATTATCGGCCCGGTGGAAGGCTTCGGAAAGTTTCAGATCACCATGCAACTCACGAAGTTTGTCATTGCATATCACCAAAAGAGTATCCACATATTTGCGTAATTCTTCCAGTCCCTGTTCGGCCTGCTGATGACGTTTTCTGCCTTCAAACGAAAATGGTAATGTAACGATACCCACCGTAAGAATACCCATTTCTTTTGCAATCTGGGCAATGACCGGCGCTGCTCCTGTACCGGTTCCTCCACCCATTCCGGCAGTGATAAATACCATTTTGGTATTATGCTGCAACATTTCCTTGATTTCATCAATAGTTTCCAGAGCTGCTTTCCTTCCTGTTTCAGGGATAGAACCTGCACCCCAACCATCAGTGATGGATGAACCCAATTGGATCTTATTAACAATAGGACTTGTTTCCAAAGCCTGTTTATCTGTGTTGGTAATAATAAAATCTACTCCTTTAATTCCCTGGTTGTACATAAAATTGACAGCATTGCTGCCACCGCCGCCCACACCGATAACCTTAATTATTGAAGATGAGTTCTTTGGGAGATCGAATTTTATAGTCATAGTAGTGCTGAATTTAAGTTACTAAAATAATTTAATTTTAATTTGAGGCTATCCTTTCGGGAAATAATTATTAACTATTTATTGTTAATTCATATAAAACTTGTTAATTATCAGGTTTTCAGGTTTTAAAAATTCGTGAATTAAAGGGCGTAATATCTGATCGAATAATCATTCCGGTATAATGGCTAAAAGGTTAGTTTACCTCTTCATCAAAAAACTTTTTTCCTTTATTAAACAAAGACTCAAAAAAGCTTCCTTTTGTTTTTTTAGAGTGATTTTGTATGGGTTCTTCTTTGGGCTTTTCCGGTTGAACGCTTGGAACGCTTTTCTGAAGCCCCCTGATTACCAACCCCACACCGGTTGCATACATGGGCAGGGCCATTTCCTGAGGAACATTTTCAGCCAGATGATGATTTGGATAACCTATACGCGTATCCATGCCGGTAATAAATTCAGTGAGTTGAACAATATTCTTCAACTGTGCACCGCCCCCTGTCAGTACAATGCCAGCTATCAATTTGCGCTCAAAACCGGACGATCTGATCTCGTTATAAACGTACTCGATAATTTCTTCCATCCGGGCCTGAATAATATTGGCCAGATTTTTCAGACTGATCTCTTTGGCAGGACGACCCTGAAGTCCCGGAATAGAAACGAATTCATCGGCCTTACTCTCCTTTGCCAGAGCAGAGCCATACATGACTTTAAGTTTTTCGGCATTCTTCTTTACAATAGTGCAACCTTCTTTTATGTCTTCTGTTATAATGTCACCTCCCAAAGGAATTACTGCGGTATGACGTATAATATCGTCCTGAAAAATTGCAATATCGGTTGTGCCACCGCCAATATCCACCAACACTACACCGGCTTCTTTTTCTTCATCGCTCAAAACGGCATCGGCAGATGCCAGCGGTTCCAGTATCTGATCAACGATCTCCAACCCTGCCCTTTCCACACATCGGTTTATATTTTGAACCGCAGTGACCAGACCGGTAATGATATGAAAATTTGCCTCAAGACAAACACCTGCCATCCCGATAGGGCGTTTGATACCAGCCTCTTTATCAACAATGTATTCCTGCGGAATAACATGCACAATCTCTTCTCCCGGTTGCATAACCAAACGATACATATCGTCGATCAAGCGGTTGATATCTTCCTGGCTAACTTCCGTGTTTACCGAATTCCTGATTATACTCCCGCGATGCTGAATGCTTTTTATGTGCTGCCCAGCAATACCGACATTAATACATTTAATATTAACCCCCGATTTCGCTTCGGCTTGTTTAACGGCTGATTTAATGGATTCAACAGTATTGTCAATATTAACAACAACACCTCTTTTCACACCTATTGATTCCGCTGAGCCATACCCTAAAATTTCAATTTTGCCGAACTGATTCTGCCGTCCAACTATGGCGGCAATCTTCGTAGTACCTATATCCAGACCTACAATAATTTCAGATGATTCCATGATTTATTTATTTTTAAGAATTATTTTTTTTGAACAAACAATTTGACCTTTAAAATTAATATTAATTGTGTCGTATTTATCCCAGGAAGCTAAAAATTCTGTTTTCTTATTGAAAATCCTCAGCTTTTCTAGTTTTTCAGGAATGTTATTTTCGTCTCCCAGGTTAATGATATGATCACCCACCAATGGCATCATAAGGATGTCCCCGTTCTTATCCAAAAAAAGTTGCTGGATCTGTGCTTTCCAAAAAGGGTCTTTATTAATACAAAATGCAGCATCATAGATTTTTACCAGATTTTTATTTAAAGGAATGGTGTCTTTCTTTTTCATGGTTGTGTCAACATCAAGTTTTAAAGAGCTCAGGTACAGGTCAGAAATAAATCCGTTTGCAATCAGCACTCTTGCCGTTTTGCCATCAACAATGGGCATCAGAGATCCATCTTTACTGATATAATAGCTTTGATCATACACATTCTGAACTCTCACAACAGGGGTTCTTTGCCTGATGTCAATCTTTACAATACCACCGAGAGTAACATACACTCTCGAACTTAAAACAAAAGGATTCTTATTTATAATGTTCTCAATACTTTCAATATTTATTTTGGCTATTTCACTTCCTACCAATGAATCGCCCACCAGGGTTATATAATTTCTTACATCCTGCTCTGTAATAAAAGTCGCATCTGCAGGCGCAGCAATGGAAATCTGAACTTCACGGCATTTGTTCTTGCCATAATTCAGAACAACGATCCAAACTCCACTCAGAATTAACAGAATGCTCAGGCTCCAGACCACTATTTTCAGAATTCGATTTTTCATGTTACCCTCTGTTATTCAACATTTTTTCAATAGGTTCTACCAATTGATCAATATCACCGGCTCCCATAGTTAAAAGTACTTCAATATCTCTGTTTTTCAAGTTTTCCAAAAGTTCATCCTTTGTCAGAATCATTTTATTTGCCAATTTCATTTTTTCCAGAAGCATTTCAGAATTGACCCCGGGAATCGGTTTTTCGCGTGCCGGATATATTTCCAATAATATAACTTCGTCAAGAGCATCCAGGGCTGATGCAAAATCATCTGCAAAGTGCAACGTCCTCGAAAAAAGGTGAGGCTGAAAAATTCCCAATATCTTTTTCTCCGGGTAGAGTTCGCGGGCAGCCGAAATGCAGGCTTTCAATTCTTCCGGATGATGGGCGTAATCATCAATATAAACACGCTTTCCGTTATTCACCCTGTAATCAAACCGGCGGACCACTCCCTGATATGACTCAAGCCCGTTTTTAATTTGTTCCATTGAGAGACCCTTCAGATAGCAAACCCCTGCCGCTGCAATTGCATTCTCAATATTATGTCTGCCGGGGGTTTGCATGCATACTGAAATCTTATTCCCAAGTAAATTCGCTGTGAAATAGAATTTCGAATTTTTAATTTCTATGTTTTCTGCAAAGAAATCGGTTGACTCTTCCAATGTATATTGATATTTTGAAACCCCGGGTAATTCAGGAGTTAAAATATTCTTTTTGGAAATCAGATAGCCGCCTTTTTTAATTTTTAACATGAAGGCATTGAACGTCTTTTGAAGATCGCTTTTATCAGCGTAGATATCCATATGGTCGGCATCAATAGCCGAAACAATGGCTATGTCGGGAAATAACTGCAAAAAGGACCTGTCATATTCATCTGCCTCTGCAATAAAAACATCTGCTCTTTCAGATACAATGAGGTTTGAATTATAATTTTTCACAATTCCCCCGATAAATGCATTGATTTCTACTCCAGCATTTTTAAGAATATGAGAGATTAATCCCGTTATAGTGGTTTTCCCATGAGTTCCGGAGACCGCAACAGAGAAAATGTTTTTTGAAATCTCCCCCAAAATTTCGGATCGTTTTTTAACCAGACACTTATTTTCTAACAAATACAAGAATTCTTTGTGATCTGAAGGAATAGCCGGTGTATAAATTACCAGATCTAATGGATGAGGTATTTTGGAAATATCTTCACTGAAATGAACCTCAATTCCTTCTTTTATTAAAGTGTCAGTTAATGAGGTCGGAGTTTTATCATACCCCGAAACACTGCAATGGCGCATTTTGAAGAACCTTGCCATGGCACTCATTCCAATTCCACCTATGCCAATAAAATAAACCGTTTTAATAGAATTTAGTTTCACCTGCAATTTTATTTTACCATCTTAATTATAATATCAGCAATTTTTTCTGCTGCATTTTTGTGTGCAAAATGTATAATATTGTTTTTTAGCAATTCACATTTTTCCTGATCATGTAAAAGTTCAACCACCGTTTTCGAAAGTATTTCCCGGGCTTCAGAATCCTTAACCAAAACAGCAGCATTATTTCCGGTCAATGCCATTGCATTTTTTGTTTGATGATCTTCAGAAACATTGGGTGAAGGGACAAGAATAGCAGGTTTCCCAACCAGACACAATTCGGAAATAGCAATGGCGCCCGCCCTGGATATGATAACATCGGCGGTGGCATAGGCCAGATCCATGCGGGAAATAAATGCATAAGGATAAATCCCAAATTCTTTGGTCTTTTCACAAGCATTTAAAGCAGTTCCATAGAAAAACCTTCCTGTTTGCCAGATCAACTGAACATCATTATCCCTGAATAAATCAATATCTTTTATTATGCTTTCATTGATCGTTCGTGCTCCAAGGCTACCGCCTACAACCAGAACGGTTTTCTTTTCGGCACTCAAACCGAACATTTCAAGGCCGTTTTCTTTTTTTCCGGACAGTTCAGTAATATCCAACCTGACCGGATTGCCTGTTAACACTATTTTACTTTTCGGAAAGAACTTTTCCATCCCTTCATAAGCCACGCAAATGCAATTTACCTTTTTAGAAAGTATTTTGTTGGTAACGCCTGGATACGAATTTTGTTCTTGTATCAGGGTGGGAATATTTTTTCCTGAAGCAATCCTTAAAACGGGTCCGCTGGCGTAACCGCCAACACCCACTACGACATCAGGCCTGAATTGTTTTATAATGGTTCTCGCTTTTAATAAACTTGATATTACCTTGAACGGGATAATAAGATTCTTCCAGGTAATCCTTCTTTGAAAACCACTAATATTCAGACCTATGATCTTATAGCCAGCTTCCGGAACTTTTTCCATTTCCATCCTTCCCCTGGCACCTACAAAAAGAATTTCAGCTTCAGGGTTTAATTTCAATATGGCATTGGCTATTGCAATGGCCGGAAATATGTGTCCGCCTGTCCCTCCTCCGCTAATGATAACTTTCATTTTATGCTGTAACATCATTGTCAGATTTTATGGTTGCTTCTTCAAGTTTTTGTTTTTCATTTTCATCATTTGCACGGCTTATACTCAACATTATGCCAATACCAATACTGGTAAACCATATAGATGTTCCCCCCATGCTTACCAGCGGGAGGGGCTGCCCCGTAACCGGAAAAATGCCGACGACAATGGCCATATTGATCATTGCCTGGAATACCAGTATATAACTGATCCCCAAACCAAGCAAGACTCCAAATGTTTTATCACATCGGGTGGCAATCCTGATCCCCCTGTATAACAAAAACAGGTATAAGAATATTACAACTATTCCTCCTATGATTCCATATTCTTCAATAATAATAGCGTAGATAAAATCAGAATATGCCTGTGGCAGCATATTTCGCTGAGTGCTGTTCCCCGGAAATTTCCCAAAGACACCTCCGGTGGCAACGGCAATTTTTGATTGATTGATCTGATAAACTTCATCAGGATCTTGATCTTCTTTATCACCAAAGAAAGTCTCTATTCGGTTTGACCAGGTTCCTATACGGCCTTTTTTGGTAGAATTCATCAGAACTATTATTAAAATACCTGCAGACAAGATCATTATCCCCAAAAGGTATAATATATATTTTGTGCTCACCCTTCCAACAAACATTAAAATTAAACAGGTGGCAAATAAAATAGCAGCCGTAGAAAAATTGGCAGGCATAATCAGTAAACAAATTATTATGACCGGCGCTATGATAGGTCTGAATCCTGATTTAAAATCCTTGATCTTTTCCTGTCGGTTTGAAATAAGCTTTGCCAGATAAATGATCAATGCAAGTTTTGCAAAATCAGATGTCTGAAAATTAATATTGATTACCGGTAAGGTTAACCATCGGTTAGCTTCGTTTATGTTTGAGCCGAAAAACAATGTATATCCTAACAAACATACTGCTGCAAAAATTGCTATGAATGAAAATTTAGCATAAAGTGTATATCTGATCTGATGAGCAAGGTACATCAATACAAGACCCATTACAAGGATAAATAAATGTTTTATCAGATAATATTCGGTATTGCCCGCTTTATTTCTATATGCCAAAGTTCCGGTGGAACTGTATACAGCCAACACAGAGAAAATAGACAATAATAATACTACTGCCCAGATTACTCTATCTCCTTTCAGATTTTGTAAAAACTTTCGCATTATATTGTTTTATAAATCGTAAACAGCTCTTTTAAATTGCATACCCCTATCCTCGAAATTATTAAAGATATCAAAACTGGCACATGCCGGTGATAACAGTACAACATCGCCTGTTTTACCAAGATAATAAGCAGTTTCAACTGCATCCCTGGCAGATGATGTTTCTTTAATTATGGGAACCATATCCGAAAAATCCTCTAAAATCTTAGAATTATCAAGACCCAGACAAACAATGGCTTTTACTTTTGCTTTAACAAGTGCTTTTAGGCTGGAATAATCATTTCCTTTATCAAGTCCGCCAACTATCCATATTACCGGCCGTGTCATACTTTCCAATGCAAACCAGGTAGAATTGACATTAGTAGCTTTTGAATCGTTAATAAATTCAATTCCATGAACTCTTGTAACCAATTCGAGCCGATGTTCTACACCCTGAAACTCAGTCATACTTTCTTTGATAACGTCTTTGCGTATATCAAACAACCTTGATATCACACCCGCCGCCATAGAGTTATAAATATTGTGTTTCCCTTGTAAAGCTAAATTTTCTAGTGTCATGTTAAACTCATTTGAATTTATATTAATAATTATTTTGTTTTTCTGTAAATACGCTCTGTCGCCATTTTCGATGAAATTCAAAGAAAAAGGTATTGTTTTTGAAGTAATATTTCTTTTGGCCAATTCCGTTTTTGTTACTTCATCATCAGCACAATAAATAAAATAGTCACTTGCAGTTTGATTCTGCACAATTCTAAATTTTGAATTGACATAATTTTGAAAGTTATAGTCATATCTATCAAGATGATCAGGAGTAACATTGGTTAAAACAGCTATATCAGCCCTGCACTTAAACATGTAATCCAACTGAAAACTACTGATCTCCAGAACATAGTAATCGTAATCATTTTCTGCAACCTGCAAGGCAAAACTTTTTCCAACATTTCCTGCAACACCCACATTCAAACCCGCTTTCTTCAAAATGTGATAAGTCAGCATAGTTGTGGTTGTTTTTCCATTGCTACCGGTTATACAGATCAATTTCGCATCCGTAAATCTCGCCGCAAATTCAATATCTGATATCAACGGGATATTGAATTCCCTGCATTTGACAACCAAAGGAGATTTATCCGGGATCCCGGGGCTTTTTATGATCTCATCTGCATTCAGGCAGAGGCGCTCACTATGTTTCCCTTCTTCAAAGGCAATACCATTATGTAAAAGAACGTCTTTATATGTTTGTTTAATAATTCCGCAATCCGAAACAAATACCTTATTTCCTTTTCTTTTTGCCAAAACTGCAGCACCTACCCCTGATTCACCCGCTCCCAGTATGACAATTTTGTTATTCATTATCACATACCTATCTTATTTTCAAAGTAATAACGGATAGAATGGCCAATAAAATACCCACAATAATAAATCGCATTACTATTTTTGATTCATGATAACCGACTTTCTGATAATGATGATGAAGCGGGGACATTTTTAAAATCCTTCGACCTTCACCAAATCTTCGTTTCGTATATTTAAAATAAGACACCTGCATTATTACCGATAAGCTCTGTATCAAAAATATCCCACAAAACAACGGTATCAGTAACTCCTTACGTATAATAATTGCAAAAACGGCAATAATACCACCTATTGACAAACTACCGGTGTCTCCCATGAAAATTTGTGCAGGGTAAGAATTATACCATAAAAAACCAATACAGGCCCCAACAAAGGCACTGATAAAAATTACCAATTCACCTGTATTAGGGATGTACATAATATTTAAATAATCAGCATAAAACATACTGCCCGATACATAGGCAAAAACAGCAAGGGTCACACCTATTACGGCGGAAGTTCCTGTTGCCAGGCCGTCGAGACCATCCGTTAAATTTGCTCCGTTTGAAACTGCAGCAATTATAAAAATTACGATGGGAATAAAGATTAAAAAGGCCCATTTTTGATATCCATTGCCCAACCACGATAACAGGTCAGCATAATCAAATTCATTGTTTTTTACAAACGGGATAGTTGTTTTTGTAGATTTAACCGACTCTTTAGAAAACAAGCGGGTTGATTCACTGAAGTTCTCGACCTTAAATAAATTATTTGAACTAACCATGTTCTCTGTTTTTGTTTTCGGGACTTTTTCCTTAATGACAACAGAATTATCAAAATACATAGTTAGCCCGACAATCAATCCTAATCCGATTTGTCCAGCTATTTTAAATTTACCGGCCAGTCCTTTTTTATTTTTTTTAAAGACTTTTATATAATCATCAATAAAACCAATAGTTCCCAGCCAAATAGTGGTAACTATCATTAAGATGATATACACATTGAAAAGTTTTGCAAATAATAATATGGGGACCAGGATGGAACCCAATATTATCAATCCACCCATGGTAGGGGTTCCCTGTTTTTCTATCTGGCCTTGCAAACCGAGATCACGTACAGTTTCTCCCACTTGTTTTTTTCGCAAATAGTTGATAATATTTTTACCAATTATCATCGAAAGAATAAGTGAGGTAATTATAGATAAACCAGCACGGAAAGATATGTATTGGAAAATTCCGGCTCCGGGAAAATCAAAATGTTTATCCAAATAATTAAATAAATAGTAAAACATATCAAATAAGCATTAATTCTTTAATAATTTGTTTATCGTCAAACGGATATTTCACCCCTTTAATTTCCTGATACTTTTCATGCCCCTTGCCTGCTATTAAAATAATATCACCGGATTGAGCCAAAGCATATGCTGTCTTTATTGCCTCCCTTCGGTCAAGAATCGTAAGAACTTTTTGTTTATTTTCATTACTAATTCCCTTTTCCATTTCTTCAACAATAACAGCGGGATCCTCTGATCTTGGATTATCTGAGGTAAGAATTACCCTATCGCTGATCTGAAGAGAAATGTCTGCCATTTCGGGCCTTTTAGTTTTATCCCTGTCTCCGCCGGCACCTATTACAGTAATTATTTTTCCATTACTATTTTTGATGGATGCAATCGTGGTTAGTATTTTTTTTACAGCATCCGGTGTATGCGCATAATCTACAATTGCAACTACATTCTTTTTATCTTTAAAACTCTCAAATCTTCCTTCAGCTGCTTCCAGGTTGCTAAGCTTAGCCATTACTTCCTCTTTGTCCTGTTCAAGCAAAATGGCCGTTGCATAAATAGCCGTTACATTATAAGCATTAAAATTTCCTACTAAGCGACACCAGATTTCGCCGTCATTTATTTGAAGCTGCATTCCTCCAAAATTATTTTCCAATATTTTGGTCTTGAAATCGGCCATGGTTTGCAAGCTGTATGTATATTTTCTTGCCCTGGTATTTTGAACCATAACGCTTCCATTCCGGTCATCAACATTGGTAAGAGCAAATGCTGAATCCGGCAATTGATCAAAAAATTCTTTTTTCGCAGAAATATAATTCTCAAATGTTTTATGATAATCAAGATGGTCATGGGTTATATTTGAAAATACCCCTCCGGTAAAATGTAAACCCGCCACCCGTTTTTGAACCACAGCATGTGAGCTGATTTCCATAAAACAAAACTCACATCCGTTTTCAACCATATTTCCCAACAATTTATTTAAAACAAATTGGTCAGGAGTAGTATGTGTTGAAGGAATTATTTCGCTATTGATTCTGTTACAAATAGTAGAAAGTAAACCCACCTTGTATCCCAGTTCAACGAACAAATTAAAAAGTAAAGTTGCAATGGTGGTTTTTCCATTTGTACCTGTTATTCCAATTAATTTCAGTTTCGAAGAAGGATTATCAAAAAAGTTGGAGCAGATATATCCCAGGGCCATACCAGAGTCTTTAACTTTCACATAGGTGACATTACTAGCACATACTTGGGGAAACGTTTCACAAACGACAGCAACTGCTCCTTTTTTAATTGCATCAGGAATAAATTTATGTGCGTCGACAGTCGTTCCCTTTACGGCAATAAATAATGTATTCTGTTTTATGTCGTTAGAATTAAAACTAACGTTTTCAATGGGAATATCAGTACTGCCAATTATTTCAATTGCATTAGTTTTATGAAGTAAGCTTGTCAGTTTTTTCCCCATAGATCAGTTGTTTGACAAGTTTAAAATGATAACTTTATTATTATAAATTTTATCTCCGGGTTTAACAGATTGACTTCTAACGGTTCCTATTCCCTTAATTATAACCTTCAAACCCAAACTTTCAAGAACATAAACAGCATCTTTTGCTTTCATGCCAATAACGTCCGGAATAGTATTTTGTGTAAATACTTTGTCTTTTTCAAATATTTTATTACCATCGGTGGTAACACTAACCCAGTCAGAAACATTTCCGCCCGGTACAATTTGTAGATTCAGCCCTTTATAAACTGCTTCGGTTTCAGACCGGTATCCAGCCGAAACCGTTGGATAAATATATGCCGTAGGTTTTGGTGTTTCCTTACTTTTTATATCAACCCTTGTGGCATAAACCTTATCGGCAATTTCTTTAAAAACCGGAGCTGCAACCTGGGCCCCATATACTTCAGTTCCTTTCATGTTGTACTCTACAACAATACATGAATACATAGGATCGTCAGCGGGGAAATATCCTGCAAATGATGCCACATAGTTTTTGATATAACTTTTTGCCGCAGGATCGTAAATTTTTGCTGTTCCGGTTTTTCCTGCAATTTGATAAACAGAGTTCCTTATGTTTTTGGCGGTTCCTCTGATAACAACCCCTTCCAAAAGTTTTTTCATTTTTGCCAAAGTATTATCAGAACAGATTTTTTCAACCAATACCTGTGGTTCAATTTTTCTGACAGTTACTCCTGTTCTTTTAATTTCTTTAACAAAAGATGGCTTCATGTACTTTCCATTGTTGGCAACGGCATTATAAAAACATAAAACCTGCATGGGTGTTAATTTTAGTGCATACCCAAATGCAATACCTAACAGATCGCCATAGCTTACTTTAATGCGGGGTTGAGGCTCATAATCCAGATCAATTCCTGATTTATTGGTTAGCCCCATTTTTTCCATAAGCTGCTGAAATTTTTGAGGGTTTTTCCCAAAGGCCCGCCTGGCAATTTCAGTTATTCCTACGTTGGATGATTTTTCGAATGCCTTGGCAACTGAAACCCTTCCATACCCTTCTTCATGCGAATCGACTACGGTTCCCCATCCTGGATACAAAACTCTACCGGTATTTACTATGGTATTTGTATCGAATGTGGCGTCTTCTAGAACAGCCATTACCGTTGCCATTTTAAAGGTTGACCCAGGTTCATAAAGTTCTTCGGTTGCATAATTCCGCATTTCCTGATAAACACCATCTTTGTTTCTGGTTAGATTTGCGATTGCTTTAATATACCCCGTTTTAACCTCCATTAAGATAACACAACCCCAATCAGCCTTTGTCGTATCAAGACTCTTCCTTAAGGCATTTTGAGCCACATCCTGAATGTTTACATCAATAGCGGTATACAGATCACATCCGTTCTTCGGATCGACCATGTCTTCTTCACTTATTTTTTTCCAACTGTTGTTTCCAACCCTTTTCAAGGTCACTATCCCTTTTTCACCTCTGAGTTCTTTACGATAATGACCTTCTAACCCAATGAAATATGATCTCGTTAATTTCCTGGCTTTAATTATCCTGCTCGTATCATCTTCGATCAGTGGAAAAGTCAATAGCTCTGCATATTGCAGTTCATTCATTTTTTTTGTGATTCTGGATGCGGCACCTTTACTTTTATAAGCCTTCTCTAATTTGGTTTTATAATCTTCCCTGTTGTAATCCAGAAACAGATTTGCAAAACACTCAGCCAGTGTATCCACTTTTTTTTCAAACATACCGGGATCTTGCTTACCTGCCTTCAAATTTATTTCTACTTTATAATCAGCCAGGCGTTCATAACCAATTGTCATCGAAGCGAGATTTTTAAAAGGCCTCTCCCTTCGATCCTTGGTATATACAATTAACCCACCTTTGCTTCCCTTTTTTAAAATAGGGAATGTCTTTATGGTCTTTAATTCTTTATAGGTGGCTTTCTTACGGATCAAATACCCTCTGTTTCCTTCTTTTCTGGCTTTTATCAAATTTTGCTTATACAGATTTTTATTTAAGCTATTCCCATTAAACAAAATGCTTAAACTTAAAGCCAATGAATCCAGTTTTTTTGCAAAAACCGAATCGGGAATTACTGTCGAATCAAGGTCTATCCTGATTTCAAATATAGGAACCGAAATTGCTAAAAGACTTTCATCCTCCGCATAAATATTTCCCCTGATCGGGTTGATCACTTCAGTGCGGCTATTGACAACACTTGCCTGCTTTGTCCAGTATTCTTTTTCAACGGTGTTCAGGTAAATAACTTTTCCGATAATGATCAAAGCAAATACAAATACCAAAACGTATATTGTATATGCTCTCAACATTATTGAACTTCTATTCTTGTCCATTATTTACTCTTTTGTGCTGGTTGTATTTTTTCAAAAATTTTTATCGGAGGCACCAAGGATTCTTTAACCCCTGTTTTTAAACTATCCAGTCTGATAGCAACCTCGGATTGCTTGCTAATATGCATCAGATCAGACTTTGTTGAAATGTATTCGTATTCCAGTTCTTTCAGTTCATTGCGTACCTTACTTGTCCTTCGGATAATTTTTTCAGAATAATATGAGTTCCCGATATAGGCCACTATTAAAAATGTCAGATACAGACCTAATGGTAATAGCCTTACAACCGCGTCCCGGGTTAGAATGCTGCCATCAAGAATAGTTCGCAAAGAAATTCCCAGCCGCGATTCTTTTGGTTTTTGCAGTTTTGTTTTTTCTTTAACCGGTTCTTCGACTTCAACGTCTTTGAATTCGTTTTTGGCCATATTTAGTATTTCTCTGCTATTCGTAGCTTTGCACTGCGGGCTCTGCTGTTTTCATTTATTTCTGTTTCTCCGGGGATCAATGGCTTTTTGCTGATCAAATTAAAAGGCACATTCATGTTACCAAAAAAATCTTTTTCAATTATCCCTGCAAAATTTCCTGATTTAAAAAAATTCTTCACCAATCTGTCTTCAAGCGAATGATATGAAATCACCACCAATCTTCCCTTGGGTCTTAAAACGGCCAATCCCTGCTTTAAAAATTCTTTTAATACTTCCATTTCCATATTTGCTTCAATTCTTAAGGCCTGAAAAACTTTTGCCAGATATTTTATTTCGTTTTTTTTGTCAATTTGCTTTGCAATGGCTTCTTTTAAATCGTTTGTCGTTTGTATTTCCCTGTCTTTTCTAAAATTTATTATTTCCCCGGCCAATTGTCTTCCATTGCTTATTTCACCATAATGCCAGAATATCTCTGATAACCTTTGCTGATCATACTCATTTACAATTCTTCGCGCTGATAATTCCTGTTTCTGGTTCATCCTCATATCAAGCTGCGAATTAAACCGTGTGGAAAATCCTCTTTCAGCCATATCGAACTGATGTGATGATACTCCCAGATCCGCCAAAATTCCATCAACAGGCATGGCCTTGTAGTATTTTAAAAAATTCTTCAAATAACTAAAGTTGTTATTCAACAACAAAAAACGAGGGTCATCAATTGCATTTAGCAAAGCATCTTCATCCTGATCAAAAGCAATAAGTTTCCCATTCTTACCAAGCCTTTTCAATATTTCCCGCGAATGTCCTCCCCCGCCAAAAGTTACGTCAATATAAACACCGTCCGGTTTTATATTCAATCCGTCAACGGCTTCGTGCAACATAACGGGATTATGATACATCGTCAGCTCTTTTATTCTCTTTTTTACTCATTACTTCTTCGGCCAGCCTGGCAAAATCTTCCGGTTCGTCAGTTAAAAGCGATTTATACTTTTTACTATCCCAGATTTCAATGCGGTTCGAGAAGGCAAACAAAACCATGTCTTTTTCAATCCCCGCATATTCAAGTAAGCCTTTTGGCAACAAAATCCTATTAGCTCCATCTAACAACAATTCTGTTGCGCCTCGATAAAAATACCTGACAAAATCACGGTTCTGTTTAATGTAATCGTTTAGCTGGTTTATTTCTTCACTCCTGGTTTTCCATTCATCAAGGGTATATAAAACCAGGCATTGTTCGAATCCCCTGTTCAATACAAAGCGAAACTCACCTGCCACTGCAGGAATTTGTTTCTTTAATCCTGCCGGAAAAAGTAGCCTGCTTTTACCGTCAAGTTTACATTCGTATTCACCAATTAAATTCAACATTCTTTTCTGACTTTTTAAGCCTGTAAAGATAATTTTATTTCTACACATTTTCCCACCTCTCTCCACTTTTTGGATAAAAAAATACACAATAGAATGCCTGATCTGTATATTTATTTGTTTTTCAACACTTTTGTTTTTAAAATTGTTAATAACTTTTTTTGCTATGGGGCGGATTATATTCTTCTGATAGAAAAATATTAATAAAAACAATTAACAATTGTAAATTTTCGTAACCATAAACGAACTTTTCGACGAATAATACTGTTTTTGTTAGAGTAGGTTGTTATGAACAATAACATCTCATTATCCGGATCAATTGCTTTGATTTCGTACTTTTGCAAATTATAGTAAGGTTATATGTTTGAGAAAATCGCCCGGGCATTTGAAACATTCCACGAAAGAAATGCTTTTTGTATCAACAACCATTACTATTCGTATTCTGATACCGGAAAACGCACTAATGGAATTCGAAAAATAATTCAGCAACACCCCGGACAAAATATTGGTATTGTTATTTATGATGATATGGAAACGTATGCTTCCATATTAGCCGTTTTATTTATGGGCAAAACCTATGTTCCCATAAATCCGCATAATCCTCCTGACCGCAATGATAATATTATTGACCAGGCTGAGATAACAATGATTTTAACCAGTAATAAAGAACTCCTGAGTTCTGTTTTTACCGTTTCCGAAAAGATAGAAACTTTTGAAACGAATAACCTTTCCGACGAAAACCATTTGCTGTCAGTACCTAAAATTTCAAAAGATCAGAATGCCTATATTCTGTTCACCTCAGGAAGTACAGGAGTTCCGAAAGGAGTACCTATAAGAGTTGAGAATCTGGAATCATTTGTAGAGGCTTTCTTTGCGCTCGGTTACCAGATCGATGAAAATGACAGGTTTCTGCAAATGTTCGACCTGACTTTCGATCTTTCCGTGATGTCGTATCTTATACCGCTTACTGTCGGGGCATGCGTTTATACCGTCCCTGCCGGGGATATAAAATTCACGTCAGCCTATACAATACTGGAAGATTATGAAATTACATTTGCCCTGATGGTTCCTTCCATCCTGAGTTTTTTGCATAATTATTTCGATGAGATCAGTTTCCCGAAAATGAAATACTCCCTGTTCTGCGGCGAGGCTCTTTACACCGACCTGACAACGGGCTGGGCCGAATGTGTTCCGAATGCCCTGGTTCAAAATGTCTATGGCCCCACCGAAGCAACCATTTTCTGCCTTACCTACGATTGGAAACGCGATGCTGCCAACAAAGATCATAACGGAATTTTATGCTTAGGCAAGCCCATGAAAGATATGATAGTCATGGTGGTCGATGATCAACTGAAACAAGTCCCGGCTGAAATACCCGGGGAATTATGTCTTTCAGGGGGACAGCTTACTGCCGGTTATCTTAAAAATCCGGAAAAAAACCACGAAGCCTTTTTCAGTTATCCTATAAATGGAAAAGAACATATTTTTTACCGTACAGGAGATATTTGCTATATCGACAAGGAAGGTGACTTTATGTTCAGCGGCAGGCTTGATAACCAGATTAAGATACAGGGGTTCAGGGTTGAATTGAGCGAAATCGAACACCATGCACGCGAATTTCTAAAATCGCCCAATGTAGTGGCCGTTGCATCACAAAACGAAAACAACAATACTTTGATACATTTGTTTATCGAAAGATCTGATAACATCGAAGAACTTACAAAATATCTGAAAACCCTTATGCCATCATACATGATACCGGCCGAAATACGCTCCTTACAAAACTTTCCACTAAATGTAAACGGAAAAGTTGACCGAAAAGCCATTAAACTTTTACTCTGAAAATGCCGGTCCTTATTAAAATATTGCTTTCCCCTTTTTCTGTATTGTACGGTCTGATAATCTTTGTCAGGAACAAACTCTTTGACCTAAATATTTTAAGCTCTACTTCCTTCAGCATTCCTGTCATTTGTGTCGGAAATATCAACGCAGGCGGCACTGGCAAATCGCCCCTCATTGAACTTCTCATCCGCATTTTACAGAAGAGCAACATCAGGCTTGCCACACTCAGCAGGGGTTATGGGCGCAATACCAAGGGTTTTTTTATTGCTGATGACTCTTCCACTGTGCAAAGCCTGGGAGATGAGCCACTGCAATTTTATAAGAAATTTCCCGGCATCACGGTCTCTGTCTGCGAAAACCGTGTCGAAGGAATTCAATCCCTGCTGCAAATGCAGCCTCCGCCTCAGGCCATTTTACTTGACGATGCTTTTCAGCACCGTCGCGTTAAAGCCGGACTGAATATTCTGCTGACCGCTTATTCGGATCTTTATATTCATGACAGCATGCTGCCATCGGGGCGGCTGCGCGAAAATCCATCGGGAGCAAGCCGGGCAGATATCATTATCATTACAAAATCACCCCCCGAACTCCCTCATGATGAAAAATATGCCATAACCAAAAGGCTGAGAAACCAACCCCATCAACAGGTTTTTTTCTCTTTTATACGTTATGGTACTCCGGTTCCTTTCTTCAAAAACAATTCAGTGTTTGACCCCGGAAATATAACAGAGCATGTTTTATTGTTTACCGGCATCGCCAACCCCGGCCCGCTTGAAACCTGGCTGAAACAGCGATGTCAGAAATTAACCTGCCAAACCTTTTCCGATCATCACACGTATACCGCCTCTGACATCAGGCTGATATCGCAAAAATTTCGTAATATTGCACCCGCAAACAAAATGATAATCACTACCGAGAAGGATTATACCAGGCTAATGCATCATCCGGAGATCGAACTTTTTAAGGAATTCCCGGTTTATTATCTGCCCATTGAAACGGACTTTTCCTCGGATGATCATCAGCGTTTTGAACAAATAATACTGAGTTATGTTAGAAAAAATTAATGAAACCATTGCCTTTATTAAAAGCAAGACTACTTTTCAACCTCATATCGGAATTGTTTTAGGAACCGGGCTGGGCAATCTGGCCAACGAAATTAAAATACACAAAGCTATTCCTTACGGCGAAATTCCTAATTTTCCGGTTTCTACGGTCATCGGCCATAAGGGCCAACTGGTTTTCGGGACATTGAACGGTGTGAGTGTGGTGGCTATGCAAGGCCGTTTTCACTACTACGAAGGCTATACCATGCAGGAACTTTCTTTCCCCATCAGGGTGATGAAATATCTGGGCATTAAAACCCTGGTGCTTTCAAATGCCAGCGGCGGCGTTAATGCTACGTTTGAAGTGGGCGACATTATGATAATCACCGACCATATCAACCTTATGGGCAACAATCCCTTATTGGGCAAAAACAATGACGAAATTGGTCCGCGCTTCCCCGATATGAGCGATGCTTACGACAAAGACCTGATCAAAAAAGCTCTGGCCATTGCTGAGAAGAACGGCATCAAATGCCGTCAAGGGGTGTATGCAGCGGTAACAGGGCCATGTTTCGAAACACCTTCCGAATACAGGTATATTTTCCGTGTTGGTGCCGATTGCGTGGGCATGTCAACGGTTCCCGAAGTGATTGTGGCCCGCCATATGGGATTGCCGGTTTTTGCAGTTTCCATAATTACCGATCTTGGCTTAGAGGGCATAGTGAATGAAGTTTCTCACGAAGAAGTTATTCAGGCGGCCAACAATGCCGAACCAAAAATGACTAAGATCATCAGCGAACTGGTGACGATGATATAAATCTTAGGAGCTATTATAAAAGATTCTCAAAAAGATTCATCGCAGAGGCACCGAGAGTTTTACCTTTTACATTTTACAATATCTAACGAGTCTTTACGTGTAATTGATCTATTATCTTTAGTCTCCATTTATCTTTTTCTATTTCGCACTTTCGATAATTGAAAAACCGTAATATTAAACCACTCAAGGCTGCTGATGCCGAAATAATGACAGTATTCTCCCGAAATGTTGGGTGATCATTATTTATCAGACTATTTATCACATCAAGGGTCAAAAAAACCGTCCCAAAACGTAAAAGCGAGGTCGAAACTATATAAACAGCCCTCTGCTCCTTATATAATACCTCGATCTCCCCTAAATTGAATACATAGTTATTTGAGATTACAATAGCAGAGTCCTGGATTTCAGTGATTTTTCCTTTAATTATTTTTTGGTTTTCCTTCGTCACAACCTTTATCTTTTTTCCTACATTTAATTTATACGATTTCCCCAGAGTAAGATTTTCCAGCACCAACACCTTTTGCGCAGGAGCCAGAAAAAATATGCTAAAAAGCAAAACCACACAGAGTATTTTTTTCATAACCCTTTCAGTTCTTCCTGCTGTTTCCGGGTCATTTTTTTTACCACTTCCTCATACGAATGGTCTATCCAGTGGCGCAGCAAATTATCGTTCACGCTGCCATCCACCTTAATGGTATTCCACATTTTTTTGTTCATGTGGTAGCCCTGCTGAACGCAATGGTAACGTTCGCGAAGGCTTTCGGCTATTTCGGGATCGCATTTCACACTAAAGCTGAAACTATGGTCGAGGCCGGTAAGGGCAAACATTTTATCGAGCACTTTAAAAACCAGGGTATCCGGTCCGAAAGGCAAGGATTCGGTCACACCTTTTTTGGATAAGCAGTACGTTCGGAATTCTTCGACGTTCATAGCATGAAAAAATTGATGAGAACAAATATAATCAATTTTGATGGGGAAATTGCCACAGAAAGAAATGTTCGTTGTTGGGAGTGCCTTAAGATCGGACCTGGCCCATAAGTTTCCAAACTTCATCTCCTTGTTACCAGATTGCATCACTATGCCTCCGAATGGGAACTGTCCAACATTGACCTTTGTGTAATCTTCAACTCCAGACTCAAGTCACTTAACCCATCTTATCCCTCCTTTAACATTGATTAACAAAAAATGATAATATTGCGAAGCCATTTATCGTATCTTTGTCACCCTCTTTAATAACAAATTTGATTGTAACAGATTTATAAATTAAATACAAACCTTATGTCACTAAGACAAAAAACTGTTGACCTTAAAAAACGCATGCAAGGCGCGTTGCAGGGTGGTGGCGAAAAAGCTATTGAAAAACAAAAAGCCGGCGGAAAAATGACCGCCCGCGAACGTATTCTTGCCATTCTCGACAATGGTTCCTTTTACGAATACGATATGTTTGTAGAACATGCCGGAAAAGATTTTGACATGGATAAGAAATACCTGCCGGGCGACGGCGTGGTGACCGGAACCGGCACCATCAGTGGGTATCCTATCTGTATTTTTGCCCAGGACTTTACGGTTGCCGGAGGTTCGCTGGGCTATATGCATGCCAAAAAGATTACCAAAATCATGGATCATGCCATGCGGATGAAAGTTCCATTGATAGGCATCAACGATTCGGGCGGTGCACGTATACAGGAAGGTGTCAACTCCCTGGCAGGCTACGGTGAGATATTTTACCGCAACACACTGGCTTCGGGCGTTATTCCGCAGATATCCGTTATTTTAGGGCCTTGTGCCGGCGGCGCTGTTTATTCGCCAGCCCTCACCGATTTCGTTTTTGTGGTCGACAAAATTTCAAAAATGTTCATCACCGGTCCCGAGGTTATCAAAACCGTTTTGGGTGAAGACATTTCGATGGAAGATTTAGGCGGTGCCCGTGTTCATGCCGAAATAACCGGCAATGCTCATTTCTTTTCCGAAAGCGAAGCCGAGTGTTTCGAACAGATCAAGAAACTGGTTTCCTTTATTCCCTGGAACAATTCCAAGAAGGCTGAACCCTTCCCGGTTAAACAACCCAGGTACAAACAATATAAAATTGATGAGATATTTCCAACTGATTCGAAGAAACCTTACGATGTGCGGAAGATCATCCGGGCCATTTGCGACGATTCCGATTTCTTTGAAGTGCAGGAGCGCTTTGCAGCCAACATCGTAATTGGTTTTGCCCGCATGGAAGGCCAATCGGTTGGATTTGTAGCCAATCAGCCTATGGTGCTGGCAGGCGTGCTGGATGTGGATTCATCCGATAAAGCCGCCCGTTTCATCCGTTTTTGCGATGCCTTCAATATTCCCCTCGTTACTTTGGTCGACCTTCCGGGATATTTGCCGGGCGTAGATCAGGAACATGCCGGTGTTATCCGCCACGGAGCAAAGATATTGTATGCCTATTCGGAAGCCACCGTGCCTAAAATTACCGTGATATTAAGAAAAGCTTACGGAGGAGGATATATAGCCATGTGTTCGAACCACCTGAGGGCCGACTTTGTTTTTGCATGGCCAACCGCCGAAATAGCCGTTATGGGTCCCGAAGGCGCTGCCAACATAATTTTCAGAAGCGAGATACTGAATTCGACCAACCCCGAAGAAACCCGCAAGAAAAAGATACAGGAATACAAGGAAAAGTTTGCCAACCCTTATGTAGCTGCCGCTTACGGTTATGTAGATGCCGTGGTTGAACCCGGCAAATCGCGTGAATTTATACTGCACTCGCTTGAAATTTCTAACCAGAAGAAAGAAGATCGCCCCATCAAAAAACATGGAATTCCTCCATTCTAAAAATACCTTGCCTTATGGAAAATGAAGAAATAAAAGATAGTGCAGAGAAGAATGAGGAGGCCGAAGAGGTTGTTTATACCCCCTTTGTGATCCTGGAAGAGGAATATCAAACCCTGCTGACCCAAAAATATCTTGACAGGAAGCCTTATACGCCGGTTGATCATAAAAAGATCTATGCTTTTATTCCCGGAACCATACGTAAGGTGTTTGTGAAAGAGGGTGACAAGGTGAAAAAAGGCGAAAAGTTGCTGATACTCGAAGCCATGAAAATGAATAACGAACTAACTACTTTGGTCAACGGAAAGGTAAAGAAGATCCACTGCAAAACGGGGGAAATGGTAACGAAGAGCCAGTTGTTGGTGGAGATTGCGTAGGAGGAAGTTGGGAGTTCGGAGTTGGTTCAGAACAAATAAATACAGAATTTCGTTTTGGTGATGAGGGATAGTTTGCGGCTATCGATGGTGGCGCCTATGATTTCCTCATCCATTGCCGGTAGTTTCAGCATCTTTTCTTCATAGGTTTTACTATCCAGAAAATGTAAGGTTTTATTCTCCAGATAAATTATATTGTCGTTGAAGATCTGAAACGATTGAATGTTTTTTACAGGAATGGTTTTCAGGTAAGTTGCATAGCGGTCGAACACAAATATCCCATAAAGGGGGTCGTTCACATACACCATATTCCCGTTCTCAAAAATCTGGTTGGGCCGGAATTCATGCCCCAACAAATCGCTGATATTGCCGCTCAACTGAGAGACCTGAAGGTTGTTGTCTATGCGCACAAGCTGGTTTGATAAGGGATCGAAAATCCAGAATCCGCTTTCGTAGGAAGCCGCCACCAGCGAAGCATTGGGGAAACCCAGATCGGCCAATGAGATGGGATTTTTCTTAAGGCTGAGCTTATTATCAAGGAACTTGATTTTCCCGAAATCGGAATTCAGAATAATTGTTTTTAAGGGGTCAGAAACATCGATGCCCGAGATCAACCCATCGCTCAATTCGCTGTATGAGCATAAGAAAACACCCTCAGCATCGAATTTTTTAAGGTTGGTTTTTTCGAGAATATAAATATTGCCCAGGTTATCGTTTACAATGCGGGTGCCGCTGGTGTCGATGCATTTCAGCAGTTTAAAGGATTCATTTTGTGCCGAAACACAAATGGAAATGACCATGATTAACATACTGCCTGCCAAAATCTTTCTCATGATGCATCGTTTATTGATAAAATTTCGTCGACATATTTTCTTTCATTTGCTAATCGGGGCACCTTGTGCTGACCACCCAGTTTTCCTTTATGCTTAAGCCATTTATAGAAGGTTCCATGCTTTAGTATCCTGATGATGGGTGGGCTTAAAATCATATCGTGATATCGCTTGGCTTCGTAATCGGAGTTTAGTGATTTTAAAGCATTATCAAAAACCTCTCCGAAGTATTCGATATTTTCAGGCGGAGTTGCGAATTCGATGAGCCATTCGTGCGCACCGGAGGCTTTATCGGAATAGAACACCGGGGCGGCCGTATATTCCGAAATTATCGCACCGGTTTTTTTACAGGTGATATCGAAAGCTTTATCGGCATTATCGATCATCAGTTCTTCGCCAAAGGCATTGATGAAACTGCGGGTGCGGCCCGTAATTTTTATTCGGTAGGGATTCAGAGAAGTGAATTTAATGGTATCGCCTATTTTGTAGCGCCACAAACCGGCATTGGTCGATATAATCAGTGCATAATTCTTCCCCAGTTGCACTTCATCGAGCGATAAGGTTTTAGGTTCCGCAGCATCGAGCCATTCAACAGGGAGGAATTCATAGAAAATCCCATAGTCGAGCATCAGCAGCATGTCGTCCGCATGATTGCGGTCCTGAATGCCGAAAAATCCTTCGGAGGCATTGTAGGTTTGCAGATAGTTGATGGGTTGCGGGCCCATTATCTTTTTATATTGTTCTGCATAGGGGATGAAACTGATACCGCCATGCATAAATACCTCCAGGTTGGGCCATACGTCCCTGATATTGTTTTTACCGGTCTGCTCCAGAATATGTTTCAATAACAGCAAGGTCCATGACGGAACGCCTGATATGCTGGTTACATCTTCTCTGGAAGTTATTTTCGCAATTTTGTCGATCTTGCTTTCCCACTCGTTCATTAAGGCGACGGAAAGATCGGGGGTGCGGATGAACTGGGCCCAATAAGGCATATTTTGAATCAGTATGGCCGACAGATCGCCGTAAAACGACTGTGCATCAATTTCGCTGACAGTATGGCTTCCACCCAAAGTAAGGCCTTTGCCATTGAATATTTTTGTTTCAGGATTGTTGGTGCAATAAAACGTCAGCACGTCTTTGCCTCCCTTAAAATGACATTCTTCAATGGCATCCTCGCTTACCGGGATGAACTTGCTTTTATCGGCAGTGGTGCCTGAAGAAACGGCAAACCATTTGATTTCCTGCGGCCATAAAATGTTTTGTTCGCCCTTGCGTGTGCGGTCGATGTACGACTTCAATCCATCATAATTACTGATTGGGACCCTATCTCTGTACTGCGAAAGTTTTGTTATGGAATTATAAGCATATTTATTGCCCCATTCGGTGTTTTTGGCTGATGAAATGAGCCACTGAAAACAATCGTTCTGAATTTCGCAGGGATACTTAATGAACAACTCTATCTGATGAATGCGTTGTTTCATGATCCATGATATAACCGAATTAAAGAGAGCCATATTCAAAACCCTATTGACCTTTCAAAATTACGACTATTGTTTTGATTTATCGAAAAAAGAAAATTGAGTCCACTCCGATGAGTCAAAAAAATAATTAAAACGCCGCAGATTCGCAGATTTAAATAATAATCAGCCCAATTATAATATGATTACCGCAGACCAGTTTACTTCTTAAACTGCTTAATTGCAGATATTGCAAGATTTTTTTAAAATTTAAAAAATCTTGCACTCTGCGTAATTTCAAATTAATTATTATCTGCGAATCTGCGGCATAAAATTAATAGTGGTTATTTGGAGTGGATTCAAAATTCAATTTATTGTTTTTTTACATTATTTTTGAAAGGATTTTACAAAACGGATGAACCAAACCAGTTCTTTATGAAAAGAATCGCCATTTTAGCTTCGGGAAACGGCAGCAATGCTGAGAATATCATCAAATATTTTGAAACTACAAAAACGGCCGCGGTGGCGCTGATTATGACCAATAAGGCAGATGCCTTTGTGATGGAAAGGGCAAAGAAATACCATATTCCGGCCATGATTTTTAATGCACAACAGTTGCGCGAAACAAGCCTGTTGCCCGATATACTGACCGATTATAAGATAGATTATATAGTGTTGGCAGGGTTTCTATTAAAAATACCTGAAAATATCCTGGCTTTGTATCCTGATAAAATTATCAATATTCATCCTGCCCTGTTGCCCAAATATGGCGGAAAGGGCATGTATGGCCATTTTGTTCACGAAAAGGTGATTGCAGAAAAGGAACAGGAAAGCGGCATCAGTATACATTATGTAAATGAAAAATACGATGAAGGGACGATTATTTTTCAGGCAAAATGTAAGGTGGATGTTACTGATACCCCTGATACGCTGGCTGCCAAAATTCACGAACTGGAGCAACGTTATTTCCCCGAAGTTATAGAAAGAGTGATCTTAGGATTGCAGGCTTTTTAGGGAAGAAGGATGAAGGAAGAATAACGGCTCGGCGCTTCCTTTCGTTGGCAAATCATAATATTATCAAGTTTGCCGTAGCTTTCTGCCAATGAAAGGAAGCGCAAGTGTGTGCCCTGCATGAGCAGGCCACACCCATTTCAATGCTTGATAAATATTTCA
>CAYXXU010000061.1:0-29242 GCA_964469155.1 uncultured Bacteroidales bacterium
ATCCAAATTTCCGATACCAGAAACTGGAAAAAGTGAGTTAATAAGGATCGACTAGATACACTTAGTTTAGTGCAGAATCAACTCTTTGGGGTGGGTATTTAATTTTCAGATAGCCCGGGGCTTCCCTTTTCAGAGTGCTCAAGGCACTATTATTCTAAGAATATCGAGTATTGGCTAGGTCTTAAACCATCAAATTACCAGGTATCATTAAAGTGGATCTTGGCACGGTCGAACCTGTCGGGGGTTTCGCGCACTTCGTCGGGCCAGCCCACCGAAATCAGCGAAATGGGCAGGATATGCTCAGGTAATTGCAATAATTTATGAATAGATTCGATACGTTCTGCATTGGGATATACCCCCAGCCAGACGCTACCCAGGCCCAATGCATGTGCAGCCAGCATAAGCGATTGGGTGGCTGCCGAACCATTGGAGCAAAGGTAACCATCGCTATCTTCAATAGCTTTGTTACCGCAAACCAAAATAGCCAGCGGGGCATATTTCAGCATTTTAGCGTAGGGATGCACCACCGCCAGTTCGTCCAAAAGCTTGCGGTCGGTAATCACTACAAACTCCCACGATTGGGTGTTGCGTGCCGTGGGGGCATACATAGCGGCTTCCAGTATTTTATCGACCAGTTCGGCAGGAACCGGCTTCTGAATATATTTGCGTATAGATCGGCGGGTGAGTATTGTTTCTAAAACTGTCATAATGCATAAATTAGACTGCAAAGATAACACTAATTAGAACAATACTAAATAAGATTCTGCAATAATTTTTCAAAACCCATTGTCAAGTTTTTTTTTGCACTGCATCAAGCTGATGATGTGAGCAGATCTATTACTTTAATGAATTACTGAAACCTTAAAAAAGGTTTTACTACTTTTCGATGACAATTTTATTATGTAGATACCATCTGGTAATTTTGAAGTCGAGATACCGAATTCATTTTTACCCGGCAGGATTGTAATTGGTTGGCGGCTCACCTCCATACCCACAGAGTTCATCACAAAAATATCCGCCACAGAAGTGTTATCAGACGTAATGTTGATGTTCAATTCTTCGTTGGCCGGGTTGGGAAAAACAGTTGTAAAGCCAATAGCATCCTGGTCATCAATGCCCAGCCAATGTATAGTTGAACATTCAGTCGACCACCAATCGCACCCAACCAAAGGGTCCTTTATAAGTATTTTATATCGGCAAACCTGGCCCACACTGTTATACATATCATAATAATAAGTTTGGTAAACCGAATCGATAAGAGTAAAAGGGCCGGAATTTAAGGCCCGGTAAACATAATACAAACCACCGTAGCCGGAATAGTCATCCCAAACAATATGCACAGAAGTACCCGTAACGCTGATCACCTCCGGGAGTATCACAGGCCTTTTGATAACAACAGTTACATTTTTATACAGGCAAGCAGGAACCGGGCATGCATTATCATAAACCTGGAAATAAAAGTCGTGCGAGCTATAAGCGAAATTACTGTCGATTACAAAATTTGTCATATGCGAGCATGAGGTTTGCCAGTGAAAATGTGAAGCTACCGCCATCATGGCAGAAATGATTGGCGGAGGATTGAGTGTGGCACAGGGTGGATGGGGGCAACCTGCCGTAGGATTGGTATACCCGTCTCCAAAATCAAAAGCTGATGCCGTGAAAGTAAGAGTTTGCGGATTCCCATTAGGCAAGGTACCGTAATCAATTGCTGTGAGATCAAAATCAACCACATCTCCCATATTTACTGTATCAACAGGGACTATTTGCATACTTACCGAATCATAGAAAGGATCTGCCATAAGGGGGGCAATATTTCCGGAGCAGGGCAGAACAACGTACTGGAATTCTCTGAATATTTCCCCTATTTTGATTCCTGCACGGTATTCGGCAACTTTGACAACCGTGACATAAGCTCCATTTGTAAACGAAGTATAACTGATCTGGCCTGTGATGGTGTCGAGTAGGGCGGCAATATTTGAAGTATCCTGAATGGCTGAAGGCAATGGGTTGTTATAAGAATACCCGCTGATATAATTCATAGCAGTATTAATGTTCCCATTTAAAGCCGGAGCCCAGTGATATGAGAGAGAATCATTTTCAGGGTCATTTACAATGATATGATACACATAAGTCGTGCCACTACATATAACTGTCGATGGACTTTCGGCGAAAACAGGCGAACTGTCAAAACAGGGAAAAGCATTGGAACTGTTATAAGGATACATTACCGCCCTCAGAAACCAATAGTTTGAGGTAGGGTGCATCAAATTTGAGCTTGGGTTACGACAACAATTTGAATGCGCAAATATCCATCCTGCCGGAGGTGGGACACCAGAAAGCGGCACACCATTGGGGTAAGCTACATCGGAAGTATAATACCATTCCTGAACAGCACCGGTATTATAGGTAGCCGGGGTGGGCGAACATTGTATTTCCATACCAGGCATCCCGCAATTAGGCGAAATATCGGTTATGCCATCCATATTTCCATCCAATGAGTCCAGCGGATTTGCATCGGGTCGTAAAGTCATTATTATTGAAGTTAATCCGGGATAATTTGATATTGCCAACGAGTCTGATGAATTATATAAAATACCATTACATTCTCTGTACAATTTCATAATAAAACGATAGTTGCCATTGCCGAGACATTGCCAGGTAATTTCGCCTCCCATGTAATGAGAGGCCCAGGAGTTAATTGAGAAAAAGAATAAGATCAGAAAAAAAGACAGAGACCTTGTTTTCATAACTTTAAATTTCAGTAAATATACGAAATTTTATAAAAACACGAAAAAAATCTATAAGTTTTTATTAGATTTTAGCCCACGACATCACGAAGCAGCCCGGGATGGTTTTGATGATGACCTGCCGAAGCTTTTCGGCTTCTTCCTTTGTGGTGAAGTTGCCCATGATCAGGTGATAATAGGTTTTGGTGGTAAACTTTTCGACCCAGAAATATCCCTGTGTTTTGAAGGTTTTTTCGTAAGTGGTTATGGCAGTAGTACAATTGCTTTTAATCTTGTAATACCCCACCTGCACTCCGTAACCCGTCGGCTGGCAAACTTTCTGATTTTCATCCAATATCTGGTGGTTCTTCAGTTCTGCCTCGTGTGTTTTGGCCACGGTTTTTTCAGCCGTTTTAACATCTGGTTTTATCTCATTTTTTGCAACTGTTTTTTCGGCCGTTCTAACTAGGGGTTTCTCAACACTGACCTCATACCTGGCGTTTTTCAGGGTATCTATCAGCCAGGCAGAAGTAACTGAATCGAGTATCCGATAACTCACTTTTTCCACTCCGTAAGAAATCATATCAAGTTTCAGTGCGGCAGCTTTCGAAATATCCAGCACACGGTTTTTGGTATGCGGGCCGCGGTCGTTCACCCTTACCAGCACCTTTTTCTGGTTGCGCAAATTAGTTATCTCTATAATAGTATTAAAAGGAAGGGTGCGATGGGCGGCCGTGTAAGCATTTTTATCGTAAGGGTCGCCGCTCGAGGTATGCCTACCATGAAACTTATCGGCATAGAACGAGCAGTAACCGGTGAGCGACTGGTTTTGCCCCAGCAAAGGGAATTGCAGCAGTGTGAAAACTAAATAAATTAAAACCCTGTTCAATATTAATATGTTTTTGTCATATCATCGGGTACGCAGATGATATAATCAGCAGCCATAATGTTATCAGGTGTTAGTTTCGTAATGTCAGTTTGTTCAACAGTAGCAATGGTTAGTATGCGCATATCCGCATTTTTTCGTTTCAGATACCACATGATTCCTTCGAAGAAATCAGAATGGTACGAACCGTTGTAATGCAGAAACAGTTTTCCTTCGGTCAGGTTATTATATATAAAATGAGCCATGGTTGCATCTTTTATAGCTTGTGCCTTGGGCAAATTGGGCGAACTGTGGCCGGGTTCGGCATTTTCAAGCATTTTTTTATATTGTTCCAGTTCAGGATCGTATTCAACGGGCAAGGGAGCCATAAATTTCTTCTCGTCAGAGCTCAACGAATCGAGTTTGCCAAAGCCTCCCTTCATTACCAGGCCGGCAAATTTGCGTGCAATGTTGGTAGCCACCAACTTCAGGTTGGTATTACGTGCAAATTCAACCAGGGGCTTGTAATCGGTTCCGTAATTTTTCCACACATGTGCCTGTTTCCTAAAGGTATCTTCCACCATTTCGCCTTTCAAATATTTATCTATCAGCCACTGATCATTGGCTTCGAACATCTCTGCACCCAGCACCAGGTTTTGTTTTTTAACTTTAAAAAGATCTTTGGTCAGTTGCAGTTCCAGCCAATGCGATATGGGGTTGTCGTGCATTTCGCCGAAAAGCACCACTTCGCATTGCGAAATATCCTTCAGCATTTTGTCGTAAGTGGTTTTCTTTCCTCTTACATCGAATATCTGATAAGCAGGTTTATCGACCGACATCGAAACCAGGAACAAACAAAACAATATGATAAGACCAAAACGAAACTTTGCCATAACTGACTTATTTTATGTTAAGAGGGTAAAAATAAACAATTTTCGAAACTAAGCTATAGTATTATTTTGATTTTAACTGATCAGAATTAAAAACGAAGGGAAGCAGGTCGTTGCTTTTGTCGAAAATTATCACTTTTCCGCTTACGCCTTTCAATATCACCCTGATGGGGGCCTTTCGAGAATTTTCGTATTCGGCCATCACCTGCCTGCAAGATCCACAGGGAGAAACGGGATAATCAACCACGAAATTCTCCGAACTTGCCGTAACAGCAATAGCTTTGAATGGGATTCCCGGATATTGCGACGATGCAGCAAACATGGCCACCCGCTCGGCACATAGCCCCGAAGGATAGGCGGCATTTTCCTGGTTATTTCCGGTTACCACCACCCCGGTGGCAAGTTCCAGAGCAGCACCTACCGAAAAACCCGAATAGGGCGAATAGGCTAAATGAAGCGCTTTTTCGGCTTCTTCCAGTAATGACCTGTCGTCTTCGTTCAAATCATCAACCGATTCGAATTCGTAATAAGTTATTGATAATTTGTGATTTTTCATATCGAATTTCACTTTAACCAAAACAAAAGTAACTATTTTTACTCAGTATTCTCCTTTTTGTAAGCAAAAAGAAACAGGCAGCTAAAGAAAGTGAAGAAAGTTACCCCGGCCTGTGTTTCGAGGGTATCTTCGGTCAACATCGATATAAAAGCGATCAGGAAAAACGACAGGTAGAGAAAGTCCCGGAATATTCTCTGCTTAACCGCCGGATAGATCAATGCATATAAAAATACGAACAAACCAATTATACCAAAAGCAATGGTAAAGGTCAAAAACTGGTTATGCGATCTGAGATTCGATTTTTTCAACAACGAATCCTGCACATAGAGCCAGGCAGCAAAAACATCTGCTGCATCGCCCGTTCCCACACCCACCCAGGGATGTTTCTTGATCAATTGAACCGAACTCTTCCATAACTCCATCCTTTGAATCATGGTTCTGCCCCTGGGATCGCCGGTAATTTTATAGTCTTCGTATTCCCAGATAGCATTTTTCAGACGGGTTTTGAAACTCCCTTTTTTCGCAAGTAATACGTTAGCCACTCCTTTTTCTATCAATGAAATTTCATTTTCCGTTAAACTATTAACGGCATCCATATCTTTTCTCAACCCCTTTGAAGTAAGATACCTTATCAAAGTAAACCTCACCGGTTGCCGTTTTTCATCAACACTGTCAAACTTAATCCTGCTTCTGCGGTTCCACGAACTTTCCAATTCTTCATCACAAACATACATCCAGGTATAATGTCCATTGTCGGTCAGTTTGTTCTTCACATCATGAACATAGGCTCCACCATGTTTTGTATAATACTCTAATTTTTCAGGATTAATTGTCTCAGAATTTTTATGGTAATCAGTATAAATGTTTTTTAAATACAAAAAGACAGCAGCCCCGGCCAAAATCAGAAAGGTCAGGAAAAGTAACTTATATAGCCTGGGGGTTTTATTAATAATATAAACTAAAATTAATATGAAACTGACAATGCCAAGAATAATTATCCCGGTAAACGATTCCATGAATAAAAGGAAATAGATGAACCAGACTATCAAAAAAGCAAAACCTATTTTCGCCTTAATTCCGAATTTATTTTTTGTAAATAATAGAAAGACCAGGATAAAAATTGCCATACAAAGGTTTAATGCAAACCGGATATGCGAAATGATAAGCGAAATATCGCGCATATCGTTAATCTGGGTTGTTAGATAAACACCCACTCCTATAAGACTGGCAATGAAGGTAGCAGCCACATAGATCAATAAGGTATTTCCTAGCACATTGCGGCTAATATGCGGGGTAGTAACCAATATCACCGGCAATGCCAGCAAAGGCAGTTTTATTCTCAGGTCGTCTATAGCAAATATAAAATTATGAGTATAAAAAAGGCCTGAAATATGCATGGCATAAATAAGTAAAAAAGCCAATGCAGCCTTACTTTCTTTCAGTTTATTATATTTCTCACGAAATTTTCCTTCTGCCAGCCAGTTAAAAAGCAGGATGAACTCTGCAATGCTCATCATCATCTGCGATAATGTCAATGATGCCGCCAGAAGCGATAAGCCAAATATATAAATGGAAGTGTGATATTCTTTCTTAAACCGGAGCATGTAATAAAAAGGTGTAGTTTAATGAGTTAAGCACCTGAATTATTCAGTACCTTTCTTTATATCCGGTTTAACGTAAATGCTGCTCAGGATAGAGGAATATTGCCCCGGGGCATTAAAGATTTCAATAGCTTTTGCGACATCTTCATCATCACTTAATGAACTTTCTATTCTCCCCTTCTGATAATAATATAACGGCACAATATAAACCCTGAGTACCCTCTTGATTTCAGCCATATTATCCACCAGGTCGTTTTTCTTTTCGTTAATGACTTTGTCGTGCAACATTGTAAATTGATCTTTCACTTTTCCGAAATAATTATCTGTAATTGCCTTTTGTTTAAACTCTTCAAGCGCTTTTTCACTTTCAGTGGTATATGAATAGTCTTTTCCTTTCAGAAATCCGATAAATTCATTATAAATATCATCAGTGATTTCGAAACTAGCGGCAGGTAATATTTCTTTATGCTGTTTATAAAACCACACCGAAAAATCAAAGAAAAGGTTCTTCGAAATCAGGCTCAGGGTTATGTCTTTATAGTCAGGTACCTCGACAAGGATATCCGGATCAATACCACTACCCTCCATAACCGTTCTTCCGGCCTTGGTTTTAAAAGGTTTTAAAAGCGAATCCGGGATATGAGGTGCTTTTCCATCATCATCCCTGTGAAAATAATCGATTGCCTGAACACACCTGCCACTGGGAGTATAATACTTGGCAATAGTAACCTTCATTTCAGAATTGTATGAAAGCGGAACGATATTCTGCACCAGCCCCTTTCCAAAGGTTCTTTTTCCGATAATAATTCCTCGGTCAATATCCTGAATAGAACCGGCCACAATTTCAGAAGCCGAAGCGGAGTTTCCGTCAACCAGAACAATAAGAGGGATTTTAGTATCAACAGGAGTTCCCTGTGTTTTATGAACATTGTTTTTATCTTTCATCTTCCCTTTTGTACTGCACACCAATTGTCCTTTATCCACAAAAATGTTTAAAATATTGACCGCTTCGTTCAATAATCCCCCACCATTTCCTCTCAAATCCAGAATAACACCTTTCATGTCTTTACTTTCGGCCAGCTTAACAAATGCTTCTCTAACTTCTTTTGCAGCATTTTGTCTGAATTCGCTCAGGTTAATGTAGCCAATATCTTTAGAAACAAATCCTGAATAAGGGACATTATTTATGGTAATTTCCTCTCTGGTAATAGTTTTTTCCACAGGTTTTTCATTCGAATCGCGTTGAATTAAAAGGACAATATCCGTTCCCGGCTGTCCTTTCAAGGCAGTACTTACCTCATCTACCGTTTTGTTCATAGCTGATTTCCCATTTATCTCCAGAATTTTATCTCCGGCTTTTAGTCCTGCCTTATCAGCAGGGGCGTTTTCATAAGGCTCCGAAATACAAATATAATTGCCTCGCTTATAAATAATGGCCCCAATGCCACCATATTGTCCGGTAGTCATAAACTTATAATCTTCAATATCTGATTCAGGAATATAAACCGTATATGGATCCAGACTTTCAAGCATTGCATCCAACGCAGTTTTTATAAGTTGTCCCGGATTGACATCATCAACATAATAACTATTGAGTTGTTTATAGGCATTAATGAAAATATCGAGGTTTTTTGAAATTTCGAAATCGTTCTGAGTTGGTTCGGATTGTCCAAATGTATATTTTACGGACAGAAAAAATATACAAAAAAATGCTAAAATTAACTTTATTTTTCTCATAATTTTTTGGATTAATTAAGGAACTGGATCGTATCCGCTTCCACCCCATGGATTGCATGACAACAACCTTTTTATGGTAAGCCAGCCGCCCTTAAAAGGGCCGTGCTTTTTTATTGCTTCAGTACCATAAACAGAACATGATGGGGTATATCGGCATGACGGCATTAAATAAGGCGATATCGTATATTGATAAATTTTAATAACCGCAACAAACATCCATCCCAGTATTTTCTTCATAAACTATCGGCTATTTGCTGTAAAATTAATACAATTTTTGTTTCTGCTTCTTTAGAGGTAACTATTTTCTTACCTGAATAAAGTAACGTAATAATGATGTTTTTATTGTGTTGTTTTGCTGTTTTTATTAAAGTCTCTTTATTTAACCTATAGGCTTCCCTAATAAATCGTTTTACTTTATTCCTAAAAACCGCTTTTTTGAAATTTCTTTTTGGAACAGCAGGCAAAAGCCTGACAGTTGGTTCATCCTGGTCCGAAATCACTAACCATTTAACCGTAAAAGGATAGCTAAAAAAAGACTGTCCTTCTTTGTGCAATAAGAAAATATGCCTTTTATTACATAAACGTTCTTCTTTGCAGAAGGTAGGCATAGCCGGAATTTTGAAAATTATTTTTTATTCTTTTCAAGAAAAGACTCTATAGCCATTGGCATAGAGGTAATGGTATCAGTTGGGCCTTGAATATTAATGGTTAATCCGGATTCAATTGCTTGTTTTTTTGTAGTATTACCCCAGACAGCGATAATTTTTTTGTTTTGTACAAAATCAGGGTAATTCTCAAACAGTGATTTTATTCCAAAAGGACTAAAAAATACGAACATGTCAAAATCATCAATTTTGATAGTTTCTCTGACTTCAAGTTCAGAAACGGTTTTATAAATTATAGCTTTGCGGACACTTATTTTATGAGCGGCAAGATGTTTTACAATTTCCTGTTTATGATCTTCGGTACAAGGCAAAAGAAATTTTTCAGTTGGATGCTTCTTTAAAACAGATATTAATTCTTCAAAATTTTCTTTTCCATTGAATATTTTCCTTTTACGGAACTGAACATATTTTTGCAGATAAAAGGCGGTTTTTTCAGAAACACAAAAATATTTTGTTGTTTCGGGAACCATAATTCTCATTTCCTTGCATAAGCGAAAATAATGATCAACAGCATTATTACAAGTAAAAATTACAGCAGAGTGTTCCTGCAAATTAATTTTTGAACGACGAAATTCCTGTGCAGAAACAGGTTCTATCTTAATGAATTTCTTAAAAACTATATTTAAATTATACTTTCTTGATAATTCAAAATAGGGCGATTTTTCGTAATTCGGGGGTTGCGGTTGCGAAATTATTACATTTTTAACTTTCAAGGCAGTAGTTTTTTCGTTCATTAATGTTTCATTACTTAAGAAAATCTCCTGTTAAATAAAAGTTTATCAACAATTTAACTGAGATACAGAGTGGTAAAATTTCAACGGTGCAAAGGTATAAAAATAAATAATACAAATTATACCGTTCAGAATTTAATCCAATTAATAACCCTCTTATCGTTCTGTACAAATAAATTAATCCAAAGATTACTAGAATAATGTACGTTAACCAGGTTGAAAACAGTGGTGTGATATAAATTAAAAAAAATACCAATGGGAATAAAAACACACCAAAAACAATCGAAAAGACAATGTAGTTAGTTAGGTATTCAAATGTTTCTTTGTTGGTATGAAAAACTGCCCCCAAAATATTTATAAGAATAATTTTTAAAAGAAAAAAAATTACTAAACCGAGGAAAACGATAAGTCCTTGGTATATTCCGACCTCATAACTTATAAAAATATTAATCAGTTTGCTGATTAATAAAGATAATGAGGTAAAATATAGTAATAGTAAGGGGTAAATAAAAAATTCCCGCAAAATATTCCCCTCCCTTATTAGTTGGTTGGTAAAATGCGGTGCTAAAAATGCTTTGAAAAGTTGTGATATTCTTTTATTGTTTTTAAAAGAAAAGATGACAGCTAATACCAAACTTATCAAAAATGTTAAAAATATCCAATCTGAACTATTGCTATTTCTTTTTTCAGATTGAAAATCAGGAGAAGGGTTACTTTTTTGAAAGAAAATTGAAGTACACATAGCACTATCATTAACAAATGATTTTTGTCTAATGCATTCTTTCTCCCCCTTCATAACTCCAAGATTGTAAATACTATAATTTAGATCTCCCACTTCATCCTGTGATTGAATATATTGTTTGAAAACAGAAATGTTTTCAGGGGGTAAGGGATTAGGATTACATGTAAGACTATCGGGAATCATATCAAAAACAAAATTAGTCAAATTCTGCAAATTTCAATTTTGTAATGGGTTTGAAAAAAATCGAAATTATTTCATGCTGATATCAATAATTTATTTTCTTTTGTTGAAAATTTAAACTACTGTTTTATAAAACCAACTTATTGGATAATAAATTATATCAGACCCGATAAAAAGCTTTTGTACAGAATGTTTGTTTACTATTTTTACGCATAAATTTTATATGCCGCCTCTAAGGCTGGTCAATTTTATATCATTCAACATTAAATCAACTTAAAAATGAAAGTATTAGTTTTAAATTGTGGCAGTTCGTCAATAAAATATCAATTGTTTAACATGGCTGATGATGCAGATGTTCTTGCCAAAGGTTTATTGGAAAGGGTTGGTATGGACAACAGTATTTTATCCCATCAATCCAAAGGAAAAGATAAAATTAAAACAGTTCAGTTTATTGCAGATCATACTGAGGGTATTAACCTTATACTGGAAACTCTGATGGATCCTAAATTGGGGGTAATAAAAGACAAACACGAAATTAATGTTGTAGGTCACAGGGTGGTCCATGGAGGTGAAAAATTCAGCGGAAGCGTACTCATCACTGCCGAAGTAATTGAGAAAATGGAAGAGTGTTCCGATCTGGCTCCCTTACATAATCCAGCAAATTTAAAAGGAATTTATGCCATGCAAAAACTACTTCCGGAAATTTCCCAGTGCGGCGTATTTGATACTGCTTTTCATCAAACCATGGAAGAACATGTTTTTTTGTATGGAATCCCATATGAGTTATACGAAAAACATAAGATTCGCCGGTATGGGTTTCATGGGACAAGTCATGGTTATGTTGCAAAAAAAGCCTGTGATATTCTTGGGGTAAACATTCAGGACATGAAAATCATTACTTGTCATTTGGGCAACGGAGCTTCTATTGCTGCTATAAAAAACGGAAAATCCTTCGACACCTCTATGGGACTTACACCTGTTGAGGGTCTGATAATGGGAACCCGAAGTGGGGATTTCGATCTTGGTGCACTTTTGTTTTTGATGGAAAAAGAAAACATGAACACAAAACAAGCCAGCGACCTTATAAACAGAAAAAGCGGGATGATTGGATTGTCTGGAGTATCATCCGACATGAGAGATATTGAGGAAGCAGCAGATAAAGGGAATAGACGTGCCCGCTTGGCTTTAGACATGTACAATTATCGGGTAAAAAAATATATTGGAGCTTATGCGGCAGCTATGGATGGTGTTGATCTGATTATTTTTACCGGAGGAATCGGCGAAAATGCTGTTGGAACCAGAAAGGGCGTTATAAAAGGTTTGGAATTTTTAGGTATTGACTTTAATTTTGATTTGAATTGTTGTTCAAGAGGGAAAGATGTGTTGCTTACAAATAAAGGTTCAAAGGTTAAGGTCATGGTCATTACCACCAACGAAGAATTGGTTATTGCTAATGAAGCAATGAAAACCATGAGCAATCAATGAGCAAAATAGATTTATTTCAAGATCTCATACATGCCAAAATAAGAGGGCTAGATTTTAATAAATCGCCAGCAGAACTGTATGAGCCCATGAAATATGCCTTAACCATGGGTGGAAAGCGAATCCGCCCGTTATTAACCCTGCTGGCATGTGAAATGTTTGGCGAGAACCCGGAAAAATCAATACCGGCAGCTCTTTCTATTGAAGTTTTTCACAATTTCACGCTGGTTCATGACGATATCATGGATGTGGCTCCATTACGCCGGGGTAAGGAAACTGTTTATAAAAAATGGAATCAAAATATTGGAATCCTTAGCGGAGATGCTATGTTGGCAAAAGCATTTGAAATTCTTGTTGATTCGGAAGAAGATCATTTAAAACAATTGGTTGGTTTGCTTTCAAAAGTAGCTATCGAAGTTTGCGAAGGGCAGCAACTCGATATGAACTTTGAACATAAAGAAGATGTCATGATATCAGAGTATCTTGAAATGATAAGGCTAAAAACAGCCGTATTGACTGCCTCAGCGCTACTTGCGGGTGCAATTGTTGCAAATGCATCAGTCTATGACCGCAAAGAACTCTATAATTTTGGTGAAAACCTGGGGATTGCATTTCAAATAAAGGATGATATTCTGGATGCATTTGGTGATGAAATTAAATTCGGCAAGCTAAAAGGCGGAGACATAGTCGCCCATAAGAAAACATTTCTTTACCTCATGGCTTATGAACAGGCACCGGCTTCAATCCGAATTTCACTAAAAGAATACTTTGAAGATTCTCATATTGATGACTTTGTCCGTGTAAATGAAGTCACAAAAATTTACAATCAGTTAAAGGTTAAAGATATTGCCGAGTCTAAAATGAACCTTTATTATCAAAGTGCACTTGAAAATCTGAATAACATCGATGTCCCTCATAAAAACAAAGCAGATTTATTCGAAATTGCTGAAAAATTGATGGTAAGAGAGTTTTAACCTTTCAATCATCTATAAACCCCAAATTAATATTTTATAATCACTCCGTAATCAAAATCATTGTTCAGTAATTCGTATAAGGTATATTTTAGTCTTACTGTTTTATCAACATTTTCATTTATTGCTTTTATATTGCTCACTTTCTTCACTGGTTTTGGAAAGTTATATACAGATTCAAAGCTAATAAATTGATAAAGCATATCGCTGATCATATTACTCTTATCTTTTGTGATATACTTTTTAATAAGAGGTGCCGGATTTTTCACAGCCAGTTTATGTTTTGAAACCGTAAAAAAAACCGGCATAATCGATGACTTTTTTTGCCGCGCCAAACAATACATGGCCGAATTTAGTGCCTTGGTATTTTTAAAATCAAAACTTATTATATATTTTCCGTTATCGTCTTGCTTTAATGTTTTCAGATTACTGATCCCCTTACAACCTTTCAACAAACTTTCAGCTTCAGCCGGTATTTTTTTTATCTGATCCACAAAGGACAAATCAAAACCAGGACTTTGTTGTTGTATGTTTTTCCCTATCTTTCCTAAATCCAACATCAGTTGTATGTTTCCTGAACCATCGGCATTCATGGTGATTGTCTCATGAATCTCTATACAAGATTGAAACAGCAACATGGTCATTATTAATATCACAATATTTTTCATAAACGGTATTTGAAAAACAAAATTAGCATCTTATTTGCCTTTCTAACTGGTTTTTTCAATAATCCTCTTAGAAATAATAAAAGCCCCGTTTTCAACGGAGCTTTTTGCTGACCTAATTTACCTTTGAAAAAATATTTTTTCTAATCCTCAGAATTAATTGATCAATAATTGTCGATCAACTTGAAATCGAAACGGAAATAAATGGTCTGCCCTTCATATTTGTAGGCATCATTCAAAACCAATTCCCGAAGCTTGCTTTCCACATATTCTTTGAAATAGAACGAACTGGCGCTGATCTCTTCAATGTTTACTTTCCCTTCATGGTTAACATTAAAAGCTACCACGGCAAATCCTGTCATAAGGTTTTCCTGAGCATATTGAGGGTATTTAACCTGCTCGTTAAGGATTTGTTTTAATTCATTAACTGCTTTGGGGTCATGAATTCCGGCCATGCTGATTTTTGCAACAAAAATGAGAACAACAAAGGCCATTACCGATTTTAATAAAACTGACTTTTTCATAATTTAAATGTTTTAGGTGTTTTTTTTGAAAATTGTTTTTTTGTTTTATCATCGGACGCAGCAGCTAAAAAAAAAGTTACAAAAATCTTAAAAAAAATTTTTGCGACTGATTCCAAATGGCTTTTAATATTGGGATTTCAGAAGATTGAGAAAAGTGAAAAGTGTTGCTTATTTGCTTTTAAATTTCAGCGAGACCGAATTTACACAATATCTTTTTTTGTTGGGTCCGGGGCCATCATCAAACAAATGACCTAAATGGCCCCCACAAGCAGCACACATGATCTCGGTCCTTACCATGCCAAAGCTACTGTCGATAGAGGTAATAATGTTTTTATCATTAATGGCTTCGGTAAAACTGGGCCATCCGCAATCAGAAGTATATTTTCCATCAGATGAAAACAGCGGGTTTCCGCATGCAGCACAATAATAAGTACCTTTCTCGCTGAAAATATTAAATTCTCCCGTATAAGGACGTTCAGTGCCCTTTTTGCGCAACACATTATATTGTTCCGGGCTAAGAATTTGTTTCCATTCTGCTTCAGTTTTGATTATTTTTAAGGTATCATCCATTTGCGATTGGTTGGAATTTTCAATATTTCTGCATCCATAAAAAACCATAAACAAAATTACGGAGAAGAAAATGCCCGCTTTATTCAAATTTATTGGTGAAATGTGATCCATCACAAGAGGGTTGGTTTTTCGATTTCCCGCAGCGGCAAAGGGCCAGCATTGAATCGTATGTAGTTTCTTTTCCATTTTTGCCGACAAGGACAGACTTGCCTTTAATAACAACAGGTCCGTTTTCCATAACAGAAACCCGAACGGTGCCTTTATCGGGATGATCAGACGATGTTTCATTTTTTTCCGCATCATTGTAAAAAAAAGTAAGGGCCCCGGTTGGGCAGCGGTTCACCTGTTCTATTATTCTTTGCGTACCGGCTCCCTTAGCATTAATCCATGGTCGCTCAGAAGGATCGAACACCTCGGGCAATTCGGTAAAACAATAAGCTACATGTGTGCACAGGTCAGAATTCCAGACAATGGTAATTTCGCCATTGGTATAGTGTTTAACAAATTTTTTTTCTTCTTTCATTTTTTAGACTGTTTGGTTTATTAAATATTTGACAATTACAGGCTGCAGGAAAACACGAAATCAATACCTCAAGAGGCTTCCGGCAATTAAATAATGTAACCACTATCCATATTCTTCAACATTTCCCACATAATCAATACTCAAATCCCAGAGTTTCTGAGCAATTTCCATATCCTGAGAAATTTCTGACGAATTTACAACTTTTTCCTTTGCAAAATATTTGCCCGTGATATTACTTACCTCGTCGGAGGTGGCCAAATAAACAGAGGTTACAGCCCCTTTTTGGGGAGTGATCATTATGGGTTTCATCATCAGTATGCCTATTTTACGCATCTTATTAAATATATTGGTAGATACTACCCCCGGGTGAAGACAATTGACAGTAACGTTATCGCATTTTAGTTTTTCGGCCAGAAGCTTTGTAAATAATATATTGGCCAGTTTCGATTGCCCATAAGCTTTGTAACTACTAAAATTCTTTGTCATCTCAACGTCTTCAAAAAAAATACGGGCGCTTTTGTGTGCGCCCGATGCAACATTAATGATACGTGCCGGAGCACTCCTGCGCAATAAATCGAGCATCAGGTTGGTAAGCAAAAATGGACCCAGGTGGTTGGTAGCAAAATTAAGTTCTATGCCATCTGCACTCAGTTTGCGGCTGGTCTCCCAAATGCCGGCATTGTTTATCAACACATCCAACTGCTGAAACCTGGCTTTAAATTCAGCGACAAAAGTACGGATCGATTTGAACGACGAAAGGTCGCAATAAAAACCTTCGATGTGTGCCCCTGTTTCATGGCTAATCCAATTTTGGGTTTCCAGGGCTTTTTGCTTATCACGGTATGTAATTATAACGTGGGCCCCGGATCGGGCCAGTGCATAAGCAGTTTGACGGCCTATGCCCGAAGTGGCGCCGGTTAGTAAACAAAACTTGTCACTGATTTTCCACATTACTTTTTTCTACAAAATTAAAAAATTATTATTTAGAATAGTTTAAAATAGTAATAAAAACATTCTTTAGGCAACTATTTCAACTTTAATATTGTCATAGTTTTGTCATTATTTAATTATTTTTGCTTTTTTAAAACCAAAACTCCCCTTAATATGAAAAAAACAATTTACTTTTTATCAATTGTTTTCATGCTTATTCTTGGATCATCAAAACAATCTTCAGCTTCACACTATGCTGCATGCGATCTCACGTACACCTGCCTGGGCGGTAACGACTATCTGGTTACCCTCACATTTTTTAGGGATTGCAGCGGAATTTCAATGACATCAAGCCTTACAGTATATTTTAATTCCAGTTGCAGCAATTTCTCGTCTTCATTTCCTTTGGTCGGCAGTGGAGTTGAGGTTACCCCTACCTGTCCGGGGCAGTCAACAACCTGTAGCGGGGGTAGCCTTTATGGATTGCAAAGATACGTTTATCAAAAACAGGTTACCATACCTCCCTGTGCCAACTGGACCATTTATCATTCTGATTGTTGCCGCAATCCGAGTAATACACTCGATGACCCTACATCAATGTATTATTATATTCCGGCTACTCTCAACAATCTGGCTGCGCCCTGCAACAGTTCGCCTTCATTCACCAATATGCCGGCAACCGTGATTTGCCAGGGACAAAATTTCTGTTACAACCACGGCGCTATCGACCCCGATGGCGACTCTTTGGTTTATGTACTTACCTCTCCTTTCGAAGCCGCAGGCGATCCCATCGACTATATGGGAGGCTATTCCGGCACAAATCCATTACCTTCAAGTCCTCCGGTTAGCGTCGACCCGGTAACAGGCGATGTTTGTATGAATCCTACTTCCCAAATCATTGCCGTTATTGGCGTAAGAGTGGAAGAATGGCGAAGAATAAACAATGTCCCAACCATGATTGGTTCCATCTTACGCGACATGCAGGTTAATGTTATTGCATGCAACAACCTCCTGCCCATCATAGCCGGTATCAATCCCAATGCAACCCAGTATAGCACCGCCGATTCAATTTATCACATCGAAGCCTGTCTGGGCGATACCGTTGCATTTCGTGTGTATCCCTACGATGGGAATGTGCCTGCTCAAAACCTAACCCTGTCATGGAATTCCGGCATACCCGATGGACAATGGGGAGTTACCGATAATGGAACCCCCAACGCTGTCGGACATTTCTTCTGGATTCCTACTTCAGGTTTTATCAGCAACGTTCCGGTTTGTTTTACGGTAAATGTTAAAGACGATAACTGTCCTTATATCGGACAGCAAACTTTTTCCTATTGTATCACCATCAAAGGTATAGTAGTCGATCTATATCCTCCCGGCGATTCACTGCTTTGCATGGGCGAATCTTACCAGATATTTGCTCACGGCGATACCAATGTGGTGAACTATCAATGGTTTATCGACGGAGTGGCGGCTACCCCTGTTAACGATACTACATTCAACATCAACTCAACCACCCTGGGACCGGGGGTGCACACCATTGGCGTCCGCGTCGACGATGGCAGCACAACCCTTTGTCCGGGATATGATGCCGTTACTATAAACGTGGTGCCCCAGCCCGATGTAAATCTTGGCCCCGACCAGATAGTCTGCGAAGGACAGACCGTTACCCTAAATCCACAAACCACCGGGCAAAATTATTTATGGTATCCTAATGGAGAAATCACTCCTACGCTCGATGTTACTACTACCGGAATTTATGGTGTATGGGTGGACGGTGGCAACAACACCCGATGCCAGGATACGGGATCGGTTTATATCAGGTTCTTAGATATGCCTACCGTCAATCTGGGACCGGATACCTGCATTACAGCCCCCATAACCCTCGACGCAGGTTATCCCGGTTACGAATACAACTGGACCACCGGTGCATCATCGCAAACCATCAATGTTACTGTGTCAGGCACTTATGTGGTTACCGTTTCCGAAGAATTCGGACATGGCTGCGACGACCGCGACACCATCACCATTGCCCTCAACCCAATACCAGATCTCAAGATTTCATCCGACCTGTTCGGATACGATGCCATTAACATCTGCAGCCATCATACCGTTAACCTGACCGTTAACGATGAAGACGGATATCTCGACAACCCCAACTATGTTTACACTTATTACTGGCCCGGCAACGGTGCCAGCACCCGCACGGTGGCACTCACCTGTTTGCCTGAAGGACCCAACGATATTAAAGTGTATGTTACCGGTTGCACCGTAGAGGAAGCCGTTAAAACAGTTACCACCCGCTTGTGTTCACTCGAACTGCCCAATGTATTTACACCCAACGACGATCAGTACAATCAATTCCTTAAGATCACAGGTATTGAAGATTTTCCAAACAGCACCCTGCAGGTGTTCAACCGTTGGGGTAAAAAAATATTTGAAAGCAAAAACTACAACAATTCCGACAATGCATGGGACGGCGGCAACCAGGCCGACGGGGTGTATTATTATGTATTGACCGTTAACTACGGTGGAGAAAACAATTGCATGGAAGCCCGCAATTATAACGGAACCATTACTATTATCAGATAAATCAAAAACTAAATAAAACCCTTTATGTTAAAACACATCACCACCTTATGCATTGCACTTTTCTGGCTCACCGGACTCAGTGCACAAGACAACTACAAACCCGATAAACGCTTGTACGATTGCTTCCCGGCCGACGAAATCTCTCAAATGGAATCTTCACGCTCTGCCCTCATTCCTTACTACAACTATTATCTCGAAAATTCCTACTACGTGGTCGATCTGAAATCAGCCGCCAAGGAAGTTACCGGCATCGATATCCACACCGTCAGTTCGCAGACTGTAGGTAGCCAGCCGGCAACCAAATTCAGCGCTTCGTCTTATTCCAGACAAACTTTCAATCCCCTGCAGTATCATTTCAACCTACAGAAGGATAGCTATGTTACTTACATCTGGAAAGAAGCCGGAGTTGCCATAGTATTTTACCCCCTGTCGTATATTTCTAATGCATACATGCAATTATCAAAAAACAGTGCTCATTAATTTTAACCGTTCTTTATGAAAAAATATTTCCTACTACTTGTATTTGCCTCTATGCTGGTAAATACTTACGCACAGAATCCGACATACCTCATCAGCCAGCAAGGCACCGTTACCGATTGTGCCGGCGACTTTTTCGATAGCGGCAACGCCGGCGGCCCCTATGGTGCCAATCAAAACCTGACCATCACCTTCAATTCAAGCAGCCTGACCAACGACCACATCAAAATGACCTTCAATACCTTTGATGTCGATCCCGGCGATACCCTCATCTGCTACGACGGACCCAACACCGCCGCCCCCGTGCTCGGAAAGTACAACAACAACAACCTGCCCCCCAACTTTGTTGATGCTACCATCAACAACGCTTCCGGCGATCTTACCTTCCAGTTCAAATCAAACGGCTCCCTCCAAAACTCAGGTTGGTTCGGCTCGCTGGTTTGCATTCCCGCCTGCCAGAAAATCATTGCCGCCTTCGATGCCGTGCTTACCGTGCCTCATCCCAACGACAGCAACTATGTGGATATCTGTATCGGAAATCCCATCACCTTCGCAGCCGATGTCAGCGGGGTTTCTTTCCCTCAAAACAATGTGCTCTATGCCCAATCGTCAGCCACCTCTACCTACCTCTGGGATTTTGGCGACGGTTTCACCGCCACCGGACCTGTGGTCAACCATACGTACACCACCGTGCGCGGCTACGATGTTGCACTCACCATCACCGATGTGCGCGGATGCAACAACGCCAACTACCTCGGCGGACGCGTGAGGGTATCCACCAACCCTATCGCCGAAGTTCATGCCGTGCCCGACATCTGTTCCAGCACCGACACCACCTATATGACCCTCGGATACGATATCAACTCCGTGGTGGTGGTCGCACCCATCAACTCCGTGCAGTCATCCTCACAACGCTACGATTCCCTCACCTTTATCCCCGACGGGCCCAACTGCCCTCCCGGAGTCTATAATACCTATGTAACCTTCACTCAGTTCCTGCCCAATCAAACCATCACTTCGGCCAACGACATATTGTCTATCTGTGTCGACATCGAACACTCTTTTGCAGGCGACCTCGGATTCTCCATCATCTGCCCCAACGGCCAGCAGGTGGTACTCGATGGCAACGACCACTCCGGAGGCTCCTTCCTCGGCCAGGCCAACGATACCGACGGAACCCCACAATGCAGCCCGGCGGCCAACTCGCCCGGAATACCCTGGGTCTACTGCTGGTCGCAGCTTTATCCCACTCAGGGAACTATGAACGCACTGGATGCCGGCGCCTCTCCCATTCCCGCCACCGATACTTTAAATCATTCCAATTATCTCACCCCCGACAACTCTCTCTCCGGACTCATCGGATGCCCACTCAACGGGACCTGGAACATTCAGATCACCGACAACTGGGGCATCGACAACGGATACGTCTTCTGGTGGTCGCTCAACCTCGATCCTTCCCTCCTGCCCGGCGGATGGAGCTACCAGGTTCCCATCGATACCGTTATCTGGTCAGGCTCTTTTCTTAACATCATCAACGATACCACCGTTATGGTAATTCCCAACGCCGCCGGAACCTATCAATATACCGTTACCGTTATCGACGCCTTCGGATGCCAATACGATACCACCCTCAACATCCAGGTGGTGCAAACCCCCGATCCCGATCTCGGACACGATACCACCCTGTGCGGAAACAACATCTCCTACCTGCTCGATGCCGGCCCCGGACATGTCTGGTCATGGTCCACAGGCAACGATGGTCAAACCCAGCCCGTAACCACCACGGGCTATTACTCCGTCATTGTAGCCGATACCAACCTCTCGTCCACTCTCGTCTGCCAGGGTTGGGACACCGTATTCATACGCGTGCTCAACCTGCCCCAGATAGTCGAACTCGGCCCCGATCAGTGTAGCACCGTACCCGTTACCCTCAATGCCGGAAACCCCACCGGATTCTTCTGGCAATGGTCCACAGGCGCCACCTCGCAAACCATCACCGTCACCACCACCGGCATGTACTACGTCACCGTGTCCGAAGAACTCGGCTACGACTGCGGACGCACCGACTCCGTCCACATCACCATCTACCCCGAGCCTGTTATATCCATTGGCGCCGACACCACCATGTGTTCGTACGCCAAAATGCATATGCACACCACTGATGCCAACGGATACCTCGACAACCCTCTTTTCCACTATACCTACGAATGGTTCCGCAACGACGTTCCCATGGCCCTTACCTCACGCGATATCGATATTGAATGTCTTACGCCCGACCAGATGTACACCTATCGCGTAAACGTTACCGGATGCACCACCGTGAACGATGCCCGCGTGGTGAACTCCATCAACTGCGCCCTTGTACTTCCAAATGTTTTTACACCTAATGGTGATGCGAATAATCAGTATTTTGGAATTACAGGTATTGAAAATTTCCCCGGCTCGACCCTGCAAATATTTAACCGCTGGGGAAAGAAAATTTACGAATCCAATAATTATGATTGCAATCAAGATGCGAGTGGTGCTTATAGTGGAACTAATTGTTGGGACGGCGGCAAGGAAGCCGACGGCGTATACTACTATGTGCTGACCATTAACTATGGCGACCATGGCGACTGCGTGGATACCAAAGATTTTAATGGCACGGTGACCATACTGCGATAATAGCTTAGACTTTTATTTTTAACTGAGGATCAAAAAAAGACCATGCGCCGTTTGGCGGATGGTTTTTTTTATTACTTTAGTTCCGGTTTTTATTGATATGAAAAAGCTACTTTTCTCATTATTACTATCTCCACTTATATCAATTGCCCAAGTGCAAGACGATTTTACAGATGCCGATTTTAATCACAACCCTCCTTGGAAGGGTGACACTCTACAGTTTCAGATATCAAATTATTCAAGCACATCATGGAGCGTACATCCCCGTTTACAATTAGATGGTGTTGTTGCCGATACAGCCTTCTTATGCACATCATCTATAATGGGCAACCTAAATAATAAAGAATGGGATTTCTGGGTACGACTAGCCTTCAATACCTCCAAATCGAACAACTGCAGGGTTTATCTGGTGGCGAACTCTTCTAATCTGGAGGGGAGCCTGAACGGTTATTTTGTGATGTTCGGTGATGATGTCAGCGATCAATGGGATAGTATTTCGCTTTATCGACAAAATGGAGCATCGGTTCAAAAAATAATTGCAGGACATCACTGTTTCACAGGTGCTTCATCCAATTACAGGGTTAAAGTAGAACGTGACAATTTGGGGAACTGGGAACTTTTTACTGATATTACGGGCGGCAATAATTTTATCTCAGAGGGAACCGGTTTCGACAACTCAATAAATTCTTCATCGTATTTTGGGGTTTTTTGTAAATATACCACTACCAATAAAACAAACTTTTATTTTGACGACATTTATGCCGGACCTTTGATAGTTGACACTATTGCGCCTGAAGTTGTCTCGGTTCACGCAATATCAACAACGCAAATCGAGGTGATGTTTTCTGAAAATGTCGATCAGGGATCCGCTGAGAATGAGACAAATTTTCAGATTACCGGTTTGGGCAATGCCGCAGTAGCAACCAAAGACGCAACTAACCCTGCTTTGGTGCACCTTACATATTCCCAAACGTTTGCAGAAGGAACAACCTATTCCCTTAATATTTCAGGTGTGAAAGATATTCCCGGAAATACAATGGTTCCAATAAACAAACCTTTTACTTATTATAATGCAGTGTCTTTTGATGTTGTTATAAACGAGATTATGGCCGATCCTGATCCTCCGGTAGGTTTGCCCAATTTCGAATATCTGGAACTCAAAAACCGGACTCCATTTGAACTCAGTCTTAAAGACTGGACCCTCAAAATTGGCGCAACAGTTCTAACCTTTCCTGAAATATCAATTTTTCCCCACGGGTACCTAATCGTTACCGACGAAATTGCCGTTAGTTCTTTTAGCATTTATGGTCCGACCATAGGTTTTTCTTCATTTGTCCTCACCAACACCGGGACAAGTATCTTTTTAAAAAACCAAAACAACCTCCAGATCCATTATATTAAATACTCCGATAGCTGGTACCGCGATAATGCAAAGGATGACGGTGGCTGGTCGATTGAACAAATTGATCCCGGAAATCCCTGCGGAGAAGCTGGTAATTGGAAGGCATCTATGGATAACCTGGGTGGCACCCCCGCAACTCAAAACTCTGTTTTCACCCAAAACCCCGATACCATTCCGCCTCAAATAAATAACATCAGGGTAATTGCTTCAAATCAGGTCGAAATACTTTTAAATGAACCCCTGGTGAATCAACAAAACATAGAGGCCGCAGATTTTCACATTGATAATGGAATTGGCTCACCGGTAACAGTAGCCCTTATTGCCCCCGAAAATAAAAAGATCGTTATGAACTTGTCGAACCCCATTCAGCAAAACGTTCTCTATACCTTGAAATACAATGATACTGTGTTCGATTGTGTCGGTAATTATCTCGCTGCTTTCAGCAAAACATTTGTGATGTATACCCCAAAGTCTTATGATATCGTAATAAACGAAATTATGGCCGATCCCGAGCCCCAAATGGGCCTGCCGAATTTTGAATATCTCGAACTATACAACCGCACTGCCTATCCTATTAGTTTATCAGGCTGGAAACTTTCCCTTTCGTCCTACAAAAAACCATTTCCTGATATCACCATCCAACCCCAGGGATACCTGATAGTTTCCGCCACTGGCAGTTCTTCTGCTTTAAACCAATACGGGCTGGTGGCAGAAATTTCAGGATTTTCACTATCCAATACCGGGGAAGTTGTCGAACTGCTTGATACTTTGCAGCATGTTATTTCTTTTGTAAACTACAACGATAACTGGTATATGAATTCATCGAAAGATGAAGGTGGCTGGGCTCTTGAAAGGATTGATTCCGGAAATCCATGCGGCGAACTTTCGAACTGGAAAGTCAGTAATGACCCAAATGGAGGTACTCCCGGAAAAGTCAATTCAGTAGCCGGAGTTAATCCCGATCAATCCCAGCCGATTCTGATAAGAGCATCCGTTGACAGGAACAACCTGCATCAGATCATGATCTATTTCGACGAAACACTCGACAGTACCCAAATGAAATCCGAGGCAAAATACACTGTCGATAACGGCATAGGCAATCCCTATCTGGTAAAACTTTCCTGGCCCGACAACAAAATAGTTAGTTTAGAGTTCTCACAACCCTTGCAACAAAACATCATCTACACTGTTAATGTGTCCGACAGCATCTTCGATTGTTCCGGAAATAAAATTCCTGCAAATTCTAAAGCGCGTTTTGCCATCCCTGTTTTGCCCGATTCGGCCGATATTGTCATCAACGAAATACTTTCCAACCCAAAAGACGATGGGGTCGACTTTGTGGAGATATACAACCGCTCCGCCAAGGTACTTGATTGTAAAGACCTTATTCTTTCTTCTCCTGAAAACAACTACGTAATTTCTTCAGGCAACTTTCTCAGTTTCCCGGGAGATTACATTCTGCTTTCAACCAATGCAGCAATGGTCCAAAACCAATATTTCACCCCCCATCCCTTTGCCTTCATCTCCCTCCCCTCCTTCCCCCCCCTCTCAAATGATCAGGGCGCTGTATTTCTCCAGACCAACTCCGGCTTCCTCATCGATGCCATGCAATACACCGCCGATATGCACTTCCCCCTACTAAACACCACCGAAGGAGTCTCACTCGAGCGCATCGATTTCAACCGTCCCGCCTCCGACATCACCAACTGGCATTCCGCCTCCCAATCCGTTGGCTTTGCCACACCTGCCTACCAAAACTCACAATTCCTGCAGGGCGAAGCCACCGATGCTGCCATTTCCATAAGCCCCCCCATATTCTCCCCCGACAACGACGGCTACAACGACGTGCTCCTCATCCAATGCAAAACCGAAGGCCCCGGCTCCCTCATCAATATCACCATTTTCGATGCAAAGGGCCGCCTGATAAAATACCTCATCAAAAGCCGTTACATTTCTGGCGATGAAACCTTTTCATGGGATGGCACCACCGACCGCGGCCAAAAAGCCAATACAGGCATTTACATTGTTTACGCCGAACGCTTCGATGCAGCAGGCAAGGTAAAACACTACCGCCTGACGGCCGTATTGGCGGCAAAACTATAATAAAGCTTTAGGCCCTGCTTACCTGATGACACAAGCCAAAGTCGCCACAGAGATTTTTACCCCTTTTATTTTCAACAGTTCGGCAGCACAGGCTTCGATGGTGGATCCGGTGGTAAGCACATCGTCGACCAGCAGAATATGCTTATGCTCTAATGCCTTGAGATCGCTGACTGCGAAAATCTCCTTTACATTTTCCCATCGGCCGTAACGCGATTTTCGGGTTTGCGATTCAGAAGCCGTGGTACGGATAAGCGTTTTACAATCGATGGGTATCTGTAAACTTTCCGCCAATCCACAGGCAATACATTCACTTTGGTTATAACCTCGTTTTCGTTTCTTTTTGGGATGCAGTGGCACCGGAACAATTACTTCGGTATGGTCATAAAAACCGGAGAGCCTAAGCTGCTGCCCGTACATCCGGCCCATATAATGCCCTATATCCTGCCGGCCATGGTATTTGAGCAAATGAATGAGGCGTTGCACCCTGCCACCCTTTCTGAAAAAGCAGCAGGCGGCCACATGTGCGAGGGGCACCCGACCCCAGAACATGGTGCATAAGGGATTGTCGGGCAACAGATGAAAACCCGTTTTGGGAAGCTGAAACAGGCAGAGGGTACACAATACCTCTTCGTGCTTTAGCAAAGCATTATGGCAGGCGGGACATAAACGCGGAAAGAAGAGCGCAAAGAAATCGGAGAGGTAGGTCACAGGGCAGGTAATTATGCAATGATACAATGACACAATTATACAATTATAGGATTATAGAATTGCAGCATGATGCAAAGATACAATTATGCATTGATGCAATTATGCATTTATAGAATTATTCAATGATACCATTATGAAATGGCAGAATGATGGAAAAGGAATGGGTGTCAGGTGTTGGCTGGGGGGGTGTTGATGATTTCGAGGAGGGGTTGTTGGATGAGTGAGAGTGGGGATGCGATGGCGTTGATGTATTGGAAGTTTCCGTTTTTATCGTTTTTGATGGAGAGCTGAATGGGACTTGCCTCGCTTTGGATGGCTGTGGCGAGGAAGGTTTGGGTGGGTGGGTCGAATATGAAGTAAGGTGCGCCAGAGGATCCGAAGCGGAAGTAGCCTTTGAGGAGGTAGCGGAGGCCTTTTCGGATGAAGTTTCCGCCGACAGGATCGGGCTGCATGGCATGATGGTCGAGTATGCCTTCGATATGGGCCTGGTTGAGCATGCGGCCGAGGTTGGTGCCGGAGGGGGACGACTGGAGACAGAAGAGTGAATGGCCGGGCAGGAAGGTTTCGAATGAGGTGGGGGCCGAGGGCAGGGCAGAGACGATGGAGGGGTGGGTTTGGATGATGCGGTAGACGGCGATGTCGTGGTCGTAGAATGCCTGCACGAGTTGGAGGGGGATGAGGAAGGTGAAGGATTCGATGGAGGGTTCGTGGAAGCGGTTGGAGGCCGGAAAAATGTCGGTGAGTTGGGGGTTGTTGAAGAAGGTGGGGGTTTGGAACTGTATGATGAGGAAGGGTTGGCAGAGGTTGGCCTGGTATTGTGAGACCCAGCGGGTGTCGAAGTTGATGCGCTTTAAGGTGTCGACGGAGGGGTTGAAGTCGTTCTGGTCGGTGATGTTGATGTAGCGGCGGTTGGTGGCGGGATCGAAGAAGAAACAGCGGTTCATGAGGGCGGTTTCGTTTTCGTTGCAACGGGATAGGATGGATTGCTGAAAGGCGGGTTCGGGGATGGATTTGATGAGCTGGGCTTCGAGTTTGAGGTTGTGGGCGACGGTGAGCAGGAGTCCGTTGCCGATATGAAAGGCGGTGATGTTGTTTTCGAATTTGCGGCGGGAAGGTTCGTCGTGGTTGTAGACGGACATGATGCGGAAGAGCGGGGAGGTTTGTTCGTGGATGAGGTTTAGGATTTTTTGTTTCATGGAGGAGGGGGATTTAATGATACAATTATACAATTATGCAATTATAGAATGATGCAATTATCAAATTTGCAGTAGCTTTCTGGCAGTGAAAGGAAGGGCAAGTTATGAGCTGGTTATTTTGGTCTATTATAACATTCAATAATGAATTTTATCAGTTCAACTAAAAAGTAACCGAGAGTGCCAATAGCAATCATCCATCCTTGCCATGAATCGAGAATTTTAGGTAAGTTTTTCTTGAATTCATGTTGATCTAAAAGGCGCACACAATATTTTTCAATAAACGCAATGTTCATTTTGGGATTAGGATTATCAGATACACCTTCAATATCAAGTGTAGAATTCAGAATCATCGCATCTAAGAAAGAGCAACCATATGATTTGAAATATGCATCTATTTCTGCTTTAACCTCTCCTTTTGATATCATTTTAAGCCTATTATAGATTCCATTAAAATCATTTTCGATAGTTGAATGTGCAGTTCTTGAAAAGAACTGATTAGTTCTATTCTTCATATTGTAGTTTATGTATGATTAAATATAATCCAGAAAAAAGACAATTTGCTTTTCAAATGAAAATACATACTTTCCGTAGTTATTAACATATCCATACTCTATTATGCAATAGCCGTTTGTATAACTCGAAGATGATTTAATAACAATTGAAACATCATCATTATTTCTCACATATACTGATGGTGGGAATTTATTAATATGCCAAATATTTTTTTGGGCAATGACGGTTTTTGTTACTGAAGAATATTCTTCCCCAAACCAAACAATAAAACTATTTTCTATAGTGACCTTCCCGATACTAAATGAACTCAACTTGCCTCCGATATAACTTGTATTATCATAATTTGCAATCATCACCTTGTAATTGCCATTAGGTAAATTGCTTGGTGCATCTGAATTATTCTGTTGCCATCTCTGCAAAATAAAATTTATATAACCATACCTTATGGATTGCTGATTCGGATCGTTTAATTCTTCAATTAAGTATTCAATTGATGATGAATTGGAATTTACATTATCATTTGTTTGTGTTGTCGTTCTTTTTAACGAGTTATAATAGAAAGAATAATCTGGCGTAAATTGATTTATTTTAGGTATATAACCTGCATTGCCATACGGCCCCGTATTAGACGTGCTACTGTTCTTCGTAAAACCTTGTAAAAATCCCCTATTATAGCCAGCCCAAAAATCATTATACGATTCATCTGCAGAAGGAATTGGGGCAATTGGTGTTACTGGTGGAATGCAATTATAGCTTTCATTATAACAATATCCACTTTTAAATCCGGTTTCAAAACCTTTTACATAATTGGATTGAGATTTTAAAATTTGAGAACAAATCAAACAAATTATGAACGTTAATAATTTAATTTGTGTTTTTTGTTTCATAGCTAAATATTGGTCTAATTAACTTGCCCATAACTCGTTTATACCGCCGGAATTTCCACATATACTACTGAAGTTTGGTGAAGTTGCTGTGGTTTTTTTCTTTAGCTCAAAATTAATAAAATTCAGGAAGGGATTTATATATTTATCAGTTTATTTTGACCCAAAGAAGGGGTTTATGGGAAAAAAATCGGGATACCCCCCCAAAAAAACGGACACTTTGTGTTGTGTCATGCATTTAGTTCCATTTAGCCATATAGCCACAAGCCAAGAGCCATGGGCCACAGGAAATATTGCTTATGTGGTTTCCCTTTGGCTATACAACTTGTAAATGGTTTGTGCAGG
>CAYXXU010000062.1:0-27247 GCA_964469155.1 uncultured Bacteroidales bacterium
TTTCAAAGAACAATATAATTTATTTAACAAACAATTTTAACGCATCAGTAGTAATAATACATTTTCAATAGTCCTTAATACATGTACAATAGCGTGTAGTAAATGTACAATAGGGCATAGTACATGTACAATAGCGCGTGGTACATGTACAATAGCGCGTAGTACATGTACAATAGTGCGTAGTACATGTACAATAGTGCGTAGTACATGTACAATAGCGCGTAGTACATGTACAATAGCGCGTGGTACATGTACAATAGTGCGTAGTACATGCACAATAGTGCGTAGTACATTTAAAATAGTGCGTTGTACATGCACAATAGTGCGTGGTACATGCACAATAGAACGTTGAACATGCACATTAGTCCATGGTACATGTACCAAAGAACGCGTCACATGTAAAAAAATGCATCGAACAATAACTAAAGGACTTAGTTCAAATAAAGTAGTGGGTTGTAAGTGTTTTAAATGATTAATTCATGCTCTAAAACACTCTGAAGATGAACCAGGGTTAATTAGTATCTAATAAGTACTCTGAACCAATGGTATCAATCGGAAGGACCCAATAGTAACAGCTTCCCCCTGCACTCCCGGCAAAAGCTTGCGCTTTTCTGGTCAATATCTTCTACATAACTCCCGCTGCGCATCACACAATCCGTATCATGGCAATGTATCAATCCCAGGGTATGCCCCAATTCGTGAATTATTTCTTTGCCGGCACGTTCCAGAAGCAGTGGTTCATCGGCCGGCATGCCATAGCGTTCGTTGCTTAACCGAAAAACCGAAACTATGCCGCTTCGCCCGTTTAAATAAGCCTGACCGAATATATAGGTAAAGATCGGAATATACAGGTCCACATTAAACAAACCCAGGGTCTTTACCTCATCAGTTGCATAATTCGATTCAATTTGCTGCAACAGATCATTGGCATTGTATTGGCGGCGAGAAGCATCATAAAATTCGCTCACATCCAGATGTCCTTCTTTTATATGAACGCTCATAAACAATTCGCCGGAAATAATATCTGCCACCTTTTGCAGAAAAACATTATCCCAGTAACCAAATGAAATCAATGCAATATGTTTGAGATTCATCAATAGGAAGTGTATATCCTCTCCGTTGTTTTTTATTAATCGGGCCTCCATTTGCTCCGATCACAGTTATTATTCTTTATTAGCCGAGGGTGTTAAGCTAAATTTTTTGATCTTCGAATAAAGTGTTACCCTATCCACCTGCAAGGCTTTTGCTGAGCGTGAAATATTCCAGTTATATTTGTTCAGAATGTGCTCGATATGAAGCTTCTCTTGCTGGTCAAGGCTTTCGACGGTAGAATTCACGAAATTCTGAACCAGCGGAAAGTCTTTCAGGGTAATCCGCTTGCCGTTTCCAATCACTATGGCCCGTTCGATCATATTTTCGAGTTCGCGGATATTTCCAGGAAAATCGAGTTTAGCCAGGTGGGTTAAAACAGATTGCTCTATGGGAATTACCGGCTTGTTCATTGAGGTACAGTATTTTTTTATAAAGTATTCGGTAAGCAGTGGAATATCTTCTTTTCGCTCGCGCAAAGGCGGAACATGAATATTTACCACGTTCAGACGATAATAGAGATCTTCGCGGAAAGAACCTGCATCAACCATTTGTTTCAGATCGCGGTTGGTGGCACAAATTACCCTGAAATCGGAGACAATTTCCTTATTGCCTCCCACCCTCATAAATGTTTTTGATTCGAGCACCCGCAATAGTTCTACCTGCATTTTGGCCGAAACCGTGGAAATCTCATCCAGAAAAATAGTACCACTGTCGGCCATCTCGAAACGGCCCTTCCGGTTGTACATGGCTCCTGTAAAAGCTCCTTTTTCGTGACCAAACAGCTCGCTTTCCAGCAGGCTTTCCGTCAGTGCGCCGCAATGAACACTTACCATAGGAAAGTACTTTCGGGGAGAATTCGAATGAATAGCCTTAGCTATAAGCTCTTTGCCGGTACCACTTTCGCCGGTGATGATCACCGATGAATTAGAATGAGCCACACTAAGCACCTGCTTAAATACCTTTTGCATGGCTTCGCTGTTGCCTATCAGGTCTTCAACATTTTCAAGGATATCAACCCTGCCTTTAAGCGCTTCATTTTCATGCAACAAACTGATCTGCTTGGCGGCATTCCGGATCAGGTGCGACAGATCGTCGGGATCGAATGGCTTGGTAATGTAATCAAAAGCGCCGTCTTTTAAGGCCTGAACCGCAGTGTCGACGGTAGCAAAAGCCGTCATAACAATTACAATGGATTCTTCGTTCCTTGCCTTTATCCTGCGAAGCATCTCGAGGCCATCCATACCCGGCATTTTGATATCGGCAAGCACTATATCATAGCTTTCTGATTCAAGTTTAAATAAGGCTGTTTTGGCACATTCGGCACACTCAACACGGTAGCCGTCTTCCTCAAACCAACTGAGAAGTGAGTTGCGCACGGAATCTTCATCATCTACGATTAATATTGAAATTTTTCTGCTCATAGCGTTGACTTTATGAATTCTTTTTAATGGGGAATGTAATCAGTATGGTAGTTCCTTTGCCCACCTCCGACCTTACATCAATCTTTCCATCATGACTTTGCACAATTCCGTGGACAATGGCCAGTCCCAGGCCGGTGCCCCGGGTGTTGTGTTTGGTCGAAAAGAATGGTTCGAAGATTTGCGGGATATCATCCTGGGCAATACCCAGACCATTATCAATTATCTCAACCGTTATGTGGTCAGCATCGGGATTACAGGTTTTGAAAAGCACTTCGCCATTTTCGGCAACGGCTTCCGATGCATTTACCAGAACCGCTATACAGGCTTGCTTGATCTGGTTGGGGCTGCAATAAACCATATCATGGGTCGCTGAAAAGTCAGTATAAAAACCGCATTTGGCAATTTTAAACGAATGATTCATCAGGTCGGCGGTTTCGCGCAAAACTTCATGAAGGTGCTTATCCTCAAAGTTATTCTGATCTTTTCTGGAAAAATCCAACAAACCTTTCACGATATCACCGCATCGTTTGGTTTCGTTTTCTATCATTTTCAGATGTTTCAAAACCGATTCCTTTTTCTCCGGGCTGATATCATGGTTTAACAATTGTTTTTGGATAAGTTTCGTATAAATAAGGATACCTGAAAGCGGATTATTGATCTCGTGAGCCACCGATAGTGATAATTTTCCCAGGGAGGCAATCTTTTCTATATTGATCAGTTCGTTTTGAGCCTGACCCAATTCTTCGGTTTTTATCCTCACCTTGTATTCGAGCTGCTGCGACCAGTTTTGCAATTCGTTGTTGGCTTCCTGCAGTTTATCGAGCATATCGTTAAATGCTACCGAAACCATGCGCATATCGTCCAACTGATCGGGTTTTATTTCCAATCGCATGTTGCGGTCGCCTTTCGAAACTGCATCGCTGGCTTTAATCAAGGCGTTTAATGGGTTCTTAATCTTTTTACCGGTAAAAATTATCAGCACTCCCAGCAGCAACAAGGTAGCAAGGGTAGCTAACAGAAAAAAATCTCTGGATGATTTCTGCAAGGTTTTATCAAGTTCGGCAAGGGGTACCTTAATAACCAGGGAGCCCAACACCTTTTCGCTTTCAGGATGCGCATGACATGAACTGGTATAACATGATTTTTCGTTCAATATAGGCGAATTGATGAGCAAATGACGATGAGAGTTGTCGTTTTGATTCATCTCGCATTCGCTGTTAACTTCTATCACTTTCGAATAATTATCCTTTTCGGGCAGCATGTCTTTTATACTGGGATGACAGGCTATGCAATTGGGGTCGCTGTGACCGGGCGAATTTTTAGAAAAGGAAGAATAAGCCAGGTTTTCTTTATTATCGTATAAATTCACTTCATCAATACCCGACATTTTGTTGATGATGTCGAGGGTATTTTGTAATGCGTCGCGGTTATTTTCGAGCATAGAGTGGTAAAGGGCGCTTCGAACCAGCATGGCTGCATTGTCTCCGCGCTGATGGATAATACTTTTCATATAATCCTCATTAACCGAGCGGAATATAAGCCCGAAGGATACAAAAAGTATTACCGATAAAATAATGATAATGTAAACAACTCGGCCGTAAATAGACGACTGAAGTTTCAGATACCTCTTGAACCATGAACTCTCAAATATATTTCCGATTTTTTTTGGCATCAGTTCCAGGTAATTTATTGAACCACGAATTTAAGATATTTATAGTAACATGTGTTGAGAAATTCAACTTTATTTATTTTTCCTCATTTTTTTTATTTAACGTGAGTTCGACCTATGATTAAATTAATTTGAAGGGAATATTATCTTACAAAAGAATTCTTTGTGTAATCTTTGAGACTTGGAGCCTTTGTGGCATAATTTTTACGCCACAAAGTCCTACCATTTTAAAAACTTAACCTCCAAACAAATAACTTATAATTGCCAGCCATATTATATTTCCCGCTGATCTCGCTGATTTACGCAGATAAAATTAACCACAAAGCGCACAAAGGTTTTTCACAAAGGGCACTATGACTTCTTTGTGACCATTGTGTTCTTTTCCTTGTGAGCATTGTGGTTTTCTTATTTTTGTTTCCAGTTTTTTGCAGGCTACGAATTACTGATCTCACGAAAATGAGTATTTTTACATTCAATAAGATGTTTTTGAATGCTGATTAAAGGAATACCGGTTAAGTTGCTTTTGTCCATAATACTACTATGCCTGCTTGCCGGAAGTTGCCGTAAGTACGAAGAAGGGCCCGATATCAGTTTTATCAGCAAAAAGAACCGCCTGTTTGGTTACTGGAATATGCAGAAATGGAAAGAGAATCATGTGGAACAAACTGTTCAGTTGCAATTTCAGCATAAATTCGGGTTTGCCAAAGACGGCTCCTATTATTACAGTTTTTATGACCCCCCCAGCGGCTATACCATTAATTTTACCGGAACCTGGGAATTTCGTCACCAAAAGAAGCAACTGGTACTGGGACTCGACGACCCTATCGACGGCATGGAATACCAGGTGTGGGATATTATCCGCTTAACTTCAAAAGAGCTCTGGCTCGAAAGGGTAAGCCCGGGAATTTTTGTGGAATGGCAGCTTTCAGCTAACTGATGCTTGCATTTGTAAACTAATTTATCATGATACATAAGAGGTTTTTTCTGCTTTTACTAATGATCATCCTTACGGCAAGCGGCTGTAAAAAATACGACGAAGGGCCCGCCCTCAGCCTGCGAAGCAAAAAAGCCCGTGTGGTGGGCAAATGGGTGACCGAATTCTGGCTGGTGAACAAATACGAACAGGTGTTTATGATCGACACCAACCGCACAGCCGAATTTACCAAAGAGGGCGTGTACCTCTATCATGAGTACAATCCTTTTACTCATAATACCAAAGACCTGGAAGGAACCTGGGATTTCCGTAATGATAAAGAACAGCTTTTGCTTGCCCTACCCGAAGGCGACAGCGCAATGAGTTATCAGTTGTGGGATATCTTACGCCTGAAAAACAAGGAACTCCGCCTCGAAATGGTGGAATATGGTTTTCCGAATTCGGTGCTATACGAGTGGAGACTGAAGGCGGAGTAGAGGGAAGTTGGGAGTGCCGAGTTTGGAGTTCGACCTCCAATACGAAACAGGTTCCCGACCTCTCATCTGATATATCTAATTTGAAATCCGGCAGACCAAATTTGTAATCAAACAACCTTAATGTGAAATCGGGTAACCTTGAATTAACATTAAGCAACTAATACTTCCAATTTCCAAATTGCTAACTCCGCTCTGAAACTGCTTAACTCTGTGATAAAAAATGGATATATGGATGATTAAATTGTTGGGGGGATCAAAAATGCAGCTTTTCATTGTGTCTTTGTGCTCCGAAGGAGTCCTACGGACCTTCTTTATGTCCATAGTGGTAAAAAAAGAAAAACCATACCACGAAGTCCGCAAAGAAAAGAAACGCAAAGAACGCAATGCTTGCTCCGCCCTAAAAGCCTAAAAGCCTTCCCACTAATGACCATCCATGACCAGGAATGACCATTAATGACGCGAAGCAAATGACATAAAAAATGTTCAATAATCAATGCTCAAATACCTGCCTGCCAATTTCCTATCCTACAGCCTAAAAGTCTAAAGCCTAATAGCCTACTTCTCCAGCATAAACATCATATTCGATGTCACGCTTCCCTTGTCCAGTATGCTCATCTTCACGCCCAGGCTGTTGCAAACCTCCTGCAGGCGGGTGGCCGAAATGAAATGCAGTTGCATATCGTCGGTCTTGTTAAAGCCGATGTGGGTTGAAAGGAACTCGGTGAGGCGGGTCTTTTTGTGTTCGCGCTGCAGGTCGGCGTTGCCGTCGCGGATCAATATCCTGCCTCCCGGGTTCAGGTGGCTGATGCATTTTTCCAGCAGGGCCCATTGCTTATCGTCGGGCAGGTAGTGCAGCACATCGCTCAGCAGGAACACATCCTGGGGCTCTATCTCGTAAGTGTTGATATCCTTATGATAGAAATGAACATTCGGCGGCCTCGACATGCAATGCTTCGCTACGGCTATCTTTTCCTCGTCATAATCGACCGCGGTGATCTTACGTCCCTTGGAGATCATTCCCAGCATCATGGCCAGGTAGCCATAGCCGCAGCCAATATCCAGTATGCGGGCCTCGCGGGGTATCAGTTCGTTGTAAACCTGGTAATTCTTCTTTTCTATGGCAAGTTTGATACGCGTATACCACTCCACAACGGGGCCCTTATAAATAAAGTTCTTAATGATGATATCGTTCAGTTGCGCGGGCCGGCGGTAAAAATCCTGCATCATCTGTTCCCATTCGTTGCGGAAATACTGCTGCACCGTTTTGGCCCTTTCGGAATAATCGCTTCCCCATTGCGCATCGCCATGTTTTATCCTGTCAAGGAATTTCACCGTAATCAGGCTCTTTTTGCCCATCAGTTCGCCTTTGGCAATATAGTTCCCAGTGCCGTGGGTGGCGATGGGCAGTATGTCGAGTTGCAGTTTATCGGCAAGATAGAAGGCCCCTTTATGGAAACGGTGTATTTTGCCATCGTTGCGGCGGGTGCCTTCCGGGAAAACCAGTATGGAATAACCGTCGGCCACAGCCGAAGCCAGCTTATCGCCAATAAAATCGAAACCGGCCGAGGCAGGCAGGAAACCGCCCAGTTTTACGATGATGCCCATGAATTTCGAATAATAGAAAGCATCGTTGGTGATCATGATCACCTTGGGCGAGAACATCAGCAGCAGCGGGATATCGATGATAGACTGATGGTTCACGATGATAACGGCAGGCTTGCTGAAAGTGTCGGGCTTGAGGTTGATCACCTTTTTGCGGGTGAAATACATCAGATACATGGTGCTGCGGCAAACGAAATGCAGCGTATGATGATACAGCATCTGCCTTTGTTTCTTCGAAACGGGAAGTATTTTATACAGGGTCAAACCCAGCAGAGCGGTGAGTACGCATCCCGCAAGGAACCACGAATAGCACACCACGGCATACAGCAGACCGTAAGCGGTGATGGGAAACTTGCGGAACTTTCCCTTTTTGTAAACCAGCAGGTTGAACAAGGCCGGGGCTATGGTGAAGGACAGGAACACCACCGAGAACATGCCTATGATGGTAAGTATTGCAATGGATTTAAGCGCCGGATGTTGCGCAAATATCAGAACGCCCACCCCGACAAGGGTGGTGAAAGCCGACAGGAAAACGGCGGTCTTGTATGAATCCAATAGCTTGCTTCCCTTTTTGTAGCCCTGCAGCAGGCCATCCATGATAAAAATGCTGTAATCGTCGCCCAGCCCGAAAATAAATGCGGAAATGATGATGCTTACAATATTGAACTGTATGCCCAGCAGGCTCATGATGCCCAATATCCATATCCATGATACGAACATGGGGATGAAAGCGATCAGGGCCAGTTCAATGCGTCCGTACATCATAAGCAAAAAGCAAAACACCAGCAGCGACGAGATAATTAAAATGGTATTGAAATCAGAACTGATGATATCGGCGTATTTAGCCGAAAGATATTGGCGGTCTATCACCGTGGTCTTATCGCTCTCGGGAAAATAGCTGACTATGCGGTCGCGGTATTTAGGATTGATCTTTAAAGCAGTGATCACAAAATTATTACCGGCTTTATGGCTAATCAGGTCGCCCACAAAATGCTGTTTCAGATAATCAAAATCGGCAGCAATGATGCCGGTAAATCTGGTATCAATAATTCCGAAAAACTCTTTAAAGGCTTCCGGTGTAAAGTGGTATTTCTGTCCCTGGCCGATGAGCCGTTTCCTGAATTTCTCCGTATCTGTTTTCGCCCAAAAAGCTTCCCATTTCTGAATTTTATCTTTTTGAGCCTCTTCCGAAAGCAACACATTGGTAACTGTAGAAACCTGGTTGATGAGATGTTGCTTTTGCAGATCTTTCACCCTGCCGTTGAGTATTTCGCAGTTTTGTAAAGCTTCGTCGGCATTTGCCCCATGCGAAACCAGATAGATGGGCCGCAGCGAACTGTCGGATATCCGGTTCAGGGTTTGCTCTGCCTCAGTCAGTTTCTCCGGCATGTAACCCATACGCGTCAAATCGCTGTCGAAACCAATATTCGTAGCCTTGAAGAGGAAGAATACCGTGAGCAGCAGAATACCGATAAGAATATAAGGATTGCGCTCAAAATGATAGGCCGATAATTTGTCGATAAAAGTTTCCCTAACCGCTTTCGCAGGTGGGTGATCTTTAGTTTTTTTGACAAAATAGGGTAGAAATATCAGGGTAAACAACACCGAACCAATCAGAACCAGGGCCGACAACAGGCCAAAATCGTTCAACACGGTCGATTTCACCATCAGCAATCCCAGAAAAGCGCCAATGGTGGTGGTGCTGCCAATGGTCATGGGCATAGCAAGGTCTTTGATTACCTGCCGCAGCGATTTCTCGTGACGATAATGCGCATAGAAATGGATGGAATAGTTGATGGCTATACCAAGAATAATAGAGCTTGCACCAATGGCAATGGTCGATATCTCTGATTTCAGGAAATAAATGATGGCAAGCGAAAAAATACCTCCAAAGAACACAGGCAACAACAGGAAGAAAATGGTGCGGGTATTCCTGAAGAATACCCCCAGGAATACAAAAAGGATAATAACGGCCAGCGCCATGGTCATCATCGAATCTTTTTTCAACTGGTTTGCATTCCCCACGGCAACGGCTGCGGCTCCATAATATTGTATCTTCACTTGGCTGTCGCGGTTCTTTTCTGTATTATTCGCGATGATCTTTTCCAGTTTATCTATCATCTCCGAATTTTTCGATGATTCACTGGCGGCATTGGCGGTGCTGAGAAACATCAGCAGGTTCTTTTTGTCTTTCGAGAAAACGCGGTCGCGGTAGGTAAGGTAATTGTTTCCAATACTGGTAAGCCTCAGTTTCTTTACAGCCAAACCGGCCATACTGAATGGGTCGCGGATTAGAAATTTCTTCAAACCAAACCCGGCGGGCGATATCAGCATCTTGTAATTGCGGCTGAGCACCGTATCGGCATGGGTCGAATCTGTCATCTTTACGATTTCAGCGTAATCGTTGTCGTCCAGAAAGAAGGGCAGGTTTCGCCAGAACAGTTCGTAAGTATCCTGCATCATATCGTCCGAAAGCTGGTAAGTGATCTCTCTCACTTGTTCAGGAATCATCTGTTCTTTGATATCTTTGGCCAGATCATCTGCCTGAGTTATCATTTTATTGATAGATGCCGCCGAAGAATCGTTTTGGGTCAGTATTACTATCAGTTTATCGTTCGTTTTGATCTGTTCAAAAACGTCGCCTATGTTTTTAACCTGTTTGTCTTTCGGAATAAAATCGGCAATATCTTCACTCAGCCTGATACGGGAAGCAAAAAAAGTTAATCCTGCCGTTAAAATAATAAGCAAGGCAAACAATAAACGCTTGCGGGTCTGGAAGAATTCGAATATTTGTAGAAATAGGGCAGGCATTCTTTGTCTATGGTTTAACTTTTCATTTGATTAATTGCTCGGTGGCTTTATATCATGCGCATCAAAATCGGCTGCCACCCTTTTTCTCCGGAATATTTTCAGCAAAATAAATGTTATTAGTCCGAAAACAACAGCCATAGCGCTTGCAAAAACAAAACTTCCGATAACATATTGCACCACATTATACTTCACATCCCTTAATGTTATAGACGATGAGTAAGCGAGATCAACAATATCGTATTTATAAACAAAGCCGCCAAACAAATAACTCAGGTATACTATCACCGGTATCATGGGTGGAATACTGATATTGCTGGCAACCAGCGTAACTACTTTGTTCAACTTAAGGGCCATGGCTAGCACCAGAGCCAGTCCCATCTGGTAACCCCAGAAAGGCGCAATGCCCATAAACATCCCCAGCATCACCGAAAGGGTGATCTTTGCGTCGGAATCTTTATTATGAATAATATATTTCTGAAAGAATTCGTTGATGTTTTTCTTGTTTAGCCAGAGAGCAAATTTGAAAGGCTTTACGACGAGCAGTGCTATCAGCACCAAAACGGTATTAAGGATAGATACTCTGGTAAAATCAACAAAAGGCCTGAAATGCGAGATCCTTTCCGCCCCCGGAGCATAATAAACTTTAATGGGAACCGATATTACACTGATATTCTTCCAGGCGGCCCTAACAATTACTTCGATCTCAAATTCGTATTTCCTTGAATAATAATTCTTTTTATAAAGCATGTGAATAGGGTAAGCCCTGAATCCCGATTGGGTATCGGGCAGTTTAATGCCCGTTTCGAACCTGAACCAGAAGTTGGAGAACTTATTTCCGAAACTGCTTTTGCCAGGTACATTCTCCTGCTGCATGTTTCGTGCACCTATAATGATGGCATCCGGTTCTTCTTTTATCTTTTCCAGAAATACCGGCAGGTCCGATGCCAAATGCTGACCATCAGAGTCGATAGTGATGCCATGGCGGTAACCTTCCTCGTGAGCTAATTTGATTGCTTTTCGCAGAGCATAACCCTTACCGCAATTCACCGGGAAATGTAATACTTTCAGTGCGGGATATCCTTGCAGTATGGTTTTGGTGGCATCGGTCGATCCGTCGTTAATTATTATGATGCTGGAAGTATACACCAACACATCCTCAATCACTTTTCTTAAGGTTGCAGCATTATTGTAAGTGGGAATTATAACACAACAATTCAGCTCCGCGAAGGTTTGATATGTCTCAGCGTTATGCAGCATCCTGTTGATTTAGTTTTTTCCTACAAAATGCGATTCCTTTTAGGATATGATCTTCTTCTTGCTTGGTTGGGATTGGTTTCTGCAGGGCAGTATTATAAAACGCAATGGCGTCAAAATAATTCCGTTGCTTCATTTTCAGGTCGCCCGCCTCCGAATAGGAGAGATAACTATAAGGGTTCAGTGAAATCATCTCATCCATCAACTTGTTCTGCTCATCAACCGATGCATCTTTTTCCTTCAAGAGCATCCGGATCGCCTTAAACCGCATGTAAGCGGAATATCCACCGTTATCCAGATAGGAATCTTTCGAAATGTTTTCGTTTTCAGTAATTATATGGAATGATTCGTTCAAAGGTTGGGTGTAATTAAAAACGGTATTCAGGTCGTAACAAACATACTCCCCAAGGGTATAGGGTCCGGCACAAATCCACATTTTTAATTCAGCCGGTTTGAAAACTATTGAATGATGCGCTATCAATTGGTTCACAGCAATTTCGTTTCCTGCACCCAGAGGCTTGTCTCCTGCCCCCATCCGATCGCGCAGTATTTCAACGGCTGACTGAACTGTTAGTTTATCGTGATGTTGCATCAGTTCCTGCATACGCTGGTATCGTTTCATCGACGAACTCTCTTCTATTTGCTGAAGGTTCGACGGGTCATTTTTTAGTTTTTCAGATTGAAAGTGATTGGTGCAGATAAGTTGATTGTCTTCGGAAGTATAAATTGCACTTTGATAGGGTGTTTTTTCTATCAAAAGTGATTTGTTCTCCTTTCCCGAACTCACATGAATGGATTCCGAAACAAAGATCTTTCGTTTATTGGCAATTTCAATGGCTTGTTTCATGGTTGCGGCATATTGCAGCATCTCCCTGACCAAGATGGTAATGGGAGTAGAAGATCTCATGGGCAGCTTCGATTTTGCCGCATTCACTGTAATGGCAATTCCATGAATGTTCATTCCTGAAACGGTTCCCACCATGCCACCCCAGGTAATCATAGCAAATCTGTAACCGGTCGAAGGTTTATAAAAAGTAACGATCTTTTCTTCTGAAAATTCTTCGCCTGCATGAAAATCGAAATTCCTTCCGTGAATCAGTTTGCCATCCCCTGTTTTATTATCCCACGCAGCAAAGGAGGTACAGCCAACAAAGTTCATATATTGTAGGGTATGTCCAATATCATGGGCTGCATGATAATTTAATATCCGGATGTAGCGAGGTCCGATAAACGAATATTCAAGTGATGCTGAACGTGAAATGCCATAGATCTCCTGGTTGTATTCTTTCCCCACGAAGTAGTTAAGTTTCCGGTTCATCCAGGCTACCAATAGCTTCAGAAAAAACAGATACAGACGGTTGGGTACTTTCTTTTTGATTTCGGCAACAAAGAATTTTTCCTGGTTATAGATCAGTTCTGATGCCAAAATACCGTTCATCACTCCACGTTCGTAAGCATCGCCTTCAATATACATTTCCCACAATCCATATCCGTTTTTCCTGATCCAATTGTTTTTTATAGAAAAGAAATTCTGAGATTTCTGAGTGAGTTGGCTCTTATTGAGGCTTAACGGAGGAACTCCGGGGGGTATTTTCAAAACCGCTAATGCAAACAAGGCAAGCAGCATGATTAGTATGACGATTATCCCAAATAATATATACAACAGCACCCGGTAAGGATTAAGCCTGCAAAATTACAGCATTTTTACTTCTCAGGCATAAACCAAACCAGTATTTATGAACCGGATGCCAGTTTTTGGTATTCGGCTTTCATGATGGCATATACGTTTCTGGTAAGTTCCTGGTAGCTGTCGCCGTATTCTTTACTGCCGTAGGTTATACGGTCGAGGTATTTTATTTTTGCCTCACCATTTTTCAGATAAAACCATTTTCTTCTGAACACATTTTCAGAGTAATGAATTACTACTGGCTGAATATCGATCTTAAGTTTTTCGGCAATATAGAATCCGCCTTTATGAAACCGGCCGATATTATTGGTTGAGTAAACACCTTCCGGAAATATAAGTACAGGGCAACCTTTATCGATGGATGGTTTCAGAGCTTCCACCAGGGCATCTTTACCCATGTCAATAGGGAAGAACCGGATATATTTGGTTAAGAAGAAGCGTGCCCCGGCATTGTTGTGCCAGTTGTTGTTGATGACCCTCACCTTTGATGAAAAGCTGATCACCAATGGTGCATCGATTAGCGACTGATGATTACAGGCTATCAAGGCCGGTGTCGCAAATTTCTCTTTCCTGAAATCGATGTGGGTGAACCTGATATTGAAATGGGTTTTGGTAATAAACCATGCGTACCATCGTAACAGGCGACTATAAATGGTCGACGGTTTATTATGGTTTAATGAAAACGGAACCAATATCAACAGGGTGAAAAACTGAGAGGTAAAGAAGAATATCAGGAAAGAAACCAAGCCTTTTCCTAACACTAAAGTATTTATCCAAACCCTTTTTACCACAATTTTGTATTTTTTTGGTTGCAAATGTAAAACAAAATGTATTACTTTTGTGGCCTAATTGGCCCCGTAGCTCAACTGAATAGAGTATCTGACTACGGATCAGAAGGTTACAGGTTTGAATCCTGTCGGGGTCACAATAAAAAAGAGGCTGCCCTATACGGACAGCCTCTTTTTTTGGCAGGAGATATCTATAACACTTATTTTTTGTAAAGTACAAAAGAAAACGCTCTGTCGGCTGCGGTTCCTGCACTGTTGGCTGTTCCTATAAATAGGCTGCCACCTGCACTATTCCAGACTATTTCTCCGGTAGTTCCATTCAGTGTAGCAATACATACATAATCAGAATTATAAGAGATAGATTCACCGGCAATGGTATAATAATAATTTCCTGAGCCGGCGACATGTGAAGTTAAGGTAACATTTGATGAGGTTGATGAAGTAACTAAGGCGCCTGTGCTGGCATTGGTAACATTGCCATAGGCTATAGCCACCATATTAGCATCGCTGCTTGAAAAGCGGTTAAGTTCGCCGGTCATGTAGATATTTTTGAAGCCATAGGTTGTGCTACCCAGGTCGAAGGCGTTTGTGTTGTTAGGCACCACATTTCCATTAAAGATGGCGGCGTAGGTGCCTATCGCAAGATAGGTGTAATTACTACCATTGTTTGCTCTTAGTGCATAAGAGCCGGTGCCTAATTGAGTATAAATATTAGCATCATAATTTACATCCATGATGCCTGTTGGTGTAAGTGTGTTTACACCTATTTTGGTTCCGTTATTGTATAAAAGGCTATTGGCTACCCAGGTGGTGCCGTTGTGGCGCAGGGTTTGTCCGCTGGTGCCAGTGGGTAATCCGGGTCCGGTGGGTCCTTGAATACCCTGTGGGCCTTGTGCTCCGGTGGCTCCGGTGGGGCCGGTGGGGCCGGTGGCGCCTGATGCATTGGCGGCATACATAGCGTATGGTACGGATAATAGTTGTGAGGTTCCCATATCGGTATAAGTGGTACCGCCGGTTACATCGAGTTCTACCTGAAGCCAGAAATTTCCACTGCTCCATAGTATGGTATTGAATGCTCCGCTGAGTAAGGTTCCCTGACCCACGGTTACGGTGAACAAACCAAACTGGTTGGTGGTAGGGGTTTGACGCTCTGAATACACTACTGTACCGCTGGCCGAGCCCTGATGGACGGATAGTTTAACTCCTAAAGCCTGATTTTGTAAAAGAGTTCCGGCCGAGTTCCGTGCTACGGCCTGATAGTTGAATCCTTGAGGTACCTGTGCGAAGGCTTGGTTTACAAACACTAACAGCATAAAGGCGCCTAAAATTGTAAAAATTGTTTTTTTCATAATGGTATTGATTTTAATTGATTAATAAACTAAATTGATTTTGTGAATGGATGTTTTTTGTTTTCCGTTTTCGTCGGCTGAGCGGAACTGTATCATGTAGATGCCTTGTCCGAAGCGGTCCGCGTCGATGTTGATCAGGTTAGGCCCGAATGAGGCGCCATACGATTGATCGAACACTACCTGACCCGCCATATTAAAGATACGAACCTGGTAGTCGCCTTCGCTTAATGCGTTGTAACTGATGTTGAATTGTCCGCTGCTCGGATTGGGATACACCACCACCTCGCCTTGCAGGGCTTCGGTTTCTGCAACACCTACGGTAAGCACTTCGGGTTGCTGAAATCCCTGGGTTAGAATGTTGGAGGGCTGGGTGAAGGTTTGTACCATGGTCATTTCGGCCACGGTAACCGAAAGTGAATTGCCCCCGGCCGAGTAAAATCCTCCGGAAGAGGAAATCGCCACGGGCGAAAGCGTCTGGGCTTGGGTGGAAATGCTTAGCAACATCACGAAAGTCCAAAGAAGTAGCATTTTTATTTTCATGTTTTTTTATTTAGGTAAAGTAATACACAAAGATATAACAAAAAAACCTGATTTGTCAAGTGATTTTTTCAAAATTTTAACAAAATAATAGTGAAAGCCGGTTTTTATTAACTATTATTGATGCAATTGTGCAATGTAAACCGAATCTAAATAACAGATATTACAATGATTGTAATGTTGGATGAGTGAATTTTAACCCAGGCAAATTTGAGGCATGACATTTATCAGGTTAACAAAAATTAATATTGCAAGGCATTTAAAAAGTAATCGAGTCAAGGCTATCTGTTTTGAGGTTCAGTTCGTAAACCGTGACGACTTTGTGTTTACCATCATTAATATTTATTTTTTCTGATAATTGCATTCGAAAACTGTCCTTACAAAACCTGCCCCTTCACCGATTGTCCGGTGTCAAATTGCCCATATATAAGTTGCCCCTATCGAGAATGTCCGCATCAAAACACAACGCATGCCCGTTGCGAATTCATCATTAAAATACAACTCATCCACCTGCACCCCTGCGAAAAATGTCCCTGCGCCGAATGTGAATTTAGCCAAGAGGAAACCTAAAAAAAGCCCCGCAGCCTGAACTGCGGGGCTTTTTTTGAATAGAGAGGTTGGCGCCGGCAAAAAAACGTTTTATGCAGAGTGCGCCATCATTTTATCAATAGAAATTAGCAATCATATTGCAATACCAGAAATTGTCGTCAGCATTGGCTCCTGAATTCATTAATCCATTAAGATAATAGGTATAGGTGCCGGCAGCAGCCACAGTAATCATTCTTCTGACAGTAAAATTAAAGAGTTTTGCAGAAAAACTCGGAAGAACAGATGGCCAGGTAAAAAACGTTTGGTCATATATTGAACCGGGATCAGTAGTTGTAGTGCCAATATTCAAAATAACTATATCATCTGTACCGGTAACATGGCTAATTCTAACCATAACATTGGTTTCAACAATAACTGTTCCTGCCCTTGGAACTGTAATAGTTACAGTGCCTCCTGAATAATTTACAATGGTCCCGATCAGAACGGTCGACGACCCGCTGGTTGAAGAAACCGGAGCCACTGGTACCTCCCAGGTAGCCCCACCTGTGGCATCCGATGTTAAAACCTTGCCTGCGCCGGGAGTTCCGGCACCTGCAAATTTCACGGTTCCGGTGGTATGAAATTGTGCTGTGGGAGAGGTAGTTCCGATACCAATAAAACCATTTCTCTGGAAAGTCATTAGGGTTGCTATTGAAGTGCAGCCTGCCTTAATAAATAATTTATCAGCGGCACCATCATGATGAAAGTCAAAACCACATAAATCTGTACCTGAACCGGTCAGGTTTTCGTCAAACTGCAAATGACCCGATTCTGCATTATTATAGGCTCCATCGTAGCCTATCTTAACAGTATTGCCCACGGCAGTAGTGCCTGCCACCACCAGTTTTGTAGCCGGCGATGCAGTACCAACACCTACATTTCCGTTGGCATCAATACGCATACGCTCGGCGGCACCGGTTCCGAAATAGAGATTGGTAGCGGCATCCATCAAAATACCTCCGGTGTTGGCTGTAATACGCGACAGAGAGGCACCGGGAATACCATAAACAGTGAATGAGGCTGTCGATCCATTTTTCGTCATTCTTAGATAGCTGTTTGCATCGTTTACTGCACTGAAGCTAGCTGAGGCACCAGCATCATCAGACCTTGAAATGACATCGTTAACAGCTCCCGTTGAAAAAACTTCTAATTTTGATGTGGGACTGGCTGTTCCGATACCCACATTGCCTGTGGCTGAAGTAATATGGAAACTTCCGTCAGCCGGGCTATATGTTTTGCTGATATCAAAATCGCTGGCGCCAAGAATTTCTCCTACGGTCCATTCCAGTATTCCGTTGGTTCTATAATACACAACACCATTGTCGGCAGTGGTAAACCTGTCAATATACATACCTGCATATCCGTTGGTGTTGGTTGATTTGGCTCTGAAAAAAGCGCCATCTGAGCCTGTCGTTAAATTTAAATCCACCGGATAGCTGGGTGTAGTTGTTCCAATACCCAAAGCTGATCCGCTATTGTACAAAAAGCTGTTGGCAATCCAGTTTGAACCGTCATGTCGTAAAGTTTGTCCGCTGGTTCCTACCGGTAATCCAGGACCTGTAGGTCCCGTTACCCCCTGAATACCCTGAGCTCCGGCAGCGCCGGTGAGTCCTATGGGGCCTATGGGCCCAGTTGGGCCGGTAGGTCCCGTGGCTCCGGCTGTACCCGATGTGGCGGCATACATAGCGTAAGGTACGGTCAATAATTGTGAAGTTCCCATAGCGGTGTAAGCAGTACCGCCTGTTACGTCGAGTCCTACCTCAAGCCAGTAGTTGCCACTGGCCCAATTGATGGTCGTGAAATTTCCGGTAAGCAAAGTCCCCTGACCAACGGTTACGGTAAACAAACCAAACTGGTTGGTGGTGGGCGTCTGACGTTCGCTATATACCACCGTTCCGCCGGCCGAGCCCTGGTGTATGGCAAGCCTTACCCCTAAAGCCTGGTTTTGCAGCAGCACCCCAACAGAGTTGCGGGCCACAGCCTGATAGTTAAATCCTTGTGGCACCTGTGCGAAGGCTTGGTTAACAAACACTAAAAGCATCAGTGCGCCTAAAAAAGTAAAAATTGTTTTTTTCATAGGGTTATCGATTTAAAAAGATTAATAAACTAAATTGATTTTGTGAACACTGCTTTTTTGTTTTCCGTTTACATCGGTCGATTGGAGTTGAAGCATATAAATGCCCTGTCCGAACTGGCCTCCATCAACATGAATGATGTTTGGCCCGAATGCAGCTCCGAACGATTGATCGAAGACCAACTGTCCGGCCATATTATAAATCTTTACCTGATAGTTATCTTCGTTCAAAGCATTATAACTGATATTGAATTGCCCATTGCTGGGATTAGGATACACCACCACTTCTCCCTGCAGGGCTTCGGTTTCGGCAATCGCCGTAGTAAGCTGTTCGGGTTGCTGAAATCCCTGCGTAAGCATATTGGTGGGTTGGGTGAAGGTTTGTACCATGGTCATTTCGGCCACGGTAACCGATAGTGTGGCGCTGGCGGCCGAGTAAAAACCTCCGGAGGAGGAGATCACCTGTGGCGAGAGCGTCTGGGCCTTCATGGAAATGCATAGCAACATCATGAATGCCCATAAGAATAGGAATTTTTTCTTCATGGTATTGGGTTTATTTTAGCATAAAGATACATCAATTTATCTTAAAAGGTCAAGACTTTTCTAATTAATTAACAAGTGGTCTATAAAATATTATAAAATTAAGATAAGCAATCAAATTTTGAGGATGTATAAGGATACAATTTATCTGAGCAAAATAATCAGGGTTCAGAAATATGGAATCCGGAAGAAACTTATTTTAAAAAAAATAAAAATCAGATAAAAATAATTTTATCTTTGTCAGGCTGCAATTTAGTAACCCTAAAACCATCAATTATGAGAAACATTACTTTTCTTTTTCTTTTAACCATAATGTTCTTGTTCACTAACAGAACCTATGCCCAGGAGTCGATCTCATACACCGGTTCTCCTGATATTCTGAAAGGGCAAACCAGTATGAATATTGAATTTGTTTACGATGGCATGAAGGTAGGCGAACTCAGCGAAGAACTTTACCTCAAACAAAAATCAGCAGAATTCAGGAAAAAACCTGATGCCGAAAAGTTTCTGAAAAAATGGACTTCCGACCGCAATGATATTTACGAACCTAAATTCATCGAGCAACTCAACAAAGGCCTGAAAAAAATGGAGCTTATTGCTCAGAAAAACACTCCGGCCAACATGTACACTATGATTGTTCATACCGAAAAAATTGAACCGGGTTTTTACAGCACTTCAGGGGGCAATAAACGCAACACCTATATAAATCTGCTTGTACAAATTGTTGAAACCGAAAATCGTGATAAGGTTCTTTGCACCATAAAAGGCGAATATATATTCGGTATCACCGAGGAACAAACCGATATGAAGGAAACCACCATGAAGATTACGGTTTCTTATAAGTCAGCCGCTGATAAGATCAGCAAACTGATAGTAAAAATTTGCACCCAAAAGGAAAAAGTGAAAGAAAACCCCGACGAATTGGATAAACCTATCAAAAAAGATAAAAAAGTTAATAACAAGGAAGATGAAGAGGGCAAGTCAGATACACCTGTAAAAACAGAAGAGAAGAAAGAACAGAAGGAGAAGAAAGAAAAGAAAGTCAAAAAAATAAAAGACAGCGACGAAGGACTGGACGACTAATATTTCATTAATCTAAAACAACCAAAACTACACATTATGAAAGCAAAATTTTTATTACTCGTTATGGCTTTTGCCTTTTGTGCCTCAGCAAGCATGGCCCAACCCGGGGGGCCCGGATTCGGGGTTAACGGAAGCACTAAATTTATCAGTGGCGATGTGAAATTTTTAAAAGGACAAACATCGCTAAGCATAAAATTCTCTTACGATAATATTCTGGTTGGCGATCTTACCGAGGATGCTTATATTACCAAAAAAACCCAGGAGCAAAACCGCATGAAATCAGGTTCGGGCGAAACCTGGGCCAAAAAATGGACCGATGACAGAATTAACCGCTACGAACCCGAATTTTTGAAGTGGTTCAACACTTCCATGAAAAAACTGGGTATTGTTTCCACATCAGTAACCGACGAGGCTTCCACTCCTTACACCGTGCTGGTTAAAACCACCAAAATTGAACCGGGAGTATATACAGGGGTGTCTACTTTTGGCCACGATGTAGGACAAGAAACTTACATCAATATTCAGGTAGATATTGTTGAATCAGCAAATCCAACCAATGTTCTGGCTTCCATTGCAATAACCAAAGTAATAGGCAGTGCCACCTCATTTGCCAATTACGATGAAGGTTTGCGTATCACCAATGCTTACGCAAACGCAGGCAAAAACCTGGGAGGCTTTATAGTAAAGAACTGCAAATAGTTTCTACCTATTTTACAATAACCCCATTTGCATTTCAAGGTAAATAATACCTATGGAAAGCAAAAAACTCAGTAAAGTTGTAATAATTCCAGCTTTAAAAAATTCCCAGAATCTGATATTGATTTGGTAATGCTTTGCTGATTCTATTACTATCAGGTTTGCCATGGCGCCTATGATGGTTGCATTGCCTGCCAGGGTTGATGCAGATGCCAGGGTTATCCATAGTGTGTCGTTTGAAAGCGCTTTCATCATTGGAAGAATGGCCACAGTGAATGGAACATTGCTTACGATTTGTGAAACAACGAGGCTTATGCCATGCAGGGCGCTGATACCTTGCAGATCGTTGGTAATGGGTTTCGAACTGATGAAATAATCCATCAGCCCGGTTTTTTCGATGCCATGCACCACAATAAACAGAGAAGCAAAAAAGAGCAGCAATACCCAATCGATTTCTTTTATTACTTTGGAGGGCTTTATTTTACCAAAAATAAGGATCATGGAACCACCTCCTAAAGCTATCATTGGAATTGAAAGATTAAAAATCTTACTGAAAAAGAAAAGTACAACCACACAAAGAAAAATAGGAACTGATATTTTCATCGAACTGAAGTTATAATCAGAAGTTTCACCGCTGTATTGTAAGGGGCTTTTATCGTTGAAGTTCTTCGGATATAACCAACGCATAATAAATACGATCAAAATCATCCCCAACAGAGAAATGGGTAACAAGGTCAAAAGAAATTTTCCGTAGGGGATTCCTGAATTAATACCTATCAGCATGTTTTGCGGATTTCCGGTAATGGTCATGGCGCTTCCGATGTTCGACGCTAAAATTTCAGCTATCAGATATGGGATGGGATTTATGTCATATTTTACACAAATGGCAATAATTACAGGAGTAAACAAAAGCACCACAGCGTCGTTGACCATGAATGCGCTTGAGATGCCTGTAACAAAAACAATGATAATGAGCAAACGCAACTGGTTATGCGAATAAGCCATGGTTTTGCGGGCTATCAGCGAGAAGAACCCATCGAGTTGCAGGGTGGTAATGACTATCATCATACCCAGTAACAAAGCAATGGTATTAAAATCAATGGATAAAACAGCATCTTCGAAGGTCAAAACATTACACAGTATCATGGCTACTGCTCCGAAAAATGCTGCCGATGGCCTGTCGATATTAACCCAGGGCAGACGGGTAAAAATAATACCAGTGTAAGTAATTATAAAAATGATGAGTGCAATGATTTGAATTTGGCTCATGGTTTACGAATTAATTTGTGAAATAAAGGCTCCCGTGTTTGAGGTTACATAAAACGGAACATCTCTTATGATGCATTGTTTTATCCATTTCTTTATGTTTGTTGCTGAGTTGGATGCATCCATAATTATCAATCCGGGATTATATTGCGTCAAGAGTTCATCGATGCTGATATCGGGATTATTTGATATCAGAAGCATATCAACAGGTATCTTTCGGGGGTTTGTGGTTGCCTTGTCGACAATTACCATTCTTTTTCCTGCGAAATAAATAAATCTCAAGTTCTTATAAAAAACATTATCTGCAAAATATGCTGAACTATCGCTTACGGTATAACTGTTTAGCTTTTTGGTATGATTCAGAATCCGGCTGTTAGCGATATAAAAGTCGTGCTTTCGGTTATCGTTTTTCAGGGAAGAGTCGCTAACAAAATAACAGGAGCTCCCATCTATAAAATCAATAGCTGTATGTTTGCTGACATTGTACACGATGATCTTTTTTTGTTGCTGCATGGTAACACGATTTATAGTAAAAGAACTTAATATGATCAGCGTTAAGCAGAGGATTGCGATAAACATTTTAGGCTTTTTGAATATCACAAACAGAAACACAAACGTGATGATCAGGTATAACAATATCATTTCCGCACCGTTTATCGAAATTGATCGCGAAACAGAAAATGGGAGGTTTTCGATAAATGAAACAGAACCGTTTAACCCCAGCAACGACCAGGTCAGCGCTTTTCCAAGAATAATACCCAGATATGGTACCCAATAAAACACCAGGTAGGCTATGCCCAGGTAGATCACCAGCGCCGATAAAGGCACTGCTGCCATATTGGTAAGAATAAAATAGTTGGGGAATTGGTGAAAATAATATAAACTCAACGGAAATGTTACTATCTGTGCCGCAATAGAAACTGCTATCAACGACCATAATTTATTCACCAACCAATATTCAGGGTGCCAACTTTTGTAGATTACAGGATAAATAGTAACAATACCGATAACGGCAAGGTAAGATAGCTGAAAACCAATATCGAACAGGAAGAAGGGATTGTACACCAGCAACACAAAGGCAGAAGCAGCCAGCGTATTAAAAATATTGGGTGGATATTTAAAGGCATTTCCCAGGGCAATTAAACTAAACATTGTGGCAGCGCGAAACACGGCCGGCGATAATCCGGTAAGCACTGCATAAAACCACACGAAAAGAATGAGCATGACTGCTTTGGGGACCCTCCCATATTTGAATTTATCGAAAAAGAAAAGAAAGAAATTCAAAACCAGATAAATTACCCCGACATGCATGCCCGAAACGCTTAAAATATGCATGGCTCCGCTTCCCTGGTAATCTTTTATCAGATCGGGGTCGAGTTTGTCGGTATAACCTATCAGTAATGCCGAAATAACCCCGTATTCCCTTCCCGACAGACCGCTTTTGTCGAGAATCGCTAATAATTTTTGTCGTAAACTGTAAGTGTAATTCAGTAAAGGGCATCCATTACCGGATGACACTAATGCCCACTTGTCTTTTTTCAGAAATGCCGAATATTCGACCGACCGGTTTTTCAGATACGTTTTATAATCAAACTCTCCCGGATTCATAGGCGGGTGCACCGTGTTGAAGTTTCCGGCAAGTAGTATATTATCCCCATACTTCAGCTTCTCCGAAAGGCTGTCTTTCTGAAAGTAAATCATGGCTTTGCCGGAAGTATGGTGCCAGCCGGCTGAATCTTTAACCGAAACCATTTCGACAATGGCCTTGCACGAACGTTCTCTTACCTGCACCGGTTCTGTCAGGGTGCAGACAACCTGCGTATTTTTGGCAATATACTTACCAAAGTAATGGGTATTGTTTACCGGCTTTTGCAGAACGTTTAGCTGATATCCCGAAAGGAAAAAGAAAACGATAATAAGCGCTCCCGGAATCCATCGGCTGCGATACGAAAGTTTATCAGGAAATACAATGACCAGCAGTGCATAAATAAGATATAACGCGAAGAAGATGTATACAGGAATGATCATCTCAAACCCGATATAAAATGCAACCAGGATTCCAGTTAAGAATGGAAGCAAGATCCGCAAAAAGGGAAAACGGTTCCAAAACATGGTGGTTATTTATTAAAACCTCTTCCGCATTTTATCAGAAGACAGGTTTGTCGGGTTCGTGAAGAAAAAAATTAGCCTATTTTATCATCAACTCATCGTAGTCGACTACATTTACATCTTTATAGTAGAATTTGATGATGTCCATATAGCTGTAGCCCAATTGTGCCATACGAATAGCTCCCTGCTGGCTTAAACCAACCCCATGCCCGTAACCTTTCCCTTTAAAAGTAAGGTAGCCGCCCTGCTGGTCGACAATAGAGAACCAGGTAGATTTTAGCCCCAGATCCTGACGAATTATGGTAAGCGGAATGCTGTCAGCAAAATAAGTTTGGCGGGTATCCTGTTTGTAGGTAAGTGCGTAATTTTTTTTGGCAGGATCGGTAATATTGTAGTTGAAACGGGTTGAAAGGTAATCGAGCCAGTTGACGGCCAAAATTTTGTATTCCCAGGTGGCATTTGGCATTTTTAATGAAAAGGTATCCTTCACCGATTTCAGGTAGGTGGTGGGTATGTTCCAGATGCTTTCCGAATTGATGGTTTGACCGCCCGAATTGGAATGAAAAGCCGCTGAGATCATTTTGTTGTCTTTATCCACAATTACATCGCCGGCGGTCTTATATACAGCAGCCAGTATTTCGTAACTTTTGCAACGGTTTTGATACAACTGGCAATGCACACTATCGCAGAGGTTGAATCCATCTTTCGAATGTTTTTTGATATTATTCAGGGCATAGGTGCGACAGGTTATGGCCTGCACCAGGTAGAAATCATTGTCTTTGACACTGCCTCCGCCTTCCGATTGTACCACGCCGGCCACATAGTTTTCGACCTCTACATGGTTGATGATGAGAAATTTGCCGTTAACTACCGACAGGCGCAGATCGTCATCGTAGATCCTTTCCTTTATGTCTGCATTGCCGGGTTTCACCTTAAACGAGTTGAGCAATCCACCCCCGCTTACCGTGAGCGAAACAAATGTACCCAGGCTGACGTTTCCTTTTAAGACTTTGATAGAATCTCTATCTACCTTAAATGTTAGGGTCTGATTTTTCAGAATATCTGCCACCTTTTTATCTGCAAAGAATACATAATATTTTCCCGATAAGGGGGTGACGCTTATGGTGTTGATGTTAAATCCGGTAAAAACCCTGATGTCAAGAAAATTTCCTCCGGATACAAGACCGGACGAAAAAACACAGAAGATGAGAAGCAGCAGATGTTTGATTTTTTTCATATTTGCACAAATATAGAAGCGGGGTTACAAAAATAAAATTATTTGTTTAGCCGGGCAGAAAAAGTTTTGAGGACTTATAGGAGTGAAGAGGTCTCTATCAGAGTTCGGGCTGATTGTCCTTTTCTTTTTTCGATTTGAGACTGCCTTCGAATATTTCGAATTTTACAAAGCGACATTCCAACGGCCCGTTGAAAAGGATGATCTTCTTGGCCGGTTTTAAACCTACAAACTTCAGGGCTTCGGCATGTGAACTGATGATCCATGCGGTGTAGCCGGCACAGTGGTTTTTCAGGGTGTTGCCTATCTCCTTGTAAAGATTGACGATGTCTTCGGTTTTGATGCGTTCGCCATAAGGAGGGTTCATGATGATGAATCCTTTTTCTTTGGGGAAGAGGTAGGATTGAAAATCGGATTCGGCCAGTTGAATATCTTTATGCAGCTTGGCCGAGCGAATGTTTTTGTCGGCAACCATAATGGCCACTTCCGAATGGTCGGAACCGGTGATGGTACATTCGGGATCGGTTATTTTTTCGTCGGCCTGACGTTTCACCTGTTGCCAGAGTTTTTCATCAAAATTGCTCCAGTTGCGGAAACCGAATGAGCGGCGGTAATAACCGGCAGGTATGTTGGAAGCTATCATGGCAGCTTCGGTAAGCAGGGTGCCTGAGCCACACATGGGATCGTAGAGATTGGCTTTGCGGTCCCAGCCGCTCAGCAACAACATTCCGGCAGCCAGCACTTCGCTGATGGGAGCGGCGCCCTGTTGGATGCGGTATCCGCGACGGTGGAGCGAATCGCCCGAACTGTCTAAGGAAACCGAACATTCGTGACCGCGTATGTGCACATGGATCTTGATATCGGGATTATCCAGAGCTACGGAAGGACGTTTGCCGAAATTATCGCGGAAATAGTCGACTAAGGCATCTTTACAGTATAAGGAAACGTAGTGGGAGTTGCTGAAAATGGAATCGGACATGACGGTGTCGACCGAAAGGGTTTTTTCGGGCATAAAATGCGAATCCCAGGGAAAAGCTTTTATCTTTTCGAAAAACTGTTCTTTATCGCGGAACTTAAAATCCAATACAGGCATCAGTATGTGGAGTGCGGTGCGGCAGGTATAGTTGGCGGCGTACATTACAGCGGTATCGCCCCGGAAGGAAACGGCACGGTTCAACAGGGTTACTTCGGTGGCACCTGTTTCTGTAAGTTCGGCGGCAAGCACAGCCTCCAGCCCGAATTGGGTTTTGGCTATGTAAAGGTTGTTGTCGGTCACTTTTTTTTTGGTAAAAGTAGGCAAAATTTGGGGAAGTGGAGAGGAAGTCATTAGTGGTCATTTGCTGCGCGTCATTAATGGTCATTTGTGGGAAGGCTTTTAGACTATAGACTTTTAGGCTGTTAGGGTTGAGGCAACATTGTGACCTTTGCGTTTCTTTTCTTTGCGGCCTCATTGCGGTTAAGTTTTTCTTTTTTAACCACAATGGACACAAAGAAGGCACAATGAAAACCTGCCCCGTACTCCTTAATCAACTTCATAAACTCAATCAACTGATTACTTTTCCATCATTCCATTTTTCCAAAATAATGTACCCAAATCAATTTTCTTGTTAAAAAACTTGACTTCTCTTTTTAAATTATTATCTTTACATCGTATTTAATCCCAATACTTATGTTCTCATCCACCCCCAATTTGTGTAGCCCTTCTGAAAGGCCTATTATTGTAGGGGGGGGGTATTTTACAAAACTGAATTCATCCGTTTTTAATTCAGATTCGAACCTATCACTATTTGTTTCTAAGATTTTCTGTTTCCGGACGATTACTTTCCCGTTACATTTTACTACTATATCTACTACCAACTTTTCTACTTTTTTGATGCATTTTTTTCACGGAAGCCGCTCAACACATCCACTTTCTTTTAAAAGATCATGTTTAATTAAAAATAATTATTAACTCAAAAAAAGTAAAACTATGGCATTAGACAATTTACATTAAGTCTAATAATTAATTTCACATACCCTCTTTAATTCTTCATTTGG
>CAYXXU010000063.1:0-26936 GCA_964469155.1 uncultured Bacteroidales bacterium
CTTTAACCCTTCGGTTGTTTGCTTTGCCTCTTCGCAAGTTTGCTTTGCCCCTTCGCAAGTTTGCTTTGACCCTTCGGTTGTTTGCTTTGCCTCTTCGCAAACTTACTTTGTTGCTTTTCTGATTTATATAGCACTATACGTGACAGTTACCAATCCGCAAACCGAATATTTTCCCCTTTGGAAATTAGTTTTATCATAGAACGTGTTGCCTTTTGTTGCAACACTTATATAGTAAGCAAGCCAAATTCCAAACTCTAAACGCAACAGAATGCGATGATTGCCGGAAGGTGTTTCAGAAAAGTGTCCGTAATGAGGGTCCGTTTTCGGACACTATGTCCTGTTTGGAACACTATTTTAGGGCAGGCTTCAGGTGAATTGTTTTTCGGCTAAAGCAATGGCTTATCAGGCTTTTTGCTGTAGAAGTGTTTGCGGTTTATTTTAAGCCTTTGCGCGGCTCTGGCTTTGTTACCGCCCGATTCCTGCAGGAAGACGGTCTGTATGTCGGCTATAAATCCGGGAAGGTCGAAATGGCCGGAGGTATTCCCGTTGCCGGGAGTATGGTTCAGAAGTTCACTTTGTCGTAGGTAAAGACGAAACTGTTGCAGGACGTTTTCTTTCAGATAAGGTTCGGTAATCATTTCTTCCAATGGGGTGGTGCCCGGCTTACTGCCGCTTCCATAAAAATGAGAAGGCCTGAGCATCCAATCGTTATTGCGCCTCATCTGTCCGAAGGCGGCACGCAGTTTATTGGCTATCTCCCGCACATTACCCTTTAATTCCTGACCGGCCAGCAGATCGTAAACCCCCTTGTCTATCGACGGCTTGATGCCGCAGAGCGATGTTGAACACATATTGCGGTACAAAAAATCAATCATCAGTGGTATGTCCTGTTTTCGTTCGCGCAAGGGCGGAATATGCAGTTGGATGCATTGCATACGCTGCAGCAGGTCGTTGCGGAACAGCCCCTGCTCAACCATCATCTTCAGGTCGGCATTGGTGGCAAATATGATCAGGGGATTCACTTCAATTTCTTTATCAAAACCCAGGGGCTTCACCTTGTTTTCGTCGAGCACATGCAGCAGCTTGGATTGTATGCTAAGGTCAATATTGCCAATCTCGTTCAGAAACAGCGCCCCATTTTCAGCCGCTCGGAAACAGCCTTTGCGTTCCTCAATAGAGCCGGTGAATGAACCCTTGCGGTGACCGAACAATTCGCTGTGGACATGCTCTTTTTCGAATTCCCCACAATTCACATGCACAAAATTCTTTTTATCAGTTACATTTACAGATGTCGACTGCAGTATTTTTGCCGCCAAATCTTTGCCCACCCCACTCTCGCCGGTTATCAGTATGCATTTGGCATCGGGTTCAGCTGCCAGCCACTCCAACTGCTCCCTCACCTCCCGAGCCTGTGAGCTCACCCCAATAAAATCAGACACTAACCAATCGCCCGGGTCCTTGCGCGGTAATAAGAGTGAAAGATTTTTATCGTTTGCAGCTTTTTTCATGGCTCACAAAAAATAAATGAATTATTGCAATGAGAATACATCAACTCACTACACCTGTATAACGTAAAAACTCAGAAAATATTGTGTATAACAGTAAATTTTTTTTGGACAAAGATGGGATAGCAAAAAAGAGAAATTAATTATTGTATATTTGTAGTTGAATCATTAAAAGAAATATTATGAGCCTTTACGCAACACTGCAGCCGTTGGTTAATGAATTAGGGTTTTTGAAGAATTAAAAGATATTTATTATGTAGTACTAAACAACGGAATGGAACGACCGGGAATAAGCCCAATGGTGTGTAAAACGATGAATGATAAAAAAATGAAAATACAACACCGTTAGTCCAATCATAAAACATAAATTCAATAAATCATGGAACAAGTCATAAAAAAGAAACCATTTAACAAGCGTGCATTTATTTCAACGGCACTATTTGCATCAGGGTTGATGCTCCCTTTCAGCGGGTTTATGAATCATAGTCTTCAATTTGACACCTTAACTCCTGAGCGGCATTTTTGGATGTCGGCTCACGATATAGCAGGTATGTTGTTTGTGATATTTGCAATACTGCATATTTCTTATAACTGGAGAGCATTACTGAACTATGCAAAAAAAGCAAAAGACAAGTTTATTAGTAAAGAGACACTGACCGCTATAGCTTTGGTGATCATAGTGGTTGGTTTAATTTCGTCACATGCTTTTCACATCGGCAAATAATGTCCATTCCGTTCAGTTTCCTGACATAACAGGAAAATGAATTGGTGGTGGTTGAAGAATTAGTATATTATATAAAATCGTTAGGTTTTCATGGAAAATGACAGCAAATTTAAAATAAGGTTGGTAGATAATAAAGGAAATCCATTACCCGGATTAAAGGTACAGAACAGCATGGGGTGGGTTGGTGGACAAAATGCAGTTAGTGATAATAACGGTTATGTTGAATTTCAATTAAACAATGGCTATTATGGTGAATTCTATGTTGAACACAATAATATAAACTTACGGCTAAATTTGTGGGTTAATGAATATACCGTGGTTTATGATGAAAACTCCAAAAGCCAGAGACTAAATCAAAAAAGATGAATTAGGGTTTTTTAAGAATTAATGCATACCATGATAAATCAATTAAAATAAAATAGAAATGAGTGAAAACAAAAAACTATCAGAAAAATTCCATGAAGTATTGCAACACGAAGGCGTCGTAACCGTTGTATCCTGGGGATTAGAAACTCATGTGGCCAATACCTGGAATTCCTACCTTGTCATAACAGATGATGAACGTATTCTTATTCCGGCTTATGGCTTCAGAAAAACCGAGAAAAATGTTGATGTAAACAACAAGGTAATACTAACCCTTGGAAGTAAAGAGGTGTCAGGACATAGAGATTATCCCGGAACAGGATTTGTAATTGACGGAACAGCCAGATATATTACTTCCGGAGAGGAGTACGATTTTATGAAACAGAAGTTCACGTTTCTCACCAGGGTATTGGAGATCACTGTAGAAACAGCAAAACAAATGTTGTAAACTACCTTGTTGGCCGTGCCTCTAGCCATGCTATGGCTGTGTTTATTTCCTTGTTGCAAATGATACCAATTGTATTTATTTTTTAGTCTAATCTAAAAATAAATTACAATGGTTAATGCCGTTGCTACATGAAAATAGTACAATAAGACGAAATCGTAATTGGACTCCTATGAATGTGCAAACAGTATGACAGGGGTTTTTGAACAATGGCATGTCAATCGGTAATCACCCATCGCCAAACCGGAGACTGCCGAAAGCAACCCGAAAAAAAAATTCAAAAAATCTTAGCTTTATTGAAAAAATTTTTGTAATATTGAAAATTAATTTAAAACCCAAAAATCATGAAAAAAAATCTTCTCTTTCTGCTTCTGTTAAGTTTGGTATTCGTGCTTGCTTCCTGCAAAAAGGATAAAAGCGACCCTCCTGCCGATACTCCTTATGTTCCTACTACCCCGGTGTTGTCAACCAGTCTGTCAGGTTTGGGCTACAATTCGGGTACTCCTGTAGGCACAGCATGGGCATTTCCTGCCAACGTTAAGGTGGTTGGACATATTCTGGGTGGCGATCCCGGAAAAGCTGCATTTTTAGATGCTAAAACCATTGTCAACTGGGAAAGTTACACCTCCAATACGCCCAAAAGCAATTGGGAAACTCATGGCATAGGTCAGTTTGTCTATTTATACATGAAATTGCACAACACCAGCAACAATCCTACTTCTTTTATTTTCCCTGCCGGTTTATTATTCTGCAACGACAGCACCACCGACACTATCCCATTAGATACCTGCCAGACAGGTATTATTGTAATTCCCGATACGGTGACCATTCCCGGAGGTGACACGGTAAATCTTTGCCTGAAATCATTCTGTACCAACCCCAATCGTCATGCTTCAAGCCCACAGGCAATTTATAATCCTAAGGTAGTAAGCAATAACGATCAGGTGTATCGCTTTATTAATGCCCTGAAAGGCAAAAGCCTGGTAACACTTACCAATCATCAAGGTGAAATTCTATCTTATATCTGGCAATTCACCACAGGCACACCGTTAAACGAAACGGATTGGGCCACCATTGCGGCGTGGTAAAGACCTTGTAAAAACTTAAACAAAAGCCTTGATGCATTTGTATCAGGGCTTTTTTTTATGGAGAAATCCAAATCCGGGTTTGGAGGCTATTCTTACCGAATTCGCCAAATGTACCGAATCAATCCGCCTGTAATAAATCAGTTCTTATTTCCCAATATTTGAATTCTGACTTCTGAAATCTTATCTATTCCCTTTTAGCCACTCGTACCATTTATCCATCCCCTCGCCTGTCTTCACCGAAACTTCGAAGAATTGCAAATGGCGGTTTACCTGAAGGGCATACTTTTTGGCGGTTTCCACACTGAAATCCACATATGGCAACAAGTCGGTCTTGTTGATGATACAGATATCGGCCGAGTGAAACATGGTAGGATACTTAATAGGCTTGTCGTCGCCTTCGGTCACACTAATCACCACCACCCGTTTCGATTCGCCCAGGTCGAACAATGACGGGCACACCAGGTTGCCTACATTTTCGATAATCAACACCGAATTGTCCTCTGGGTTTAGTTTCTTCACCGCATGGTTTACCATATCGGCATCGAGGTGGCAGCCGTTGCCGGTGTTTATCTGAATCACGGGAACCTTCAGAGCGGCAATACGGTTAGCATCGTTCATGGTTTGCTGGTCGCCTTCCACCACGTAAAACTTCATTTCAGGGCCAATATCTTTAATGGTGCGTTCCAGCAAACTGGTCTTTCCCGAACCGGGCGAACTTACCAGATTCAGGGCAAATATCTTCTTGGCCTCAAAATAACCGCGGTTGCGTTCGGCCAGGAAATTATTCTTGTTCAAAATATCATGCTCAATTTTGCTTTCCTTCAGATGACTGTGGTCGTGATCGTGCTCATGCGAATGGTGTTCATTCGCATGATCGTGGTCATGGCTGTGATCGTCGTGCGTATGCTCGTGGGCATACTGATGCTGATGCTTGTGGAAATGAGATTCATCCGAGTGCGGATGCTCATGCTGATGCTCGTAATGATGTTTATGTTCATGTTGATGAGCGGATGCATGTTGATGTTCATCGCCCGGAATATTAAAAGTTACTTTGGAATCGCCTTCGCAACCGCAGGTATCGCACATGATTTTAGAATTTAATTGATGTGCAAAATTACGCTTATTTAGTCGAAAAAAATCGACTTGACCCGTAATTCTTTACCGCCCGTTATGATAAAATCCAGTGAGCCGCATTTCGGACAAGGAGTGTACCAGTCGTTATTGACGAATTCTGTCCTGCAGGAATTGCACACCGACCGGCCTTCAATCTCGTCAATAATTATTTCAGCACCTTTCAAAATGGTTTCTTTCACGGCAATTTCAAGGGCAAAAACAAGGTTATCGCGCACCACCCCCGACAGTTTGCCAACTTCTACTTCAATCTTACAGATCTTCGCCACATCTTTATCCTTTGCAAAGTCTTCTGCTATGTCGATGATGCTGGTGGCAATGGAAAGTTCGTGCATAATGGCTGCAAAAGTAGAAAAATCACTATTATTTTCGTTTAAATTTTTTCGACAAAACCAATTAATTATCTTTGCCTTTTATTTTTTTATGATCTTCAATATCATTATTATTATAACAGCCGTTATCCTGGTGATCGCCACCCTGGGTATTTTACGGCTTATCACCTTTTCCAAAAGCAAAAGGTCATGGATAATGATCGGATTGGCACTCCTTTTCATGGCTTCGGCCCAGTTGCTCGAACTCTTCAACCTATATTTTCATTACCACAACCTGGTCACCCTCTATATTTATTTTTCGCTCAACTTGCTGGTTGCAATATTTATAACTGCCGGAATTGTACAGATGGGTATCTTTCTGCGCAAGGTCAGAAAGAACGAAGAAAGTCGTCTGGAATCCGAACAAAGATTCCAGCTATTGTTCGATAATTCGAGCGACGAAATTTTTCTGGCCGATTTCGACGGAAATTTTATCGAGGTCAACCAGGAAGCACTGCGCAAACTCGGCTATACCCGCGAAGAGTTTATGCAGAAAAACTTTACTGACATTAAAACCCCGAAATACATTCCCTTGGTCAGGAAGAACATTGACATCATTCTGAAAAACGGGCAACATCTTTACGAAACCGAACACGTAGCCAAAGATGGCTCTGTCATCTTTCTGGAAATGAGCAGTCGTTTGATCCATTACCTCGGGAGCAAAGCTATACTGACCATAGCCCGCGACATCACCGAACGGAAAGAGATAGAGCGCAAGATATCGAGCGCCATCATCGAAACTGAAGAACGAGAACGCAAGCGCTTTGCCGCCGATCTGCACGACGGGCTGGCCCCACTCCTATCCACTATCAAACTCTACATCGACCTTTTGAAAAAGGGCAACTTTAATAAGATCAGCCCCGAAGAGGCTCTGCATTCGGTTGACGAACTCATCGAAAAAGCAATTGTCAGCACCCGCGAGATCTCGAACAATATCATGCCCAGTATATTGGAAGATTTCGGGCTGCCGACTGCTGTAAAAGATTTCTGCAATTATATTAACAACACCCAATCCATCAGCATCATTGTCGATACCGACCAATATAAACTTACCGGGACGAGAATTGAAGAAACCATTTTGTTTCAAAGCATCAAGGAACTGGTAAATAATTCGCTGAAACATTCGCAGGCAAAGAACATCGAAATCTTTATTGAAAGTCACGAAAATCAGGTGAATATGTATTACAAAGACGACGGGATAGGGTTTAATACAGAAGAAAAGTTATTGCAACCTGGTGGTCATGGGCTCAATAATATTATAAATAAGGTAAAAACCATTAATGGGTTATCGTTGATCAAGAGTAAACCCGGCGAAGGCATGTCGGTATTGGTTTCATTTTATATTAAATAAACTATGGAAATAATTCGTGTCGCTATTGCTGATGATCATGAAATATTCCGCAAAGGATTGCGGATCATTTTGAATGAAATTGACGAATTAAAAGTAATTGGCGAAGCTCAGAACGGCCACGAGCTGTTCGAGATTCTTAAACATCAGGAAGTGGATGTGGTACTGATGGATATTCGTATGCCGGTGATGGATGGCATTGAGGCCACCAAAAAACTGGTTGAAAAATACCCGCATATAAAGGTAATTGCACTTACCATGTTTGAAGAGATCAGTTATTTCAACCAGATGGTGGAGGCGGGTGCCAATGGGTTCTTACTGAAAAAGACCAACAAAGACGAATTGTACCGGGCTATATTACAGGTAATGCAGGATGAAACTTATTTTTCGGAAGAGTTTATCAGCAATGTCAACAAGACCCAAAAATCCAGGTCCCGCATTTCCGGTATCGAACTAACCGAACGTGAACAGGAAGTGCTCGACCTGATCTGTAAAGGCATGTCGAACAGTGAGATTTCAAAATTCTTAGGGGTCAGTGCCCGCACAGTCGATGGTCACCGGGCACATTTGCTGGAGAAAACCGGCGCCAAAAACTCCCCTCATCTGGTAATGTTTGCCATCAAAAATGGCTTGATACAGGCATAAAAAAAGAGGCGCCTTCGGCACCTCCTTTTTTCCCTATTTACAAACCATTAAGCAATAGCAATTTCTCTTTTGAGTTTTACTTTTTCTTCTTCTTTCTTTGGCAACACTATCTGCAAAATTCCATTCTTGTAAGTGGCATTGATATTGTCAGCATCAACACTTTTGGGCAAAGTAAATGAGCGGCTGAAATTTCCGTACACAAATTCTTTACGGGTGTAGTTTTTGTCGTTCTCTTCGTTTTGCATTTGTTTTTCAGAAGAAACCGTCAGTAAACCATTTTCAACATCGATCTTAAAGTCTTCCTTATTCATCCCCGGAACAGCCAGTTCCAGTTGAAAGTCTCCCTCACGTTCCATTATGTTGGCAGCAGGTGCTGAACAATATCTGCGAAAACCCGGGGTGTTAGTTTCATTTTCGAAAAAGTTGTTCCAAAGATCAACAAAATTGGGTTCGTTGTTCCATCTCATAATTTTCATAGTTTTAATCTCCTATTTTTGGGTTAATAATTATTTTCATCACTCTCAACAAACAGCATGCAAACTAACCAACTCTTCCCCTCAAAGTTTTAAACTTCTGATTTTATGAGCAATGAATTAATGAGGGAAATTTATTTCGCTGTCATTTTGTCTGATTAAAGATTAATTTTTATGCCATTCTGTCAGTTATCGTATCTTTTCTAATATAAGATTCTCATTGACAAAACCTGGGAAAGGAATATGATTCCCAAAAAAAATGTACCTTTACCTTATAAATTTCAAGGTAAAATCAAACAGGATATGAAGTACTCACATAAGAATTTTCTGGCAAACCTGCTGCTTATTTGCCTCATGGGAATCCCGGTAAAAATGTACGCTCAAAACGACAGTATTCCCAGAGAAATTTCAGGTGTATTGATTTCAAAAACAGGCAATATTGTAAAAATGAGTTTGGATAAGAACTATGCCATCATGCCATTGGCAAATACCAGGGGTGAGTTAATGAAAAGCTTCAGTACAGACTCACCCGGAGGCACGGTCACAGGTTGGCTTTCGCTCGCTAAAATGAAAGTGAACAGTATCTCCGGTAATACTTTAGAAATGTTATTACTCAAAGAAACCAGGCTGGGTCCCGGTGATGATGCTAAAAAAGACCGTTTTATTTCAGGACTGCAGGTGAAGTTTTTTTGGAACGAATTTGCGACTGAAGATGAAGCTTTATATAATAAGGCCCTCCAACAAAAAGGTTCGTCTACCATTCTTGCCGAATTCAATCTTAAAAGAGTAATCCGAATGAACCCCAAACATTCCGAAGCCTTAAACTTATTGGGCACCATTAAAGAGGAACAGAAAGATAATGATTCGGCTTACTATTTTTATAATAGGGCATACACTATCGATAACAATAACATTAAGTACCTTAAAAACTGCTCGTTGGCCCTGATCCATCTGGAACGATACCCTGAGGCTTATGATCTGTCAGAGAAAGGTATCCGGAACGCTTCCAAAGATGCATATTGCTATTATTTGCGTGCATTTTCCTACCTGTATATTCACAAGTCAACACTTAATGAAACTGATAAGACAATCGTATTTAATGACATAACGCAATCTGTTGCTTTAGAGCCCAACGATCCTTTCTATCTTAAGGAACGTGCATATATCAGGAGTATATTTTCAGATATGGCAGGTGCCTGCGAAGATGCTAAACAGTATGCTACCATGGGAGGAGATAATGCAAATGATTACATTAAAAGATATTGTTCACAGTAATTTCAGCAACTTATGAAGAAACTGCTTCTAATAGCTTTTTTAGGATTTTACGCCACTTTTGCCTACAGCCAGAAATTTCACGGGGGCTTGTTTGCCGGCATATCCGCATCGCAAATATCAGGCGATCAGTTGTCGGGGTTCAACAAAGCCGGTATTTATGCAGGTGGGTTTACCAATTATTATTTTACTGAAAAATCAGCCCTTCAACTTGAAATATATTTTATTCAAAAAGGTAGTCATAAAAGCCAGCGTCCAAAAAACAACGACTATTCTTCATACAACCTAAACCTCCAATATGTCGAAATGGCATTACCATATCAATGGCATTTTTCCAAACGTTTTTACATTGAGACAGGTCCGGCACTCGGTGTTATTTTAAAAACGCTGCCTACTGAAAAAGATGAAAATGGAATAGTGCCTAATTATAGCCGTCCACGTTTTAATCTATTTGATCTTTCTGTAATTGCAGGGCTTGGGGTTAATATTTCCAAGCATTTTAAAGCTAATTTGAGAGGTGAAAACTCGGTTATTCCGGTACGAAAACCTGAAGTAGGAACTTCATATAGACTTGACAGGCTGCAATACAACAGCACAATTACACTTTCCTTAATCTACCAGATATAATGAAGAAAATAATTGTAGGTGTTACCGGCGCAAGCGGCTCTGTTTATGCCCAAAGACTGCTACAGAGATTAGGAACCTTAAAAGATGAGATAAGCGATTGTGGCGTTGTATTCTCTAAAAGCGCTGAATCTGTGATTGAATATGAACTGAATCTCAAAAAAGAAGATTTAACTTCTTTTGACATTTATGACAACTCTGATTTTTTCGCGCCCTTTGCATCGGGTTCTGCAAACTATGAGGTCATGATTATTTGTCCCTGTTCTATGGGGACTTTAGGCAGAGTAGCTCACGGATATTCAAATGATCTGATATCGCGGGCAGCTGATGTTATGTTAAAAGAAAAAAAGAAATTGATTATTGTTCCTAGGGAAATGCCCTACAACCTGATACATATAGAGAACCTGAAACTGCTGTTGTCTTGCGGGGCCATTATTTGCCCGGCTTCTCCATCATTCTATTCTAAACCACAAAACGTGAATCAATTGATTGATACGGTAATCGACAAAATACTAAAACTTGCAGGATTTTCAATCCAGACATTTGAGTGGGGTGATGCAGAAGAAATTAACCAGGAAGATTAAAAATCCTCCTCATCCGATTTCTTTGATTTTTTTTCATCACCATCTTCTTCATCCGGCTTAATCTCAGAGCCAATGGTATCAACCGTTGAAAATATCTGCTCATCAATCTTATCTGTGGTTACAGAATCTATCCTAACATCAACTTTTATCAAATAGGAAGTATCCTCGGTATCAACAGTAATGGCATGAAAAAAATCACCATTAGGTTTAGTGACCTTAAATACCCTGTCCTGATATCCATCCGGATATTTCTCATGCACAATCTCCATTACTTCAGGAGAAATATTATTAATATGTACAATTACTTTTTTTCTGGTTTCCATAATCAGACATTAATTTTAGTTGATTTTAAAAAAAATGCTTACATCAAATTATATACCGAAATATTTAAAAAATAAATATTGTCACAATAATTTTCGAAAAAATAAAATTACTTTAATAAAAGCAAAGAACCTCTATAATTATGGTGTCGTTTGTCGATATCTTTATAAGTTACGACCCATGAATACACACCAGAATCTTTAACCGGTTTGCCATTGATCTTCCCATCCCATCCCTGCTCAAAATCTGATGATTCGAAGACTTGTTTGCCCCAACGGTCAAATATAAGCATATGGAATGTCTTATTGTCAATTCCGGTGGCTTCTATACGGAAAGTTTCGTTAAGACCATTACTGTTCGGAGTAAATGCATTGGGAGCGTAAAAAGTCACACTTTCTCTGACAAAAATATCTCTTTGAGCAGTATCACGGCATCCATGTTCCGATTGTACATACAATACTACATGGAAATACCCAGTATCAACGTAATGGTGGAACGGGTCGGTCTCATTAGAATACTCTCCGTCTCCAAGTGCCCAATAACTCCAGTAAGTATTATCCGAAGTATTATCCAAATATATCCACGCTTCCAAAATATCCGGATCATCAGGAACAGGAATAAAACTGGCATTCGGTTTTGGGAATACTGTAATCATATCCTCTATAGTAAGTGAATCAAGGCAACCATGAATTGAAGTAACATAACATGTAATATCGAAATCACCCCAACCGTAGAAAGTGTGTAAGGGATTTTTCTCATCAGAGGTAACCCCATCATGGAAATCCCAAATGTATGTTTGGCCTGAATCAGGTGTCGTTTCATAAAACTGAACTTTCAACGGTTGACAACCACTATCCGGCTCCGCTTTGATATTAATCAGGGGTAAGGGCCACAGTTCAATTAAAGTGGTTGTATCAGAGATATCACAACCCAATATGTCAGTTACAACTACCCAATAAGTATCTGCCGGAAGACCTTGTGCAATTGAAGTGGTTCCGCCAATGGGATACCATTGATAAGAATATGGTGGTGTGCCTCCGGTAACATTAGCAATGATCCTGCCATCAGAGCCACCCACACAGGTCACCTGGGTAGGAATAAGTTCAATGAACATTTGGGGATCGGTATTCGCGATTGGAACAGTATCATATAAATAACAGGGGCCAGAATCGTACACAGTCAAATAATAAGTTCCTGCAGGCACATTGGTTATCGTATTTGAAGTGTTTGCGGTTGTAGTTGAATCGCCATTCGACCATATATAAGTATAGGGCGGTGTGCCGTATTGCACTGTAGCCGTAATAGCCCCGGTAGAATCACCAAAGCAAATAATTTGGGTTGTTATTGAAGTTGCTAAGGTCATCTCAGGGTTCGGAATAATCTGCTCGTTAGCCATGATAGTATCATAAAATCCCGACTGGCTGGGAAGCCACCCGGCCAACTCCCAGGTATCATTGTACCATGTAATAGGAATATAACCCAATGGAAAAGACTGGGAGAAAAGTGGTCCGATATGAATGGTTAAATCCTGCTGTTCAATAATTACTCCGGGAGTACAGATTTCGGGCATACATACCACCTCCCAGCAAGTATCAGTTCCCAAAGATTTCTCAGGACAAGGGACAGGCACATTTATACAATATTCAGGGATGCATACATCCGGTAAAATCGGAAAAGAAGGGAAATTGATCCAAAATTCAAAGGCAGAAATATTAAAATAAAATGCCATACTATCCCAGGTATGATTGGTAAAATCATTGGTCAGATAATGCTGAATTCCCATATCCCAAACCGGATAACCAAAACAAGGATATTGAAAGTGTAGATCATTACCGGTTTCTATATCAATAACCTGGGCATTACCAGCATCAACCTGCATATTCGCACTGTCGGGATCTGTCACAGTAAAAGGGACAGTGGTTGGCATCGTAAATCGCGTCCATACCGTGGGACAGAGGGTAAAATCCTGTTGCATATAACTTTCCAGACCGAAATTCAAAGAGAGCAAGGTATAATCTATCGTAAATCCCCCCCCAAGATCAATTGTGCCGCTTAAAAGTCCTAAGAACTGCTGAATTGCAGGTCCTGTAGGTGGTGGAATGAGTGATGCAATAGCCGATAAAAATTGAATAATGTCAATATTAAGAGTCAACCAAAGGTCATCTCCTGAAGCATATATACAATTATCCTGACCAAGCCAGTCTGTAGTTTCAATGTAGGGTATATCAATACTCCCTGTCAAGCCAATATTCCACCAATCGTAGATTATAATAGGCAGAATTGTATCATGACATATTGAAAAGAAAAAACCATTCCAGCAAGGATAAGCTACTTCGCCTGTTTGGGAGTTCAGGTAGAAAATATTTATTGAATCTGTTGGAATTTGTATACTTAATGCCGGAAAAGTTACACAAGACCAAATACAAACTGTGGCAGTGATATTTAACCCAAAACCAAAGAAAAAATCCAATTGAGTTACACCTGCAGTCGGAAAATGAGTTGTCAGATCCCATCCGGGCTGAACCGTATAATCAGAATTAATAGTTACGGTTTGTCCAGGGTTAAATGTATAATTATTAGGAAAGGTCAGATCAATTTCAACCGGAAATTCAGCATCAATTGAACCTGTAGTAAATCCATGCATGCTGAAAGTGGCTGCCGCTTCTATCCAGGCACCTATATCAATAATAGCACCAAAATCACCACCAAGAATATTAGTGATGGAACCCACAGAGGTGGTATCGCCATAACTGATATCAAAAAGATCAATGTCCATATTTATGGTGAAGGGAGATCCATTAGGTCCCCACATATTCTGGTCATGCGTGATCCAATCTACATCATAGGTCACTGTATGTGTCTGTGAATTTGCTTTAAAAACCCAGCAACAGTTAATTAATAAAAAAGAAATAATCAGGAATATATATTTTCTCATTTCAATTTGATTTCATTAATTATACTGAACTGATAACAAACTCTCCCTAAGCGCCGCCAACAAAACTTTTCGAACCATTGCCGGATAATTTGCATTTATCCAGATCGTTCTGTTACAATCCCCTGTAAACAACATCAACCGCTCGTACTCAACCTCTTTCTCACCATCCTTGCTTTTCACCTTAAAACCTACCAACATTAATGTAGCATCTTTATTTTGTTTGGTTTTTACCTCTTCCTGAGCAACAAGGGTTACACCCTGTTTTTTTAAGTATTCTTTTGTCATCCCTTTAACAATCAAAGTAAATGGCGTCCCTTTTATTTCCTCTATTGAGATAGTGGATGCTGCACCTTCATGAATAAATCCAAATTTACCGTCTTTCAGAAAACCTTTAAAGTAGGCCGGTGGAACCATCTTAATATCACTATTCGGAATAGTAACGTAAGCGTTTAGAATGGAGTCCTTTTGATGTTGTGTATAATTCTGAGAAAAGCAAAATGAAGAAGTACAAATAACTCCGGTAATAATAATACTCTTACATAAACCCTTCACCATACTCTTCCCCATAATTGCTTTAGTCTTAAATTTTATCTCAAAAATATTAAAATAAGTAATTAGCCCTTAAAATAAACGTAAATTGTAATGAATGCTTTGTTACATTGTAAATTAAATTAATAAAGAACTATTTTCTTCCTGATAATCTTATTATTCAAGTTGAAACACAAGACATAAATACCTTTTGAATACGCTCTTAAATCAAGGGTTTCACTTTTATTACCAATATCAAATATCTGAGAATACAATTCTTTTCCTTCCAAAGTAGTTATCATTACCGTTAAAGGTTCTGTAACCTTATCCATGTCAATGATCAGATAGCCACTGGTCGGATTTGGATACACATGAATGTTCCCGTTTAATTCAGACGCTGAGATACCAGTATTATCCAAAACGGTAACTGTAATATTATCATTTCCTGAACAACTATAATTATCTGTTACGGTTACTGAATATAAATGGGAACCCACTCCCGCAACGGTTCCAACCACAGTAATAGTTTGAGTATTAGCTCCGGTGGACCAATGATAAGCAGCATACCCGGGACCAGCATCCAGAATAACTGATTCAGAGTATAGCCAGATGGAGGTATCAGCTCCCAGGCTCACTGATGGGATCGAATGTACTGAGAGTTTCACACTATCGCTTATGGTATCGGGGACACATAAACCATGAATATAACATCTGAACCAGGTATTATTCATGGTAAGCGAGGCATTTGTTATCTGATAGTTAGCAGAAAGAGCACTGGTTCCGCTGGCATTGGTCCAAACCAAATCACCCGGAGCTTTCTTTTTCCACTGATAGGATAAATTTCCTCCAACAGCCACCACACTAATTGTAGTATCCGAATTTACACAAACATTCGTATTCTGTGGTTGAGAAGTTATTTGTGGATTTGAATTCACAGTAAGAGTGACAGTATTAGAAGTCACAGCAGGCTGACAATCGCCGGTAATCACGCATCGGTATTTATAACCAGACATACTATAAGTTACCCCCGTGATTGAATAGGTTGATAAGGTTGAAGCACCCGGAGCATTATGCCACGAAGTGCCACCGTTAGTGCTCTCCTCCCACTGCAAGGTAATATTTGTTCCGGCAGCGACAATTGTAAAAGTTGCAGTATTTCCCTGGCAGGTGGTAAAATTCGAAGGTTGATTGGTAACAGAAGGTAGAGCTTTTACTGTCAGAACAGCAACCTGAGTTGAAGTATCGGGCGGGCAAGTACCGCTGATTAGGCATTTGTATTTATATCCGTTCAGAGAGTATGGTGTACTGCTAATAGAATAAGTGCTTTGAGTTGCCGATACTCCTGTACAATTGGTCCAAACTGTGCTGGCCGGGGGCTGCTGTTGCCATTGATACGTAATATTTGTGCCACCGACAACTGTTGAAAAACTGGAAGGATTATTCTGGCAAACGGTAATGTTTTGCGGTTCAGTAGTGACCAGAGGAGCGCTACCTACCTGTAAAATAGCAGATTGAGAGTTATTGGTTAGTGTGCAGGTGGATGAAATCTGACACCTGAACAAATACCCATTTTGTGTCGAAACAACCGATGGTATAATATAAACTGAATCATTAGAAATTCCGGGAGCGGAATTCCACGAAAAGCCCCCATTACTGCTGTACTGCCATAAATAAATTACAGGGAAACTTGATTCTACCATCACCGAAAAAATAGCTGTATCACCTACACAAGTGGTAAATGGCTGAGGTTGAGAAAGGAAATACGGTTTTATAATTTCATAAGCCCCAATGTCAATGCGATTTGAATAAATACGATTATTCCCTCCAAAATCCTTAGCAGGAAGATTCAGGCCGATTGTATCTATAGCTCCTTTATTGAAAAGATGCGAACAATCGCTCAATGACCAGTTAGCAGTTAAACCCGGGTAAGAAGCGCCGGTTCCGGAAGGAGGTGATAGAAAAGCAGGTACGGTGTCAATATTATTTAGGTAAATGCCATGAAAATGCGTAAACCCATTTTTTCCTATAGCCGTAGTATCTCCCTGAACATCACAATTGAAGAATTGAGGTACACTGGTCGAATCATCAATGTAGGCCTGATTGCCTGATGTGGTTGCCGCATTTGCAAATAAAATATTGTTGGTCAAAACCGGTGAAGATTTATAAAACAGAACTCCACCCCCATTTCCCGTTCCATGGTTATACGAAAGAGTGGTGTTGGTGATTGCAGGGGTTGATTTATATAGGGACAATCCACCCGCATTAGTGGCCGAGTTGTTTACAATAATGCAATTGATAATTTTTGCATCAGATGTATCGCACATCATAGCACCACCCTCATCTGCCGTATTATTAGACATCATACTCAACTTAATAATGGGCGACGAGCCTTCTGAATACATACTGCCGCCTTTCTCACTATTATTGCCAATAAAATAGCATTTCGAAATTAATAAATCCGAATTCAGTTTACAAAAAATTGCTCCTCCTTTGCCTGAAATTACATCGGTGTTATTAGCTATAAAAGATGAGTTCTTAATAACCATATCGGAATTGCTTGTAAAAATTGCGCCTCCATAATGGGCCGAATTATATTTGAACAGTGAATTAGAAATTTTGATCTTTGAAAAATTCTTCACAAATACCACACCTCCCGAATCTGCCATATTTTTTCCATAAGTTAGCCGGCAAAATGAGAATTTAGAAGTATCATTACTCAATGGAGTATTATTAAAAACAAATCCCTTCCAGCCATTTGAAGTATTTAGCGAGGTAAAAGTAATGCTGTCGTTTTGTGTTCCGTTGGCAACAATGCGCCCGTTCACATAAATACCGTACATACCCTGCAATTGAACATAGACCGATGGGTTCACCGTTAAAGTAACTCCGTTGTTAATGAATATATCGCAGTTTATCTTTACAGTATCAGCAGACCATGTGGTATTTTGTGTGATGTTTCCGCATACATATATGGTTTGCTGTCTCTCGTATGCACCGATGTCCACCCGATTCATACTGATACGAGGGTTGCCGGCTACATCTGATAATAATAGCTTGAGTCCTGTGGTATCCGGGGTTCCGGCATCCATGCAGGGTGATGTTTGCTTTATCAGATAATTATTAATCAGGGAATCTGAAAATGAGGGAGCAAGACTCATATTATTCTGGTAAATGCCTGCATAAGTAGCAGCCCCCGAACCGCCGAATCCGGCCTGGCCCCCGCTGATATCACAATAATAGAAGTTCGGATTGCACCCGGTATTTAGCAATGAAACCTGGGGACCTGTACCTGACCCGGTATTGTAAAACATGATGGTGTTGTTAAATACTGGGTTGGATGTTATGCACGACAATGCTCCTCCATGAGTCGCATTGTTGTAAACAATGGTATTATTATTCAGGGTTGGACTTGAATTGTAGCAGCCCACACCTCCGCCGAGCAAACCTGCATTATGATGAATCAAATTATTATTGATCCAGGCTGTGGCAGTATCAGCACAAAACAGGCCTCCACCCCCATTGCTGGCAAAATTGGAGTAGAATTGATTGTTATATACCCTGCCACTTCCGGAACTAATGTAGATGCCGGCACCACTGGCCGCTTTATTATTTCTAAACGTATTAAACTGAACCATAGGACTTGATTTTCGCAAGTAGATAGCACCGCCATTGGTCTTAGAGGTATTCCTGTCGAAAGTGCAATTTGAGATGATCAGATTTGAATAGTATTTAACGAAAATTGCCCCGCCGTTTGCATCATCATTGGTTCCATTCGCTTTTCCGTATTGAAAAGAACAATTAACCATTCTGGAGGTATCAGCAGCAACATTGTTGTAAAAACGAATCCCATACCAGCCACCGGTATTTAAAGTTATATTTGAAAAACCCGTGGTATCATTTATCGTAAACCGGGTTACATCATTTACCTGACCCACTGCTATCAGTTTGCCATAAACATTTAACTTATAATGTCCCTGAAAAATAACAATAGTTCCCGGGTCAATAGTTAAAGTAACTCCGCTGTTTACTGTTACATCTCCGTTCACTTTGACAGTATCGGTCGACCAGGTTGTATTGAAAGTTATGGTACCGTTTACATAGATCACGGATGCTGCTGAGTAATTACAAATATTAAGGAATAAGAATACAAATAGAATTCTGAAGAACCAATTAAGAGTATTGCTTTTCATAACGGTAATTTTTTTATCTGATAATAGTTACAGTTCCTTCAACGGTTTTTTGACCAATTCCCGAATCAAAAATAAAATAATAGACTCCTTCAGGCAGTCCTTCGGCGGCCCATGTATTCCGGTAATTGTATACATCAAATACTTTTACACCCCAACGATCGAAAACAACCAATTTGTTGGAGGGGTATTTTTCAACATTTTTAATTTCGAAGATATCGTTAACCCCATCGTTATTGGGTGTAAACACATTGGAAAACTGCAACACATCGTCAATTACTTCTACCCGGCGCGATATGGTATCTTTACAACCATGATCTGAAGTTACTATTAACTGCACCGTATAGATGTTTTCTGCGGTGAACGAATGTATAGGTGAAGCAATATCAGCAGTGTTGGAAGTGCCCGAGCCGGGATCGCCGAAATCCCACAACCAGTAATACGCAAAAGTGGATTGATCATCAAAAAAGACTGTCCAGGTAGGATTTTCGGTTTTCTTTACCAACCAGGGATTGGCTGTAAATTCAGCCACCGGTTTCGGATAAACAGTGAGGTACCCAGGTTTGAACATGGTACTATCGCATCCAAAAACAGAAACCACCGTTAAGGATACATCAAAGGTTCCGTAGGTCTGATAAATATGTGTGGGATTTTTAATACTGTCGGATGCTCCGTCGCCGAAGCTCCAGGCATAGGTTTGACCCTGATCGGCACTGGTTTCGGTGAAGTTCACTATAAAAGGCTGACAACCTGAGGTAACATCTGCAATAAAATTAACGGGCGGCAGTGGATGCAACTCAATCAGCGTGATGGAATCAGATTTCTTACAATTCACCGAATCGACAATATTCAAAAAATATTCGCCATGAGGTAAATGCGAGGCCGTATCAGTAATTCCGCCAAAAGGAACCCAATTGTAAGTGTACCCCGGGGTGCCACCTGTAACATGAGCCACCACCATTCCGGTGCTGTCGCCTTCACAATTGATATCGGTGCCGGATAGGGTTATGAAAATTTCGGGGTTGATGTAATAAATGATTAATTGTTCGGTGGAGCTGCAACCGTTTACGTCGGTAACCGTTACGGCATAATTCCCCACTCCGGCAATAATGCTATCCAAGCGGGCAATGGTGGTGGTTGAATCGCCTGTATTCCATACATAGGTGAAAGGGGCTGTGCCGTTAACGGCAGTAACGGTTATGACTGCTGTTGAATCGCCAAAGCAGATCACATTGGGGCCATCGATTTCGGTAGAGAAAGGATTATTGGGGTACATCAAAAAAGGATGAGGCATGATGGTATCAAACAGTCCCTGATTGCTGTTGTCGGGTGTGAATTCGGCCAGTTCCCAGGTTTCATCGAACCAGGTGATGGGTATGTAACCGAGGGGTATGCTCAGATTGATCAGAGGACCAATGGTTATGCTCTGATCCAATTGAGGTGTGAAGGCCTGTGTACAAACTTCGGGGAAGCAAATGGTATCCCAACAGGGTAATGGATTTTCAGATTTTTCCTGGCAAGGAACCGGCACATCAATGCAATAGGCCGGGATGCAAAAATCGGGAAGAATGGGAAATGAAGGCAGATTGAGTGTGAAGGTAAATGCCGTCAGCACAAAAGTAAAGGTAAGACTATCCCAGGTGTGGTTGCTAAAGTCATTATCCATAGCAAAGGAAACCTGCACCGGAAGAATGGGTGGCATATTGCAGGGCAGATCGATATTGAGATTGTGATCGACCTGGAAGGAAATATTATTATTAAAGCCTGTGTTTACGACACTACCATTTGCCGGATCAATTTCCTCGAAAGGATAACTTTGAGGGAATACCAGGTTGGCCCAGATGGTGGGACAAAATGTAAAATCCTGTACCATGTAGCTTTTGGCAAGCAGGTTCATCGTAAGCAGGCTGTAATCGATAGAAATACCTCCACCTATTTCGATATGGCCGTTTAAAAGATCAAGAATGGAATCGAGGGATGGATCGAAGGCGCCGAGAAACTGTAAGATATCCAGATCAAATGTCATATAGGCACTATCGCCTTTTGCATACAGACATTTATCGTTTGGCATCATGTAATCATCTGTTTCCACATAGGGAAGACTGATGGTGCCACTTAAGCCTATCCCCCCCAGGTTGTTAAAGACCAAAGGCAGAATGGTATCATGAGCCATATAGAAACCTATCAAAGGATCGTACCAGGGATAGGTGATAGAGGCTATGCCATTGTTGTTGTTGATATCGAAAAGAAGGGTGGTATCTAAAGGAACACCCAATTCCAAAACATCGAGAGTGGTGCAACTCCATATGCAAACCGTGGCATCGATATCGATGTTGAAACCGAAATACAGATCGAAAGTGATTTGTCCGGTGGTGGGAAACTGAGAGTGCAGCAGATAATCGTTTTCAACGGAATAGTCGGAGGCTATGGTGATGACCTGCCCCGGATTAAATTGCATACTATCGGGATACACCAGATGGATGGTGGTGGGATAGGTAACATCGACTGAGCCTGTGGTAAATCCATGAATGCTGAAATTCGACCCCAGCCGTAGCCAATAATCAATATTGAGCATGGCTCCAAAATCGCCCCCGAAGATGTTGACAATTTCGCCTGCCGATACTACATCAGCCTCGTTGACATCGAACAGGTTGATGGTGGTGTCCATAGTAAAAGGCGAACCGTTGGGTCCCCACATGTTCTGGTCGTGTGTTTCCCAGGTAACTTGCCAGGTGCTGGTTTCAGTTTGCGAAAAAAGGTTACCCGAAAAAAGAAATAGAAATAGAAGAATTAAGGAGTAGAGTTTTTTCATGGGTTAATCTTTACTTTTCAATTTCACCGATAACAATGAGGCTTTTAAAGGTTCTTCAATTATTTTCTTTACCATTACGGGATAATTGGCTACCACAAAAACTGTGGTGGATTCGTTGCCCGTTATTAAAATAAGCCTTTCGTATTCTATGGTTTTATTACCTTCTTTGGCGGTAATGTTCAATGTGAGGGTATACAATACGGCATCGTTCCCGTCCTGAGTTTTTACTTTTTGGGTAGAAATAATTTTCGCATTGCCCTTTTCGAAATTCTCATTATTAAAATGTTGTCCTGCGAATGAAAAAGGGACTTTTTCCATTTCGGTGATGAAAAGGGTGGATGCACTGCCTTTATGAATGTATCCATGCTGGTTCTGAATAACTTCAAATCCATCGGGTATATCAATTCCGATATTTCCCACCTGCGCTGCAAAGAATTTGCTGTTATCTGAATTTTGGGAAAAACAGGCTGAGGAAATTAAAAATAAAAGGACCGAAAAGACTCTGATTTTCATGTTTTATGATATTAAATTTCGCGAATAGAATAGTCTCAAAAATAAACAAAAAGAAACAAACAAATTAATTTATTTGAAAAAAAAATTATGAACCTGTAAATTAACATAATTTTGCAGAAAAATAATCAGCCATGAAAATACGTTTTGCCTTAGTTTTATTGATCTTTGGGACTTTAAGCCTGCAACCCTTGCGATTGTTATCGCAAGAGAAACCGGAGGATATTACCGGGAAATTTTTTCAATTGTATGAAGAAAAGAGCACGGACGATGCCATTGATTATGTTTTTGCTACCAATAAATGGTTGTATGGAGAGAAAACCACACAGGATAATATAAAAGCACAGTTGAAAAAAGGTATTGCGATTATAGGACAATATTACGGGTATGAGTTGATCTCCAAAAAATCGCTGTCGGAGAGTTACGTTTCGCTTCATTATATGCTGAGATATGACCGTCAGCCGATACAGTTTACGTTTATACTGTATAAACCCAACCAAAGCTGGCAGATACAGAATCTGAAATTTGACGACCGGCTGGAGGATGATATTGAGGGGTTGAAGTAGTGAGATTGCGGATTTGAAATTAAAAAGGCTTGCCGGAAGGGGACAAGCCTTTTCTTCATTCAGACTTTTGAATTCTGAATTCTGACTTCTTTTCATTCCTTCACAAACTTCCTCAACACACTCCCTTCGGTGGTAGTTAGTTTTATAAAATACATGCCTTTAGCCAGTGCACTTATATCCAGTTGTGGGGTTAGCAGTTTTTGGGTGAGTATTAGTTTGCCGCTGATATCGTACACTTCTGCCAGATTAATGGGTATTTGGCTTTCGAAATAGAGAATATTTGTGGCGGGGTTTGGGAAAATACGTATAAATTGCTGCTGCGCTTCAAACTGCTCAATACCAATTGTATTAGTACAAGTATCCGCTGTTGTACCTGTTGTTAATTTAGCAATATAATTAACACTATCACCATCAATTGTCCTGAATCCGCCCCCTAAGTATAATGTATCTTTAAAAAAGCCTAAACAGCCAGCTCGGCTATCAAAAATACCGCCGAATCCGCACCAATCTGTTCCGTTCCAACGAGCTACATTTTGAGCTTTTATTCCCCCTGCAAACCCAAACGTGCCTGCAACGAATAATTCATTATTATGTAATTTCATATCGTCAATCTGACCATTTGAGTATGGATCGTTTAAAACACCAATTGTTCCACCACCTACATCGTACCATTGATTACCATCCCACTTCTGTATAAAGTTACCGGCGTTGCCGTCAACTTTATATATAACCCCGGCAACGTAGAGATCATCATTTAAAACTTCCATCTTTGTAACACCTGATAAACCACCAAATAAACCATAGCCAACACTTTGCCAAAATGCGCCATTATACCTAACAATATCATTAATAGAATTATTATTAAAATTACCCCCGACGTATAATTCCCCCTTGTATTTGGCTACTGAGTTTACATAGTTAGTGCTATTATTACTCCAAAAACTTGGCATATTATGAACATCCGACCACTGACTCCCATTCCATTTAGCCAGACTATTAACCTTAATTCCACCAGCACTGTCAAAAGCACCGCCTACATATAATTCGTTTTCTATAACTGTAAGCATTGAACCCGGGAATTGCAAGCCATGACCAACTGAATCCCATGCTGTTCCATTCCATCGTGCAATATTATTTACAGGTATGTTACCAGCCAAAACAATATCACCCGTCACATAAATTTCATTATTATATTTGGCAATCGCTGTCACATAACCTGCAAAGCTATTTACAGTTGTTGAAGGAGCACAACCCCAGTTAACACCACAGCCTAAAGCATGAAACTGATGACCATCCCATTTTGCAATTCCTGCAACAGTATCTGTCCCAGCAATAAAAAAATGTCCGCCTATATATAAACAATTATCGATACTGTCTTCATACATACATCGTGGAAACAATTGTAATCCTCCAATATCTTGCCAATTTTGTCCATAAGAAAATCCTATGGAAACAAACATCGCAATAATTAAGATTAGTAATTTTATTTTTTTCACTGTTTAATCATTTTATTGTAGTATTGTTTGCCTGAAATATTTATACCTATAATGTAAATTCCATTTGAAAAATCAGTAATGTCAATTTGTTTACTATATAAACCTAAAAAATGAGATTCATTAACTTCCATCATTTTCTTTCCTAGAATATTGTAAATCGCAATGGTAATATTACCTGAGCAATACATTTCAGCAGATACAAAAATCATGCCTTTTGTTGGATTAGGAAATACAATTAAACTATTAACATTATCATTATTTTCTTCAATTTCGGTGATTATGGAGGACAATACAAATCGTGATATAAATCCATCTGTCCATCCATAGCCAGCAAGATCTTGTTGCCAATATGCAGGGTATCCTAAATCAACTGTAGGCAATTTGTGATAACACAACAAGTTGCTTGTTGTAGATCCAATCATGTATAACCTTTCTAAGGGATCGATACTTAGAGCACTGCCACGCTCATTACCTTCACCTCCAAAATATGTGTCTAAGATTTTATTGTTGCTACTACAATCATATGCTAGAATGTAAGCATCACTTGCAGCTGTTCCATTATATATCGAACCTTGTCCATAAAACCCATTTAATCCTAAAGGTGAAATGCCATATGTATATCCTGTAACAAACAAAGTCAAATCTTTATAAACCACAATGTCGGATCCTTCATCATAAGACCCAGGACAATTACCATGATATGTTGACCACAATAAGGTTCCACTAGCTGAATATTGAGATACAAAAGTGTTCCCAATACCTTGTAAAGAACTATTATTTGATAGGATTGTAGGGAAGTTTGAGCTAGAAGTATAGCCAGTGACATAGATTCCTGGTGTGGTTGACTTATCTACTCCATTATAAATAGCTATACCATTACCTCTTTCTACTAAGGACCCACCAAGGTATGTGGACCAAACAATATTGCTTGATGAATTAAACTTTGCTATAAAAGCATCATTTGATCCTGTTAAACTATTGTTAGCATTAGGCATACCACTAACATTAACATCGCCAATTATGTAAAAATTATTAGTCTTATCAACTTTTATATCTTTAATAGACCCATTACCTGTTGGGTATAATGATGCCCATAATCGCGCGCCATCTTGAGTAAATTTTGTAAGCAATCCAATACCAGTACTAGAATAATTATATGCAGCACTCAAAGAACATAACGGAGTTGTATTTACAGTTCCATGACCAACAACATATATATTACCAGCGTCATCATTATCTATGCCATAAAAACATTCATTGCCGGCTCCACCATAGCATGTTGTCCATTTTTTTTGATTACCTAAACTATTTATTTTAATTATAAAACCATCCCCTCCTCCAGCATAAGAATAGGCATACGAACCTGTTGGCTGACTGGAAGCTTGCGGAAAATTAGAACTTAGAGTACTCCCCACCACAAAAATATCATTATCAGAGCTCTCAACATATATAGCCCTTCCGTAATCAGCACTCGAACCACCATAGTAAGTTGAAAAAACTCTCGCTCCGTACTCATTAAATTTAACAATTATTACATCTGCACTTCCAGCTAGATTTGTTTGCATTGCAACATAGACAGGGAATAATAGATTGCTCATTGAAAAACCTGTAACATAAACGTTATTATTATTATCACTTTCTATATTAATAAACTCATCATCTAAATTGCCTCCAAAGAAAGTACTCCAATCTAAATTGCCAATAGTTACTAATGTCTGAGTACCATGCCCCTCATCCACCTGTATCACCAGCGCCTTAGTATTATCATACGCCCCAATATTAAACGAATAAAGGTCATTCCCAGCATCATAAACCCAATCTGCTGTCCATCCGGTAATCTGTATAATTTGATTCGAACTATTTAACTGATATACCGTAGGCCGTTCATAACTTACGCTTCCGATACTACTGCTTATGGTTAGTACATTTGTTGCACTATCGATACTTACAGATGTTGCACCATCAAATTCCAAATTAATATCGTTTGGATTGGCGCCCGGTTTAATAATGTAATAATATTTTATTCCGTTTTGGTTGCTACTATACATTAAGTCAATATTTGAGTATAGATCGGTGGTAATAAGTCTGCTATTGCCCCTTACCTCAGTTACTCCGTTGGGACAATGACCCAGAAAATAATTTAAATAGTCTTTATGTTCACCGGTTTCAAATGTTCTTGCATTGGAATTGCATTTATAATGTATTAAGTCAATGCGATGCATTGTATCAGGTGTGCTGGCCGAAGTGTCAGTTTTTGCAAAAACAAAACTATGGCTATTATCTTTTATATAGAAGGCTGGCGACGAATTATTAGTATAATATCTGATTTCCGGTATAAGCGAATCAATTGTATTAATCAATTGTCCGCGATTTTCATAATAGGCAAAATTGTTTTGAGGTTCTTCGCTATCATAATCGGTGGGAACAATGATTTGTTTTTCCAGGTATTTTACTGTTAAATACTCATAAGTTCCTGCGGAGGTTTCACTTTGCCCTGTAACTACCACTCCCGTGTTATTCGCTGAAATATTAAAAGCCATATCGCTGAGGTGTGCGTTGCCATCTGTTTGTATTTGCCAGATTTCAGAACCACTCGAATTGTATTTTAATGTGATATAGTTTGCATTATCTATTTCGGTTGAGGTGTAGCCGGTTATATAAACATTGCTATTGGCAACATCCAATGATATTCCTTTTGCTTCATCTTCTCCATTTAATGTATCATTATAAGTTACTTCCCACTGCAGAGTTCCGCTGCTGTTATATTTAAGCAATTTGATATTTTTACCCTGTGTTGAGCTTGTACTATAACCGGTTACATACACATTGCCCAACGAATCGACCTCTATGGCATTGGCAACATCGTCCAGGCTATCCGGGCTATTATAGGTGCGTTCCCAATCAACATTCAGTGAAGAATTTAACTTTACGATATCAAAATTATTATGCTGGTTTCCGGCACTAACATAGCCTGCAATGTAAATGTTACCGGAATAATCCTGCACCAT
>CAYXXU010000064.1:0-25575 GCA_964469155.1 uncultured Bacteroidales bacterium
TTTCAAAGAACAATATAATTTATTTAACAAACAATTTTAACGCATCAGTAGTAATCTAAAATCATAAATCAAACTCCCAACTCCAAACTCCAAACTTCCTAATGCGCTTCCAGCCAGTTATTCCCCGAACTTATCTCCACATCCATTGGCACACTTAATGCAATGGCGTTTATCATTCCGTTTTTGATCAGCGGAAGCAAAATTTCAAGTTCCGGTTTGTACACATCAAACACCAACTCATCGTGCACCTGCATGATCATGCGGCTTCGGGTTTCCATTTGGGTCATTTGATGGTAGATTTTTATCATTGCGATCTTTATGATGTCTGCTGCCGAACCCTGTATAGGCGCATTGATGGCATTTCGTTCTGCATAACCCCGCACCACCTGGTTGCCCGAATTGATATCGCGCAAATACCTTCGCCTGCCCAATATGGTTTCCACAAAACCATGCTGACGGGCCGTTTTGATGGTTTCTTCCATATAGTTTTTGATGGCGGGATATTTTATAAAATACTGTTCAATGATGTCAGCGGCTTCTTTGCGTGGGATGTTCAGTCGTTCGGATAAACCGAATGCAGAAATGCCGTAAATAATACCGAAGTTCACCGTTTTGGCATTGCGGCGCATATCTTTATTCACTTGCTCAATGGGAATATTATATACACGGGAAGCCGTTGCTGTATGAATATCGATTCCCTGCCTGAAATCCTCTATCATTTGGGTTTCCTTGCTGATGGAGGCAATGATGCGAAGTTCTATTTGCGAATAATCGGCCGAAACCAGCACATAATCTTCATTGCGAGGTACAAAACTTTTCCGTATCTCGCGCCCTCTTTCCGTTCGCACCGGTATATTCTGCATGTTGGGGTTGTTCGAACTCAGGCGGCCGGTAGCTGCCACCGCCTGGTTATAGGAGGTGTGAATTCTCCCTGTTCGTGCATTGATCAACTCGGGCAGAGTATCCACGTAGGTTGATTTCAGTTTGGTGAGGGAGCGATAATCCAGGATCTTTTCGATGATGGGGTGTTTGTTGATCATCTTGGTCAACACATCTTCGGCGGTGGAAAGCTGTTTGGTGGCAGTCTTTTTCGGGTTGTCTATGATCTTCAGATGTCCGTAAAGTACTTCACCCAGTTGTTTGGGCGAAGAAATATTGAAATGCAGACCTGCCAACTGATAAATTTCTTCTTCCACCTGTTGCACTTCGGTAAGCAATTGTGTTGAATAATCGTTCAGGGCTTTTTTATCGAGTTTCACCCCTTCGGTTTCCATAGATGCCAATACAGGAATCAAGGGGATTTCCACTTCATCAAAAAGTTTTTGAGCATTGGCTTTTATCAGCAAAGGTTCCAACACCTCCTTCAACTGAAAGGTAACGTCAGCATCCTCGGCGGCATATTCTTTAATTTCTTCCGCCGGAACCAATGCCATAGAAAGCTGGTTCTTTCCTTTTTTACCAATCAGTTGTTCTATGGGCACAGGAACATATTGCAGATAGCTTTGCGCCAGGTAATCCATATTATGGCGCATGTCCGGTTCAATAAGATAATGTGCCAGCATGGTATCGAACAAGGGTCCTTTCACTTCAATACCATACCATTTCAGCATTTCTAGGTCAAACTTCATGTTCTGACCAATCTTCGTGCTGGATACATTTTCAAAGGCATCTTTGAATTCCAGAACAATCTGGCAGGCTTCTTCATACACCATAGGCAGGTTCACATAATAAGCCACATGAGGTTTCATACAGAACGACATACCTACCAGTTCCGATTGATTCGGATCCAATCCGGTAGTTTCCGTATCAAAACAGAATTGTTTGGCCTGCAACAGTTCGGCAATCAGGCGGAGTCTCTTTTCTTTTGAATCTGCCAGCATGTATTCGTGAGGAGTATTGTAGATATTGTTCAGTGATGAAGGCGCTTTCTCTTCCGCTTCAATGGGCACATCGCTGAACAGGTCGGTCTGCATGCCCACATTTGTGGCATTGTTCACTTGTTTTTGCAACGAAAGGTCCGTAAACACACGTTTGGCAAAGGTGCGCATTTCCAGTTCGTCGAACAGTTCTTTCAGTTCATTTTCGTCAGGAGCATCGAGGTGAAGTTTGGTTTCATCGAAAACTATGGGCACATTAAGAATGATAGTCGCCAGTGATTTTGATTGAATGCCCAGTTCTGCTCCGGCTATCACTTTTTGTTTCAGGCCTTCGGGAGCAATGGAATCAACATTTTCCAATATTCCTTCCAGCGAACCATACTCATTAATGAGTTTGCGGGCACCCACTTCACCAATACCCGGAATGCCGGGGATATTATCCGAGGCATCGCCCCAGATACCCAACATATCAATTACCTGCAACGGATGCTGAATGCCGAATTTCTCGCATACTTCTTTAGGCCCCATAATAGCAGGTTTATCTCCAAAACGTGCAGGTTTGTAGATCAACACATTTTCGCTAACCAGTTGCCCGAAATCTTTATCCGGGGTAACCATATACACTGTAAATCCTGCCTCTTCGGCTTCTTTAGCCAGAGTGCCTATCACATCATCGGCTTCATAGCCTTCCACAAAAAGGGTGGGGATGTTAAAACCTTCTATCAGTCTTTTTATATAAGGAATGGAAGCGGCCAAGTCTTCGGGCATTTCCTGACGGTTGGCTTTGTACTGTATAAAATCGTCATGGCGCAGGGTAGGGGCCTGAGTATCGAAGGCCACGCCAATATGCGAAGGTTTTTCTTCTTTCAGCAGTTTGTAAAGTACATTGGCAAATCCGTGCACAGCAGAAGTGTTCACTCCTTTGGAATTAATCAGGGGACGGTCGCGGTAAGCATAAAAGGCCTGGTAAATTAATGCCATCGCATCAAGCAGATAAAGTCGTCGGTCGGTATCGTTCATTTATTTTTTTTAATAAAGGTAGCGCTAAAAGTTGAACTGGAAAAAATATTTTGATTTTTTTCCAGTTATTCTAAAAACAAATTATCTTTGTAGTGTATTAGTATAATAAGACACTAAAACTACTTGTATGATAAAAATCGAAAATCTTGATTTCTCTTACAAAAAGCGGCAGAAGCTGTTTCAGGGATTGAACCTGGAATTGACTCCCGGAAGTATCATCGGACTTTTGGGAAAGAATGGCGCCGGTAAGACCAGTCTTCTTAAACTCATGTCGGGTTTATTGTATCCTAAAAACGGCAGTTGCAAAGTTTTTGACAAAGAAAGCAGGCTAAGGCTTCCCTCCATGCTGTCGGAAATGTATTTCCTGCCCGAAGAAATATATGCTCCTCTTTTGAAGGTAAATGAGTTTGTAAAACTCTATGCCCCCTTCTATCCAAAATTCTCAGAAGCTGATTTTACAAAGCATTTGCAGGAGTTTGAAATAGAAAGCAGTGGCAACCTAAGGCGCATGTCGTTCGGACAAAAGAAAAAAGTGCTGATATCGTTTTCGCTGGCAACAAATTGCCGACTGCTGCTGATGGACGAACCCACCAATGGCCTGGATATCCCTTCGAAGAGCCAGTTTCGCCGAATCATTGCTTCGGCAGTGAGCGATGAGCGTAGTATAATAATTTCTACCCATCAGATACGTGACCTGGGGCTGATGATCGACCCTGTACTTATACTGGATCAAAGCCGTTTTATTTTAAGTAAGTCGCAGGATGATATTCTGAAAACAATTTCGTTTGTGAAAGCCAACTCGCGCGATGAGGTTCCCGATGCCTTGTATTCCGAAGAGGCTGCGGGCCTTATACAGGCTATAGTTCCAAAACGCGATCATATTAGCACAGTGATGGATATTGAGCTTTTGTTTAATGCTGCCATCAGCAGTCCCCAATTGGTTGAACTTTTTAAATCGAAAAGCCATGAGTGAAGTATTTAACAGTAAACGTTTCTGGCAATACGCAAAAGTGCGTTTTGCTTCCAACAGGGTATTTTTCTTCATTCCCTTGTTTATTCCGGGTATAGCCCTGTTGCTTATTATGACCGACCTGGCATTTGCTGGCCGGACAGGAGTTCTGGAAACTACATTTCAAATGTTCATTGGCTTTATGGCCTTTTTTATCTTTCTTATCCTTTATTCAAGCCGGGCTTTCAGCGAGTTTCATAATCGTAACCGGGGATTTATGCTGGCTACATTGCCTGCCTCAGGATTCGAAAAATATCTTTTCGGCATGCTTCAGGTAACCCTTGGCTTTGGATTTTTATATGCCATCTCCTTCTTTGTATCTGCTTTAATGATATCCGGTTATAACCATGTTGTTGGCGCTAATTATGAGGTTAATGAATTTATCAAACCCTTGTCGCTTTCGTCCCTTACCAAAGATACGGGGCCCGAATTTGTTTATGGAAACCCTCTTTACTTCTTCAATTATCTGAAATTGATTCTGGCGATTTCCGCGGTTTTTGCAGTAGGCTCGATTTTCTTTAGGAGGTTTGGTTTTTTATTCACCTCCCTTATTTTTATTGTTTACTTCTGGTTTACCACCAATATTGCTTCATTGTTCTTCCCGCAAGCGGGAAGCATGGCATTTGGCAATGCTACGGAAATTTTCTTTCTGCCTTTTACGAAAGGACTGGATCAATATCCCCATGCAGGCCTGGCTTATACCATATCACTGATATCGCTTTTCGCAGTAATTGTGTTTTTATGGATTGCTTCTTACCGTCGTTTAAAAGAAAAGGAGTACTGATATGGAATTTAACAATCAAAAAGCCATTTACCTGCAGATTGCCGACCTGATATGCGGTCAGATACTTGCAGGACGCTGGGCAGAGGATGAACGCATACCCTCGGTACGCGAATATGCCGCTGTGCTGGAAGTAAATCCGAATACCGTTGTGAAAGCATTTGATGTGCTTCAGCAAAAGGAGATTATTGCCATGAAACGCGGCATGGGATATTTTGTATCAAACGCTTCGGTGGAACGTACCCGGAAGTTTCTGAAAGAAGAATTCGTGCAGCTCGACCTGCCCCTTATATTTGCACGCATGCAAATGATAGGGTTCAGCCCCGAAGAGTTTATGAAAGCTTACAATGAATTTGTGCCACCCATAAAACCGAACGCCTTATGAAAAAGTCAATATTATTTGCCAGCCTGGCCTTGATTGTTTACCTGATCAGTAGTATTTTACTGGGCGTCTGGGCCAAACAACTCAATCTTATAAATGATAAAGTACAAAGCAGTTTTGCTATTAAAGAGAAATTCCACCATCTGGATGTTACTATGAATTTAACCGGTTATTGCCAGTTGAATATTACGGAGGGCTTTCGCCCAATGCTTAATTTCGAAAATGTTTTCGGGAACAAAATCAAAGCAGAACATTTTGTGAAAAACGACACCCTATTTGTTAGTATGTCTGATACTACAGCAAGGGTATACCAGCACATTAATTTAACAACAGCAAGCCTGGAAAGCATAAAAATTTCAAGTCAGAATGAGATGAACGTTTCAGCGTTGTCGCAGTCAGGTGTGTTGAAGGTTATACTGCACGGAAATGTATCTTATAGCCAGTATAACTCGGTAATAGATACCCTGAATTTCATCGAAGGCAATGCAAAAGGGATATCTATTGATTCATGCAACATCAGATGCCTGAATATCTACCATGATAAGACCAAAAGGATCAATCTGAACATAAGCCGAAGCCCTATGCCGCAGATCAATCAATTTGATGAAGGGTTAATAAGCATACCTTCTGAATAAAAAAAAGCCGGTCAATCCGGCTTTTTTATTTTAATCCTGCAACTCCTTCAGCAGGGTTTTCGAATCTTTCCAGATAGGGTAGGAGCGTTTGTTCCAGATCAGGTAACCAATAAACCCCGAAACAAACATAATGATCCAGTATCCCGCCTGAATGATCAGTACGCTATCAGCAACATCCTGGATAAATGGATAATCACGGGCATGTTGGGTGAGAATTATTCCCATATCGATCAGTACCAATACTACTATGATCGGTATCCATTTGCGGCTGAAGAAACGGTAACGTTTCTCGGTTTTTTCCAGTAATTGTATCAGTGGCTGCGAATAATCGGTGTTCTTATAATTTTTATATTCCCTGCGGAAATAGATTGCGCCGATCAGGAATGCAGCCACATAACACAATCCGCCCAGACGGTCGAACAGCTTAAGATCGGGATCGGGATTGAACAGCAGCAACATTGAGTAAAGCACCGTACATATCACGTACAAAATAAAGACACCTTTCATTAGTTTTTGGTTGCGCTTATCTTCTTTTTGTGTGCGGTTGATCAGATTGTCCACATCTATGCTGTGGTTTCCGTTGATGATTTCATTTGTATTATCCATTATTGCCTCCTTTTATTTTGGTGCGCAATTCTTCGCGTATGCGATGAAGTTTGGTGCGCACATTGGGTTCGGTAATTCCGATGATATCGGCCATTTCGCGTGTTGATACTTTTTCTATCGAAAGCGAAATAAGCAGTTTGTCGATGACCGTAAGCTGGTTGATAGTGTTGTGCAGTTCGTCCAGTTGTTGTTCCTGCATGAGTTTTTCCTGGGTTTCGTCTTCCTGCATCAGTTGTTCCACGTTTTTGTGGTCGAGCGAAAGGTTGAAACCAGAGCGACGGTTCTCTTTCATGATGTAGCTGAGGCAGGTGTTCACAGCAATGCGGTATATCCAAGTGCTTAAGGCAGCATCACCCCTGAATGAGCCCAGGTTGCGCCATACATTGATCATTACTTCCTGCTGCAGATCGTGGGTGTCGTCAACTGAACGTGCATAGTGCCGGCAAATATTCCATACCCGCTCCTGTTGCTCTGCAACGATCTTTCTGAACTGTTCTTCTTTAGCGGTCATTTTTTATATCGGTTTGGCAATTTGATAATGAACCGGTACAAATGTTACATTTTTTGGGGAGAAAATGATAATTTTTTTATCATACCAAAATATACTCATTAAGGAGTATTTTTAAGAGTTCCTTCAGATAATTTCAGAAAGTAGAATGCACATCAGATAGGGATGTATAGATGAAAAAGTATTTCCGGTAACGAAATCCGGATTTCATTGCTCGTTTCTATGTTTTTACAATACTATAGAAATGCAACAGTGGTAAGTGTTTAGTTTTTTAAGGATACACATATAAGCAGCAGGATGCCTATGCCTGTTTTTATGCTGTCAATAAATTATTTCTTCCGCTGATAAAGTTCGTACAGGGTAGTATTGACAGGCAGTTTGGTATAATCTTGCGGAACCATATCTCTGCGGTTTATGTCTGAAATATAAAACTCGTATTGCTTGCGGTAATCGAGCTTTATCGAAAAATACCGCATCATATACGCATGCAATCCCCAGTCTTGCATCATGGCGGGGTTAACGGAAATATTAGTATTATGGGGCAACTGTTTACCAAAGATATAAATATCGTTTAGCAGTTCGTGATCGCGGTATATTTTTCCGGCTTGTCTAAACGAAAACACCAGTGTAGCGCAAAGTACAAATATTGTCAGAATGTTTGCGAATTTATAACCATCACCATGAATATCTATCCTTTCTATCAAAGTGCCTAGTCGTGGCGCTATCAGCAAAGAAGCGGAAATAGCGAAAAAAGGTAGGGATGGTAACAGGTAATAACCCGATTGTTTCAGGCTGATCATAATAGGCAAAGAGCCTGAAAGCGCCACTGCCAGAAAGAACATTACCGGTCGGTATTGATCGGGGCGGGCTGCAGGTTTCACTCTCATTAGTTTGCTCACGGCAAAAGCCAGTAAAGATAGTATTGCCATTGGCAACAGTTCTGTTGCCAGGCGTGCGGCAATGAACCAACGGCCTGAGGCCAGATCGCGTTGCCCGGCAATGCTTTGCATTATCTGTTGTCCGAAATACTCCGAAAAACTATACAGGGCATTGTCCATGGTGAGTAGCATAACAGCAAGCAAAACCGAAGGTACAATGGTTAAAACGGCTGAATAGAGCAAAAGACGGACAAATTTGATGTTGTTGTAGCACAAACCATAAATAAATATGCTTGCCAGTGGAAAAAGGCCTATAGGACCTTTCGACAAAAAGGCGCCCAGTATGAGCGCACCTGCCAGCACGAGTCTTGGAAATATAAGTTTACGGGTCGACAGTGCTTTTACAATCAGAAACAAGGCGGATATGTCGAAAACGGCCATGGTATTGTCGAGCATATTGTTTGTATACGACCAGAAAACTACAGGAGTAATGATCCAAAATAGTACCGGGAGCCAGCCCATAGATGCTAAAATAAAATTATTGCGGAAAATAAGTCTCCATATTTTGATGATAAAGAAAGCTGTGGTGAGAGCTGCCAGAAGGCAATAGAGCCTTTCGACAAACAAATGATCGCCGAATATCCTGAAAAAAAGCGATTGCATCCACATAGCCATGGGCAACTGGTCGTAAAACGGATTGCACAGTGTGGTTGAATACTCCAGTGACCAAAACCCTCCCATGCCCTGCGAAAGGTTTCGGGCAATGGAGGCATTTAATATGCCATCCAGGAACATGCCGTCTTTTAGCAATGTGGGCAATAGCAATGCAATAAACACTGACAGGGAGAATATCCAAAACGGAAGTTGTTTGTTTTTGATCAATGGAATTCTGTTTGATCTGGTAAAATTAGAGGTTAATTTTGAATTAGGGTATGATTTTTCGGTATAATTTACACCCTGAAAACCGGTTAGCCGTTATTATTGTTCCCGTTCCACAAAAAATGGAAAAATCCGGAAATAATATATCCCCTTGAAAAAAATGAATATATTTGTAAAGCTTTTACGGCAAAGGTTTTCATTAAGAAAGGAAAATTGAGATGAAACTAAGAATTTGGTTACTATTAATTTGTTATTTCAGTATGGTCCAGGGCTTACAGGCTCAGAATGCCGTGAAAGGAAGTTCAAATGTAAGAAAGGGCTGGTATGCGAGAAATGATAAAAGTATTAAATTAAATGGGAATGTTTGGGGCGGATATACCCGCTCCAAATTAAACGATTATTATCCCCGGCAAGTTTCTGCAATTGTTTTTGGAGCAAATATTTCCTACAGGTTTTATCATTGGCTGGGAGTAGGATTATGCTTTAATGGATTTGAGAATAAGTTCTCAGCAGAATGGCAGGGACTTCATGAATTAACTATCTTAAATTACTTAAGTGGATATTATGGTGGCATTTTTATCGAACCCGTGATCTTTCCAAAATTTCCGGTTCATGCGGCTTTTCCTGTTACTCTGGGATTGGGAAGATTTACAAATCATTATTCTGAGGATTATCAGGATAGAGAAACCCATAGTTTTAAGACCATTAATGAAAACTGTACAGTAGGTGTTCTTGAGCCGGGAATAGAATTGGAAATTAATCTGTTCAAATATGGCCGGTTGGGATTAGGAGTAAAATATCGGTTAACATCAGGTGTGAATTTTGATAGAATGTCGTGGTTCACATGGAAAGAAATTTATCAAAGAAAGGATTTAGATGATTTTACCTACCATTTATCCTTAAAATTTGGAGTGTTTTAAACCCTTAAGATGAAAAGCCGGCAATTTTAATAATTGAAAATTAAGGATAGAAACTGAAATTTCTCCATGAAATTTGGTGGGCCCTGTGATTTCCCGGTTAATTTCTCTCCTTAAATATAATCTCGCTGCCCGGATTAAAATAACCATGGTATAATTTGGGAAATTCTTTGCGCATGGCATCAACCAGATTTTTTACCCCTAAATACTTACCGTCTTTCAAAGAGGGAACCACTTCGGCATACCAATCAGGATCAATATTGAAATTGCGCCATTGTATCATGCTGATATCGTATTCGGCAATGAATTTACGTAGAGCTTCTACTTCATGCATTTCGTCGGTATAGCCCGGAAACACAAAGTAATTGACAGAAACCCAGATGCCATGGCTGCGTGCCATTTTGATACTTTCCAATACATCGGCAAATTTGTAGTTCACAGGCTTGTAATACTTCATGTAATTTTGCTCCTGTACTGAATTCATGCTTACGCGAATGCTTTGCAAACCTGCCTTGCACATTTCTTCCACTGCTTTTGGCTTGCTGGCATTGGTATTCAGATTGATGATTCCTTTTTGTGTCGATTTACGAATAAGTTTGATAGCTTCGCACATGGTATCCCATACCAGCAAAGGCTCTCCCTCGCAACCTTGTCCAAAACTCACAATAGGATTGGGCGCCGTATTAAGATGTTCAATGGCGATTTCGGCAATTTCTTCGGGTTTGGGAACAAAAGTAATGCGGTTTTGCGTAGAAGTAATTTTATGTTCTTTTGGCTGGAACGAAATGCAACCCACACAGCGCGAATTGCATGATGGTGAAGTCGGTAAAGGTGCTTCCCATCGGTTCATGAAGTAATTGCGGGCGGCGGGACACAGATATACCAGGGCACAATTAGCAAGATGCTTCTGCAATCTATTCTCCGTATTAGCCTGAAGCATTCGGTTGGCATTTTTTATTACCAGCTTTTGGTTAAACTGATCGCAATCCTGACGTATGTCCGGATCGATCCGGAAAGCAGAGGTGTACAATTCGTTTTTATACCAACCTATAGCGGCATAAGCATATAAAGGTAATCGCGGAGCATTCGGTCCGGTGGTCCAGGCAGCCTGATGGGTTAAAGTATAAGCGGGGGCTACAAAAGCAGCTACGGCCCAACCTTTTTTACATTCGCGGAATTCTTTTGTTATAGGGTCGAATCCAATGGCTCTTCGTTCGGGAAGATGAAATACATCACTGCCTTCGGGCAAAAGAATAAAATCATTCGGTTCAATGGTTACATTTTCGGAAGCTATCCTTCCAATGGCCTGTAACGATCGGTCTTCGAATATCCGGCCTTTATCGTCAGCGTATAGGAGGTATGGGATGTTTTTAGGGCGCATAACGGGGCTGAGTTTATTTTATTTTTTTAACCACGGAGACACGGAGTCCACAGAGTAGCACGGAGTTTATTGTTTGGGAAGCATTGCATATTCTTCGGTTACCAGGGATACCAGTTGTTCTTTGATGTAGTTGCAGTTAAAGTTTATTAATAAGCCTTTTGGTTTGCCGGTAAGTTTTAAATAAGATAAAAGTTGGGCCTCGAAAAGAGGTATCATCTCTATAACCGCTTTCTCTTCCACAATGATCAGATCATTTACCAGGAGGTCGAGTTTTAAAGTACCTCCCAGATCTTTGCCTTTATAAAGTATGGGAACCTGAACCTGAGATTGCACAGATAATCCCTTGCCTTTCATTTCTTCAATGAAACAAGGTTCGTAAACCGATTCAAGCAAGCCGGGCCCCAAATGTTTGTGCACTTCTATGGCACAACCAATTATTTTGAACGAAACTTCATTGATGTATTGTCTGGTTATCATTTCAACGTCCTTTTATTATTCGTTTCAAAGATTTACCTCCGTGGTTCTTCGTGGACTCCGTGTCTCCGTGGTTTTCTTCTTTTAAGCGTTATTTACCCATGCTGTTACTTCATCAATAGAAGGTGCTTTGATATCCAGTTTCAACTTTTTTCTTAATCCGCAAATATCATTAAAAAGTTTGCTTGGCGCAGCCGTCTTCAATGATTCTACCGTGTTGAATCCCGATTTCATGATCAGTTCTGCATATTCTTTAGGAATGCCTTTTGCTACAAAATCATCCACAGAACTCACTATCGACTTAATTTCGGGTTTCATCTGGGGGAAAAACAACACATCCTGTATTGAATGTGAATTGGTCATGATCATGGTCAGACGGTCGATGCCAATACCCAGGCCTGCCGTAGGAGGCATGCCGAATTCAAGGCAACGCAGAAAGTCTTCGTCAAGCACCATCGATTCTTCATCGCCACGTTTGCCTAACTCCAACTGTGCTTCGAAGCGAGCGCGCTGATCAATGGGGTCGTTCAGTTCCGAAAAAGCATTGCACAATTCCTTTCCATTCACAATGGCTTCAAATCTTTCTACCAGGCCTTCTTTTGTACGGTGTTTCTTCGCCAGCGGCGACATTTCCACCGGATAATCCGTAATAAAAGTTGGTTGTATCAGTTTGGCCTCACAGGTCTCGCCGAAAATCTCGTCAATAAGTTTTCCTTTACCCATGCTGGCATCCACTTTCACACCTGCTTTTTTGGCGGTCTCCACCAGTTGTGCTTCATCCATTTCAGAGATATCAATACCTGTATAATGCTGAATGGCTTCGAACATGGTAAAGCGTTTCCAGGGGCGTTTAAAATCAATGATATTCCCGCCTACATTTATTTTAGTAGAGCCATTGCTGTCCAGGGCCACTTTTTCAACCATTTCTTCCACCAGGTTCATCATCCATTCGTAATCTTTATAAGCCACATATAATTCCATTTGTGTGAACTCAGGATTATGGAAACGGTCCATGCCTTCGTTACGGAAATCTTTGGCAAATTCGAATACTCCGTCGTAACCTCCTACAATCAGGCGCTTCAGGTAAAGTTCATTCGCAATACGCAGATAAAGTGGTATGTTCAGGGCATTATGATGTGTTTTAAAAGGCCTGGCTGCAGCTCCGCCGTACAAGGGTTGCAAAACAGGGGTCTCTACTTCGAGGTATTCTTTTGCATTCAGGAACTGGCGCATGGAATTCATTATGGCGGCACGTTTCACAAAAGTTTCTTTTACCTGCGGGTTGACTATCAGGTCAAGGTATCGCTGACGATATCTTTGCTCGGCATCGGTAAAAGCATCGTAAACCACATCATCTTTTTCCTTGACAATAGGCAATGGATGCAAAGACTTGCTTAATATTTTGAACTCACGCACATGAATGGTAATTTCGCCCATCTGTGTGATAAAAACAAAACCGCTTACGCCAATAATGTCGCCTATATCGAGCAATCTTTTGAATACCGTATTATACATGGTTTTATCTTCGCCCGTGCAAATGTCATCCCGCTTGAAATACAATTGAATTCTACCATCTTTGTCCTGCAGTTCCACAAAAGATGCAGCACCCATAATGCGGCGACTCATAATACGGCCGGCTATGGTCACATCCTGATAAAGTTGAATGTTTTCGGGAAAGTTTTTGAGAATTTCGGTGGTCTTCACATTCACAGGAAACAACTCTGCCGGATATGGGTTGATACCCAGTTTATACAATTCGTCTAATGATTGGCGGCGGATTTGTTCCTGTTCGCTAAATTCTTGATTCATAAATGGAAATTTTGTGCAAAAGTAAGCAGAATTCATTAACCGGATAGTTTCAAAATAAAAAATCCCGCCATGTTGAGTGGCAGGATTCTTTATAAAAAATAAATTCTTTCGGGCTTATTGTATTACTGAAAGTTTCTGAATAGCAACGGGGTTATTGTCTTCGAATATTTTAACAATATAAGTTCCGGTAGCCAGCGAGCCTGATTGCATTACATGCGAAACATTGCCGCCCATGGCCGAAGAAATGTTATGATTGTAAACTTCCTGTCCCAACAGGTCAAAAACACGGATGTCGTAAGAAACACCGGCTTTGCTTTCGAAATAAATTTTGGCTTGTCCTGTGGTTGGGTTAGGCATGATAAGCAAATTGATGTCCTGGCTAACAGTATTATCTTCAATACCGGCTGCAGGGCATGTTTTTGCAACACCACCGTTGGTTTGAATCAGATTGTAAAGATAGGCAGCATCAGCAATCGGCCAGATATCCTGTTCAATAATACTATGGTTGGGAGCAATCATAATTACGGTAGGATAGGCTGTGATTCCATAAGTTGTATTAACTGCATCGCCGCCACCATCTGTGCCACTTGCAGCAGGATAATGAGCTCCAAAATCGGTTCCGAATGCTATGGTTTGAGAGGTATTGTCGCCCTGATCGATACCAATGAAATGTACATTGCTGGTGTTGCAGCCAAAGTACTCATACGCACCATTTACTTTGGGAGCGGTTTGTTGACAAGGTACGCAGCCATAATAAAAGAAATCGATAATCACATACTTGTTTTCGGCAAGTTTGCTGAAAAGGTTAAAGGTCGGTCCTTCAACCGTGGTAACCGTAAAATCAACAGCAGTCGTAAGAGGTGTTTGAGCTCTGAGTGATGCCGTTAAAGCAATAATAGAAATTAAGAGTAAAAGTTTTTTCATACTGAATAGGTTTTAGTGAATAAATGAAATATTTGATGGCAAATATAAGTACTTTTGCCTTTACTGGTATGCAAAAAATCAGTTTAACACGAAAATAACGAAAAATTTCAATGGTAGACGTGATCTGTAAGGATTTGGGGTTAATTGATTTCAGGAAAGCCTGGGATCTGCAGGAGGCCATTTTCAATGAAATTATCGATCATAAAACAGGTAAAAAAATCATTCCCGGTAAAACCTGTAACCAATTGTTGTTTTGCGAGCATCCGCATGTTTATACCATTGGAAAAAGCGGATCGGAGAAAAACCTGCTGATCGATCAGATGCAACTTCAGGCAAAACATGCTACATTTTATCGCATCAACAGAGGAGGAGATATTACCTATCACGGCCCGGGGCAAATTGTTTGTTATCCTATTCTTGATCTTGGGATGTTCGGTATGGGGATTAAAAAATATGTGGAATCGCTTGAGGAGGTTATTATACAAACATTGTCTGAGGTAAATATAAAATGTACCCGTTTGCAGGGTGCCACCGGGGTTTGGCTTGATGCTGATAAACCAATCGCCAGGAAGATTGCAGCTATTGGTGTCAGGTCGAGCCGTTATGTTAGTATGCACGGATTTGCATTGAATGTGAACACAGATCTTTCTTATTTTAATAATATCAATCCCTGTGGCTTCATTGATAAATCAGTTACCTCTATCGCACAGGAAAAGGGGATGGAGGCAAATATGGATACTGTCAAGAAAATATTACTAAGCAATTTCGTAACTGTTTTTAATATCCGTTTTCTCTCGGAAAAGGATTAAGCCCTGATTTCTTTCCAACATTGAAATTCTGAACTTTTGTAAACTTTGGAAACTTTTTTTAAAAAAAAACGTTTCCAAAGTTTTTATTTTGATTACTTTTGCGCCATGGAAGAAAAAATAGATAAAATTCTGCAACAGGTTTCCGAATTGTATTTTAAATATGGTATTAAAAGTGTTACCATGGACGATGTGGCACGCGAACTCGGCATATCGAAAAAAACACTTTACGAATACTTCACCGACAAGAATGATCTGGTTGGTAAGTTTCTCCAGTTCCATATTCAAAAGATACGTTGTGTGTTCGAAGAAGAAAAGGATGATACCGGAAATGCAATAGATCATCTCTTATTTATCAGTAAGATCATGATAAATTTCCTGAAAGAGATGACCCCTTCGGTTCATTACGATCTGCAAAAATACTATCCCGAGATATTTAAGTCGTTGTTCGAATATAAACGAAACAAAATGCTGGACAGTGTAAAACAAAATATTACACGAGGTATGAGAGAAGGGTTCTACCGGAAGGATCTTAACCCCGAGATTATTGCGCATATTTATGTTAATAGGGTGGAAGCCTCAATGGATGCCGATTTTTTAAGAATCAAAGACTTTACCTCTTCAGAGTTGTTCAGCGAGATGTTCACCTATCACATTCGGGGAATTTCGAGTAAAAAAGGGATAGAGTATTTTGAAAAACAAATTTGCCTAAATAATTATTTAACTAAATGAAAAAGAAAATTTTAAATTACGGATTAGTCTTACTGGCTTTTGTGTTTTTGGTATCTGTTAACAAGCTAAGTGCGCAGGAAGCAAAAAGTTTTACCCTTAAAGAGGCAATGGACTTTGCCGTAGTGAACAGCTATAAGACCAAAGCAGCCGATCTCGATTTTCAGGCTACGGTAGCCCAACGCAGAGGGTTCATTTCGCTGGGCTTGCCACAGGTAAATGCATCGGCCGGTTATCAGTATTATGTGAATATTCCTACACAGTTGATGCCCGACTTTTTAAGTCCAATCATTCAGGGTACATTAATGCAATATGGGGTGATTCCTCCCGGTCCGATAAACAGCAGCGATGATAAATTCCCCGTCCAGTTTGGCTCAAAGCACAATTTATCAGTTGGGGCTACAGCCAGTCAGTTGATCTTCGACGGTACTTTTGTCATAGGATTGAAAGCTGCACGTATTTTGGTCGATATGAGCAGAGCCAATAAAGATAAATCGATCAACGATATCAAGGCTACTGTGGCCCAGGCGTATATTCTGGCATTGGTGGCCCAGGAAAACCTGCGCATTCTCGATTCTACCTATATTAATATGGACGAGATCATGCAACAAAATAAGAAAATTCAGGCCAGCGGTTTTATGGACGAAACCGATATCGAACAAATCACATTGAATGTTTCCAATCTGAAAAGTAAGGTAGATTATACCCGCCGGAATATTTCACTGGTTACCGACCTTCTTAAATTTCAGATGGGTATTGATATCGATGAACCCATTATTCTGAAAGAAGATCTTAACAGTATTATCAATCAGGCAATAGCTTCCAACATAATCGATAAACAGTTGGAGGTGAATGCCAATTATGATTACAAAGTAATGAAGACCGCTGAACTCCTTCAACTACAGACCATGAAGGTTGACCAGGCAAAGTATTATCCGACCATGAGTTTGTTTTTCAATACCCAATCGACCGCTCAGCGCGAAAAGTTCGATTTCTTTAACAGCGGCAAATGGTACAATACCTCCCTCGTGGGTGTTAATCTTACCATTCCGATCTGGAGTTCAGGGGTAAGGTATTATAAAGTAAAACAAAGTAAGTTTAATCTTGAAAAACAGAAATTATTGACCAAACAGGTGGAAGAAGGTTTGAAGATCGAGGTGCAGAATTCCAAAGCCTCACTAAAACTATTTACCGAACAATATTATACGGATAAAAAGAACCTGGAACTGTCAGGAAAAATTTACCGGAAAACCAATATAAAATTTAAAGAAGGATTGTCATCATCCATGGATTTGAACCAGGCATATCTCCAATTACTCACACAGGAAGGAAATTATATCAATACTCTGATGCAATTATTAAATACCTATACCAACCTGAGCAAAACATTAAATACATTATAAATCACAACAAACACAATAAATAAAAAACACAATGAAAAAAATACTGGTAATAATAAGCATTTTAGCGGCTTTCACAGCGTGCAACAGCCAACTGGATAAAAGAGCGGAATTGGATAAGCTTATAAAAGAACATGATAAACTAACCGAACGCATCAAGTCATTAGAAAGTGAGTTAGCTTCTGACAGTGGTGCAAGCAAAAAAGTGATCAACGTTGCCATCACTGAGATACAACCCATGGTTTTCAAACATTATATCGAAGTTCAGGGAAAAGTAGACGGCGATGAAAATGTTGCAGTCAGTGCACGTACAGCAGGTGTGGTTCTCAGCATCAATGTTGACGAAGGGCAAAAAGTAACCAAAGGTCAATTGTTGGGAATTCTGGATGCACAGGTGCTTTATGCTTCTCTGGCCGATATGGAAAATCAATTGGTCTTTGTAACAGATATTTATAACCGCCAAAAAAATCTCTGGGATCAGAACATCGGTACCGAAGTGCAATATCTTACTGCAAAGAACAATAAAGAAAGCCTGGAAAGCAAGATCAAAACTTTAAAAGACCAGATAGGCATGTCGCGTATCACTTCGCCTATCAATGGAACGGTGGAAGAGATACCTATAAAGATAGGACAATCGGTGGCTCCGGGTATGACCGCTTTCAGGGTGGTAAATTTCAGCAAAATTAAGGTAGTGGCTGATGTGGCGGAAGCCTATTCGCCCAGAATAAAATCAAATGACAGTGTTCTGGTTTATTTCCCTGATTTTAATCAGGAATATGCCACCCGTTTAAGTTTTACCAGCAAGTATATCAATGCCCTGAACCGGACTTTTGGTATAGAAGCCCAATTGGGTACGCTGAAACAGGAAGTACGCGCCAATATGATTGCGGTTCTTAAGATCAATGATTATAAATCTGCGAATGCTTTTGCGGTTCCGGCCAATGTAATACAAAAATCCATGAACGAATACTTCGTTTACGTGGCTACCGAAGAGAAAGGGAAAAAAATAGCCCGAAAACAAACTGTTACTTTAGGAATGAACTATAACGGACTTACTGAAGTATTGACCGGATTAAAAGCCGGCGATAAAATAATTACTTCGGGTTATCAGGATGTAAACCCCAACAGTTTACTGAACTATTGATTGCTTTATTGTAAAAGGAAAAAATAATGAAAAAAGCTAAAGATAAGATCAAAGAATTTTTTGCGACCAGTTGGGCTATTGACAATAAAACCAGTATTTATGTGATGATAATTCTCATTACCATTTTGGGATTGAAGAGTTATGTGTCTATCCCCAAGGAGCAATTTCCCGAAATCATAGTCCCGACGGTTTTGGTCACTACCATTTATCCGGGAACATCACCGGTTGATATTGAAAATCTGATTACCAGGCCCATTGAGAAGCAACTGAAATCTATTTCCGGTGTTAAAACCGTTTCAAGTAATTCGGTTCAGGATTATTGCAGCATTGTGGTCGAATTTAATACCAATGTCGAGGTGGCCGATGCAAAACAAAAGGTTAAGGATGCTTTGGATAAAGCCAAAGCCCAGTTGCCGAGCGATCTGCCCAAAGATCCTGATGTAATGGAAATTGATTTTTCTGAGATACCCATTATGTTTATTCAGATATCCGGTAATTACGATCTTGAGAAACTTCGTAAATACGCTGAGATCGCTCAGGACAGGATAGAATCTGAAAAGGAGATCACACGGGTTGATATAACCGGAGCTCTCGACAGGGAAATACAGATCAAGGCCGATATGTATAAAATGCAGGCTGCCGGGGTTACCATGTCGGATATTGAAAGAGCCGTTGCTTCTGAGAACAGAACGGTTTCTGCCGGAGATGTTTCGTCATATGGGATGAAAAGAACCATTCGCATAAGCGGCGAGTTTACAAGTGCCCGCGATCTTGACAACATTGTTCTGAAGTCGACCACCGGTGCTATTGTTTATTTAAAGGATGTTGCCGAATTGGTCGATGGGTTTAAAGATCAGGAAAGCTTTTCCAGATTGAACGGCGAGAATGTTATCACCCTGAGTGTCATAAAACGCCAGGGTCAGAACCTTATCGATGCTTCTGACAAAATAAAGGACGATATAAAAGATCTGAAGGCTAATACCTATCCCCAGGACCTGAAAGTCACCATAACAGGCGATATGTCACGTTACACCAAAAACACACTGGAAGAATTGAACAATACTATTATTATCGGATTTCTTTTAGTGATCATAGTACTGATGTTCTTCATGGGATTTACTAATGCATTTTTTGTGGGATTGAGCGTCCCCTTATCCATGTTCATAGCTTATATGATCATGCCCGGCCTCGGATTTTCACTGAATATGATTGTTATGTTCGGGTTTATCTTTGCCCTGGGAATTGTGGTAGATGATGCCATTGTGGTTATTGAGAATACCCACCGTATACACCGCGATGAGCCGGATATTGTGAAGGCGGCCAAATCGGCCGCCGGAGAAGTTTTTGCTCCCATCTTATCCGGAACGCTCACTACCTTAGCTCCCTTTTTCCCGCTGGCTTTCTGGCCCGGTATTGTGGGTAAATTTATGTATTACATGCCCGTAACCCTTATTATAACCCTTTTTGCCTCTTTGTTTGTGGCTTATGTGATCAATCCTGTTTTTGCCGTTTCGTTTATGAAACACGAATATGACAAACCAGTTGCTGAAGCGAAACACCACCCGAAAAAGCTTATCAAATGGGGAATTATTTTTGGAGGTATGGCCATGGTCAGTTATATTCTTAAATGGGTTGGCATAGGCAATTTCATGATATTCTGTTTCCTGATGATACTGAATTACGAATATGTGCTGAAATATCTCATCAGATTGTTCCAGGAGAAATTCTGGCCACGCATTATGCGCATTTACGAACGTTCGCTTCGGGTAGTATTACGAAAGAATATGCCCTGGGCATTTTTCGGAGGCATAGTAGCTTTGTTTTTCGTTACCATGATTATTGTAAGCGTTGCAAAACCCAAGGTGATCTTTTTCCCCGATAACGAACCCAATACTATCAATGTTTTTATAAATATGCCTGTCGGAACTGATCAGCATATAACCGATTCAGTGACCAAAGTGGTGGAAGGAAAGGTACTTGCTACCATCGGAAAGAACAATCCTATTGTTGAATCGGTTATTTCAAATGTGGCAGCAGGCGCAGGTGAAGGAACTTTCTTCGATCGTTCGGCTATGAGCAACAAAGGTAAGATAGCCATAAATTTTGTGGAATATAAATTCCGTAAAGGCGAAAAGACCAATCCTTATATGAAGAAGATAAGGGATGCCGTTAAAAATATTCCGGGCGCCCAGATATCTGTTCAGAAAAATAAAATGGGACCGCCTACCGGAAAGCCAATCAATATTGAGATCAGTGGGGAGGAAATTGAGCCTTTGATGATAACTGCCGAAAACTTCAAGAATTTTATTGATTCTCTCCAGATACCAGGTATTGACGAATTGAAATCAGATTTTGTTGAGAATAAACCCGAAATACTTATCGATATCGACCGTATACGCGCCAACCACGAAGGTCTTTCTACCGGACAGATCGGTATGGAACTCAGAAATGCCATCTACGGAAAAGAAGTTTCGAAGTTTAAAGAAAATGAAGATGAATTTCCTATCATGATCCGGTATTCGGATCTGCAAAGAAAAAACATCAACCAGATCATGGACATGAAGATCACATACCGCGACATGGCTTCCGGACAGGTAAGGCAAATACCCTTATCGTCGGTTGCCAAGGTTGATTATACGAACACATACGGTGGTATCAACCGCAAGAACTTCAGACGTGTAATTACGGTTTCTTCGGAAGTGTTGCCCGGTTATAACGCTAACGAAATTGTGAGCCGTATCAGAAAGGAGGCGGCTAATTTTCAGAAAGGCAATGGTATTGAGATCGTCCTGACGGGCGAAAACGAATCGCAGGCCGATGCTATGGGTTTCCTTTCTACCGCCATGATCATAGCCCTGGGGTTGATATTTTTTATATTAATTACCCAGTTCAATTCCCTTTCTAAATCGATCATTATATTAAGCGAGGTCATTTTTTCTATCATTGGAGTCTTGCTCGGTATCGTTATATTTGGCATGGACATTTCGGTTATTATGACCGGACTGGGCATTGTTGCACTGGGGGGCATTGTGGTAAGAAACGGAATATTGATCGTTGAGTTTACCGATGTGCTGAAAGCCAAAGGTATGAAAACACGCGAAGCCATTGTGCAGGCCGGTAAAACAAGAATTACTCCGGTTATTCTGACGGCCACGGCTACTATGTTGGGACTGGTTCCATTGGCTGTAGGTATGAACATTAATTTTATAACCATGTTCACCGAGTTGAATCCGCATTTACATTTCGGAGGCGATAATGTAATGTTCTGGGGCAGCCTTTCGTGGACCATCATTTTCGGATTAAGCTTTGCTACTTTCCTTACCTTGTTGTTCGTTCCGGCTATGTATCTGATAGCTTACCGCATGAAGGTGAGAATGAAACGCAGAAGCTCGAACCGTCAATATCGGAAAAATATGAAACTGGCAAAGGCGTAAAGGGTAGCAAATCATTTGTTGTCATTAGCTGCGCGTCATTGATGGTCATTTTGCTTCTTCGAGCTATGTTTTGAGCAAAGCCGAAGTGGGAGTTGAGAAGAAAACAAATTATGCGCTTAGGGCATTTAGAAACACTATGGAGATTTAGCCACATTAAACACAATAGGAGGTTAACCACAGTGGAAACAGAGGATTGTAAAGAGTTACACAGAGAAACCGTTCAGTCAGAGCCTGCCACTTTTTCGAGTGGAATTGAAAGTAACTCATACGATGACTACCATTTAGCCGCACACGAGTCATCTTATGAGTATAATTGATCTGAAAGTTTAATGACATTGTATTTATTAAAAGGGGGGTCTCAATTTTTGATGTCTCTTTTTTTATTGGATAATAAACCCAACCTAAGCATTAGGAGCTTGCGAACTAATAATTTAGTTGGGGTTATCCCGGTTTAGTAAATGTTTCCCGACATTTTGGTTTTAATAATAACTATTTGTATTCTTGTCGGGATTACATTTACTTTTTCGATTCCGCAATTAAAAAAGTATAAGTAAATAAATTTCAGGAAATTATGTGATATTGTTTCTAATGCTACGCATTAGCAATTTTCTAATGCGGAATTTGGGAAAAACCACCATATTCACAAAGAAGGCACAATGATCACAATAAAGCTCTTTACGACAAACCATTGTGTCCATGGTGAAAAAGCATTGTGGTTGTGGTTAATTTTTCTTTTTTTTAACCGCAAAGGAAGAGCAAAGTTTATGCAAAGTGTGCAAAGTTGACTTAGCGAACTTCGCGTATCTTATCTTTGCGTTCTTCGCGGTTAATTCTTCTTTTTTGTCTTCTTTTGGAATTTTCTTACCTTTTCAGAACCGTAATTAGTTTGCCAAATTTTGCCCCATCCCTAAAGGGAGATTTGACAAACTAATTACTTAAGAACAATCAAAATTCTTTGCCGGCTTTTCCATCCTTTAGGACAGGAGGCAAAGAAAAGTTGGTAAAGAATTTTTACCTCTCAAATTCCGACATTATATACCATTTGAATATTATTATTACGTGCCTACGTAACACCTTAAAAATCCCCCGTTTTTCAACAATTATACATGATATCTGTATTTTGTTTAAAATATAATGCGCTGATTATCATCAAAACAAAGTTTTGGAACATGAATGTTTCTTTGGAATACATGGATGTTTCGCTCAAATACATGAATGAATTGAAAAAATACATGAATGAATCGGAAAAATAGATGAATGAATCGGATGAATAGTTGAAACTTTCGCAGAAATAGTTGAAGCTATTCGGAAAATAGTTGAAGCTTTCGGCCAAATAGTTGAAGCTTTCGGAAAAATAGTTGAAGCTTTCGGTGAATTAGTTGAAGCTTTCGGAAAAATAGTTGAAGCTATTTGAGAAATAGTTGAAGCTTTTGAAAAAATACATGAATGAATCGGAAAAATACATTGATGTATTTGAAAATTACTTTACGCTAATTTTTTTTTTATTTCATCAATTTTTGCGATTCATTCACCCTAAAAATAAATCATATCAATAAAAAAATAGTTTCAAAAGTGCTTTCTTTTTTTTACTGAAACAAAACATGAAATAGTGTAGGCCTGTCTTAAAATAGATTAGGCTTACCAGGCTTTTCTTTATGCTTTTTAACAAAACAAAGAGGGTAACAGAAAATATCTGTGCAATGTCAGCTAGTATTATAAGGTTTTATCTCAATATAACAGTATTATTCTTTGCGAAGCAGGGCGGCAGCCGCACCAAAATGCCGAAATAGTCAGATGTAGTAGTGTCGTTTCAAATACTGGGGCTACATGAGTAAGGGTTTATGGCATAGGCCGTGGGTATTTGGTTTTTTTTTATATTTTAGGTTCATATTTTGGAGCAGTAAGGAGAATTGTGTTTATGGTGTGACAATGGGTATTAAATGTTGGTAATAAATGATGAACTTCCCAAATGATCGGAATGGTAAAAGAACTGGTCTCTTTCAGTCCTGTTTTCCATATTATAAGCCGGGGGCAGGTCAGGTTCCATCTTTACATTTTCAGGATTAAACTCAACACATTCTATACCACGCGCCACCATTTCCCATAAGTCCTTAGGTATCTGTTTATAATCGAATTTGATGGGCTCCACAGGATTTTGGGTTGGATCGTGCACCATACCAAAACCTCCGCCCAGTTTGCTGCAAACCCTTTCGCCTTCAATAAAATAATGTTTGGTATATTCCTTGTCGTTCATCACCATATAGGGGCTTTTATTGGTAATTGAAATTAGACAGGCAGCATCCGACCAATCTGGATTCAGTATGAAAAATGTACTATTAATCATTTAAAATCATTGCGTTTACTTGTCCATTTTGGCCAAATTAAATCTTTATATCTGACTTCTGTAACATAAGGTCCTGATAAATTAAATAGAGTCCTTATGGCGTTGATTTTTTTCCTTTTCCCAAGGGTGTTTAAAACAAAATGGAAATGTTTTATTTTGCCTTCATTTTTAAAAATCAAGTTTAAATTTGAGCAAATTAAAACATCATAACCATTGTAATTGTAGTAATATTTGTTTTCAAATGTAGATATTCCATTCAACTGAGGATCATCCTTTCCTATAAATTCAATACTAATGCCATATTGTGTATAAAACTTATCAGTAATCGGTAATGGGCTTGTTGTGAAATCATTTATGGAATAAAGAGAATCTATGATTTTTTTTGGAATACCTCTGTAATCAATGTTACTTGCGCCAATCCGTACAAAAATAAAGAAATCGAACTTGTGTTTTTTTTTCATTTTGGCAACTTCGAGATGTCTTTGAATAGTTGCAAGTATCGGTATACTCAATTCTGAAATTATTTTAGTATTTAAAATAATAGAATCGTTGTGATTTTTATTTATATTTAAATTCTCAATAGAATCCCGAAATTTCTGTTTTTCACCTTGACCAAATAGAAAAGTAGATAAACATAATAGCAAAAATAAAATAAAATATTTCATAATTACCTCCCATAACTTTTATCATAAACTGGAGGATGTGTAATATCTGTCGGATTCGTTCTCAGGTATGTACCATTACTATACTCATATATTGTTTTAGAAGGAACCGAATATACCTCTCTTTTATAATTGTATTTAGAACGATTTGCTTCGTTTAAATCTCCATGTCGAGTTCCATCCCTATCTTGACTTACGTCATAAGATGGTGGACAATCAGGATAGTGAGAATGAGACATAAGTTCAATATTCTCACCAAATTGTTGTTCATAAAATCCTGGCATAGAAACCTTCCCATTACCATAATTTGTACCAACAGCTCCCACAAGGTAATTATTTCCAAAGTTTACTTTAACATAACACCATTCGACTTCAGAACTTTCTGCCGCAAAATAATAGAATTCAGCCGCTTCGACTGCTGTTTGAAATTGGATATTTGTATACTCATTTGTAATTTTACCTCTACTTATTGTGCCACCTGATATATAAAGGTCATCCCCCTTACTATTTGTCAATCTATCTACCATTGGCATTGTATTAATGTCTTCGTTTCCAATATATTTTTCGTTTTCTTTGACCGTTAGCAGGGAGCCATCATTTCTTTTATAATATTTATTACCACTAGTACGATTTATTTTACCTGTTTTTTTATCAATTTCAAAATCATCTCTTCCATCTGGATCAATAATAACTACCGGATTCCAATGACAATAATTGTATGCAGAAATCCCTTCTTTTTTATCAGACAACGGATCCACACTCAACCACACACTCAAATCCGAATCATAGTACCTCGCCCCAAAATAAGAATACTGAGTCTCATCATCCTTCTCCTTCCCACTAAACTTATAAGGAGTATTATAAGGACTATCGTGCCTTTGATCAACATAGGTCTCACCAAACGGCAAATATTGCAGGTGTTGCACAGCAGCACCATTAATGTTTGTAATAAAACTACTACTACCAAGGTGGTCGC
>CAYXXU010000065.1:0-25464 GCA_964469155.1 uncultured Bacteroidales bacterium
CGGCCATTTTATATACAAATTCGCTAAAATTGCTTTTTTGAGGGTCGACTAAATAAATTTTTTTGAAGAAAGTCATTTTTTAATAAATGGGCCTTGTAAAATTCTGAATGTGTATAGCTGTTGCGCAACAAATGTTGAATTTTGTAAATAATGCAATTACTAATATGTTTATTCCGAGTACAATGAATCCAGTGCAAATAAAAGCAGCATTTCGTTATAATCCATGATATTATGAAAATAAAAACAATACCGGCAATTATTGCAATAGCAATTAGTTTATTAATATCTTATGGATTGTATAATTTTCACATTGGAGAAAATAAAGTTTTAATTAGTATTGGTAGTTTTATTTTTTTTGCTTTCACTCTATTGTTTGCTATTGGTATTTCTTTTGAGTTATCACGCTCATCTATTAACATTAGTTTCCTTTCCTGGATATTCTTTTTTATTGCCTTGGTTAGTAATCTGATTTTTAATTTTCTTGTGTTTTCCTTACCAATTTATATTGTTATAAACGGAATTCTCTTGCTCATTTTTGTTTTGATTTTCTATTCGATTTATAAAGCAAAACAATAATTCCCCGTTCGCCGGCAAGCTCCGCCCCTCTATTGGAGTCTTATGGACCGTCGAAATATTACCTGAGGCTCCGCCTCCAACAACACAAAATAAAAGAAAGGCTTGCAGAATGGCAGGCCTTTTCTTTAAAAATTTCATAACTGCTGCATCCCCGTGTTTTCATAACAATAAAGGCTCACCGGAGGGCAGGTCTTTTACTTTTTACCTTATGTGATACCATACACACTTTTTTTGGATAAACATCTTTAGGAATTTGTAACTTTGTAAAAAAAGGTAAAATGAATAACACGGCAAACATTGATAATATAATTCATGAAATTGAAACGCTTGATTACACAGGCAAAATCAATATTATGTCGAAAATTATTGCAATGCTAAAACGTTCAACGACTAAACAAACATCAACTAAAATAACCAGCATAAAAGGATTAGTGAAAAAAGTCTGGCAAAATGTTGATGTTAATGAATATATTGCTAAAGAAAGAGAAGCATGGGATTGATTGAAAAGTTCTCAAAAAAAATTGTTTTTCTCGATACAGCGCCTTTGATTTACTATATCGAAGAGCACAAAGCGTATACTCATATTTTGGATGAATTGTTTACGGCAAATGAATAGGCTAAATTTCAATTTACCACATCAGTTCTGACTTTAATGGAAATTTTGGTACTTCCCAGTTAGGCTGAGGTTCCAACCTCGGCTTTCTTATTTTTTCAGGCTCCGACTCTCCATTGGAGTCCTATGGACCGTCGAAATATAACTTGAGGCTGCGCCTCCAAAAGCAAATTATAAGAAAGTTCTGTTCCCCAAAGGGTGGGACATTTTACTTTTGAGAATGCAGGAGTATAAATTCAGAATTAAAGTTGATTTCAAAATATTATTAACTAAAAGCTAAGCCAATCAAGATTTTATTTGTATAATACACGCATTTTTTGTAATTTTGGTGAGTGAAAAAAGAAAAAGCAACGCATCTTAATTTTATTATTGATAAACTGACTGACTCCATCCAAAACACAATATCAGGCGATAGTTTTCAGACAGAAATTAGCCGTTTAACTCTTTCTGATATTAAAAACGTAACTAAAAAAAATGGATGGAACTTCAATTGGAAACAAGAGTTAAATAATAACGACAGAGAGGTATATAAACTTACCATACTCCACAACCCAAAGATAATTCAAGGGCTGCTTAGTTTTACAATTAAACCCGACCATCTTTATATGAATTTGTTGGAGAGTGCCCCGTTTAATTTGGGCCATAAGAAATTGTACGAAGGTGTTCCCGGTAATTTGGTGGCTTATGCTTGCAAGGTTTCGTTTCAAAATGGTTATGACGGATTTGTTTCTTTTACTGCGAAAACCAAACTTATTGAACATTACGAAAAAACTTTAGGAGCCATACATTTTGGTAATCATGTGATGATTATTCCTACACATATTGCACAACGATTGATTGATAAATACTTTAAGACATAAACGATGGGACATATTATAGAACCCGAAGGGGTTGATTTCGTAATTGATAGCCGCCAACTGACAAAAGAAGAAGAAATGGCAATCAGCAATTATATACGTACTTATAAAACAAAGCATACACGAAAAAAACTCCCGTCAAAAAGGGATAACCGTAAAAAAGTTGTTGTATAATTCCCATTCGGCAGCAGGCTCCTCCTCTCCATAGGTCTGAAAGACCCTGATAGGCCTGGTCACCCCCTGAGTCCATTTACTTCAAAATGCCTCTCCCGTTGCATTCTTTAACTCCGCACTCCAAACTCTTGTCACTCCCAACTCCAGTCACTCCGAACTCCGTTTCTTTTAACTATATTTGCACAAAATTTTACAATCATGGCAGTCAGCAAGGAACACGATAAAGACAGCAAACCCATTGTGGGCATAACACATGGCGATTTTAACGGCATCAACTACGAGATCATCATCAAAACCCTTATGGAACCCAAATTGCTGGAAATCTTCACCCCGGTAGTTTACGGCTCTTCCAAAATCGCTTCTTACTATCGCAAGGCTCTCAACTTAAACGATTTCAATTTTAATGTTATAAAAAAAGCCGAATTCGCCATCCCCAAACGTCAGCACATCGTGAATGTTACCGAGCAGGAGATCAAGATCGAAATGGGCGAATCTTCAACCATAGCCGGACAATTAGCCCTGACGGCTCTCGATATGGCCGTTGACGACCTTAAAAACAATCATATCGATGTATTGGTAACGGCCCCCATCAACAAAAAAAACATACAGTCTGAGAAATTCGCTTTTAAGGGCCATACCGAATACCTTGCCAACAAGTTCAGCACTACCAATTACCTGATGATGATGGTGGCGCGAAATTTTCGCATTGGTTTTGTAACGGGACATGTTCCCCTGAAAGACGTATCTTCACAGTTGTCGGTTGAGCAGATTGTTCGCAAGCTGATCGTGATGAACAATTCGCTGATGCGTGATTTCGGCATCATCAAACCTAAAATTGCTTTATTGGGAGTGAATCCCCACTCGGGCGACGAAGGTGTTATGGGGAACGAAGAAATCGACATTATTATTCCTGCCATTAAAAAGGCCCAGGAAGAAAACATACTTTGTTTCGGACCTTATCCGTCAGACGGGTTTTTCGGCACCCTCAAGTACAACCAATTCGATGGTGTAATGGCTATGTATCATGATCAGGGTATGGTCGCTTTTAAGATCATTGCTTTCGAGGAAGGCGTAAATTTCACAGCCGGACTACCCATTATCAGAACTTCACCCGCCCACGGCACGGCTTATGATCTGGCGGGAAAAAACACTGCTTCGTCCGATTCGTTCCGTAATGCCCTGTTTCTGGCCTGTGAAATTTTTCATAATCGCATTCAGTTTGATCAGATGCATGCCAATCCTTTACGAATAGGCACGTATAAGGTTTCAAACGATGACTCCGGAAACGAAAACTAAGCTGCGATTCGAATGACACATTATTCTGTTTCCGACATCACGGGCATTATGAATGGGACGTTGTTTTCTGTGGAAGGAAACAACGACCCCATCAAACATTTGCTTATCGACAGCCGTAAAATAGTGGTAACTGATACTTCTGTTTTTTTCGCCCTGGTTACCCCCCGAAACGACGGGCACAAGTATATTCCCGAACTCTTCGACAAGGGCATACGCAATTTTGTGGTTTCGGTACTTCCTGCTGATCATCAGCATTACAAAGGAGCCAATTTTATACTGGTAAACAACACCCTGAAGGCCCTGCAGGCCCTGGCCGCTTATCACCGCAAGCAATTTACTATACCTGTTTTGGGCATCACCGGCAGCAATGGAAAAACCATCATCAAAGAATGGCTTTTTCAGTTGATGTCGCCCGAAAAAAATATAGTCCGCAGTCCGAAAAGCTATAATTCACAGATAGGGGTTCCGCTATCGGTCTGGCAAATGCAGCCCGAGCATCAACTGGCCATTATAGAAGCAGGCATTTCCGAGCCGGAAGAAATGAAACGGCTGCAACCCATCATTCAGCCTACTGTCGGCATTTTTACCAACATCGGAACCGCCCATGAAGGGAATTTTCTGAACATACGTCAGAAAACCGGCGAAAAACTTCATTTATTTACAAACGTCGAAACGCTGATCTATTGTTCCGACAGTTTCGACATACAGGATCGTATCATTAAATCTGAATTTCTCACCAAAAAGATCAACCTCTTCACCTGGAGCCACAAGCATAAGGCCAACCTGATGATTACCGGCATCCAAAAAGAATCGGGGATTACCACTATCACGGCCACTTACCTTTCGAACGAAATTGCAATCAAAATACCCTTTACGGATAATGCCTCTGTGGAAAATGCCATTCATTGCTGGGCATTTATGTTATTAAGCGGTTACGATAATGATATCATTGCTGCACGCATGATGTCGCTGACCACTGTGGCCATGCGACTGGAACTGAAGGCTGGTATCAACAATTGTTCGGTGATTAACGACAGCTACAGCTCCGACCTGAATTCACTCAGCATTGCTTTGGATTTTATGAACCAACAGAATCAGCACAAGAAGCGCACCCTGATACTGTCGGATATTTTGCAAAGCGCCTTGAACAACAGCGATCTGTATGCTGAGGTTGCCGGATTATTAAATGCCAAGGGCGTTAACCGTATCATTGGCATAGGCCCTTCGCTGTTGCGTCACGAAGAGTTGTTCAGCATAGAGAAGTCGTTTTTTAAAAGCACCGATGCTTTCCTGAACAAATTCAATGCTTCCGATTTCCACAATGAAACCATTCTGATAAAGGGAGCCCGTGTGTTCGAGTTCGAGAACATCAGTCGCATGCTGCAACAAAAATCGCACGAAACCGTGCTGGAGATCAATTTGAATGCCCTGATCCATAATCTTAATTATTACAAAAAATGTCTGAAAAAAGACACTAAGATCATGGCTATGGTGAAGGCTTTTTCTTATGGCAGCGGGGGTTACGAAATTGCCAATGTGTTGCAATACCACAACATCGATTACCTGGCAGTGGCTTATGCCGATGAAGGAATTGAACTCCGCAAAGCCAGTATAGCCACCCCCATTATGGTGATGAACCCCGAGGAAGAAAGTTTCGAGCTGATGAAGAAGTACCAACTGGAACCTGAGATCTATAATTTCCGTACTCTTAACCTACTTATCGACTCTATCAATGCCTCCGAATCAAAGGACCAGCAAAAACAGCCCATCCATATAAAAATAGATACCGGAATGCACCGCCTGGGTTTCCTGCCATCAGAAGCAGACGAAGTTATCAGTATTTTAAAATCGAACAGCGGCATACAGGTCAAATCCGTGTTTACTCATCTGGCCTGCAGCGAGGATAAAACCCAGGATGATTTTACGAGAAAACAGATTGAAACCTTAAAAACGGTTTGCTCCAGATTTCAAGATGCTTTATCAGAGCCCTTTTGGATACATGCGCTGAACTCGTCGGGTATTTCAAGATTTCAAGACACCAATTTCGAAATGGTACGCCTGGGCATCGGTTTGTATGGCATCTCATTCTTTGATGAGGAACAAATGCACCTGCAAAATGTAAGCAGTTTGAAAACGACCATTTCACAGATCAAAGAAGTAGCAAAAGGCGAAACCGTTGGTTACGGGCGCAAATGGAAAGCCGCAAAAGACTCCGTGATCGCTATTGTTCCTATTGGATATGCCGACGGGCTTAACCGCAACCTGGGAAACGGTAATGGTTTTTTATATGTGAACGGTCATAAGGCAGTTATTGTTGGAAATGTATGCATGGACATGTGCATGATCGACATTACCGGTGTTGCAGCAAAAGAAGGCGATACAGTGCTGGTTTATTACGATGCCGCCTCGATTAAGATGCTGGCCGAAAAGCTTGGTACCATTCCTTACGAGATACTCACATCGGTTTCGGGAAGAGTGAAGCGCGTATATTATTATGAATGATCGCGGGACGCTAATAGTTCCTCAAAGCACTCCACATATTTTTCCTTCCAGGCGTTATAGGAGTATTTTTCTTCCACTGTTTTCCTGCCGTTTTGCCCGATACGTTCCCTTAATTCTGGGGATTCTATTAAGGCGGAAAGTTTTTCTATCCATTCTGATTCGGTAGCAGCCAGATAACCATTCACCCCATCCTGTATTATTTCGGTGTTAACACCCACAGGCGACATAACTGCCGGAATGCCAATTGACATATACTGCAATCCTTTGAATCCGCATTTTCCCCTTGCCCATTCATCGTCCGGCAGAGGCATTATTCCGATATCTATTTCAGAAAGGTCAGCAGTTTCCAAATCTTTATTCCATTTGCAGAAGTTTACCTCAATTTCGCTGCCCGGATATTTTATATCAGAGATCAGTTTGATATTGATATTGTCAGGGAACCTTTCGATCAGTTGTTGCAGGAATGGCACTGCCAGGCAAAAATGCTTCATGGTAGTCCGGGAACCTATCCAGCCTATACAAATCCGGTCAGGGTTTTTATTTACATTCTGCCGTTTAAAAATATCCGTTTCAAGGGTCGATGGAATTATCTTCACGTTCTTATTAAACCCGGAGGCATATTCGGCCAAAAAACTATTGCCAACAATAACCAGTTCCGACATTTGGATTATTTTGGCTGTTTTGGAAGGGTTTTTTAACCATTGCAGGTTTTTGTTTCCCGGGGAAACATCGGGCACCCAAATGGCATCATCAAAATCAAGTATAATTTTTGCTCCTTTCTCTTTCAGTTTCTTTTCAAAATAAACTGAACCCGTCATCAAGGCTTCACGGTAAATAAATACCAGGTCGAAAGAGCTGCTTCGTTTGACATCCCTCCACCTTATGCGTAAACTCTTGATAAAGATTAGCCCTTTTTTTAAATAATTCCCTTTGCTATAAAAAACGGCATCATCCTTTTCGTTCAGCAGGTAAGATATTTCGCAGGTAAATCCTTTTTGTTCTAAAATCCCGAGATATTGTTCAAATCTAAACCTTTGTCCGGGGGAACGTCCCGGCCGGTGGGCCACTAAAAACAATATTCTTTTCAAGGGTTATTACTTGGTTTGCAGGCTTTTTAAAATAGAATCGATGATCTGCCTGCCATCGGTATTCGACAACTCAGTATCGCTGGCCCTCTCCGGATGCGGCATCATTCCGAAAACGTTCCTGTTCTTATTACAAACACCTGCAATATTATTAATGGAACCGTTAGGGTTGGCTTCCGGCGTAACTATCCCTTCGGCAGAACAGTATTTAAATAATACCTGTTGGTTCTTTTCCAGTTCCTGAATGGTCTTGTCATCGGCATAATATCGACCTTCCCCATGGGCAATGGGTATTTTCAGTGCTTTATCAGGAACAAGATATTTGGTCACCATGCTGTTGGTTGTTGCCGGTTTGATAAAAGTATTCTTACAGATAAATTTCTGATTGTTGTTATGCAATAAGGTTCCGGGCAACAACCTGGCTTCGCACAATATTTGGAACCCATTGCAGATACCCATCAGGTACCCCCCTTTATTGGCAAACTCCACGACATTTTCCATGATAGGCGAAAAGCGGGCAATAGCGCCCGATCGCAAATAATCGCCGTATGAAAAGCCTCCCGGTATAAAAATGAAGTCACATTGCTGTAGGTTCTTTTCCTTATGCCAAAGGGGAACAACCTCCTGTTTAACAATTTTCTTTAACACATACAATAAGTCGTGATCGCAATTCGAGCCGGGAAATATTAAAACACCAAATTTCATGATTACAGGTTTTGTGCAACAAAGATATACGGTTTAGTGAAAAACTGAAGTAATAATTTTCAAAAAACAACAAAGTATCAATTGGCAGACACCCTCAAGCCATTCTGCCTGATCACCTCTAATTCTTCTGCAGAAAAAACACCCTCCCTGAACAGGTTCATGTATTCCTCGCTCACCGACTGACCGAAAACCATCAGGTCGTCCGTATTAATGGTGACTATAATTCCATGATCGAACAAGGTACGTATCGGGTGTTTTTTTATCGATTTGGCTCTACACAAAACCACATTGCTGGTGGGACAAACATTTAACAATATTTTGTTATCCGATATCCATTTCATTACTTCTGTTGAGGCGGCAATGCCGATACCATGTTGCACTTGCTGCAGTTCAAGCAATTCAATCGCATCCCTTACCGAATTTGCCGTGCCATATTCTCCGGCATGGGCACACAGAATCATTTTCTGTTGTTTCGCCTTTTTATAGATAGGCACAAAACGCTTGATGTCTCCATACAATTCGTCGCCGTAAAGATCTATAGAGACGAAGTAAGAGGTCTCCATCAAGGCGTATACTTCGCGACTGAGCAAATTGATGTCATGGGTTCGGTCCATGCCTATCTGGGGAATAAATTTAATTGCGGGGGCTATTTCCTGCCTTGCCATTTCAACAATATCAACAATATCTTTTTCCTTTTTTGGAAAATAATTATAAAACCGGGAATCTATGCTCATCTGCAGAACCGTAATACCATCGGCAATTGCCTGAATAAATGCAGCGCGTATCATGTAGTTGAAAAAATCCATTTGGGCAATAAATCCCTTGAATACCTCGTTCAGATAGTTCTCAAAAACATGAAATTCCGGTATTCTCGCCGGAGGTGGTTTCAGTTTCGTTCCGGTATAGTTTTCCAGCGATTCGAAACGTGAACCCAGCATGGAGTGATTGTGCAGATCGCTCTTTGAAATAAATTCCAGACTTTTTATGTCATTTTCGTTCAGGGCTTTTATCAGGACAGAATTACTCATGGAAATATTTTGAACAAAGATAAAAAAAGCCATCCCTTCCGGAATGGCTTTCGGTTAAATTTATAAATATTTTTCCAGATCTAAGAGATCATGTCCAGAAATACCACAATTGCAGCAATTACCAGCATAATTGCGGCGAATATAATCCATAGTTTATATTCTTTGGTCTTTGTCTTTGTCGCCTGCATATCTTATAGGGTTTAAAATGATTACTATTTTTATTCTATAACGTAAAAGAAATAAAAAAAACTGGGTTCAAAGTAAAAAAAAAGTTAAAAAACGAACAATTTAGGTTAAAAGTTGTTTATCCGTGGTTAAAAGTTATTAAATCAACATATCCTTCCGCAAAAAAAATACAAACCAGGAACAGTTCGGAGATTAACGTCAAATGTAATGCCCTAAATTTGTAGTTTAAGAATGATCATAATTTTGAAAATGATAATGCTATCCACTTCATTTTTCCCGTTTTTTTTATTTCAATCTCATCATAAATACCAATAAAATATTTTAATTTTGGAAAAACGAAAAAAATGAAAAAGACAACTCTGTTTATTACAGTACTGTTAATTACAGTAGGCATTTATGCACAGCAAAAATCAACTCATAGCAAACCCATGGTGGTAAGTGGCCCTGCAACAGTTATAACCGCATCTGAATTTAAGGTGACCAAGCCCCTCAACACCCTCTTCACTAAAAGTCAGATCGATAATATGGATTTTAAGGGTGTGAAAGAAATGCCTGACAGGGAACACCGGATAGCGCAAAAATTTTTATTCACCATCGCTGACGGGCCCCAATACGGGAATGATCCGGCTACTATTCAAACCCAGATGGGGCTAAAGAAATCTCCCGGAGTCAAAACCCAATGGGAGGCACAAAACGGTGGTGCAAGTCCGCAGGATCCTTCGGGAGCTGCAGGAATGACACAGTATGTGCAGGCCGTGAACGCCACCCCCTATGCCGTGTACGATAAAACAGGCAGCGGAACCCCGGTTTTTACAGGAAGCGTTGGCACTGTTACCGGATCTACTCTCAATTCGGGTGATCCTATTGTTATGTATGATAAATTCGCCGACCGTTGGTTTGTGGCGCAACTCGACCTGTTTGTTACTTTTGCCCTGGCTGTTTCTGCAACCAACGACCCATCGGGAGCCTGGTATGCCTATAAGTTTTCCATGCCGGGATTTGCCATGCCTGATTATTTAAAATTCTCGATATGGGAAAATGGATATTACATGACTTCGAACAATGGAAACGGAACCGTATTATGCTTCGAAAGAGATGCGATGCTGGCGGGAAATCCTGATGCCAGAATGGTATCTGCCAGTTTTACCACCCCCACCAATGCAGGCTTTGGATTCTGGCTCCCTTTACCGGGCGATGCCGATGGAGTGCTACCTCCATTAGGCCAACCCTGTCCATTGTTTTCGTATACCGATGACGGGTGGGGGTCAGGGAGCATAGATGGCGTTAATATATGGTCGATGGCGGTATCCTGGGGAACCACACCTTCGGCAACCATCACACTCGATGCTACGCTGCCTACTGCTTCCTTTGATGCCTCGTATTTTGCAAACTGGAATGATATAACCCAACCGGGAACACAGATGCTCGATGGTCTGGGGGGTATTTGCATGTATAGAGCGCAGTGGAATAGTTTTATAGGGACCAACAGGGTGGTGTTAAACTGGGCAGTAAAGATGAATTCAACACAAAGAAGTATCAAATGGGTTGAATTAAGGCAGGACCAGTCCACCCATGTATGGTCGCTCTATCAGGAAGGAATTTATGCTCCTGATAGCGCCAACCGCTGGAATGGCAGTATTGCGATGGATTGCAACGGCGATATCGCTTTGTGTTATGCAAAAACATCTGCCACCATCCCTGTAAGCCTTTGTTATACAGGTCGGCTCGCGGGTGATCCTCTGGGAACCATGTCGTTTGCCGAAACGGTAGTTTTCCCCGGAACAGGCTCTATCACAGGCAGCAATCGTTTTGGTGATTATTCACAAACCTCTATCGATCCTGCTGATGGAAGCACCTTCTGGCACACGGGCATGTATAGTAATAATGGTTCGGCCACAGCCATTTATTCATTCCAATTGGCCCCATGCAGCAGCGGCATTGCTGATGCAAATGCAGTTAATGCTCAACTGAAGGCATTCCTTTCGGGTAATTTTATTTATATTAACGCGGAAAATCTGCCGTCTAATGATCAAAACGTGGTTCAATTATATGATATTACCGGCAAACTGGTTCATTACAAAACGATAACACCAAAGGAAAGGTCGTTTGAAACCAAAATAAATGTGACCGGATTTAATTCGGGGGTTTATATTGTAAGAATTGGCACTCCCGATTTCCAGAGGGTAGCAAAAATTGCTATACCGTAATTTCTATTCACTGACCGGGTGACAATAGATAAAGTCATCTGGTTATGACATCACCTATCACAGCCTCCCCGCCATAATTGCATTGCATTTTAAATGATTTATCTCAAATAAACGGCGGTTCCTTATATGCTATTGCCTAATAATGATTTGAATACATTCAGACAGACATATGATTGGGTAACAAAAGAAAATACCCTACTTTTGCAAAAAAATTCATTATGAACAAAGAAAGAGTGCGCGTGCGCTTTGCTCCCAGTCCTACCGGGCCGTTGCATATTGGCGGAGTCAGGACTGCCCTGTATAATTATCTGTTTGCTAAAAAACATGGCGGAGATATGTTGCTGCGTATTGAAGATACCGATCAAACCCGGTATGTGGAAGGAGCCGAAAACTATATCATTGAATCATTGCAATGGTGTGGGATACAATACAACGAAGGTGTGGGCTCCGGAGGTCCTCACTCTCCATACCGCCAATCAGAACGCAAATCCATTTACCGGAAATATGCCCTCAGCCTGGTAGAAAATCATCATGCCTACTATGCTTTCGATACTCCACAGGAGTTAGAGACCGTGCGCAAAAGCTATGAGGCCGAAAAAAAGAGCTTTCAATACGACCAAACCAATCGCCTTCAGTTCTGCAACTCGCTTTCGCTGAACGAAGTTGAAACCAAAAGCCTGTTGGATTCCGGTTCGCCTTATGTCATCAGGATAAAGATACCTGAGAACGAAGAGATACTGGTGAACGACCTCATTCGTGGCGAAGTGCGGGTGAACTCTTCTCTGTTGGATGATAAGGTAATTTTCAAATCCGACGGATTGCCCACTTACCACCTTGCCAACGTGGTGGACGATTACCTTATGGAGATTTCACATGTGATACGGGGCGAAGAATGGCTGCCTTCGGCACCCCTGCATGTACTTTTATACCGTTATCTGGGTTGGGAAACAGAAATGCCTTTGTTTGCTCATCTTCCGCTTTTATTAAAACCCGATGGAAACGGCAAACTCAGTAAGCGCGATGGCGACCGTATGGGTTTCCCGGTGTTCCCTTTGCAATGGACCGACCCGGTAACCAAAGAGATATCTTCAGGCTACAGGGAATCGGGTTATCAGCCTGGTGCCTTTATTAATATGCTGGCATTTTTAGGATGGAATCCCGGCACGGAACAGGAGCTCTTTTCAATGAACGAACTGATTGATGCTTTTTCACTGGAAAGAGTAGGCAAATCCGGTTCGAAATTTGACCCGGAAAAAGCGAAATGGTTTAATCATCAGTATCTACAGAAAATGTCCAACGAAGATCTTGCTGAAATCATTGCCCCTTCGTTAACGACAAAGATGATACATCTCAACAGATCTCTACTGTTGACCATCATAGGACTTGTAAAGAACCGTATGACCTTTGTTCATGAATTCTGGGATCAGGCATGTTTCTTTTATTATGCCCCCGAAAACTATGATTCCAAAACGGTGAAAGATAAATGGAAACCCGATTCCGCAGCAAACATGAAAAAGGTAGCAGATATTTTGGCACATGCAGAACCTTTTACTGCAGAGCATGCAAAACCTCTGGTGATGAATTTCATTACCGAAAACAATCTCAACACCGGAGTAATTATGAATGCCCTGAGATTGATCGTTGTTGGCGCAGCCATGGGCCCCGACCTTTTTGCAATCATTGAGATCATTGGTAAAGAACAAACCCTTTTCCGCATCGAAAAGGGAATTGCAGAACTGCATTGATGGAAATACCCGATTGGCTCAACAGAACTGAACTTCTTTTAGGTTCGGACAAGCTTGATATCCTTAGACGGTCTCATGTATTGATCGTCGGACTGGGCGGTGTGGGAAGCGCTGCTGCTGAAATGCTGTGCCGGGCAGGTATTGGCAGGCTGACGCTTGCCGATGGAGATTTCGTGGAGCCCGGGAACCGCAACCGCCAATTAATTGCCCTCATCAGTACGGAAGGGCAAAAGAAAACGGAAGTTTTGGCCAAAAGGCTTTTGGACATTAACCCAGAAATTGAACTTGTTTTAAATGATAATTACTTGAAAGAAGACCCCATGATTCATTTGCTGGAAAACAAATACGATTATGTGGTGGACGCCATCGATACGCTATCGCCTAAAGCCTATATGCTTCTTAACGCCCTTCGCCTGAATCACAGGGTCGTAAGTGCTATGGGAGCTGGGGCGAAACTTGATATTTCCAAAATTCAGGTGGCCGATATTTCAGAGACCCACACCTGTACCTTTGCCTTTGATATCCGAAAACGATTGAGAAGACTAGGGCTGACCACAGGATTTAAAGCGGTGTTTTCCTCCGAACAACCCATCAAAGAGTCCGTTGTTTTCAACAATACCAGCAAAAACAAAAAATCTGTAGCAGGAACCATCTCTTATATACCGGTTGTCTTTGGCTGCTATTGCGCTTCGGCTGTCATCAATGATTTGGTGAGCTAATAAACATCAACTTACGCATTAGGTTCATTAAATTTCCTTTGAATTTATTACCTTTGCACGTTTTTTTACATAATATTCAATAATGGAGCAGAAATACAAAGAATACAAGCATCTGGATCTGATTAGAATTGCTGAGGAAGTGAACGAATTCTGGCAAAAGAACGATATTTTTAACAAAAGCATTATCAACCGGACAGGACAAACTCCTTTTGTATTCTATGAAGGCCCTCCATCGGCCAATGGGCAGCCGGGTATACATCATGTGATGGCCCGTGCTATTAAGGATATTTTTTGCCGTTATAAAACCCTGAAAGGACATTTTGTGGAACGTAAGGCAGGCTGGGATACCCACGGACTTCCTATTGAAATAGCCGTAGAAAAAACACTGGGCATTACCAAAGAGGATATCGGCAAATCTATTTCGGTTGAGGAATACAATGCCCAATGCCGCAAAGAGGTGATGAAATATAAGGACCAATGGGACGATCTCACTGTAAAGATGGGCTATTGGGTCGACCTCGAAAATCCTTATATAACTTTCGACAATAAGTATATAGAAACCGTCTGGAATCTGTTGGCCAAACTTTATGAAAAAGGATTTTTGTACAAAGGATATTCTATTCAGCCCTATTCTCCTGCAGCCGGCACTGGATTAAGTTCACATGAATTAAACCTGCCCGGATGCTATAAGAACGTAAAGGACAATACAGTTGTTGCACAATTTAAGTTAGTAAAGAACGACCATCCTCTGATCGCTGAATTGTTTAAAAACCCGCATGGCGATGTCTTTTTTATGGCCTGGACCACTACCCCATGGACACTACCCTCAAATACAGCATTGGCAGTGGGCGCAGGCATTGAGTATGTAGTAATAGAATCCTTCAACCAATATACCGGATTACCTATAACGGTTATTCTCGCCAATGACCTGAAGGAAAAATATTTTCCAGAAAAAAATGCAGATATTAATTTCGAGGACTATAAAACCGGAGACAGGAATATTCCGTTCAGACAGATCGCTTCGTATAAAGGTAAGGCGCTTGCCGGAATGCGTTATGAACAATTGCTGCCTTATGTACAACCAGACGACGGTGATGCCTTTAAGGTGGTTTTAGGTGATTTTGTTACCACCGAAGACGGAACCGGTATTGTGCATATTGCGCCCAGCTTTGGTGCCGACGATTTCCGCACGGCTAAACAGCAAGGGCTTGGCTCGCTGACGCTGGTAGATAAGCAAGGCAAATTTGTAGACTCCATGGGCGAATTTGCCGGACGTTTCGTGAAAAGCGAATACGACCCCGATTTCGATGCGACCACCGAAAATAATGTGGATGTTGACATCATCATAAAACTAAAAAAAGAAAACAAGGCCTTTAAAGCCGAAAAATACGAACACTCCTACCCGCATTGCTGGAGAACAGACAAACCTATTTTGTATTACCCTCTGGATTCATGGTTCATCAAAACCACGGCCGTGAAGGACCGCATGATAGAACTGAATAAGACCATCAACTGGAAACCTGAAAGCACTGGCAGCGGCCGATTTGGCAACTGGCTCGAAAACCTGGTCGACTGGAATCTTTCTCGTTCGCGTTATTGGGGTGTGCCCCTTCCAATTTGGGCCACCGAAGACCGTTCGGAACAGATCTGTATTCAATCGGCAGGACAACTGAAAAAGGAAATAGAAAAATCTCTTGCAGCCGGTTTTATGACCAAAAATCCTTATGTTAATTTCGTGGAAGGAGACTTTACACAAGATAATTACAACACTATCGACCTCCACAGGCCTTATGTGGATGAAATATTCCTGGTTTCGGCCAGTGGAAAGAAAATGTTCCGCGAACCCGACCTGATTGATGTCTGGTTCGATTCGGGGGCTATGCCTTATGCGCAATGCCATTACCCTTTCGAGAACACGCATTTCTTTAAGAATAATTTTCCGGCCGATTTTATTGCCGAAGGTGTTGACCAGACACGCGGTTGGTTCTTTACCCTGCATGCCATAGCTACCATGCTGTTCGATAGCGTGGCTTATAAAAATGTCATTTCTAACGGACTGGTGCTCGACAAGAATGGCAACAAGATGTCGAAACGACTGGGTAATGGGGTAGACCCTTTTGAAACTTTGGGCAAATATGGCCCCGATGCTACACGCTGGTATATGATCACCAATTCGCAGCCATGGGATAATCTGAAGTTTGACCTGGAAGGCATAGACGAAACCCGACGCAAACTTTTCGGTACATTTTACAATACCTACGCATTTTTTGCACTCTATGCCAATATCGACGGCTTCAAATTTCATGAAGCAGAGATACCGCTGGGGAAACGTCCCGAAATAGACCGTTGGATCATCTCCGAACTGAATACCCTGATCATGCAGGTGGACGAATGTTATGCTTATTACGAACCTACCCGCGCCGGAAGATTGATTCAGGATTTTGTGGATGAGTTCCTGAGTAATTGGTATGTGCGTTTGTGCCGCCGCCGTTTCTGGAAAGGAGAGTATACCGAAGATAAGATTGCCGCCTACCAAACCCTTTACACCTGCCTGGAAACGATTTCCATTTTAGCATCTCCCATTGCGCCTTTCTTTATGGAAAGGTTGTTCCTCGACCTTAACCACATTACAGGAAAAAACCAATCGGAATCGGTTCACCTGACGGATTTCCCAATTACTAATAAGTCCGCTATTGATAAGGATCTGGAAGAACGGATGCAATTGGCCCAGAAGATCTCTTCCATGGTGTTGTCGTTGCGCAAGAAACACAACCTCAGGGTGCGTCAGCCATTAGGCAAAATCATGATTCCGCTGATGGACGAGAAGGTGAAGACACAGATAGAGGCAGTGAAGAATCTTATCCTTTCAGAAGTGAACATCAAAGAGATAGAATACATAGAAACCGGGGCAGGCATCCTGGTGAAGAAAATCAAGCCCAACTTCAAGACCCTCGGTCCGAAATTCGGCAAACTGATGAAACAAATATCAACAGTGATAACTGAATTCGATCAGGAAAAGATCAACGAAATAGAAAAAACAGGTGTTGCCGAGTTTGTTATTGAAGGGCAAACTGTGCTGATCGACGCAAACGATGTGGAAATCATAACGGAAGATATTCCCGGCTGGGTAATTTCGACTTCGGGAAATATCACCGTGGCGCTTGACATTACCATCACACAGGTGCTAAAAGAAGAAGGCATAGCCCGCGAACTGATCAACCGCATACAAAATCTCCGAAAGGATAAACAATTAGAGGTAACAGACAAAATAAATGTTTTAGTTGAAAGTCATACTGATATTGTTTCGGCTATTGAGAATAATTATCATTATATTTGCAGCGAAATTTTAGCTGCCTCGCTCAGCATTACTAATCAGATCGCAGAAGATAAGATTTCTGTGGAATTAACTGAAGACATCACGACCTGTATCTCTTTAATAAAAGCTTAATTTAATTTAATAATCATAGGCAATGGAAAAGAAAACTATTAAGAAAGATGCAAAAAAATCAGTTGTTAAAAAAACTGTAGCAAAGACTGAGACACATCTTAAAAACGCTTACTCTGACGAAGAACTTCAGGAATTTAAAGAAATTATACTGGCCAAACTGCAAGAGGCAAAAAGAGACCTGGAACTACTGACTGAAGCTTTTTCGAATACCGGTGGAGAAGATATCAATGACACCTCACCCACTTTTAAAATCCTGGAGGAGGGTTCGCAGGTGCTTTCGAAAGAAGAAAATAGCAAACTGGCCATGCGTCAGGTAAAATTTATTCAAAGCCTCGAAAATGCCCTGGTACGTATTGAAAATAAAACTTATGGCATTTGCCGCGAAACCGGAAAGCTGATACCTAAAGAACGTCTGCGTGTTGTGCCTCATGCTACCTTGTGCATTGACGCCAAAAATAATCAGAAAAAATAATTCCCGTTTTTTAGTTGAAAAAGGCATTAACCGTAATATTTTCAGTTTTATTACTGGATTTATTTACAAAATTTTATATTAAAACTCACTTCTTTCTGGGCGAATCCTATCTTGTTTTCGGCCAAAGCTGGTTTCAGATAAATTTTATTGAAAACAACGGCATGGCCTTTGGGATGGAGTTAGCAGGCGAATATGGTAAAATATTCCTGAGTATATTCCGCATCATACTTTCAGGCGCCATTGCCTGGTATCTATATACACTCATCAAAAAAAAAGCCAGCGGGTTTCTCATTATCACCATTTCATTGATATTTACAGGTGCCATTGGAAATATTGTAGACAGTACTTTTTTCGGACTTATTTTCAGCGAAAGCACTTATTACGATAAGGCCATTCTGTTTCCACCGGGAGGAGGCTATGCTTCATTTTTACATGGAAGGGTGGTAGATATGCTCTATTTTCCATTGATCGATACTACCTGGCCTGAATGGTTTCCATTTTGGGGAGGTAAACCCTTACGGTTTTTCGAACCCGTTTTCAATGTAGCCGACTCATCTATTACTATCGGAGTAATTATTTTGCTGATATTTCAGAAGAGGCTTTTCAAGCCACACACGCCCAGTCCGACAGAAACTTCACCCGAAGAAAAGGTTGACGAGTCTTAACTAACAGCCGCACGGAAGATACAGATCGTCTCTCGGATTGATCAGCATTACGGGCAGCTTATATTTATTATCCACTATCTTTTTTTCCTTTAGCCCCAAAAGCAGGTCATCTATGGCAATATCCTTGGTGGCCATAATCACCAGTAGATCTGCATTGTTCAGCCAGGCATATTCCACGGCATATTTATCGATATCCACTGTAATATCTGGCTCTTTAACAATATCGTAATCCACCTCCAGATTCCTGTAAAGCTTTTTCACCAGCACGATGTTGTTGCGCAGTGAGGCTGCCAGGTAGGAATCTTTATAAACCCGTATCAATATTCTCACTTTCGATTGATTCAGTGTGCTGATATGTCCTGCCCAGGCCGATTTTTCTTTCGATTCGCGGTTAAAATCCAAAGGCAGTATAATATGGCTGTAAATGGTCTTGCGGGGCATAACATCGTGCACCACTATCAGAGGCACGCGCAGGTTTCGGTAATCGGTCACCAGTTTCCCGGCAGTGAAGTAGTCGCTTTTTTTCCGCACGCTGTTCAGACCGGCAATAACGGCGATGGCATTTATCTTCTGGTAGAACTTGACAATGATATCGTGTACCTCTCCCTGAAATACATATACATTCGCCAGCAGGTTGTGTTTGGAAATAATATTGTTAGAAAGTATCGCCAGGTTCGATTTTGCCACGGCGGCAACTTCCGGAAAACTCTTACTCCTTTCTACCTGCTTTTTGCTGATGGTATGAATAATGCTAACTTCACAACGGAACAAGCGGGCCAGTTCAATAGCATAAACCAAGGCGTTTTCGGAGGCCTGCGAAAAATCGTAAGGGACCAGAACCTGTTGTTTTGCTATTTCTTCAGCCATAATTGAATCGGGAAACGAATGATTAACAAAAGTAGGAAAAGAAATAAAAAGAATAGCTTTAATGCTGATAAAAACATCAGGGAGATATAATTCCTTACATTTCAAATAACGAAAAATCAAAAGACAAATAATTCCGAATACCCAAATTCAAATAACCAAACGTGGACCTTGTTTCCAATTTGAAAAAGTATTAATTTTTGCTTTGGACTAATTTTTTATTAGTTTTTTGGAGCATAAAAAAAACAACCTCATTAGGGGATGAGGTTGTTTAAAATAGGGACAAAATGTGTACGAGGGTGATTTTTGGGATTAAATACGCCCCTCATACGAATTAGGGTTATTAGTAAAACGTAAACAAACTAAAATAACTTGGTAGAGAAGTGATCTTTTTAAAGATTTTTAACAAAATCGCAGACTAATTTGAATAATTCCGGGTATTTTGTAAGGGGGAGACCGGCCGATTTGTCGCCAACAGTATGGTATTCCTTATATTCGCTACCCAAGGTATAAATAAAAAAACATTTTATTCCTTTTTTATAAAAATAATAATGATCGCTGTTGGCTGCCTCTCCCCTTTCGTTAACACTTTTAAGGTAGCTACCTTTTTCGTTGAGCGCCCTTAGTTTTTCGAATTCGGGTTTAAAAATACTTCCATTCACCACTTTTATGCCTTCACTTCCGGTTCCGACCATATCGAGATTCAGCATGAATTTTATTTTTTTCAGCGGAAACAGTGGATGCCCGGTATAATATTCCGAGCCCAGCAATCCGGCCTCTTCGGCTGAAAAGAAAATTAATACCATGGAATAAGCGGGCTGATTTTCAGGCTGTGAATAATGGGCTGCCAGATCGAGCAACATAGCCGTGCCACTGGCGTTATCGTTGGCTCCGGGGAAACATGTGTTGGCGCCCATCATGCCCAAATGGTCGTAATGCGCACCAAACACCATAAAACTATCGGGACATATTTTGCCGGGAATATAGGCCACTACATTCTGGGTTGGATAATTGTCGATCTGTTTTGCCTCTATACCGACCTTTACAGTTTTAATCTTTTCGGGCAATGCGCTGCGGTTGATAATAACCTCGGCATATTTTTTTGTGCTTTGCGCATTGGAAACATGCCAGGATATGCCTTTGTCGCGTATGGAAATAACCATCGGGGCTTCCTGAATTTTTTTATGTTTTAGATCTTTAAACCCGGTATCGATTACCAGCGCTGTTTTTGATAGTTTTACCTTATTAAATTTGTTTACGAGTTCAGGCGTACTCATTGTTTTTTTGTTCAACACCAAAACCTTATATGTACTCCTCATGGATGATGAATTGGGCATCACCATATAATCCGTACCAGGCGTTTTAACAACACCGTTTATTGAAAGCTCCAATGCGCCGGGGAAGGTGTTAACGTTTATATGAAACCGCTGAAAGGTGTCTGAAACAAAAAATTTCAGTTGATCCTTTTTCAGTTGTCTGACGATAAATGCCGCTGCTATTTTATCCCCATCATTCACATATCCGCGGCCAAAAAAGGCAGGAGAGGCCAGAGTATCAATCACACCTTTGACGTAGGCGAGATTTTGAGAAAACAACAGGTTCGAAAAAAATAAAATACAGAACAGAAAAGGGGCGCCTTTCTTCATTTTATAAAAACTTTCGGATGAGCATATCTTCCAGTTTCTGACAGGCATCGGGCTTTTCGGCCCAATTGAATTTTGATTTCAGTTCGTCGAGAAAGACGGTACATTCTTCCAGTGTGGAATAGCTGTTGAGCTTGTCGATGGTTTTGTTGTATTCCTGAATATCGCCCTTAAAAAGCTCGTTGATAAATAAAAACTTGTCGTTAATTCCTATCGCCGTTTTTAAATTTTCTATGGTCGCCTTGCCTATTTTGTCGGCCAAGGTTTTATCGGGCTTTTCGTTTGCAATTTTGTCGTGCATTGACTTTGGCGTCTCCTTGAATTTGTCGGCCAGAGTTTCTTTTTCTGACAGGGAAAACAGATCAATATTGTCTTTGGTTTTTTTCCCGGACCTGGCCGGTTTCACTTCGACGGCTGCGGGTTCGATAGTTTTCTCAATTACTTCAGAGTCGGTGATCTCTTCTTCCATGATATCCTTCAGATCGAAGATTATTTCTTTGGTTTTCTCCAGATTAATTTCGGGCGGAACAGTTTCGACCTTTTCTTCTTGGACTTCTACAGGAATTATTTCTTTTTCAGCCATCGAAATCTCTATTATTTTCTTTTCCGTTAGAGTTTCTTTTTGTTCTGACTCAGGTTGAATCTCTTTTATTTCTTCTGGCTCGGGCTCTGCTTCGTGAATTTTTTCCAACACTTCATCGGCAACAGCCTTCATATCGGCCGAATTTAGCTTGTTCAGGTCGCACAATCGTTCGTATAGTTTCCGGATGTTGGCCATCACAATATCGAGTTCGATCTGGGGAATTTTTCCACTTTGCTGATTAATAACAGCATACTGTTCGGCAAGAGTGTCAATTATTATTTGAATTTCACCCTTAATAATATTTATACCCATAATTATAAAATTGAAGATGTAAATTTTAAATTTGTACTAAATTAGACATAAAATTATTAAGAGAAAAAATTTCAGAAAATGTTTTTAGAAAAAACCATTGAAACACATAAAAAGGGCTGGATAGAAGTAATTTGCGGTTCGATGTTCTCGGGCAAAACCGAAGAGCTGATCAGGCGATTGAAACGGGCAAAATTTGCGAAACAGCGTATTGAGATCTTTAAACCCGAAATTGATACACGTTACGATCTGGAAAAAGTAGTTTCGCACGATGAGAATTCTATCAATTCGACCCCGGTTCAGTCTTCATCACAGATATTGTTGCTCTCAACCGATATTGACGTGGTGGGTATTGACGAGGCCCAGTTTTTTGACCCGGAAATTGTGCCGGTTTGCAATATCCTTGCCAACAGGGGGGTAAGGGTTATTGTTGCCGGGCTGGATATGGATTATCTGGGGAAGCCTTTTGGCCCCATGCCTGGATTGATTGCTACGGCTGAGTATGTCACAAAAGTTCACGCTATTTGTATGCGCTGCGGCAACCTGGCGTATGTATCGCACCGAAAAGTTGAAAATGACAAACTGGTTTTATTAGGCGAGACGGATAGTTATGAGCCTTTATGCAGAACTTGTTTTAATGACGCAAGAGAAAAATAAGGAGGTATTAGTTTACGAAAACCGTTTTATAGGTTGTCTCGCCGGGTTTTAAACGGACAACGCTTTTGCCGAAAAGAGAATCGTTGGTGCCGGCAATTTTTATCGAAGCATACACGTCGAGTATGCCCTCGTATTTAAAAGCATGAGAGTACATTCCGCTGGCATCGGATTTGCCCTCAACCCTGACATCGGGATAGTCGGGAGCAATTATAACCCGGGCAAACGCAACCGTTTGCATGGTGTCGTTCAGTTTTTTTACGGTAATAACGGCGGTACAGTCAGTGCTTTCTTTTTTACAACTTACTGTAACAACAAAGGCACAGAATATAACCACACTAATTGCTATCAGATTTTTGAGGGAAAATATTTTCATGGTAACGAATAATTTTATAGCTTTGTACAATGAATTAATACGCAAATTAAACCATTTTGTTCTAAAACCGTAGCAAATATATTAAAAAATAAATACTCATGAAAAAAATTCTCACTTCTTTACTGATTTTAATCATTTTTTGTGGTGTTACTTTCGGGCAAACCAGCGCCCAAACCGAACCTATCTTTTTGATTAAGACATCTTTTGGCAATATTAAGGTGAAACTTTATAACGAAACCCCTCAGCACCGCGATAATTTTATAAAACTGGTGAAAGAAGGATTTTATAACGGTTCGATATTCCACCGCGTGATCAATCAGTTTATGATACAGGGTGGCGGGGCTAAAAACGGCACCGAAGATGTTGGCTATACCATTCCTGCCGAATTTAATGCCAAATTCATTCATAAAAAAGGCGCCCTGGCTGCTGCCCGTATGCCCGACCAGGTGAATCCCGGCAAAGCATCATCGGGATCGCAGTTCTACATTGTTCAGGGTAAGAAATACGGAGATCCGGAACTGGATGCGATGGAAATGCGCCTCAACCGGAAATTTACCCCAGAGGAACGCAAAACCTATAAAACCATAGGCGGAACCCCCCACCTGGATGGCGCTTATACCATTTTCGGAGAGGTGATAGAAGGCATGGATGTGATAGACAAGATTGCTGCCGCGAAAACCGCTGCCGGCGACAAGCCCATCGAAGATATCAAAATGACCATTGAAGAAGTAAAATAATCAGAGTACAAATTTTATGAGGTTGCATGAAACTTCGACATTTCGTGCAACCTTTTTTTATTAGTAAAAATGCAAACAAAAATAGCCCAGTATCTTTCGGAAGTTGAATCGTACAGTGCCAACAACGCTGACGAACTGGAACAGTTCCGCTTACAGTTTATCAGTAAAAACGGACTCCTGAACCAGTTGTTCGAAGAGTTTAAAACCCTGCCCGGCGATCAGAAAAAGGTGTGCGGACAGTTGCTGAACAATCTGAAGAATGCCGTGAACGATAAGTTCAATGCCGCGAAGGAAGCCCTTGAAAAAAGCAAGGTACAAACCAAAGAACATAAGGATCTGAGCCTTCAGGCAAACTATGGACGCTATGGCGCCCGCCATCCCATGTCAATTGTGCGCAACGAAATCATTCAGATATTTTCGCGCATAGGTTTCACCGTGGCCGAGGGGCCCGAAATTGAAGACGACTGGCATATTTTCACCGCCCTGAACTTTCAGCCCGATCATCCCGCACGCGATATGCAGGACACTTTCTTTATTGAACAAAATCCCGATATCGCCCTGCGCACCCACACTTCGTCGGTGCAGGTGCGGCTGATGCAGAGCCAAAAACCGCCTTTGCGCGCCATTATGCCCGGAAGGGTGTATCGCAACGAGGCCATTTCGGCCCGCGCCCATTGCTTTTTCCACCAGGTGGAAGGACTGTATATCGATAAGGATGTTTCGTTCGCCGACCTGAAACAGGTGTTGCTGTATTTTGCCAAAGAGATGTTCGGCAATGATACCAACATACGCCTGCGCCCTTCGTACTTCCCCTTTACCGAGCCTTCGGCCGAGATGGATATCTCGTGCACCATTTGCAAGGGAGCCGGCTGCGCTATGTGCAAAAAGACCGGATGGGTCGAAATCCTGGGGTGCGGCATGGTCGATCCGAATGTGCTGGAAAATTGCGGCATAGACAGTAGTATATATTCGGGCTATGCTTTCGGCATGGGCATAGAGCGCATCACCAACCTCAGGTATTCGGTGAAAGACCTGCGGCTGTTTTCGGAAAACGATATTCGTTTTTTGAAACAGTTTGAGAATGCGATTTAAAAAGCCACTGGCCACAAGCCATTAGCCAAAAGAAACCGGCAGTCGCCAATCGGCAGTCAGCAATTTGGGGATTGAGGATTGCAGATTGCACAACTTGTTTTTAACCTCATTTTGTTTTAATTTTGCCATTGCAAATTATCATTAAATGTTTTCACAATGAATATTCAAGCCGAACGAAACCACATTATTGAGCAATTGAACCAGGTGAATGATATCAATATTCTTAAAGCCATCAAAAATCTGCTTGCTTTTGCTTCAACCAAAGAAAAGGTTTTTGATCTGATTGTTTCTGAAGAACAAAAAGAAATGGTGCGACAACGTGTGAAAGAATATGAGGCCAGTCCCGAAAATGTGCTTACGTGGAACGATATTGAAGCAAAATTAAAGCACAAATAATGGCTTACCGCATTGTTTTCTTACCTCAGGTTTATGATGACTTGCAGGAGGCAGTCGATTGGTATAATGATAAACAATCGGGTTTGGGAAAAAGATTTATTTCTGCGGTTAAGCGCAATTATTCCCTATTAAAGAAAGATCCCTTTTGTATTGCTGTTAAATTTGATGAAATTCGTTGCATGCCAGTTTCCGGCTTCCCGTATACGATACATTACCGCATAGAAAAAGATGCCGCAACTGTTGTGGTTTTTGCTGTTTATCATACTTCGCGTAATCCGGAGATTTGGAAAAGCAGAAAGTGATTCATGGGGAGGGATTTAACCACTGAGGGCGCGGAGGGTTTGCACAGAGGGACATAGAGGAAAGTTTTTAGCCACAAGCCAATAGCCATTAGCCATTAGCCAAAAGAAACCGGCAGTCGCCAATTTGCAGATTGCGGATTGAGGACTTTTTTACACCCGCTACACTTCAATATCTATCGAAATGCTGCCTTCGTCGGTGCCTTTGTTGGCTATGTAAAAATAGCGGTTGC
>CAYXXU010000066.1:0-25421 GCA_964469155.1 uncultured Bacteroidales bacterium
TGTTTGTTATTTTATTGACATCTAATTGTTTATATCATTTATAAGGGGAGACTATCTATTATTTTTTTGATTTAGGCATATTGACAATAGCATTGAAGTGAGTATCTTTGGGCAACTTAGTACTTAAACTATTGAGAAAAGGTTTGAAAGCTTTAAAATATTTGATTTTCAGGAACAATTTCCTGATGATAAATCATGCATGGATTATCTGTCAAATATTAAATGGGCGGATGGCTATGTCTGTCTCAAGTGTGGCAACACCAGATTTTGTAAAGGTGCCAAGGAGCATATTCGTCAATGTGCCAAATGCAATTATTTAGAATCCCCCGCAAGGGGTACTTTGTTCCATAAGGTAAAATTCCCCTTATTAAAAGGTATTATATTACATCAGTAAAAATAAAAAAGGCATATCCATTACTGAACTCAGCCGAAAGTTAGGTTTACGACAAAAAACATGTTGGTTGTTTAAGCATAAGGTCATGCACAGAATGAGGAGTAGTGGAAAGAATAATATCCAGGGGAAGGCTCAGATTGATTAATCAGTAGTTGGTGGTCAGGAAGAGGGGGTTGTGGGCAGAAAGAAAGGAAAGAAGAAATTGGTTGTTTTTGCAATAGAGAAGAAAGGGCGAGGCGTAAGTCGTTTTTATGGCAAAGTTATTGAACAATGCAGTGCCATAGTATTGGGTGATTTTATGAAAGTCAATATAGAACCCGATGCAATGGTTAAAACTGCTACATGGACAGGCTATACACCACTAAAAAAAGACTTTATCAATCTCATTCAAATTCCGTCAGGGAAAAAGGGAGAAATTTTTCCAGAATTACACCGTGTTTTAATGGGGTTTAAGGGATGGTTAAGGGGAATGCACCATCACGCTGATCACTTACAGGCATAAATAAATTAGTATACTTATCGCTTCAACAGAAACGTTATGAAGGCAAATATTTTTAACATCTTTTCAACAGAATGATGAACGCGAAATCTTGTCCTTATAAAATGATTATTTATAAAAGCCTAAATCAAAAAATGTATAAACAAATAATTGATTTAGAATGGCTTGGAAGGAGTTATTATTTTGTTTTGTCTGGAAATCCGGCTCCAACAACAGTGAATTTTTTAGAAAGTCGATGATTCCCTGAACCGGAAGGGGTCGATTTTTTGAAAATTCTATGCCTCGTTGGACAACGAACGGTCGATTTTTTGATTTTTTGGCTGTTCGTTGGAAAAGGAATGGTCAACATTTTTATTTTTCGGTAGCTCGTCGTCAGGGAGAGGATGAGGAATTTCAGGAAAATATTCATAGCATCAGCTGGTGTTCGCATAATTTTTAAAAAGAACCGATATGAAATATGAGCCAGGTGGTTTATTTTGCCAGCTTCCTGAATGTGTTACTTCAAATATTGGAGAGGTTTATGTTTTGGTTGGTTTACTTGCGAAGGTTGTCATCTTTATATGGGGAATATTGCGATGGGGGAGTCAGTTGGGACGCGAGGTGGAATGTTGGATTTTGGGCAGGCTGTCGGCGCGCGGCGTGAGGGATTGGAGTGTAAAGCCCACAGCGGCTGCGGAAGTACCTTAGATTTTATGGATGTGGTTTGCTGCAGCCGCGAAGACTTGCAACGTAAAGCCCGGCCCCCGTAGGGGGACACGTCCTGCTTCGACAAGCTCAGCAACCAGAGATCAGATTTATGAATTAAAAAATCGGCTGTCCACAGTCGGCAATTAGCAATCGGGAAATGGCAGCAGGCAGGTGGGAAATGGACAATCTTAAATAAAAACCCCAGCTTTTTTTTGATAGAACAATTTTAATATTAATTTTGACCGCCCTTAAAAAACTAACTTTACTATGAAAGAGAATTTCGATCCAAAAGCCAACTACGAAGAAACGAAAAACAACATAGGATACGTTCCGCTGCATCAGGCCAAACAGGCCGATTGGGATAGAATCGGGTTTATGTCGGGCCTGGAAGTACATCAGCAACTGAAAACTAAGGAGAAACTTTTTTGTCATTGTCCGGCCGGAGTGTTTCAGAAAAAAGGAGCTTACGACGCAGAACTCATTCGCCACATGCGCCCCACCCTCAGCGAGCTGGGCGAATATGACGGCACCGCACTGATGGAATTCAAGACCCGCAAGAACATCGTGTACCGCATTCAGAACGAAACTGCCTGCACCTACGATGTGGACGATACTCCCCCTTTCAAACTCAACAAAGAAGCCCTGGAATATGCCCTAGAAATAGCCCTCATCAGCAAACTGAATATCGTAGGCGAGGTGCATATCACCCGTAAACAATATCTTGACGGAAGCATACCTACTGGATTTCAGCGTACTGCCATTTTAGGAGTGGAAGGTGAATTGACCCTGAAGCACAAAACCATCCGACTGATACAACTGAGCATTGAAGAAGATTCCTGCCGTGAAGTGAGCGACATAGGTCACACACGAACCTATACCACCGACCGCCTCGGCATTCCCCTGATAGAAACCGTTACCTATCCCGATATGGTGAACCCACAGGAAGTAAAGGAAGCCTGCGACTACATCCGTTTCCTGAACCGCAGCACCGGAAAATGCCGCACGGGCATTGGCGCCGGCCGTCAAGATGTGAACGTAAGCTGCACGGGCGGCACCCGCGTGGAAATAAAAGGCGTTTCGCATACCCGCTGGATTCCGAAACTGACACATAACGAAGCTTTCCGCCAATGGGCCCTGCTGCGTGTGCGCGACCTGCTGAAAAACAAAATGGGCGACGGCAGTTCGTGGAAAATGAACTCTAAAAAGATCAACCTGCAGTATTTCGGCTTTTCTAATCTGCCTTTATCGGAAGAAAATAAGAAATGTTTCAGCTATTATGCCATCAACCTGCCCGGTTTCCGCAAGATACTGTCGCATTTCACCCAGCCCGGCAAGATGTTTGGCGATGAGATCAGCGAACGACTGAAGGTGATCGCCTGTGTGGAAATGCCCAATATGACGCATTCGGAAACTTTGGAACCTTTGGTTAGTGAAGACGATTTCTCTAAGATACGCACCCTGCTGAATGCCGGCGACGACGATGCTCAGATCATCATCTGGTGCCCGGAAGCCGATATGAAGACAGCTTTGGAAACTGTGGAAGAAAGATGTTTGTGGGCTTTCAAAGGCGTGCCCAATGAAACCCGCAAATCCTTCGAGGACGGAACCACCATTTTCGAACGCGTGTTGCCTGGTGCGGATCGCATGTATCCCGATACCGATTCGGTTCCTATTCCTTTGCAGAACGAATATATAGATGACCTGAAAAACCGCATCCCTTCGGAAGTGATCACCCGATATCATCAACTGAAAGAATGGGGCATACCGGAAGATACCTATACTTATATCTTTAAGAAGAACCTCTACAACATCGTCGAAAAGCTGGTGAATGATTATAAACTGAAACCCAGTTTCGCGGGAACCTTTTTGGGACATACGCTGAAGTATGTGGAAGGTCATTTCAAACGCTCCATCTATTTCAACTACGAGCAGGTTTGCGATTTGTTCCAATATATCATGGAGAATAAACTCGATGTGCTGATTGCCAAAAGAATGATGCCTGTGATTTATGAGCATCCGAAGATGGATTTCGATTCGGTGCTGGCTACGCTTCAGTTCAAGAAAATGAGTAAGGCTGATATCACGGCCAATATTCCGTTTATGAAAGAAAAGTTCAAGCAGATACGCATTTCTCAAAAACCAGAAGTGGAACTGCACTGGATTATGGGTGGACTGAGGAAGATGGCTTTGGGGAATATTAACCTGACAGAACTCACGGAACTCGTTAATAAGAATTAAGATGTAGGAAGTCAAAAGACCGAAGTCCGGAGTCCGAAGACCGAAGAGAAACCACTAAGACACTGAGATCACTAAGATACACTAAGAAGAAATAAGAACAAGTACAGAACATTTAAAATTCAAAGTCAATGAGCGAAGATTTTTTTCAAGGCTATAAAGGGGCATCTCTCGAAATGCTGAAACGGTTTAATGTGAGGGTATGGGGACAGGCAGAGGTAGAAACCACGCGAGGCCTTTTCAAAGGAACCGTATTGCCACGAGCCGAAAACGACGACGACCAGCATATTGTTATGAAAGTGATTACCGGTTATAATATAGGCGTGGATATCACCACCATCACCGGTATGATAGAAACCGGCTACAAAAAAGCCAACTATAAGATTCCCGAGAAACAATTTCCGGTAACTCCCGGTTTGCCTTATGTGAAACTGATAGGCACAGGCGGAACGATTGCTTCCCGTCTGGACTACAGAACCGGAGCCGTGATTCCTGCTTTTACCCCCGGTGAATTGTATGGAGCCGTTCCCGAGTTGGCAGATATCTGTAATCTGGATACCGAAAAGCTGTTTGCTGTTTTCAGCGAGAACATGGGCCCCGAACAGTATAAGAAACTTGCCGTGGCCATTGGCCAGGAAATTGAAAAGGGAATAGATGGTATCATTATCGGTCACGGAACCGACACCCTGCATTACACCGCAGCCGCCTTGACCTTTATGGTTCAGAACCCTCCGGTTCCTATAATTTTGGTGGGTTCGCAACGTTCCTCCGACCGTCCCAGTTCGGATGCCGCTTTGAATCTCATGCATGCTGCCACGGCTGCTGCTCATGGAGACATAGCCGAAGTTATGGTTTGTATGTTCGGACCCACTTCGGATGAATACGGATTTCTGCACAGAGGAACACGCGTAAGAAAAATGCACTCATCCTACCGTTCCACTTTCAGGACCATTGGAGATATTCCTGTGGCAACCGTTACCCGCAATGGAGTGGTTCCTCAGAAACCCATCTACAACCACAGACGCAAAGATCGAGATGTTAAAATAACTCCCGTATTCGAAGAAAAAGTGGGAATGCTTTATTATTACACCAATATGCAGCCGGATATGATAGACGCTATGGTGGATAATGGTTATAAAGGCATCATCATCATAGGCACCGGTTTGGGACACGTGAACAAACCCATTTATCCGGCTATTGAGCGTGCCGTGAAAAAAGGAGTAGCCATATACATGACGGTTCAGACATTGTGGGGTTATGTGCACATGTTTGTTTACGATACAGGCCGCGACCTTATGGCAAAAGGAATTATTCCTGCTGAAAATATGCTTCCCGAAGTGGCTTACATTAAACTGGGCTGGGCTTTAGGACAAACCAGCGATCTCGAAAAAGTCAGGGACATTATGCTATCACCTATCAATGATGATATCACTCCACGCGAACCATACAATGGTTACCTGATCTACCAGGGTGGTGTCAGGGAAGTGGAAGACTTTATTAAGAAAGTACACAAATAAGAAATAAAGAAAAGGGATAGGGAATAATCACAGAATTCGCCTTTTGGCGAACAAAAAAAAGGGGCTGAAATTTCAGCCCCTTTTTTGTTTGAAGTATTTTTCTATACGAAATGTTCGCCTTTTTCTATCTTCACATCGTTCACAAACTGACGAATCTGTTGTTCGTCCTGCTTTTTGCAAACCAGCAGCACGTGACCCGACTCGACAACGATATAGTCTTCCAGTCCCTGGAGAACTACCAGTTTGTCTTTAGGCATATTCACAATACAGTTGTGGCTGTCGTACATGATTACATTTTTACCAATAATGGCATTTCCTTGTTCGTTTTTCTGACGGTTTTCGTAAAGCGAACCCCAGGTTCCCAGATCGGACCATCCAAAATCGGAACATAAAACATAAACATTATCAGCTTTTTCCATCACGCCATAGTCAACAGAAATACTGCGGCAAGTGGCGTAGGTAGCTTTAATAAATTCTGCTTCTTCCGGCGTATTATAGATTCCAACACCTTTCTGGAAGGCCTCGATGATCTCGGGCAAATACTTTTCAAATGCATTCAGAAAACTATCCAATGACCAGATAAAAATACCGGCATTCCAAAAGAAGTCGCCGCTTTCGAGAAATTGCTGAGCCATTTCGAGTTCGGGTTTTTCGGTGAAAGTCTTTACTTTTTTTATTCTGCTGTCTACATCGTCAATCTCTTTTTCAATGATCTGAATATAACCATATCCTGTATCAGGCCGACTGGGAGTGATGCCTAAAGTTACCAGCCAATCATTTTCCGAAACAGCCTTCAGGGAAGATTTAATTACATCTGAAAAAACGTCATCTTTAAGAATGATATGATCAGAGGGGGCCACCACCATATTGGCAGTCGGACATATCTCTTTAATTTTAAAACAGGCATAGGCGACACAAGGAGCTGTGTTTCTTCTGGTAGGTTCGGCGATGATCTGGTTGTTGTTCAAAAAGGGTAACTGCTCTATCACCAGCGGACAATAGGATTCGTTGGTAACGATAAAAATATTTTCTTGTGGAATAATTCGTTCGAACCTTCGGAAGGTCTGTTGTAATAATGTTTCACCCGTTCCTAAAATGTCTAGAAATTGCTTGGGTTGGGAAGTACGGCTCATGGGCCAAAAACGCGATCCAATGCCACCGGCCATTATCACACAAAAATTATTATTCATCTTTTGATCTTTGGTTCACAATTTTTTGCAAAAGTATTAAAAATAACAATAAAAAGAAATCACCAATTTCATTATCATTCCTGAATGGGTATAACTCTTGCAATTGGGCTTACATAATACCATCGTTTGTTTGTCAGGCAGTAGCATTTATATCGTGTACGGATCTTTTGCCCTTTCTGAAAAACTTTGGCATTGTGAATTTTAAACTTTTGGTTTTCGGCCAGTTCTTCAAGCATAACCCCGGCCTCTTCATGAGTATTATGCAGCGATAAAACTTTCTGCAATTCTTTCTCGGAAGAAGAGGAAGCATATATATTGCCAATCAATGACCTGGCGAGTTCTGCCTCAACCTCCGGAGGAAATATTTTGGATTCCAAAAGCTCAAAAAGTAAATCCTTATAGATTTGTTTCCACTGTTTTCCATGAGGCGCCACCCCGTTGCGATGCTTTTCAAAACACAACAAATGAGCAAATTCATGAGTAAAAGTGATCAGAAAAGAATACTTGTTCAGAGAGCGGTTGACACTTATTTTATGAAATTTGTTGTTACCGTGGGGAGCCCGGTAATCTCCGAGTTTGGAAACACGGGCAGCGGAAACCCGAATCTGGAGAGGATACATTTGTATCCATTTTGCAACGACAGAAAAAGAAGCTTCCGGAATAAATGGCTTTAAAACATCATTAAATACCGGCATTCAAACTTGCAGTTTTCTTGGCTTTAAGACTAAATGTGGGGCATTTATCATACCTGTGTTTGCGAGAGCCACATGATAATATTACCGAGATGATGACCAAAATAATGGCTATTTTCAGTTTATTCATTTTCAGGACAGTTTATTGTGATTAATAGTAAGGGTATTTGAAAATTTGGGGCAATCTTTACATTTATGTTTCGCTGATGTTTTACAGGCAGCAAACATGATGAGAATCATAAAAAGAAGCGCCCACCCAAAACGAATCCTGCCTGACCCTAACATTGCTAATTTTTTTACAAACCTAACGATTTTTCTTAAATTTTATTGTCTCTATTTCATAATTTCTGAAAACATTTTCAACAGAGTATATTTTAAAAATACCAGATGGGTTGGTTGAAAGGGTATTTTTTTTATTTCCAGAAAAAAAATGCTTAAATTCGCAAAAAATCTAAATCTTTTGAAAAAGGTTTTATTTCCTATAGGCGAGTATGTCGATCTGATGTTCAAGGTATTTACCCGGCACGAGAAAGCCTCGGTGTTCCGTAAACAGATTGCACAGGAGATCAACAACCTGGGCATAGAATCTTTGGGCATTGTGGCCATCATTTCGGTTTTTATGGGAGCTGTCGTGGCTATTCAGACAGCACATAATATTACCAGTGCCTGGATACCCGATTATACCGTTGGCTTTACTACCCGCGAATCCATTATACTGGAATTCTCCCCGACTATCATTTGTCTGATACTTGCCGGAAAGGTGGGTTCGCGAATTGCTTCTGAGATCGGGACCATGAGGGTTACCGAACAGATTGATGCCCTTGAGATTATGGGGATCAATCCTGCCAATTATCTTATTTTACCCAAGGTGGTTGCCGCTTTGATGATATTTCCGGTTTTAGTTATCATCAGTATGTTCCTGGGAATTTTTGGCGGATGGTTGGCGGCTATCTGGATGCACGTTGTCACCACCACCGCTTATTATGAGGGAATTACCCTTGACTTTATTCCCTATGAGATATTTTATTCCATTGTAAAAACCCTTGTATTTGCTTTCCTTATTACAACTGTTTCGGGATATTATGGCTACATAACCGAAGGAGGCGCCCTGGAAGTAGGAAGAGCGAGCACCAAAGCGGTGGTTATGAGTAGCATCCTGATCATTCTTTTCAACCTGATAGTAACTCAATTGATGTTGGTATGATCGAGACTAGGCACATATCCAAAGGATTTGATGACAAAGAGGTTATCAATGATATCAATATGGTTTTCGAACGCGGAAAAACCAACCTGATCATCGGACCCAGCGGTTCCGGAAAAACCGTTTTGATGAAATGTATTGTAGGATTGCTGGAAATTGACGAGGGCGAGATATTATTTGACGAAAGGCTTTTTAATAAAATGAACTTCTACGAAAAGAAGACTATTCGTCAGGAAATGGGAATGATGTTTCAGGGTGGGGCCTTATTCGATTCGCTTACGGTAGAAGAAAACGTAATGTTCCCTATTACCATGTTCACCAAACAATCGCTGGAACAGCGACTCGACAGGGTTAACTTCTGTTTGAAAAGGGTGAATCTTGATAATGTCAACAAATTATATCCAGCCGAACTCAGCGGTGGTATGAAAAAGCGAGTTGCCATTGCACGTGCCATTTCGATGAATCCCCGGTATTTGTTTTGCGACGAACCCAATTCTGGGCTTGATCCCAAAACCTCCATTGTTATCGATAATCTTATCAGCGAGATAACAAAGGAATATCAAATGACCACCGTTATCAATACCCACGATATGAATTCGGTGATAGAAATCGGCGACAAAATTGCTTTTATCTATAGCGGAAAGTTGTGGTGGGTGGGCGATAAACATGAGATCCTACGGACCGAAAATGAAGAACTTAATAGTTTTGTGTACGCGACAGAACTGACTCGTAGACTGAAAAAAGGACCATTGTAAATCCTATCGCATGAATTTTTTGGACATAATCATCCTTATTCCTGTTGCCATTTTTGTTTTCAAGGGGTTAAAGAATGGTTTGGTTATTGAGATTGCTTCGCTTGCCTCTCTGTTCCTGGGAATCTTTGCCGGAATGTATCTTTCCGATTATTTAGCCGGTTTGCTGGTGAAACATTTAGGTTTAAATGCAAATTACACTTCCGCAGTAGCTTTTATTTTGATTTTTATTGCCGTAATCATACTGATGCGTATCATTGCCAAAACGATTGAAAAGGTTCTGGATCTTACCTTACTGGGATTTATTAATAAACTGTTGGGGGCAGTTTTTGCAGTTTTGAAGGGATTATTCCTGATCAGCCTGGTGTTTTATGTGATCAATAAATTTGATACCAAAGAAAAACTGATCACCCAGGCTACTAAAGAGAAATCATTTCTTTATAAACCCGTTAGCGGCATTGCACCCCTGACCATTCCGAAAATTAAGGCGGAATATGAGAAACTTCAAAAAAAGGATACTGTGCCGGTGCATTGATATTATTCCACAAAAAAAATTACCATGAAAAAGCTTTTCCTCCTTATTGTTTTATCTCAAATTTTATCATGCGGAATTGTTGAAGATGACAATATTAAAGAAGAAGAAACGGCGCCGCAGGAATTCACCACAAGTTCATTAAAGTATTACATGAACCTGCAAACCATGATGCACGATAATGCCATAAGCCCGAATTACATGAGCCATCTGGACACTGTGAACAATTTCAGTGTGGGGTTTATTTGCGATGTAAAGCAATTGTATACCAAAGAAACTTCTAAAATTAAGGTAAAGGTAAAATATTATTTCCCCCGGCCCGGCAAAGCATCTGTTGTATGTTCAATATCTAAAGCAGATAGTGTTATTTATTGGAGAGCTTTAGATTTGGATAATTCGGTTGCAATTAATAAGTGGGCAACCAACGAATTTAATTTTGATTTTCCAAAAACATATAAGGACAATGAAGTATTAGCTGTGTATGTTTGGGCGCCCAACAGGGAAGAAGTGTATGTTGAAGATATTTATGTAAAAGCCAAGAAATGATGATATTCCGAAAAAAAATCCGAAACAATTTTAACTTGTCTAAAAATAATATTTTCGGAAAATTATTCTCCTCCGGCATTTCGTGGATGGTAATCCTTCTGATGATCTCATTTTATTCATACAGATTTATCAACGCTGAAATGTTTAACAGAAAGGAGATAATTCGAAATGATATTTTTTCGTACTACAACTATCTTCCTTCGGCATTTATTTTAAATGATTATACTTTTACCTCGCCCACTTTGAAGCATTGGAATGTTTCGCTGCCTGACGGTCGTCAGGTGAATAAAACTACCATGGGAGTTGCTTATTTCTATGCACCTTTTTTCCTGGTAACCTACGAGTTTTTCAAGTATCATGGTTATACAATAGATGTCTACAGCCCGATGTTTCAGTTTGCCATCGGATTAAGCGGGCTGCTGGCCGCTTTACTGGCCATGATAGTGATGAGAAAAAATTTAAAACACTTTTTTTCGGAAGCGGTTACAAGTATATGTCTGATAATAATTTTTTTAGGTACTAACGTTTATTATTACAGCGTTTACGATGGTTCTTCATCGCATATTTTTAGTCTTTTTCTGATCTCGTTGCTCATTAACTTAACTTTTACTTGGTATAAGAAACCATCCATTTTGATCTCTGTTCTTTTCGGATTGGTTGCAGGTTGGATAGTATTAATTCGGCCCATAAATCTGGTTTTTTGTATTTTCCCACTCATGTACGGCTTGAGTTCGTTTAAAATGACCCTGAATTTCTGGAAGAAACAGTGGATAAAAATTCTATTGATTATTTTCTTTGCTTTTCTCATTTGGGTTCCACAGTTATTATATTGGAAATACGCTACCGGGCATTATCTTTTCTTTTCTTATACCGGTGAAACTTTCTTCTGGCTACAACCGGAAATTATAAGAGGATTCTTCAGCTACCGCAATGGATGGCTGGTCTATACACCTATTATGGCGCTGGCCCTGATCGGATTATTCTTTCTGTACCGCAATCAGCGCAAGTTGTTTTACCCGGTAACGGCAATCTTTATTCTGAATACCTACATCGTTTATTGCTGGTGGTGCTGGTGGTATAATGGGTTTGGTAGCCGTGCTATGGTCGATTCGTACGCTTTCCTGGTTTTTCCTATTGGGGCCCTGCTTGCATGGATGATGAACGTGAAAAAGATCCTGATCTCTTTCACTATACTGATTATTTCCGCCCTGATATACCTGAACATCTTCCAGTCGTGGCAAAAATATAGGGGCATCATTCACTGGGATGGCATGTCAAAAGAATTATACTGGGCGCATTTTTTGAAAGAAGGTTTTGCTAAAGATTGTGATAAAATGGTGAAACGGCCCGATTATGAGAAGTCGCATACGGAAAGATGCGAGTAAGATCATTCCGGTGTTTTTGGTGTTTTCAGTTGCACTATTACCAATAAGATCAGGTGAATAAATAACAAAACCGACCAGCATATCACTACCTTATCGTACCATATGGTATGATAAACTGTCATCAGGTTCAGTTCGAACAGTACTATACAACAAAATGCAGCCAAAATCGTGTGCAGGTAAAACGCTTTGATAGTAGCCCATTTCGTTATTTTCAGGTTCATTCTCATTGAGGTTGATGTCTGTTCTGTTTCATTTTATTGGGCTGTTCGGTAGATTCCTTTTACGGCAAGTTTATAATCAGGATGATCCAGGGCTTCAGGATAATAGCCATAGGCTTCAAAGTGTCCGAAGTTCTCGATGTAGGCTGCCCTCGTCATAGAATCGTAATGCAGTCCCCCATGCAGGTATTGGATGGTATAAATATTGGTCAAAAGGAGCATCGCCAGAATGACCAGTGTCAGGGGCAGTTTTAACAGGTATTTTTGCTGCCACAACCAACTGATAAATACGCCCATAGGAATTGCCATCAAGGCATAAGTATCAACCAGGCTGCGCTGGCTTAATCCTCCGCCATACCACCAGCACCACCACGAAAACACTACCCAAAGGTTTATTATAAGGAAAATTAATACCGGCAAGGCCATGGCTTTAAATTTCTTAAAGGAAAGAATCAAACCGGCCATCGCAACGATCATAACCGGTGTGTAAATAAACCATCCTTTGCGGAAACTAAATAAACCATTGATGATTTGCGGCCGTAAAAAGAAAAATCCCTCGTCACCGTATGAATTGAAAAACCAATGGTCGGTTACTTTTTTCCAATACATCATTTGAGGTATCCAAAATATTATAAGGAAAAATAGGATTATAAGGACTTGTTTATAATGGCTGAAAACCAATTTTATGCGTGCCCCAAGTTCATTAAGGCTTTTTACATCATAAAATATGGTGAACAGAACGATGAGGAAATTTGTTGGCCTGATAAGTACTATCCATCCAAGCAGGAAACCCATAACCATAGCATATCGTGTTTTTTTTTCATGATGCCATTTTAAGGAATAATAAATAAAAGCACTGATCAACCCAAATGAAAAACTATGCGAACCACATCCATCGATAGAAATATAATAAAACAGGTTAGTGCCAAAAGTTAATAGCATCAATACAAGGGCAATAATTTCCTCGGTGAAGTAAAACTGCAAGGTTTTTCGCAGAAAAAAAAGTCCCACCAATCCATAAAACATAGCACTGATAAGCAGGGCAATATGATAGGGCGGGCTGTAGCCTCCGGTGTCGTAACCGGAAAGCCAAGCATAGCCATGCGCCCCGAAAAAAAAAGGAGCATAACAAAATGCAAGACCCATCGTGGTTTTGTGGTAATATCCTCCATTAGGGGCTGTCAGGGGCCAGAATTCGAAGCGGTGGGGACCTTTGTAGTCCTTCACAAACTTCAGGGTAACATCATGATAAATGAACAGGGAAGGCAGATAGGCATAATACGAAACCACATCATTATCGATAACTCCACGGCTACCATGCCATTGGTTAAAGTTGCCGATCAAAAAAAATATGCAGGCAGCAATAAAAATAATAGCAATTTGTGATGATCTTAACCTGATTGTTTTTATTTTTTTGATCAAAACACGTGATTTAAAGATTGATCTATCCGGTAAAATATTGCATTTTCCCACTTAAAGCAAAGCCGTTGAACTATCCGATCCAGAAATTGTTGAGATAAGCATTAAACAAAAAAATCTGCAAAATAAGATTCAGCACATAAACACCCGACCAGATGTTGTTTTTTATTTTGCGGTTCATCAACAGCAAATATAATAAACTGTAAAGCACAATGATTCCAAAATATAGCTTTGTTTTCATAATCGGCAGCGCAAATTTTTCGAGATCCCACAAATATCCGTGTGCGTGGAATAATGTCCAGGTAATCAACGATGTTATTATAAAAACAAATATGCTGATGCGGTTTATTTTCAGGTTTTTAAAACACATAATCAGGAAAACCGTGAAAAAAGGAGTAGCAAATACAAAACGGTTTAAACTGTAAATGGTTGATCCTCCCATAACATCCCTGCCCGTGAAAAGCAATGTGGTGATGGTTACCAACGTTAAATAGCCCAGTGAAAATAAAAATGCTGGCGATATGGTTTTGTGCCGGTGTTTTATTTTTTTCCACAAATAGATAATGCACAAACAGAGCGACAGCATTCCGGTGAAAAAGGCCAATCCATCTAACCATATCAATCGTGTTCCATCCCAAGTGGTAAGATATAATTTGGGCATAGTTATAATACGGTGCCATTCCTTTTGCGCTGCGAAAAGGGCAAAAAATTTCCCGGTTTCGATATATAAAAAGATTTGTACAGCCAAAGTCGAAAGAATGGCTGTTACAATCATTATTAGTGTTTCAATAATCAGTTTCCGGTTGTTTTTTTTCGGCTGAAAGTTATATAGCTTGGCAAAAATGATGATAGGAATGAAAATAAGCGACGCCGAACGACACAAACAGGCTAAAAGTATTCCCAGCACTGCCATTTTATGATCGCGTTTCAACCCGTAAATAATTAGGGTGCCCGCCAAAAAAAACATAGCTTCGGAATACGGAATATAGCAAAAGAAAAGACCGGGTATTGAAAGTAATAACATGAATTCGCGGGCATTTAAATTATAAGTTTTGCGGAGCAACATCATACCGCTCAACATTAAAATCAAGTTAAACAGGCTGATAAATAAGGGTGACAGATGCGACAACTTCCATATCATAGGAAATAAAGGGAAAAATGCAATGCTCGATTGCTGTCCTTCTGTAAACAAATATCCTTGGTTAACTATGGTTTTATACCAATTTGCATCCCAGTGAATCAATGTATTGTCGGCTGGAAATCCTTTAATAAAACCCAAAAACGTTAGAATACAATAAAATACAAAATAAATTAGCACATGAATGCCTATCAGCATCATTGAATTGAGATGTATTTTGGGGTATTTGATTGTCATATTTTAATTAAGTGAAACAAATTTATTATTTTATTCGATTTGATGCCAGCAAATCGGCCATAGATTTGTTTCGGAAACAAAACTAATAAATTTTTACAAAGTTAACACATAATAAATCTGGCCAGTGATCTTTATTGTGATATAGAAGAAATGTAATCAGCAAAATAACCATTCGGACTGAAAAGAAATGTAACCACATCATCCCTATGAAACTTCAACAAACTATAACAATTATGGTTATTGCATGTTACTTACTATTCTATCAGCACAGTAACAGAAAAGTAAACCCCCATTATCTATTGAATTAAACACGTTTTGCCGCGCTAAAAAAAGCCAAAATATAAATTAAATAGGTCATGCCTCGGTAAAATGGGCTTAATTTAAAATTAAATTCGTTTTATTTCGTTAAAACGGGTTTTATTTTAAAATAAATACGTTTGAATTCGTTAAAACGGATTTAATTCGAAATAAAATACATTTTGTTTCGGCAAAATGTATTTTATTCGCAATTTTATGCATTTTGTTTCAGCATTTGGTATTTAATTTAAAATTCAATACTATTCAGTTGTTTATTGCAATATTAATTTTAGTAATTTTTTATTCAATCGAAACAGGTAGGCTTTTAACTTGCATTTCAAATATTTACACGGTTTATATCGGGTTGCAAAAAAATATTTTATCATTTTTTTAAAAAAATGCTAATATATTTTTAAGTTGACCAAGTTTTTTCCTCCTATATCTCGTTTATAATGTATAGTTTTAAACCCATATTAATTAAACCCAATAAAATTGAAAAATTATGAGACAATTATTAGCAATCAATCGTCACAAAAATGCCTGCAAGGGTAGTCAGAAGTTTGCAAACCACCTGATCAATTATTTGTATAATAAGTTGCTTGCCAATCAGGGTGATGCTGATATAGATGAAATCATTTCCTTCTATATCGTTTATTTACAGGATTGGAACGAAAACTACGTGAAATGGCGCGATGCCTTAAATTTCCAAATGTCGACCACCGACGAAATGGAAATTCTGGATGAAACGCTTATCAAAACCAAAGCGCCCGAATGGGTAGGTAAAATTTGGGGCATATATCCCCAGGGCACACCCAAAGCCACTGCCCTGCTGCCTCATGGCCGAAAACCCCTCATAACCGGTTCGGCCATAGATAAAATTGCCGGTATGAATACCCTTATCGAAGGAATAGGCATTGATGCCAGCCTGTCAGCAGTGAAAATCGATATTACTGCTTTCCTTACCACATACACCGGCACATCGCAACAACATCAGGCTGCCATGAAAGATCTCAAAGACCGTTCGAAAGATCAGGGGAAATTGCGCCTGAAAACCACAGCAGCCATGCAACGATGCGAGGGAAGTTTGACCGTAAAGTTTTGGGAAGACACTGAAAAAGTGGATATGTTTTTCGACATATCATCCATGCGCAAGCGCCATAGCAAAACCGGTAAAAATGGACCTCAGATATTCCCATTGCTTCCTGCCGAGCTTAAACTGATAAACATCGATTATACTTTTAAAGATATCTGGGAAGTTACCAACAACGGCGATAAAGATGCCTGTGTGTTTTTCGGTAAAACCAGCACCATTGTTGAAATACCCGACAATAAAATTGTGATACCGGCAGGCGAATCAGTGCAAATCGACCTTAGCACTTTGGCCTCCGATATGCGTTTTGCCTATGCCGCCAACCTCAGCGCCGAAGACGATGGCGAACTGGAGTTTGTTTTGCTGCCCACTCCTAAGTAGTTAACAACGAAATGAAATGGAAAGACTTCCGGGGTTTTAGGGCGCCGGAAGTTTTTTTTATCACAATAATTTCGATACATTTGTAGAATAAAAGTAAAACAGTCTTCACTATGAAAAATTTTATTGTCCTGTTTTTCATGTTAAACGCTTCTGTATTGACTGGCCAGGCACAATGCAGCGACCAGATGCTTTATATAAATTTCGATAACTCCGACTGCATGGAACGTCTGACCATCGACACTGCCTTTTCCCAACACAATAGCTGGCAGGTTGGCCTGGCAAACAAAGCGGGGCTGGATAGTATTGTATGTACCACAAAAGTAATCATCACCGACACCGCCCAGCCTTATCCTGTCAACGATACTTCTGTTTTTATTATAAAAAGTGCAGTAACTCAGGGTATTTATTTCGATTGCAGGAATTTTACTGGAAACTATTATGTGCAATCCGATTCTCTGAAAGATTACGGCAAGATGGAGTTTTCGCCCGATCGTGGTCTCACCTGGGTGGATATGATAAACGATACCAACTATAACAACAATTTTCAATGGGATTCCAGGCCAGTACTTACGGGTCGGTCCAAAACCTGTCGTTATTTTTGGGGAACCTTTTTCGATTTGGGTTCCACCTTTAACCTCAATATGGGCGATACGGTTCTGTTTCGTTTTACCTTTATCAGCGACAGCACCTTCGATAACCTGGGCGGACTGGTGTTTGATAATTTTGTATTTGGCGACTGGGTGGAAGGTATGTCCGAAATACGTTTCAAAACCATACGCACCAATATTTATCCCAATCCCGGCGACGATAAGTTTACCATCGATTTCGACAATCCGCTTTCACACTCCTTCCAATTGAAGGTTTACGACATCCGTTCGAAAATGGTGTATCTGCAGGAAGGCATCACGGGCAATAAAGTGTATTTGGATACCAAACTTTACGCTCCCGATACATATATCTACAAACTCACCGACCTGGAAGCCAAAAAACGGGGATGGGGCAGATTTGTGATTGCCCGTTAGGACAGCAACAAAAAAGTCACTCCTGTAAACAAATGAAAAAGCCCGCAACTTAATGCAGGCCTTCCATTTTTCTTCAAGTACTTAAGGCACTTAAGAGCACTTTAGAGCACTTAAGGCACTTCTGCTACTTGTCGCTCATAATAGCTGTCACCCCCGGCAATTCCTTGCCCTCAATATATTCGAGCATGGCGCCGCCGCCGGTTGATACATAACTGATCTGGTCGGCAAGATTATACTGGTTAATGGCCGCCACCGAATCGCCACCGCCTACCAGTGAGAACGAACCGCTGATGGTAGCGCTGGCCACAGCAATGGCAACGGCTTTGGTGCCCTGTTTGAAATTGGGAAGTTCGAACACGCCCATAGGGCCGTTCCATAAAATAGTTTCCGATTTGTTTATGATCTCGGCAAACCTGCGGCAGGTTTTCTTGCCAATGTCCAATCCCATCCAGTCGCCTTTGATATTATCGGCCTGACTTTCGCGGAAATTGGCCTCATCAGAAAAACCGTCGGCAATAATAGCGTCGGTAGGGATAAAAAGATTCACACCTTTCAGCATCATCTCCTGAACCATTTCTTTCACATCATCAATGCGGTCGTTCTCCACCAGCGATCCGCCCACTTCGCCCCCCAGCGCTTTGATAAATGTAAAAGCCATACCACCGCCAATAATCAGGTTGTCGACCTTATTGATCAGGTTCTTGATGATGGATATTTTGGTAGAAACCTTGGCGCCGCCGATTATGGCAGTAAAAGGAGGTTTTGCTTCGAAAAGTATCTTGTTCAGGTTGCGCAACTCTTTGGCCAGCAATATTCCGAAATATTTATTATGCGGGAAAAATTCGGCAATGGTGGCAGTAGATGCATGCTTGCGATGAGCCGTGGCAAAAGCATCATTGATATAAATATCTCCGAGAGAGGCCAGTTCCTTGGCAAACTTTTTATCGCCTTTTTCCTCCTCGGGATAAAATCTCAGGTTTTCGAGCAACACCACGTCGCCGGGTTTCAATGCACCGCAAACTTCATGGGTTTTCGGCCCGAACAGGTCGCGGGTGAAAATGATATTACGCTTTAAAAGTTTCGACAAACGAGGCACCACCGGAGTGAGAGAATAATCCTGCTCATAGCCTCCTTTCGGACGGCCAAGGTGCGACATCAGAATAACCGAGCCGCCGTCGTTCAGCACTTTCTGAATGGTCGGCAGGGATTCCATGATACGGGTATCATCCGTAATTTGCCGGTTCTGATCCAAAGGCACATTAAAATCAACCCTGATCAGGGCCTTTTTACCTTTAAAGTTTACTTTGTCGATAGTTTTCAGATTGTCATGTAGTTTCACCATATCAGTTAGGTTTAATTTTTCAGTAAAAATATAAAACAACCTCCGATAAACCAAAAAATTCTTACTTTTATTTCGTAATTCTTATCAGAAACTTTCATTTTTAAAAAAATTCAGATGTCAATATCATATAACTCCGTCGATTCCAAACTGCCCAACATGGGTACCAGCATATTTGCCGTAATGTCGGCCATGGCTAACGAGCACAAGGCCATAAACCTTTCCCAGGGATTTCCCGACTTCGACATTTCCGAAGAACTTATTGGGTTGGTGAATAAATTTATGAAGCTTGGGCAAAACCAATATGCACCCATGCAGGGGGTTCCGGCGCTGCGCGAAGCCATATCGCAGAAAGTATTTGATACGCATGCCTTTAGATACAATGCTGACAAAGAAATAACCATAACTGCCGGCGCCACAGAGGCATTGTATGCAGCCATTTCGGCCTTCATTCGCGAAAATGATGAGGTAATTGTATTCGAGCCGGCTTACGATTCATACGCTCCGGCCGTAATGCTCAACGGAGGCATATTAAAATATGCCCCCATGCAGTTTCCCGATTACCATATCAACTGGGAAGAAGTGCAGAAGCTGGTTTCGAATAAAACCCGCATGATCATCGTCAATACTCCCCATAACCCAACGGGAAGCATTCTCAGGAAATCTGACATGCTGGCATTGCAAAAGATCACCAAAGGCACCGATATCATCATTCTCAGCGACGAAGTTTACGAGCATCTGATCTACGATTCCATTCCTCACGAAAGTATGTGTCTTTATCCCGGACTGGCAGAACGCAGCCTGGTGATTGGCTCCTTCGGTAAAACATTTCATGCTACGGGATGGAAAATGGGCTATTGCCTGGCTCCCGAAAACCTGATGGCAGAATTCCGTAAGGCTCATCAGTTCATAGTGTTTGCCTGCAACACTCCCATTCAATATGCTATAGCCGAATTCCTTACCGACAAAACCAACTATTCTTATCTGAACGATTTTTACCAGAAGAAACGCGATTACTTTGTCGAATTGATTAAAGGCTCTCGGTTTACAATTATTCCCAGCTATGGTACTTATTTTCAGTTATTAGACTACAGCCGCATCAGCGACGAAAACGAAACAGACTTTGCCGTGCGGTTGACCAAAGAATGTAAGGTGGCTTCCATCCCGGTTTCTGTTTTTTATCATAAAGCTACCGACAATAAAGTGTTACGCTTTTGTTTTGCCAAAAAGGAAGAAACCTTGGAAAAAGCAGCAGAAATATTATGCAAGATCTGAAAATCAACATCATTCAGGCCGACCTGGTCTGGGAACAACCCGACAGCAACCTCGCGAACTTCGATAAAAAACTCCACGGTCTGGCAGGTCAGCAGGATATAATAGCCTTGCCCGAAATGTTCAATACAGGCTTCACTATGAATGGTTTGGGCTTTGCCGAAGAACCCGGAGGAAAAGCATTTCAATGGTTGATGGCCAAGGCGGCAGCCTTGGATTGTGTGGTCACCGGAACTTTCCTTTGCAAAGAAAACGGACAGTTATTTAACCGCCTGGTTTGGATGCGCCCCGACGGAAGTTTCGAAACTTATAACAAGCGTCATTTGTTCCGCTTCGGCAACGAACATTTGTACTTTGTACCAGGAACAACGAAATTAATTGTTGTGCTCAAAGGATGGCGCGTTTGTCCATTGGTTTGTTACGACCTGCGCTTCCCGGTATGGGCAAAAAATACTTACCGGGATGGTAAATTCGAATACGACTTACTGTTGTATCTTGCCAACTGGCCCGAAAGGCGCAAACATCACTGGCAGGCATTATTGCAGGCCCGCGCCATCGAAAATCTCTCCTATGTTGCAGGAATCAACCGCATCGGCACCGATGGAATCGGCACCACACATTCGGGCAATTCAAGGGTGTATTCTCCCAAAGGTGAACTGATCTGTGAACCACAGGAGCATACCGAAAGCGAAACTATTGTAAACTTATCAGTGCAGGAATTGACTGATTACCGCCAGAAATTCAATGTTGGGTTGGATTGGGATACATTCGAGATAATTTGAAGTGGTCAAAGGCTGGACTTTTCCAGGAAACGCTGCAATACGATCAACAACCACAGGCGGTTATATATATAGTCCTGATTTTTATGGAAGAACCGGTATTTCAGATCGGCAACCATTTTTTTATCCAAAACCTGAAATTTATCCAGCGTACTATTCGATAAATAATCTTCAATCAGGTATTTCAGCTCGCCCTTCAGCCATTTCTGCAAGGGAATGGAAAAACCCCATTTGGGGCGATCAAAATAACTCTTAGGGACATAATCGTAAAGAACCTCTTTCAATAAATACTTTTGAATGTTCCCTTTTATTTTAAGTTGCTCCGGAAGGTTCAACACAAATTCCACGATTCGATAATCCAATATGGGAACTCTTGTTTCAAGAGAATATCTCATTGAGGACCTGTCGACCTTAACTAAAAGGTCATCTTTCAGATAATACTTCAGATCGAACAAGGCCTGCGCCTCGGCAGCCGAAAAATTTTCAATGGCAAAATGCTCATCGATAGCTATTTCCTGATAAATATCCGCTGATAATAGAAGTGATATTTCGTTACGCTTGAACAGATATTGTTCCTGCGAAAAGATATGGCTTTTTATGTCATCGAAATTCTGATAATCGAAAAGGTGGGCAGCCCTTTTATATTTGGAACCCAGCTTTGATAAGTCAGAATAAATGTGCCTGTGAAAGATTTTTAAAAGGGGATTATTCAATCTTCGGGCCCACTTGTAAGCGCCATAACCCATAAATAATTCGTCGCCTCCGTCTCCCGACAAGGTCATTGCAACATGCTTACGGGCCAGTTTTGAAACCAGCATGGTCGGTATGGCAGATGAATCCGCAAATGGTTCGTCGAAAACATTTACCAGTTCAGGCAAAAGTTCAATCGCATCCTTCTCTGTAACGGTAAATTCGTGATGATTTGTGCCCAGGTATGTTGCTACCGAACGGGCATAGGTGCTTTCGTTGTATTTAGACTCCTGAAATGCAATACTAAAGGTATTTACAGGTGTATCATTAACACTTTGCGCAATAGCAGTCACAAGGCTCGAATCTATCCCTCCGCTCAAAAAAGTTCCGAAAGGGACATCGCATATCAGCCTGAATTTAACCGAGCTTATGAGAAAGTCTTTTAGTTTTGCTTTGGCTTCTGCTTCAACGATCTTTTGCTTTTCAGTGATCTTTTCTTCCGGCGACCAGTACTTTTTAAACTTAACATTCGAATCAGTGATTATGGCATAATGTCCCGAGGGAAATTTGTTTATCCTTTCGTAAACGGAATGTGGTTCAGGAATATAACCCAGATGTAAAAACTCGTTGATGGCCCTATGGTTCAATTTGGCTCCGTTTCTTATAAAACCAATGGCCATCAGCCCTTTTAATTCCGAGGAAAAGGCAAAGCATGAACCGTCGAAATAATAATACATAGGTTTAATACCGATACGGTCGCGGAAAAGAAAAAGATTCCTGCTATTTTTATCGAAAATAGCAATGGCGAACATGCCGTTCAATCGATGAATAAACTCTATTCCCCACAGGGCAAAAGCTTCCAATATTACCTCTGTATCCGATGAAGTGGCAAAATTTATTGGCTTTTCGCGCACTAAATCCTCCTTGATCTCCTGAAAATTATATATCTCCCCGTTAAACACAATAACATAACGGCCACATCGAGAATACATTGGCTGATTCGCACCTGATGAAACATCAATAATGCTCAGCCTTCTGTGTCCCAGTCCTATAAACCCTTCATAAAAATATCCGGCAGCATCAGGTCCCCGGTGCGACATCACATCCGTCATCTTTACAAGGTCCTCTTTCGAAAAGGAATTTCTAACACTATAAAAACCTGAAATACCGCACATATTAAACTGCTGACCTATTTTAACTACAATATTAACCTTTTTCTAAGTTTAAAGGGATAATAGAATGCAAAAAAATCTTAATAAAAAAAATCATGTCGTTAACCAAATGCTTTCGTATTTTTGTTATGAATTCTAAATTTGACCAAATTGACACTCCTTTTTGAAGTTAGTGATTCCGATTTTTCCAAAGATCTTGGAGATTACCTGACAATTATGGATTTTGTGGTGTTTTTTGTATATATTTTTATTATATGGTTTGTGCTTCATTCAATCAGAAAACGTAATGAGGATGAAAATCCGGCTTATAGGTTTTTTATACTCGCTTTTTTCGCTAAAGTACTTTTTGGGGTTATTTTTACTTTTATATATCTGTTTTATTATAAAGGTGGTGATTCTATTTCTTATTTTTGGAGTTCGAGAGCGCTTGGCAGATTAGTTTTAATTGATCCAAGCGCGGCGTTTTCAATCATTTTTTTTGACGATCGCACATTTACCACTTGGGGGGCCTTTACCAGCTATACTTCCTGGCCATTATATAATTTCTTTTTTTTAAAAGGAGACTCTGCCGGTGTTTTCCGTTTTACTGCACCATTTATGGTTATTGGGTTTAATTATTGGCTTCCGTCATTACTATTGCTAAACACTTTTTTTTTCCGGGGTATATGGAAATTTTACTTATTGGTTTGCAAGTTTTATCCAGATAATACCAAATGGAATGCAATATCGGTACTTTTTATCCCTTCAGTATTGTTTTGGGGAAGTGGTGTAATGAAAGATTCTTTTACTCTGGCCTGTTCACTTTGGCTGGTCACTAATATATATTATTGCTTTATAGAGCCAAAGCGATTTTTTACTAATTTTTTGATGTTAATACTAAATGCCATTATTATTTTAACTCTTAAACCCTATATTTTTGTCGCACTTTTACCTCCTGCCATGTTTTGGGCAAGCTATTTGTACATTAAGAAAATTAACAATAAAGTAGTTCGCATTCTTGCTGCTCCGAGTTTATTATTAGGAGGTATTGCATTTGGGTTTTTAATCTTGTCTTTATCACAAAGTAAACTTGGTGTTTATGGCTCTTCCTCCGGAGCTTTAAAACAAGCCCAGATTGTGCAACAGGACCTTGTTCGTTCAGAACAGTACGGTACAAATTTTTACGATATTGGTAAATTTGATGCCAGTGTTTCCGGTGTTTTGATAAAAGCTCCTGCTGCCATAATAGCAGGCCTTTTTCGACCTTTTATTTGGGAGGCAAGAAACATCGTCACTATTTTTTCCGGCATTGAAAATGCAATCATTTTGTTATTAACCCTTTATCTTTTGTTTCGTATAGGAATAAGAGCTGTTTATAAAGTTATCATAAAAGAACCTTTAATTCTGTTTTCACTAATATTTTCAATTTTATTTGCATTTTCAGTAGGATTGGCTACTGCCAATTTTGGAGCCTTAGTCAGGTATAGGATACTCGCCATTCCTTTTTTTCTGGTTTCTATTGTAAATACATTTCATCTGATCCAAAAAGAGAAAAAATTACTGAAAGAAGTGAAATGAATCACAAAAAAATGAAGTTATGAATTGATAAAATTGTCAGATTATGTTTCCCCTTCCGGTTCTTCCCGAAACAATGGTTTCTTCCTCTATAGACGAAAGCCTACATAAATGCCTGCAATGATGTCTGCCCATCGTGTAATGATGTCTGTTGATTAAACAATGACGTCTTAGCAGGTAACAATGACAGTTTGAGGTTAAACAATGACGTCTGTCACTGATACAATGACATGTGTTGGGTGTTACAACGATGTTTGTCGGTTTAACAATGATGTCTTACAGTGACACAATGTCAGTTGAAGTTCCCGCAATGACATCTACGACTTACACAATGACAGTTGATGCTTTCGCAATGATGTCTGATAGTGGTTACAATCCAAAATGCATAAAGCAATTTTAAAGACAGGCAAATTGAGGAAACGAACTACCCCGCAGCAGAGCCAGGAGGTTTCAAAAAGTCTCTCGCACATGCAAAGTTTCGCTACTGAGCGACGGGGAATAAATTATCCCGACACTCCCGGTCATTCGCTTAGGGATTCTAATATGGGTCCAGGTGGATTTTATAGTGCATTGCGGTCTTCTTTGTCGGCTCACTAAAAGATTGTTAAAAAGCACAGAATATGGTTATTGCATGTTTTTTTGCCACCAAGGGACCAAGCCACCAAGAACTTTCTGTAAGTTCAGACAAATGTTCTATCCGTCCTAAAAGTCAATAATTGGACTTCAATAGTTTTTTTACCATTATGATATTTTTTTTTAAATTTGTTCTGAAAACCTTTGTTAACAAATACAACTGAAATTAAACTTTTGTAAGAGTTTGTAAATGGACCTTCGAAAAACCAATAATTATTGGTAATTCTTATAAAAAATAGATTTTGAGTTCGGATTAGTGCAATATGAAGAAAAAATATTTCGTTATTATAGCTAGCATTCACATACTCCTGGTCATCTCCGATATGATTATATACGACTATCAACAAATTTCTGACTCTCTAAGATATTTGTTCGTAGCAAATGAATTTGCATCTTTTAATTTTTTGCATTTCAATCCTGCCATGAACTGCAATACTGCTCCTGGTTATCCAATTTTCTTGGCTTTAGCAAAACCAATTACCCAAAATAATCAGTTTTGGCTCTATTCTAAAATGTAGTTGATAAATTCATTCCTTAATTACTATTGCTG
>CAYXXU010000067.1:0-25348 GCA_964469155.1 uncultured Bacteroidales bacterium
CATTCATCTGCCACAGAGGGTCGAGGTTGCAAATCGTTATCAATAATTATTTTGATCTGTTTTTCATAATCCAACATCCAAAGCCTAAAAGCAGGAGGTTGCTCAAGTTCTGAATATCTACTTTCATAACCATAGCATAAAACAGGAGTAATCCTGTCATCACCTGAAACAACAATAAAACCCTGATAAGAGAAATTGATCACATAGTATAAAATGGTTGATCCTGTTTTCTTTTCATAAATCTGATCAATATGGATGGTCTTGAAATCAGTTGGTCTATAATAATTAATATGTTCGAAATAAAAATTCTTACCTGCCAGTAACGCCTGATTTTTGGTGATACTTTTTGAATAAGTGAATGCAGGGGCACTAAGAATTATAAGCAGGATAAAAATAATCTTTTTCATACTCGATGGATAGATGAAAAACTTAGACAAATTACTTCAGCTTTATCCGGTAACTTAGTTTATTCTATGATGATTTTTTGGTGTATACTCTGTTTTTCTCCAAGAATTCTGAGTAAATAAACACCTTTTGAAAAGGACAGAGTTGGTAATGATTTATTGAATAAACCGGAAAAATTATTTACAATCTCATCATAAACGGTCTGGCCTGTGATTGTAGTTAATACTATCCTAAAAGTTTCGTTATTTTCAGAAATAAATTGAATATTCAGGGCAGTATTTGCAGGGTTTGGGAAAACCAAGAATTGTTTCAGCCCATTGTTCTCTTCCATTCCTGACAAAGTCGAGGTATAGGCAGCATCAAATCCCTGCGAATTCAAATATCCATCAGTCTTAAACATCAGCAAAAGCTTACTTGTATTATAAGTTTCTGTGGCAGGAATGGATGTCCCTGAATATGCGGCTACTTTTTGGTTGGTAATCTGATCGTATATGCGCAAGGAATCGTTGGTAGCAAGGTCGAATGCCGAAAAACTCAGAGTAATAGCAACCGCATTGGCAGGACTAATGGTCCATCTGCAAAGATGATTATAAGAGTAATTATCCGTTGCACTTCCATCATTAATATTGCCGGTTGGATCAGTTAACGTAGTGACTCCGCTACAATAGGAAGGGTAAGAGCATCGATAGGATGCTTTCCATCCATTGGCAACTGTAGATCCATTGGTTTGAAAACGAACCAGCATCTGCGGGCCTGTTGATGTGATATCATTGGGAAGCGTACTGCCTGAGTATGTTCCCAAAACAGAAGCAGAAGTTGAGTTGCCATCATAAACAGTAATAATATCATTGGTTGCTTCGGTCGAGAGATTGATAAAGCTTAATGTGATCTTGGTAACGGTTTCTGTAGGATCGATAAGCCATAAACAATCCTGATTATTCTGATAATCTCCTGAACCACTGCCATCTTCGATGGTTCCGGTAATGTAGCTAACGGTTTTAGTTCCGGTACAATTATATGGGTAACTTGTAGTTGGAGGGAAGAAGTTATAAACCACTCCGATATAATTCGTAAAACTAAATCCTCCCGCTGTCAGGTTATCAATAGCAAAATAACCATTGGCATATCCGCTCCAACCCCAATTCATATGAAAGTTATTGCTGGCATCATATCCATCGCAATTCCAGGCATGGCCGCCATTAGCTGGGTCAGTTCCTGAATATATCAAAGGATGCCTTGCATCCAGATTTGATTTCAGGAGATTAGTCCAGGTGGTAGTATTGTATAAATATTTAGAACCATAGGCGCAGGTACTGTTATATCTGAAATAATTTTTCAATGCTGAAGGGCAATCAGTAGTATTCGCGCCGGAGCCATCGGCAGCATAACTCATATCTACCGCTTTACCGGCATGATATAATATGGTAGCAACTCCATCGTTATAATTTCCAAGATTATCAAGCATGTTGTCCCAGTTATAAGTGGTCGTACCATAGTTTATTCCTCCATGGGTGCCTAATCCTTGTGCTGGGAAACGATAATAGTACATCACCTGAGCCATAGCTACAGCCACACATCCTACCAAAGCTCTTCCGTCAGGACCACCGGTTGCAACCGGGCAATATTGATTATAGTATTTTCCCTGATCCCAGGTGCTGGTAAGTAGCGGAGCAACTACTTTATCTTTATTTATATTCAGGTTGTCTGCCGTTCTGCTCATGTAAAAATTCCATGAATTGCTGATATCATTGGTTGCAGCATAATTATTTGTGATTGCGTCAACAATCGTCATTTTAACACAGTTTAACCAAAATTGTAAGTTTGGAGACACTGCATTTGGTTTGAAATCCGATTCATAGGAATATCCTAATACCGGAGTAGCAATATCATCAGCACTTACAATAATAAACCCATTACTATTGATGTTAAAAACATAGTAGATTGGTACTGAGTTTTCAAATTCTGTGTAAACAGATGTTATATTCAATGCTTTCAATTCTAAAGGAACAAACTGGCTAACATGTTCGTAATAATAAGTCAGACCTACATTTTGTGCAGTTTGCAGTTCGACTTTTTTTGCCTGAATTGAAATAGTGAATAATAAGAAGATGGAAATGAGAACAGTACGTTTCATAAATTTGCGTGTTTTTTTTCCAAAAATAGTAATATTTTTGTAATAAAAAAGGTTGCACCAGCTTAATATTGCTGATTAACGATTAATTAACTACCCTGCACCCTAATTTATAGTTGTCTGACTTGCACATAAAATTTTAATGCTTCATTATGAAAATTCTTATTAAAAACATCAAAGAACTTGTTTTGGTTGAGCCGGATGTGATAAAGACCCGGTTAAAAGTATCCGGGGCAGAAATGTCTAAACTAAATACAATTAAAAATGCTTACCTGTTGATAGAAGGCGAGAAAATCTCTGCTTTTGGTACGATGTCCGGTTTCGATGTTACAATTTATGAAAGCCTAAAACAATATAAGATAATTGATGCAACCGGAAAAATGGTTTTTCCTTCGTTTTGCGATTCACACACTCATTTGGTTTATGCCGGAAGCCGGGAGATAGAGTATGTGGACAAGATCAAAGGCTTAACGTATGAGGAAATTGCCAAAAGAGGCGGAGGAATTTTGAACTCTGCCCTTCTTTTACACAAAACATCCGAAGAGGAACTTGTCAGGCAGGCGATGTTGCGACTTGATGAGATAAAAATGCTGGGTACTGGTGCGGTCGAGATTAAAAGCGGCTATGGGTTGTCCACAGAAGATGAATTAAAGATGCTTCGGGTAATCAGGAAACTGAAAGAACTAAGTCATTTGACCATTAAATCAACTTTTCTGGGAGCCCATGCTGTTCCTGCTGAATACAAAGGCCGTCAAGGAGATTATGTGGATCTGATCATAAATGAAATGATCCCAATGGTGGCTACGGAAGAACTGGCCGATTATATTGATGTGTTTTGCGATAAGGGATTCTTTACCGTCGAGGAAACCGAAAGAATATTGATGGCTGGTATGAAATACGGCATGCGTCCGAAGATACATGCCAACGAACTGGCTTATTCCGGCGGAATTCAAACCGGGGTAAAATATAATGCCTTGTCGGTAGATCATCTTGAATTTACAGGCGATGAGGAGATAGCATGTCTGTTGCATTCCGAAACGATGCCAACCCTACTTCCCGGTTCCGCCTATTTTCTGGGAATGCTTTATGCCCCGGTCAGAAAAATGATCGCTGCCGGACTTCCGGTGGCAATGGCAAGTGATTTTAACCCGGGATCATCACCTTCCGGTAATATGCAGTTGATACTTTCCATGGGTTGCATTAAATACAAAATGCTTCCCGAAGAAGCCATACATGCAGTCACCCTGAATGGGGCCTACGCTATGGGTGTCTCTGAGGAACTGGGTAGTATTGCCGTTGGAAAAACGGCTAATGTATTTATCACAAAACCCATCTCCTCCTATCACTTTATGCCGTATGCTTTTGGAAGCAACAAAGTGGAAACCGTTATCCTGAAAGGAAAAATACAGAAATAAAATGAAAACAATAGGATTGATTGGGGGAACAAGTTGGCAATCTACCGTTGAATATTACAGGATCATAAACGAGGCGGTAGAATCAAGGCTACGGAATAATCATTCCGCAAAATTGTTATTATACTCCATCGATTTTGCCGAAGTTGAAGAGCGTATCAACAGAAATGCCTTTCACGAGATAGGGGAAATGATGGTTGAGGCTGCTAAAATGATTGAGAAAGCCGGTGCCGATTGCCTTTTAATGTGTGCCAACACCATGCACATGTTTGCTCCATTGGTTCAGGATGCTATTTCCATTCCTTTGATTCATATTGTTGATTCAATTTTTCCGTTGATTAAGCAGAAAAATGTTTCGAAACTTGGATTGATGGGCACCAAACCCACTATGCAAATGGATTTTTATAAGGACAGATACATCCGGGAAGGGTTACAGATAATTGTCCCTGAAGAAATAGAAATGGACAGGATCATGGAAATAATTTTTACAGAACTGTTCAAAGCCATTATCAACCCTGAAACAAAACGCTATCTACTGGGCCTTATTGTTAACTTAATTTCTCAGGGTGCTGAAGGGATAATCCTCGGATGTACCGAACTCCCACTAATCATTGAACAGGCTGATGTAAAAGTTCCGGTATTCGATACGACCGAACTGCATGCCCTGGCTGCAGTTGACTTTGCGTTACAAGTTTAGGATTCTTCCTTAAAAAACACTTTGTAATAATACATTCCCGCCGCTTCGTCGTAACCACGCTCAATATACTCGCGGTGGCCATGAACATAAATGTGAAAGTTCTTGTCGAGTTTGATAACGCTTTTAAAAACCCTCTGTTGTTTTTTTACGGCTTGTGCCGAAATGTCGAATTCATCTGAGATCTCAATATCGCGGTCGATTGTAAACTCGTGTTTGTAGTCGTTAAAAGCTTTGATCACATCAGGATTTTGCATCACTTCTCCGGTGAATTCGTCCATGCTAAAGGTTTCGTTATCCTTGAAGAATTTAACCGATTTGTTCAGCATGTCGGCCTGGTCGGCTTTGCTGGCTTCGAATTCGGTGGGGAGTTTTTCCACCACAAAATTCTTGCAAAGACTAAGCAGGTTATGGGTCTGATGGTAGTTGTCGTTACGGGGTTTCAGGTTCAGAAAATCATTTTTCCAGTATTGGGTTTCGCTTCCCTTGCCAGGATTATCGACCAGCAGTGCCAGGTAGCCTTCCTCTTTTTCAGTGTTGAAAATCAGGCATCCCTTATCCAGTTTACTGATGCTAATACCTTCCTCGCTGTTAATGTTAAAGTTGCCGCCTTCGTGCAAAACCTTCAGAAATATCTCTTTACTCTCCGACTTGAATATGCCGATGGCATCGGCTTGTTCGTCTTCGATAAGGCAATCCTTAAAATATACCACGTACAGTTCGCCCGATTTTATTTTCGGATGATTGGTCTGTTCATACAGATGTTTACAGATGTTTTTGCTCTGCTCATAAATGTCTTCCGGGTTTTCAAAGATCTTTGAAACATAAGAGAAAACTTCATTCAGTTCGAGGTCGCCCGTATGTTGTAAGCGAAAAAACTCCTCCGCTTTGAACGATGAGGTGAAATACTTCAGCAGTGATTGCCGCGTATCTTCATTCCTGATATCATAAGGTGCTCTTGAATATAAATTCGGTTCATCGCTGAGTTTGTTACCTATGCCATGAACGCAAAGCTGTTGAAAATCACTGATGGTCATTGGATCGGGTTATTGTTAATAAAGTTACACTCCAAAGTGGAACGAAAGTTCGTATTTTTTCAGAAAAACACAGTTTACATTCCGCCAAACTATTAATTTTGGCAAACTTAATTAAAATTTACCAATACGATGAAACAACTTGTAGAATGTGTCCCGAATTTTAGCGAAGGAAACGATATGGGAATTATCAAACAGATTACCGATCAGATGGAAACGGTTGAAGGAGTGAAACTACTCGATGTTGATCCGGGCAAGGCCACCAACCGCACGGTAGTTACTATTGTAGGCGAGCCCGATGCAGTGGTGGAAGCAGCCTTCCGCGGGATAAAAAAAGCCGCCGAAATTATTGATATGAGCAAGCACAAAGGCGAGCATCCCCGTATGGGAGCCACTGATGTGTGTCCCTTTGTTCCCATTTCGGGGATTACTATGGACGAAACTGTGGTATATGCCCGTCAACTTGCCGAAAAGGTGGGCAACGAACTGGATATCCCTGTGTATTGTTACGAAAATGCAGCTTTCACCCCTGAACGCCGCAATCTCGCCAACTGCCGATCGGGCGAGTACGAAGGTTTGTCGAAAAAACTTGCCGATCCTCTCTGGAAACCCGATTTTGGTCCGGCTAAATTTAATCCGGGTGCCGGAGCAACCGCCGTGGGAGCCCGTGATTTTCTGGTAGCTTATAATATCAATCTCAATACCACTTCCACCCGTCGTGCCAACGCCGTGGCTTTTGATATTCGCGAAAAAGGACGTCCCATGCGCGAAGGCAATCCCGTTACGGGAAAGATCATGAAGGATGCCGCCGGCAAACAGATCAATATACCCGGTTCGCTAAAGGCCTGTAAAGCCATAGGCTGGTTTATAGAAGAATATGGCATAGCCCAGGTTTCCATCAATCTTACCAATATCAGTATCACACCGGTTCATTTGGCTTTCGAGGAATCGTGCAAAAAAGCACAGGAACGCGGTATGCGTGTGAGCGGTTCGGAACTGGTGGGTTTGATACCCCTGAAGGCAATGCTGGATGCCGGAAAATACTTCCTGAAAAAACAGAAGCGTTCCGTGGGAGTTTCGGACGATGAACTGATAAAGATAGCGGTGAAATCGCTCGGCCTCGACGATTTGAAACCTTTCAATCCACGCGAAAAGATCATCGAATATGTGCTGGAAGATATGGATGCCGGAGTTTCTAAGAAACTTATCAATCTTACCTGCAAAGGTTTTGCCAACGAAACTGCTTCTGAGTCACCGGCCCCGGGCGGAGGTTCTATTTCGGCTTATATGGGTGCGTTGGGTGCGGCCCTGGCAACCATGGTGGCCAATCTTTCGTCGCACAAAGCCGGTTGGGATGAGCGTTGGGAAGAATTCTCCTCCTGGGCAGAAAAAGGCCAGAAGATCAAGGACGAATTGTTGTTCCTGGTGGATGAGGATACCAATGCTTTCAACAAGATAATGGATGCTTTCGGTTTGCCTAAGAATTCGGAGGAAGAAAAGGCCGCCCGCAATCAGGCCATTCAGGATGCCACGCGCTATGCCACCGAAATTCCTTTCGTTACTATGGAAAAAGCCTTTGCATCCATGGAGATCATAAAAGCCATGGCTGAGGTGGGCAATCCCAATTCGGTTACCGATGCCGGGGTAGGAGCCTTGTGTGCCCGTTCGGCGGTTATGGGAGCTTTTCTGAATGTTAAGATCAATGCTTCGGGCTTAAAGGATAAGGATTTTGCCAATGAAATTATTGCAAAAGGTGCAGCTATTGAACAAAAGGCCAAAGACACGGAAACAGAAATATTGCAAATAGTGAACGGAAAAATAAAGTAAGCTTTCTCTGAAAAATTATGTACCTTTATTCACTCAGAATATCGAAGTTCATTTAAATATTAACCTTAAAATACAAAGATTATGAAAAAAGTAAATCTCGAATTATCGCCCGAACAATATAAAGAACTCATCAGGCTGGTCTATATCGGCGAATGGGTGATAGACGAACCCGAAAACATGGTGCTGAACGACCTGATCCAGGTTTTGTTCTCAAAAGCAAAAGAAGTAGGTCATGGAAGCCTGGTTGATTTTGATAAAGAAATGAACCTGTATATGCCGTCGGCCGCTTTCGACGAAGAAGTGGTTGAGATCGTGGATGATTATGAAGAAGAATGTTTCTGGGATCATCTGATATATCGCATGGCCAATAAGGACCTAGAGGCTAAACTGGGCGAAAAGGCCGACAAGCTTACCAACGAGGAGCGTATCGATATGATAGACCCCATCAGCGAGAAATACGTGAAGGAATTCGAAGAGAACGGTATCGATAACCTTGTGATTAAACAAAGGTAGATTATTCGTTTTTCGAATCATTGTGTCCTTTGTGCATTCATAGTGATCTTTGTGGTTAATGTTTTTTTTACCACTATGGACACAAAGAAGACACTATGACCACAAAGGGATAAATCAGACGTTTTTTTTTAATGCCTGTTCTATGAAACGTAAAATATTATTTGTTGCCGTTGTGATGGTGTTAGCTTCCTGCGCCCAGGTGAAGCAGTTGACCAACCTGTTGAACTGTGATTTCCGTGTGTCGGATGTGAACGATATCAACATGGCTGGCGTTGATGTCAGCAAGATCAATTCGTTCACCGACCTGAAACTTATGGATGGAGTCAATCTGTTGGCCGCCGTGGCAAAGGGAACTCTACCCCTGAACCTGACAGTGAACATTGAAGCCAAAAATCCCAACCCCCAGATGGCCGCCCTGAACAAACTCGACTGGATTCTGCTGATCGACGATATTGAAATGGCCAACGGCTCTACCACCAAACGCGTTGAGGTCCCACCCAACAATGGTACAGGCATTTTTCCCATACAGGTGACCACCGATCTGGCGAAAGTGCTTTCAGGACAATCGGCCAAAAGCATAGTCAACTTCGGACTCAACCTGGCCGGCTATGGCAGCCGCCCCACCCGTATTGCCGTGAAAGCAAAACCTACCATCATGATCGGCAATTCGGCCATAATGTACCCGGGCTATATTACCATAAAGAGTGAGTACGGGGGAGGGAACTAAAACAAATCGTGTTGGGTAGTGAAAACGGTGACATAGGACAAGGTGATGCCCTATTTTGTCATTTCATGTTTGGTTAATGAAAATACAACTATCACATTTTGTGAAAAATATGTTTTTGAAAAGCCAAACGGAACCTGTTTTATGTCAAACCAAACATAGTTTAAGGTAAACCAAACATAGTTTAAGGAAAAATAAACTTAGTTTTACTAAAAAAAAACTTATTTTAAACCAAACTAAACATAGTTTAAGGTAAACTAAACATAGTTTTACAAAAATCAAACATAGGTTAAGGGAATCCAAACATAGTTCAAGGCGAACCAAACTAAGGTTAAGCCAAACTAACTTACGGATAGTATTTTCTCATAGCATTATACCCTGAACCGGATACTGATAATCTTACACATTATAAGGTTCATTACAAAAAGACCCGCGCTTATCACGCAGGCCTTTTTTTAATAATGATTGCAGCATTATGAATTCAGAATGCAATAATTCTGATTTCTCACTTCTGAATTCTGACTTCCTAATACAACTTCAGTTTCTGCCCCACAATAATGGTGTTATCCGGCAAGTTGTTCAGTTGTTTCAGTTTGTCGATAGTGGTTTTGTACAGGTTGGCAATACTGTAAAGGGTTTCGCCTGTGGCAACTTCGTGATATTTGGGTTTTCCAGCTTTGGCGGCCGATTTTCCTACAATATTCTTGGGTGTTTTGGGCTGGCTCTTCACTTTAATTGTCTTATCCACGGCTATTACCTTATATTCGGTGCGGCGGTTCATTTGGTATTCTTCTTCGGTGCAGCTAACGCCGTCGGTGCATTTGTTCACTGGTTGTGTTTCACCATAACCTTTGGCAGTAATGCGTTTCTTTTCGATACCTTTCTTTACGATATAATTCACGGCGGCATCGGCACGTTTCTGCGAAAGGGTGTTGTTATACTCGTTGGAGCCGCGGCAATCGGTATGCGAACCCAGTTCAACTACTATCTGAGGATTCTCTTTCATCACCACCACCAGGTTGTCAAGTTCTTCGGCTGCATCGGGTCTGATATCCGATTTGTCGAAGTCATAATAGATATTGTAGAGCGCAATGGGCTGTTCAATCACCAGTTTGTCGAAAGTGAGTTCCACCACAAGGGTATCGTTACGGGTTTCGCATTTGGCTTCTACCGTTTTCATCTGCGACAAATAACCGTCTTTCTTGCCTCTCACCTCGTAGGTGGTTCCGCAATCGGCCGTTTCGAACAGTATGCCGTTGGCTTTGGTGGTATATTTTTTGGTTTTACCCGATGTTTGATTCACGATTTCCAAATCAACGCCTGCCAGAGGGCCCACCTTGTTGTTTTCGAGTTTTTCTTTGGAAACAACAGAAAGGATTAAATTCTTAGGAGGATTTTCTACAAAACTGTAAATATCGTCGCTTCCCAGACCACCGCCCCGGTTAGAAGCCAGGAAACCGGCTTTACCAATCTCGGTGAAATAGATAGAAAAATCATCTCTTGAAGAGTTTAGCGGGAACTTCAGGTTTTCGGGAGTCGACCAGTTGCTCTTACTGCCTTTGGTAGCAAAAATATCAAGTCCACCTAACCCCTGCAAACCATCGCTTGAAAAGAACAAGGTACCGCTGGCATCCACATACGGAAACATTTCTTTACCATTGGTATTGATAGTACTTCCACAATTTACAGGTTTGCCCCAACTGCCGTCATTGTTTTTTTCACAGTAATAAATATCCGTAGCGCCAATTCCTCCGGGCATATCTGAAACAAAATACATCACATTCCCATCCTGCGATATGGCCGGATGACCAATAGAGTATTCTTCGGGTTTGTTCCAGACAAAAGGTTGAATATTGGTCCATTTGCCGTTGCTGTATATAGCCGTATAAATTGTCAGGCGGTTCACATATTCCGACGATTTGGAAAGGTCGAACCAATTGGTAGGATCGGGATTCAGAGGTTTTTTAGGAACCTTCACCATTTTAGTACGCGTAAAATAAATGGTTTGATCAGCAGTGGTAAATATTCCTGGTCCGTTGTGATAATTGTTGTTCAGATCCGAAATGGGTTTTATTTCTTTTAGGTTATTTCCCCCTTTATCGGTATCTACATAATAAAGTTTGTAGTAAGGATTAAGAGTAGCGGCATACAGTTCGTTTTTGCTGTATTTAACGCCTTCCAGTTTTCTTTCGGAGGTGATAATGAACCCTTTTTCGAAAGGTATCAGCCCAAATTCAGATTTCGATGTATTAAAAGCCTGTGCATTCGCGATATCGAAATAGGTAGGTTTCTCTATCCATTTCTCAGATTTTTTGCAGGCTTCAATCCACTTGTCAACCTGATCGCTTTCGGCAGGTACCATTGCCTTGTAAGCTTTAAATTGAGTTATAGCCTCTTCATATTGCCCTTCAGATTTCAGCAGGTAGGCGTAATTGAGTTTATCTGATGCTTTGGCATCTTTGTAAGCAACCACTTTTCCCATCCATTCGGTTGCCGACTTCGGATCATTCACCATCATGTAGCACTGGGCCAGGCTGCGGGCATCGTCAATGGCGGGGGTATTGGTTTTGAAATAATCGTTAAACAGGTCAATAGCTTTCTGATACTCGTAATTTAAAACCATTTGCTGCGCTTTCTGCAGATTGTTCTGTGCAAAGGCGCTGCCGGCGATCAGAAAAACAAAAATGAACAGTGCAATATTTTTCATTTTGAATAGTTTTGTTTTCATAAGCTTTGTGTGTTTTTAAATTAAAAATATCTGGGTGATTTCATTTTTGATCCGTCTTTCTTTGGGAAAGAGAACCCGAGTTCGATTTCATGTCCTGAATAACCGCTAAGGGCAGAAAGTGTCCAGGTGTAGGCATAACCTAACCTTATACTCCGGGTTATATTCCATTCGGCCAGAAATACCAAAGCATCTTTATATTTCAGTGTCTTGTCAAATTCTGGATTTTTAAATATTCTGGCACCCATTCTAACACTGGCTCCCAGCCATATTTTTTCTTTGATCAGGAAGAAAAGGTTTACATCTATGTTGGTCGGCGCTTTGAAGTCCTCCCTAAGCAAAAAGCTGGGTTTTATTTTCAGGCTCTTACCGGCATCGAATACATAGCCGGCTGTTACAAAATAATGTCGTGTAGGTTTGGCAACAATCAGGTCCTCACTTTTTTTAACATCGGCCAGCAGGTCGGAGGCCGAAAATCCAAAATAAAATCTTCTGGAATACAAGAACAACCCTGCCTTCGAATCGAATCTTACCTTACTAACTTTTGTGATGGGAACGGAAGGATCATCGCCTTCGCCGGTGGTTAATTTCGTTCCATCTATCATAAAGTTAGAGAGCCCTAACGCCAGTCCCAGTGATAGTTTCCAATTATCGCTGAATTTAATAAAGTAAGCATAACTTCCAAACAAACCCTGCTGATATTGGGCACCAATGCGGTCGTTGATAAAATGAACCCCATAGCCCATGCTTTTGTTAATAGGTCCTTCGGCGCTTATGGTTTGAGTGCTGGGAGCCCCTTTGAAGCCTGTCCATTGCGAGGAATAGGTAGCATTTAAGTTATGCTGCTGCTTGGTTCCCACGTAGGCAGGATTGATTAGCATATAATTGAAAATATACTGACTGAACGGAGTAGTTTGCTGAGCGTAGCCTGATAATACAATAATTACCAAAACTGAAATACTGATTATTCTTTTCATGGTTTTTGTTTTTTTGGATTATTATTATATTGATTATTATCGTAACACGGTTATATACCCTTTTAATGTGGTCATATCGTAACACATGTTCACCTTAAGGACATAGAAATAAGTTCCTTCGTTCAGATTACTTCCATCCCAATCGTTCAGGTACCCGTTCACTGAATAAACCTCGTTCCCCCAACGATTGATGATCACCAGTTCGTTTTCAGGATATAATTCCAGGTTCTTGAGTATCCACTTGTCATTCTTCCCGTCACCGTTGGGCGAGAATGCATTGGGTATATCCAGATCAACCTTGGGATCTCGCAGCACTTCGATGGAGAAGACCCCTGTACATTCTCTGGTATCAGTTACAGTAACTGTGAAAACCTCGCTGGCCAGTTCATCAATTTTGGCAGAGGTAGCACCATTTGACCATAAATAGTTGTAATATGGAGTTCCCCCTGCAGGGACTACTTCCACTGAACCGCCTGTGGTTCCGAAACAATTCGCATTTGAATAATAGAGAAAGGTTGCTGTGATAGAGTCAGGATTGATGATAAAAATTTCCTGCACCAATGTGGTACATCCGTGTGCATCGGTCACTAAAACCGTATAAGAGCCACCCGGTAAATTGCTGAAGAGATTCGAACTTTGTGGTGTGCCACCGTTCAATGCGTAGGTATAGGGTAAGGTTCCACCCTGTGCAAAGACTGAGATGGTTGCATCGCTCACGTTATGACAGGATACTTGTTCCGACCATTCAGCTGAGGCTGTCAGCAGGTTGGGTTGGGTTATCACAACTGTATCGGTCAGTGTGCAACCAACACTATCGGTAACTGTGACAATATAAGTGCCTGCCGGCAGATTGCCTGCATTTTGCGTACTCTGTGGCGGACTGGAATTCCATAGGTAGAGATAATCACCTAAACCGTTGATAGCGGTGACTGTGGCCTCGCCATCAGAGAGTCCAAAACACGAAACATTGGCGGTTGTGATAGCATTGAGGGAAATATTACTGACAGCCACCGTTTGAGTAGTTACGCTCGATGTACAGCCATACATGGTTACACTTAATGTAATGTTGTAGATTCCAGGTGTTGACCAATGAACCGTGTAGGTTTCTATTCCTCCTGCAGGGGTGGCAGTTCCTCCGTCGAAATTCCAGGAGAAAGTAGCTCCCTGGGTTGCAGTGCCCGTATAAGAAACCGTAGAACTTCCCAAACCGCAAACAGGAGTTGTGGCCGTGAAGCTGGAGGTCTGTATCGGATTAACTGTTATCTGGTATGAAGAAGGTGTTCCCGTGCAATTATTGGCTGATGGGGTTACCGTAATGGTGGCGGAAATAGGATTAATTCCAGGGTTGGTTGCTGTGAAAGCCGGTACGTCTCCCGTACCGCTTGCTGCCAGCCCGATTGCAGTATTGCTATTTGTCCATGTATAGGTTGTTCCGGATACAGGACCGGTAAATGAGGTTGCCGGGATGGTACCACCATGGCATATCACGATATCTGCAGGAACCACTACTGCTGGTGTTGGATTAACGGTGATTGTATAGCTTGATGCCGTTCCGGTGCAATAATTGGCAGTTGGAGTGACAGTAATTGTGGCTGTAATGGGGGCTGTTCCATTATTGGTGGCCGTAAATGAAGGAACATTACCAATTCCACTGGCAGCCAGCCCGATGCTGGTATCACTGTTTGTCCATGTATAGGTGGTTCCCTGTGTTGGACTTGTAAATGCTGTTGCAGGAACCGTTGCTCCATTGCATATAACAATGTTTGCCGGAAGGATAACCGTTGCTGTTGGATTAACGGTTATGGTATAAGTAGATGGAGTACCTGTACAACTGTTTGCACTGGGTGTTACGGTAATAGTTGCTGTGATCGGTGAGGCTCCTGTATTAGTAGCGGTGAAAGCTGGTACATCACCATTACCACTTGCCGCCAAACCAATAGAAGTATTACTGTTAGTCCAGGTATAAGTAGTTCCCGGTGTAGGACTTGAAAATGCAGTGGCGGGAATATTTTCGCCATTGCATACCACAATATTATAAGGAACCACAACCATTGCTGTTGGATTTACTGTGATGGTGTAGCTGGAAGTAGTTCCGGTACAATTGTTGGCCGACGGAGTAACCGTTATGGTGGCTGTAATAGGCAAAGTTCCGGTGTTGGTTGCTGTAAATGAAGGCACATTTCCATTTCCACCTGCAGCCAATCCTATGTCGGTATTACTGTTGGTCCATGTAAATGTAGTACCTGTTGTCGGGCTTGTGAATGCTGTCGCCGGAACCGTTGCTCCATTACAAACAACAATGTTTGCGGGAACTACAACCGATACTGTCGGATTTACGGTGATAGTATATGTGGAAGGTGTCCCAGGACAAGTATTTATTGAGGGCGTTACAGTAATTGTTGCCGAAATGGTAGTAGTTCCTGTGTTTGTTGCTGTAAAAGACGGAACATCACCTGTTCCGCTGGAACCTAATCCTATAGCGGTATTATTGTTAGTCCATGCAAAGATAGCTCCCGGTGTTGGGCTATTAAATGCCGTTGCAGGAATGGTTACTCCGTTACAAACAGCAAAGTTTGCGGGGACAACCACAGTTGTAGTAGGATATACAGTTATAGTATAGGTTGAAGGATTTCCCGGACAGGTATTTATGCTCGGAGTTACCGTAATGGTGGCTGTGATTGGTGTAGTGCCGGTATTAGTTGCAATAAAAGAAGGAACACTGCCGTTGCCATTGGCACCCAGTCCTATTGAAGTATTGTCGTTTGTCCAAGTAAATAAAACTCCTGTCGATGGGCTGCTAAATGAACTGCCCGGCACGGTTGCTCCATTGCAAACGGAATAGCTTGCCGGAACATTAACCGTCACAGTCGGATTTACAGTAATGGTATAAGTGGAAGGGGTTCCTGTACATCCATTTGCTGTGGGAGTCACAGTAATGGTTCCAGAAATTGGCGATAATCCCGGGTTGGTAGCAATAAATGACGGAACATCACCTGTTCCGCTTGCCCCCAATCCAATAGCAATATTGCTGTTGGTCCATGTGAAGGTTCCTCCTGCCGGTACACTTGCAAATGCTGAAGCAGGAACTGTTGCTCCATTGCAGACAGAAAAGTTTGCAGGAACAACTACTGTTGGTGTTGGATTGACTGTAATGGTGTATGAGGAAGGAGTCCCCGGACAACCATCAACTGTAGAAATCACAGTAATGGTAGCCGTTATTGGTGTCGATCCAGGATTCGTTGCTGTAAATGAGGGAACATTGCCTGTTCCATTTGCAGGCAACCCAATAGCTGTATTGCTAACTGTCCATGAATATGTGCCTCCCGCCGGTATGCTTGCAAACACCGTACCCGGAACTAAGGCGCCATTACAAACGGTAAAACTGGAAGGAACCACAACTGTTGGTGTTGGATTGACAGTAATAGTATAACTTGAAGGAGTTCCCGGACAGCCATTTACTGTTGGAGAAACGGTAATGGTTGCTGTTATGGGAGTGGATCCGGTGTTGGTGGCTGTAAATGCAGGAACATCACCGGTTCCGCTGGCAGCCAAGCCAATAGCGGTATTGTCGTTTGTCCAGGCATAGGTTCCACCGGATGGCGTGCTTGTGAAATTGGTGGCGGGCAGATTGTCGTTATTACAAACCACAATATTTGCAGGAACCGTTACTGTTGGAACCGGATAAATATTAACTGTAACACTGGCCGTGCTGGTGCAACTTTCCGAGGTGGCGGTTACATAATATGTTGTTGGCGTGGATGGACATACACTGACCACAGGATTGGTTCCTAAGCCATCTGACCAGGTAAAATTTGTTCCACCGCTGGCAGTGAGCGTAACGCATCCGGAAGGACAAACGGATGGCGAAGCCGGGCTGATGGAAGCACCGGGTGCGGTAACTGAGAAATCAAAATCATTGGCAGGGGCAACATTCCCACAAAGATCGGTGACTGATCCACAGGTAGTGACCAGCGCTATGTTATAAGTGCCCGACTGGGTAATTGGTGGTGAATAAGTAATTGTAAAAGTGTTTTCCTCTGATATTCCTCCAGCGCAGCCTGCACCGGAAATATTTGTAATGGTATAAGGGCCACCCGGTCCGGTGAGCCTGAAATCACATGTAGCTATGGTGCTGCACAGAACATTTTCAGAGAAATTGAATGATAATTGGGTGGCACCGCAATAAATTGCTGCTGTATTTACCGACAAAAACGTGGGAGGTGTAATATCGTAAATGGAAGCAGTTGAAGCAGAGAAATTCAGATTGTATCCACTTGCTGTGCCAAAAGGATTGCTTATATTTAACACGTAAGTTTCACCGGCAACAACTCCTGTTGTAGGGCTTATTGGTTCATCATATCTTCCTGCATTGCAGGTAGCATTGGCAGGATTGTACATCCCAGTTGCTCCTGAAGTTCCTGAATAATTGCAGCATACCTGAATTCCCAAATTATTGTAAATATCAGAACAACTCGCATTGGTTAGATTAAATAATGCCCAATCGTAATCGTCGGAATTATTGTTGGGTTGAATGACAAAGCTCAATTGTCCGCTTGTTATAACTGTAAAAGTATACCATACATCATTAATTTCACCGTCTAATAAACAAGTGCCACCGGTTGGATTAATTTCAGAAGGATAATTTCCTGTTCCACTATAGGAATTTAGTTCCCAATAAGTTGATTGACAAACCGCTATGGCGCCTAAACAATCCTGAGTAGTTGGAACCTGGGCCTGCGCCTGAAAATGAAAAACCAGAAAAATAACTGGTAATAATATCAGTTTCCGGATAATTTGCGTGTACACTTTTCCCATAATTTTAGTTGTTTAAATTTAATGTCTCAAATGTATGTATAATATTCTCAAAAAAACAAGTTTTTCTGGCAGTTTGTTAATAATTTTTGAAAAGTTTTTGAAATAGTATTGATGTGTTTTAAAATCAATGCGATACAAAATCGTTTTTGATTTTATTTTCAAAAATACATGTATTTTTTTCCCCGTTTTATGGTTTTATATGGAAAAAACCTGAGGTTTATGGAAGGAAAAAAGGTGTCGTTGGAGGTTGGTTACCACTCAAAAGCATCATCATTCATCCATTTTCCCTGAACTTTCATCAGTTGTTCGATAATATCACGCACACATCCGTGACCCCCTTTATAGGCTGAAATAAATTTTGAGATGGATTTTATTTCTTCGGCAGCATCGGCAGGGCAGGCGGGTAATCCAACCAGTTGCATGACTTTATAATCGGGAATATCGTCGCCCATATATAATACCTTATCCGCGGTAACTTGTTTTTCTGCCAGATATTGCTGAAAGGTTTCAATTTTGTTGCCTATGCAGAGATAAACATCTTTCAGGTTGAGGGTTTCACAGCGTTTTAATATGGAAGTAGAGGTGCCTCCGCTGATGATGGCTACATTATAACCTTTTTTGATAGCCATGTGCAAAGCATAACCATCTCTTACATAACCCGTCCGGAGTTGATCGCCGTTTTCGGTGGTTAAGACCGTTCCATCGGTGAGCACTCCGTCGTAATCAAAGATGAGGGTGTTAATATTGATGAGAATTTCTTTATAATTGGTCATTTTTGTGTTTGATTGTGATGATGAGTTTGCTCATTAATTCGTATAATTCTTTGTATTGAGGCGTTTCTTTTAATAGTTGCATTTGTTCGTGCATGGTGATATAATCTTCCCTATAAGCCGGCCCCGTTTGATTTTCAGAAGGATTTCCCAATACATTTTTATGGGCGGTTTCGATAATCAGGGGTTTTAACAGGTCGAATGATAAGCCGTTTTGGTGCAGCAGGTCTTCAGCTATCGAATAGTTTACATTGGTGAAGTTGCAGGCAAAAACAGCCGACAGATGCAGTAACTTCCTTTTTTCGGATGATATTTCAACTATATTCTTAGAAATGGACTTCGCCAGAAGATGCAATGCTATTAATACACGCCCTGAACTTGCTTCGAGACAGACCGGGATGTCGGCGAAACTTACCTGGCTATGTTTGGAGAATGTCATCAAGGGATAAAATACTCCATAGTTCTTTCTATGATCGGAAAATACAGAAATGGGTATACTTCCGGAGGTATGCACCACAATGCCTTTTATATCGCCCAGTTTTTCGGAAAGTTGTTTGATACATGAATCAGTAGTAGCAATAATATACAGGTGGGCCGTTGAGGGTAATTGTTCAATTTGGTTTGTGAATTTTGCCTGACATTGATCGGCCAGGGTTTTAGCATTCGCGAGGGTTCTGCTGTAGACGGCGATAATATTTTTGCCTGCTCCGGATAAGGCCAAAGCAAGGTTGGTGGCGAGATTGCCTGCCCCTATCATTACAATATCCCTGATTTGCATGGTTTGATTGATCAATAAGAAACTATAAACTTTGTGGTGTCGAAAGCGCTGCAATAATGCGTGATGGTATGAAGCTGGGTGATTCCTCCTTTGGTAACATTATAGCTAAGGGTTACATTTTGATTTCCGTGGGTTTTACAAATAAGGGTATCTGCGAAGTTCATCCCATAGCCGTGATTCAGTATGTTGTCGCAACATTCAAAGCAGGTAAGCGAGCCGCCGGTGAAGCTGTAAGAAATGTGATCGTAAATGGTTTCAGGGATTATATTGCGGACTTCCATCCAGATGAAACATTCGGGATACAGGGAAAAGGTGGGCGAATAAGTAGTGCCGGCCACAATGTCGGAAGTGGTAAGTTGTTGTATCAAGCCAAAATAGTGATCTTTTGAAAGGGTGAACTGATAGCCTGAGAATTTTTCTTCTTTACATTCGCAGGCGAAATTGCCGTCGGCATCGGTGGTCATGGTGGCAATGTCTTCGTAGCCCGAACTGAATATGCCTCCCGAGCTTACTTTGCTGGCGGCCAAAACAACGGACACCCCGCTTACATAGCGGTTGGTGTTGGGATCGAACACACGGCCCTGGACGCGAATGGTGTTTTTATTATCTTTATTGCATGAGGTGGCTATAATGCAAAAGAAAAGGATGAACCAAAAAATTACCTTTATTTTACCGGAATGGAACATCAGAATGGGTTTGTAGTTGCAAATATCAGCAAATTATGGTAAAGGTGGAAGGAATTGGTGAATTATTTTAAATGAGATATCGAGTCCACTCAAAAAAACACAAAAAAAAGAAAAGAGTGCCGCAGATTCACAGATTGAAAAAAATTACAAAAATAATCAACACAGATTAAGTGATTTTTTTCTGGAAAAAATCACTTATTGACAGCGAATTTGCTGTTTAGGAAGTATGCCAGTCTTTGCAATTTTTGTAAAATTAAACTGGATTTAATTTTTAATAAGTATACGATTCTTTGGCTAAAAATTTTATAATGACTTTTCGGAGTGGACTCAGAAATTGTATGATGTTTTTATTTCATAAAATTAAAAAGGCCTGCAAAGATGCAAGCCTTTTTGGTATTGAGAGCGAACCTTATACCGGAGGTTCGTCAGGTGGTGGAGTGGCTGGAAGCGGTTCGAGTTCGATATTGAATTCCTGATCTTCGCCTTTTTTGATTATGATCACTTCTTCGTATTTGCTGAAACCTTCTTTTTCGGCGATCAGTAATAATTCACCTTCTTTATAGGCTCCTAAATTATATAATCCATCGTTATCACTGAGTACACATTTCTTTTCGAAGCCGACAAAATAGATGTTGACACCTACGATGCTTTCTTCGGTCTCGAAATGGATTACTTTACCAGAAATGAAACTGATGGGTTTGCGGTAGCGTTTACCCAGATCAAGGATGATTCGGGATTTGAAGTACATTTCATAAAATTCGGGATCGGATTGATGGAAGTTTTCGATGATACGATCGAGTTTTTCGAGAATGGCTATACTTTTTTTAACTTCTTTTCGGATTATATCGCGGGCTTCTGAACCGGCATTTATGTTAAGTTTGGGAGCGTTGAGATAATTGCGATAATCGGTGAAACGAGTTTTGAGATCATCGAGATTTGGCTGTTCGACCATATAGTCTTTGAGAGGATTGGGAACCAATGCCACAATGGGACTCAGAACATTAAAAATCATTTCGGCTTTGTTGGCCTGTTCGGCATCGGAAAGTTTGGGAAAATCGGAACGACGGATGTTCATGTTTTCTTTGAGGGTGGTATCGCTTATGTCGTCGGCATATGAATAGGCGGAACCACTGATGCCCAGTGCCGAATGAATCATAAGCCCCCTTAGAATTCGTTTTTTCTTGGCAGGACCTGTGTCCATAGCCGCCAGAATGTTTTCCTGGAAGTCGATTTCCTTAACCGAATCGGTTAATTGATCATAATATTTTTGAATAACGACAATGCCTGTCCATGATGATTCTTTGAAATCAGCAAGATTTTGCTTTGCGGTGCGAATCATTCGAATTTGATTGTTGGTTGTATTATCCATTTGACTTAAGATTTAGATATTTTATGATTTTTGGTTTTTTTTCAAAGATAGTAAAATTTAGGTGAGATTTATCAAATTTAACAATTTTTAACATTTAAAAATCCAATAATTCAAATAAGGTGTTTTGGTTTTTGGTTATTTGGGTTGGGAAAGATACATTTTTATTTGAGGATAAAAATATACTGTAGCAGGTAGTCAATATGTTGGCATGGGATTATGACATTTGAAAGCAGATTGGAAAAATTTGGAATTTAGGTTGAATTTACCATTTTTGGCACTCAATTATTTTAGCAAGGCAAGGAATTATTTTGACACGACAAGAAGTTATTTGAACACGACACTGAATTATTTTGGACGGAGAGGGAATTATTTTGACACGAGACGAAAATATTTGAACATGCGAGGGAATTATTTTAACACGGCAGTGAATTATTTTGACACGACAACGAATTAACTTAACACGAGGATCAATTATTTTGTCGCGTGAGGGAATTATTTTGACATGACACTCAATAATATTGACAGAAGAGGGGTTTATTTTGACATAAGAGGGCGTTATTTTGACATGTCGCTCGATAATTTTGACACAAGAGGGCATTATTTTGACAGAAGTTGTCTAAATAATGTTGGGTTTAGTGAAAATGAATTTGTTTGAAAAGTTCTGAAATGGTTAATAGACAGGGGTTTTATGAATTAATTTAGAGTTATTAATTTTTAAAGCACAAACAATTTGCATGAACATTGAGAAATGTCATTGTTTCTTTATAAATTTGTCTAAAATTATAATTCAATTTTTAATCACAAAGTTTTTCAGAATATTATGAAAATAATCAACTTGTTATTAGTTTTAATTCCAATTTTAATAAACACTACTTATGGGCAGATAACGTTTCAAAATCATTATGGTGGCAGTGAGGATGATGGAGGTAATTGTGTTGTCCAGACTTCTGAAGGAGGGTACTTAATTGCCGGCGCTACTAGTAGTTACGGAAACGGTTATAAAGATATTTATCTGATTAAAACAAATGCCTCAGGGTATGTTCAATGGTCCAAAACATATGGAGGACTAAATTGGGATGCAGCAAATTCTTTAAAAACAACATCAAATGGATGTTTTACTCTTACTGGAGTAACATCAAGCTTTGGTAGCGGGGCATCTGATGCTTTTATTATGAAAATAGATTCATTAGGTGATTCATTGTGGCTTAAGACATATGGCGGACCCATGGAGGAAGGAAGTTTTGGGATAGATGTTTGTTCAGATAATGGATATATAATAGCAGGTTATTCGTCCAGTTTTGCCAATGGATTTTCAGCTATTTACTATGTAAAAACAAATTCTAATGGTGATACAATTTGGTCAAAGTCTATTGAGAAAGAATATGATAATATAGGATATTCAATAATTCAGTTAAGTGGAGGGGGGTATCTGCTTGGAGGAAGCATTAGTAATGGAGGTGCATTAAGTACAGATGGGTATATAATGAAAATAAATAATATCGGGGACACTATTTGGACTAGAATATTAGGAGGAACATCTTATGATGTAATTAATGCAGTTTGTGAAGACTTTGATGGGAATTATTTATTCTGTGGTACAACTTATAGTTTTGGTGCTGGAAACTATGACATTTACGTAGTAAAAACAAATTTGAATGGAGAAGAAATTTGGACTAAGACCTATGGTGGTTCTATTTCTGATAGAGCTAGTAAAATAATTAAGACTTATGATAATGGATATGCAATAGCCGGAATAACAAATAGCTTTGGTGCTGGTGGAAATGATATCTATATTATTAAGCTGAATAATAATGGTGATACACTTTGGACTAAAACATTTGGGGGAGAGGGGGATGATTGGGCTACCTCAATACAAGAAACCTATGATGGAGGCTTTATTATTTCTGGTTATACAAATAGTTTTGTAGGAAACAATGATGTTTACTTAATTAAAACTGATGCAAACGGCTATTCAAGTTTTGAACAAGTTTTAAATCTTAATACTGACTGTATTTTATTCCCAAATCCATGTATAAACGTATTAAATATAAAATTAAAATCATTTACCGAAGAAGATATAAAATTGGCTATATATAATTTAAATGGACAAAATGTAAATAGTTATGTTGTGAACAAGAATAATTCTGAATTTTACTCTATTAATTTGTCAAATTTAGCAAAAGGTATGTATGTTGTAGAAATAAGTTCGGGAAATAATCACATTATTAAAAAAATAATTATTCGATAAAAATCATATTTATGAGAGAAAAATGCATTTCAATTTGTATTACGGTAACATTTGTAATTTGTATTAATTTTATTACAAAATGCCAAAACCAATCAATTCTATTGCCAATTCCTTGTGCAACATCTTTTACTGGACCAGATAAGATTCTTGAATTTACAAATAATTCAAATGCGGTAATATCAAATTTACCTTCTTATCAATTAATGCTTCCAGGTGGAGTACAAGGTAATCCACATATTGATGAAGATTTGAGTCATGCACTTGCCAACGCCCCTGATAATATATATTCTTTTAATGAAAAATATTTGGGACAACATCCAAAGTTTGGTCAACAAGTAGTTCATGATAAGGATGGAACCATACTCTTCTTTATTGTGGACAATAATATTTATAATAAACATGGAAACTCATTTCCCTTATTGGATGAACAAGGAAACCAAATGGGCGGAGATATGTTAACTTATGTACACGATAATTTGATTATAAGTCAAACAGGCGCGCAATTTAATCGGTTTGGTTATCCTGAACCAGATATGACGAAAACATTAGACCCTGAAATTATTGTTTTCCCTCTTTTTGGAGAATGTTATAAATTTGGAATAATTTATTCTATATTTGACCATAATGGTTTTGTTGGTGCAGTACAAGTTTACTATAAAACTATTACATATATAAATGAGGATAAAATCATACTTTCTGAAGGACTCCCTTTGTCATCAAATTTATTTCCTGGACCAGAGCCTTGTAATAATTTTGCTAATAAAGGTTTGGCTATCTCAGATATTAGAGCAGATAATACAAGAAGATTTTTTTTAAGGTTAGGTAATAAATTATTTGTTTTTCAGGTTGATCAAAACGGAATTGTTGATATTGGTTCGAATGGAATCAACAATTTGGATGCTGTAAACATAGGTATTGATGGGTTATCAAATAATGCAACACATAATCAATCAAATTCAGAATTAGAGGTCATCGAGTCAGAAATATCAACAGATAATGGGCCATTAGCATGCTATTTTGTGGCAATGGGTACTTGTAGCAGAGAAAATATTACTAATCCTGGACCTAGTGAAGCCATGGTAAATTTTATTATTTTGGACTATCAAAACTGCTCGAAAATTTCTCAGGCAAATATAATGTTACCGGATGGGAACTTAGATTATGAGCAAATTAAAGGACTTGAATTTTCACCGGGCGGAAATAATATACCAGGCGGAAATAATTTATTTATTGCATATTCGGGGCAGAATCAATTGTATTACTATAATCGGTTTAATGGTTTAAGTAATTTAAGTATTCAAGGAGGCGGAAATGCTTCAAAATACCAATATTCTGAAATTGAAACTGGCAAAGATGGTATGATATATTATTTATTTAATGATAATAATGTTGGCGGAATATCCAGGATCTCGGATCCAGAAAACCCTGTATTATCTGTTTGGCAATCAAATTTAAATGTTTTTTATTCACATGATTATGATGATAACTCAAGAGCACTACTATTTGCAGATCAGGTTGATGGGAGTGATTATACTTCATATTATTATTCTATTACGCCAGACTGTTGCATTGATCATTTAGAGTACAATACTTGGCCTAGTTTATATGGAGGCGATAACCTAACATGGACACCTGGTATTGGAAATAATCCATTCAATAGTGTGGATGGTGTGATTAGAATTGAAAATGATATAGAAATACCTGCGGGATGCACTGTTTCCATAAAAGACTTCATTATTAAGTTTAAGACGAATAAGAAATTAGTTGTTAATAAAGGCGCAGTATTAATATTAGATAATACAAAATTGACTTCAGTGGATGGTTGTGAAAAATATGTATTTTGGCATGGTATTGAGGTTTGGGGGACATCAAACCAACATCAATCGACAATTGGAGGTGTCTGTATGCAAGGTACATTGAAGTTATTGAATGGAGCAATAATTGAAAATGCCGAAGAGGGAATTACAAACTGGAAACCCAATGACTTTAGTGCCATTGGGGGTATAATTCAAGTGGATAAATCTAGCTTTATAAACAATCGTAGAGCTGTTTCATTTATGCCTTATTCGAATTTTAATCCATTAAATCCTTCTGAACTACGTGACGATTTATCTTATTTTTATAGCAGTAACTTTATAACTAATAAAAACTTGCCCAATAATGAACCTTTTTAGGATCAATCGGAAAAGTTGAGGAGTGAGAATTATTTTTTTACTTTGCATAAAAAAACATGCGAAATG
>CAYXXU010000068.1:0-25177 GCA_964469155.1 uncultured Bacteroidales bacterium
TGCACCCTTTGCGTAAAACTTGGCGGTCTTTGCGGTAAAAAAAGAAATTAACCGCCTTCGGGAATAGAGGAAAAAAAATTAACCACGAAGACCTCAAAGGTATTCACAAAGGGTAAAATTTAAAATTCCTTAGTGTTTCCTTTGTGGTAAATCTTGTTGTTGGTTTTCTTCCCTTGAAAATTGTTTGTTGAAAATTGAGCATTGAAAATTTTTTATAACAACCAATGACCACCAATGACCAATCTTCCTAACAGCCTAAATGCCTATAGCCTAAAAGCCTTCCCATTAATGACCACCAATGACCAATCTTCCTAACAGTCTAAAAGCCTATAGCCTAAAAGCCTTCCCATTAATGACCACCAATGACCAATCTTCCTAACAGTCAAAAAGCCTTCCCATTAATGACCATTATTGACTAATTTTGTACTGATTTCAGAAATTATGATATTAGTAACCGGTGCTTCGGGGTTTTTAGGTTCGCATGTGCTGATGCAGCTTGTGAATGACGGTCAAAAAGTCAGGGCTTTGAAACGTCCTTCGTCGGATATTGGTTTTGTAAAAAGTATCTTTTCATACTACCATCACGAAAATATATTCAACAGCATAGAATGGGCAGATGGCGACCTGGGTGATATTGATTCGCTGCAGCAAGCCGTTGATGGTGTCGATCAAATATATCATTGTGCAGCCACCGTTACTTTCTCAGCAAAAAACCGCGACTTCATTTTTGCCAATAATGTAAAAGGAACAGCCAACCTGATTGATGTTGCGATAAAAACCCATGTGAAAAAATTCTGTCATGTTAGCAGCATTGGCGCTTTGGGAACAGATATTCTCATTACCGAAAAAACCGTTTGGGATAAGAAAAACAACCATTCCATATACGGGCAAAGCAAACATGAGGCGGAGCTGCAAGCATGGAGAGGCATTGCCGAAGGTTTGGAAACCATTATTGTGAATCCCTCGGTCATTATTGGCCCCTGGAAACTGAATACAGGTATCGGAAAGCTTTTTCAACAGATTATATCGGGTTTAAAATATTACACTGGCGGTTCCAACGGCTTTGTGGATGTGCGTGATGTGGCCAGAGCCATGGTACTGCTTATGCACAGCGGTATAAAGAATGACAGCTTTATTATTTCGGCCGAAAACATTAGCTTCCGCAATATGTTGGCAACGATAGCCCGCCTAACAGGAGGTAAAGAGCCCAATCGGAAAGCTTCGAAAACCATGACCGATATCGCCTGGCGCTTGGCAACCCTGAAATCTGTTTTCAGTCGAAAAAAATCTGACTTTAATAAAGATACGGCACGTATCTCGCAAAGCATTTCGGTATATTCGAATGAGAAAATTGTAAAGGCCCTGGATTTTTCATTTATCCCGGTTGCGAAATCGCTCGAAGATTATTATACATTTTACAAAGACCATACATAAAGAATTCTAATGAAAAAATTACTTCAAATTATGCTAACGGGAGCCATCCCTGTTATGTTTTTTGTTTCATGCGGAAGCCCTGCTGATAAGAACAAAGAAGTAAAAAAAGATTCCACAGCAGTGCAGGTATCGGTTCCTGCATTTAACGAAGATTCGGCTTATAATTTCGTCAAAAAACAAACCGATTTCGGACCGAGGGTCAATAACACCCCGGCACACGATAAATGCGGAAAATGGCTGATCGAAAAAATGAAAACCTTTTCGAACGATGTGGTAGTTCAGAAAGCCCAGGTGGTTGCTTATAATGGAACTGTATTAAAGATCAGCAACATTATTACTTCTTTTAATCCTGATGCGGCGTTCAGAATATTATTGTGTTCGCATTGGGATTCGAGGCCTTATGCCGATTGGGACGAAGATCCGGCCAAACACCGCACACCCATTGATGGAGCTAACGATGGTGGCAGTGGCGTGGGTGTTTTAATAGAAATAGCCAGAATTTTAAAGGAAAACAAACTTAATATCGGTGTGGATATTATCTTTTTAGATGCCGAAGACTACGGAGAACCCAAAGGGGATACCCAACACCAAAAAGATGAAAACTGGGGACTGGGCACACAGTATTGGGCCAAAAATCTGCACAAACCCAATTATAAGGCCAATTATGGAATATTGCTCGACATGGTAGGTGTGGCCGATGCCCAATTCACTAAAGAAGGCATATCGGTTGAAAATGCTCCTGATATTTTGAATAAAGTCTGGAATACTGCAGCTCGTATCGGCTATGGTGGTTATTTCGTTAACCGGCATACCAATCCTATCAATGATGATCATTATTTTATAAACCAAATGGCAAGAATCCCAACCATTGATATTATTCATCATGACGATAATACCCAAACCGGTTTTTTCAGGTATTGGCATACCACCCAGGATAATATTGAAAATGTAGACAAAAAATCGCTAAAAGCAGTTGGTCAAACCCTGCTGACCGTTGTTTTTGAAGAATCAGCCAGGCTGAGTGCGAATTCCAATACCGCAATAAAGTAGAACAACAGCTGCTGACTCGGATGTTTTTTTACAATTAAATATTGCCAATTTATTCAATATGTACATGAAAATAACGATTGGCCCAATCCGATTTGTTTCGCAGAAACAAAGGTGCGTTGGCCTGTCTTAACGGCGGGCTGGCGGAGGCAGTGAATGAAAAAAACTTAGAAAATCAAAAAAGGCGTTTACGTTTCCGCCGGTCGGCGGACTACTTTTTTAGATTTTCTTGTTTTTTTCAGAGCGGGCAGAAGCATCGTTAAGACTTTCCTTTTCTTTGGTTCGTTTCTTTTGGAAAAGCAAAAGAAATGAACATAATATCTGACTAAGAGTAACTTTTTGCTGAACTAAATAGAAATTTAATTTAATTGGCGCAGGTAAAGCTGAATAGTATTTTCCAAACCCAAATATAATGCATCGCATATTAAGGCATGGCCAATGGAAACTTCGAGCAGTAGGGGTATATTTTCATTGAAATATTTCAGATTTTCAAGACTCAGATCATGTCCGGCATTCAGGCCAACACCCATTTCATTTGCTTTTTGTGCGGCTTTGATAAAGCTAAAAATGGCCTCTTCCCGGTTTACCGGATAATTTTTTGCGTACGATTCTGTGTATAGTTCCACCCTGTCAGTTCCTGTCATTTTCGAATATTCTATCATTTCTTCAACAGGATCAACAAAAATAGAAGTCCGGATATGATTTTTTTTGAACTCACCAATAATGTTGCGCAAAAATTCCTGATGCTTTTTTGTATCCCAGCCTGCATTCGAAGTTATAGCATCAGGCGGATCAGGAACCAGGGTTACCTGTTCGGGTTTTACATCCATCACGAGTTTTATGAATTTTTCAGAAGGATAGCCTTCTATATTGAATTCCGTTTTCACTATCTTTTTCAGGTCGTAAACATCCTGATATCTTATATGTCGCTCGTCAGGCCTGGGATGCACCGTTATTCCCTGTGCCCCGAAACGTTCACAATCTGTTGCCACTTTAATCAAATCGGGGTAATTCCCACCTCTCGCATTGCGTAAGGTTGCAATTTTATTTATATTTACGCTTAATTTTGTCATCCGTTATATTTTGATTGCAAAGTTAAAAATTAGTATGTTTGCAACAGATTAATCATTCAATTCAATATGCTTGCCAAAGAACTACTGACCGAAGCCATTATCCCGCTGCATACCTCTGATACGGCAAAACATGCTTTAAAATTAATGGAGGATTTAAAAATCAGTCATTTGCCTATTGTTAATAATATTGAGTTTTTAGGATTGATCTCTGAAAATGATATTTATGCTGAAAATAATCTTAAGGAATCCATAGGAAATCATCCGCTATCATTAAGCAATGCTTACGTGGATCAGTATCAGCATATCTTCGAAATAATAACCCTGGCAAGTGAACTCAATTTATCTATAATTCCTGTAATTGACGCGAATAACCGGTATTTAGGCTCTATAACGCTTCCGCATGTTTTGAAAAGTTTTTCAAAAAAGGCATCCATACTAAACCCCGGTGGGATTATTATTTTAGAATGCAATGAAAATGACTATTCGCTGGAACAGATTTCACATATTGTTGAATCAAACGATGCTAAGATATTGAATAGCTATGTTAGCAGTCATAAAGATTCTACCAAACTGGAAGTAACCATTAAAATAAACAAGATGAATATATATCCGGTTTTACAAACATTTGAACGTTACGAATATAAAATCATCGGTAGTTTCACAGAAGCAGTTTATACAAATGATATTCAGGAAAGATACGATTCTTTGATGCATTATTTAAATATTTAATTACCTGGCCAATGAAAATTGCACTTTTTGCAACAAACTTTTCTGAAGAACTGGAAGAATATTATATGGAGTTAATAGGAAAACTAACCTATTCTAACTTTACCATTACCATTTACGAACCCTTTTATAAAATTTTAGCAGAAAAACATCTGGCCGGCGACAATATTCAAACATTTAACGACTATAACGATATTAAAGAAAATATCGACTTCCTCTTCAGTATTGGAGGTGATGGCACTTTATTGAAAACAATAGCGCTGGTAAAAGATTCAGGCATACCCATTTTGGGATTTAATACCGGCAGGCTTGGTTTTTTATCCAGTATCTCAAAAGAAGATATTTCCGATGCGATTGATAATATTCTTGAAGGGAAATTCCATATAGAAAAACGATCACTGATAAAACTTGAAAAACCTTTTGATCTTTTCGGTGAAGATAATTTTGCCTTAAACGAAATAACGGTTCATAAAAGAGACTCTTCATCCATGATATTGATTCACGCCTATATCAATGATGTGTTTCTAAATACTTACTGGGCAGATGGGTTGATAGTGTCGACACCAACGGGCTCTACGGCCTATTCATTAAGTTGCGGGGGACCTATAGTGACTCCCGACTCAAAAAATTTTATTATCACTCCTATTGCCATACACAATCTGACCGTAAGACCTATTGTGGTACCTGATGATGTATGCATTAAACTCAAAGTAGAAGGGAGAATTGATAACTATCTGGTGACATTGGACTCTAACAACGTGGTCACAAGTTCTTCTATTGAACTGCAAATTAAAAAAGAAGATTTTCAGATCAATATCGTGCAACTTAATCATCAGACTTTTTTCGGAACCATACGTGAAAAACTCATGTGGGGTTGGGATAAACGAAATTGAGGTGGTAATTATTTCTTTTATTTCATTTCCGGTAGAAAAATTTTATATACTTTTGTAAGTCAGCATACCGTAGGAATATGAGAAAATTTTTAATTTTAATTCTGGTCATCTTTTTTTTCACAGACCTTTCCTTTTCCCAGAATAAATTCATGTTTCAAAGTAGATCGTTTAAGAGAGAACGTCATCGTATTTTTCTAAGTATTGGAGCAACTAATTTTCTTGGAGACCTGGGGGGGGCAAACATGATTGGTTCGGAACGCGGAAGTTTGCGCGATTTTGATGTGCAATCCATCAAACCGGCCTTCCAGATTGGATATACATACCGAATGTCAAAATTTTTCTCATCACGCACTGCCTTCACCTATGCCTGGCTTAGTGGCAACGATGCCTATACCACTGAACCCTTCCGGCAAAACAGGAACCTGAATTTCAGAACACCCATTTATGATTTGTCGTCTGTAATTGAAGTGATATGGGAAATAAAAAGAAAAGGTCATCAATATTATTTGAAAGGAGTTAAGGGTTGGACAAATTACCGCTATGCCACCTATATTTATGGAGGTGTAGCTTTGAATTATTTCAATTCAAAAGGAAAATACAATGGTCAGTGGCATGCCCTCAGACCGCTTTCTACTGAAGGAGAAGGATTGATAGCCACCCGCAAAAAATATTCACCGGTTCAGTTTACCATACCCTTGGGAGTGGGTGTTAAGGTAAGAGTTTCACGAACCATTGAAATTGGACTTGAATATACAGCAAGGATAGGTTTTACTGATTATATTGACGATGTGAGCACCACCTATTTTGACCCAAATGCGTTATTAGCAGCAAAAGGACAACTGGCAGTTGACATGGCAGACCCTTCGCTTAATAATATTCCCGGCGCAACCGTTGCAGGACAGCAAAGAGGCGACCCGCGCGACAGAGATTCTTATCTTGCAGTAATGGTCACTATGTATTATACTGTTGGGAAAGGATTTACACCCAAGCTCAGAAACGTTAATGTTCGCAAACATAAATTTCATAAACGGACTTTTTAATGAAAAGATTATTTTTATTGATATTATTGCCTTTCTTATTACAATTTCACTCAAAAGCTCAGGAGATGTATCGTAGTGAAATAGGGGCGTTTCTTGGAGGCTCCTACTATTTAGGTGATCTGAATCCCAATAAGCATTTTTTGCAGACAAAGTTTGCCGGAGGCATTCTGTATAGATACAATATCACTCCCAGGTGGGCTTTCAAGGCCAGTGCCCTGATAGGTGGCCTGGAAGGCAGTGATGCCAAATCAAAAGCAAATATTGAGCGAAATCTTAGTTTCCGTTCCTATATTTTTGATTTCTCTACCCAAATTGAGTTCAACTTTTTGCAATACATTCTGGGAGATAAAAAACATTTTATTTCTCCTTATATTTTTGCCGGAGCCTCTGTTTTTAATTTTAATCCCCAGGCAAATTTAAACTCTACATGGTATTCATTGCATAGTTTAGGAACAGAGGGACAAGGAACAACCATTGAGGGCAAGAAAAATCCATATTCACTCACTTCTATTGCTATTCCTTTCGGAATTGGGTTAAAAATTTCTCCGGTCAGGTTTATGAGCCTTGGATTGGAATGGGGCATAAGAAAAACTTTTACCGATTACATTGATGACGTCAGCACCGTTTATGCCAATCCGGTAATTCTGGCCGCAGAGAATGGAGCTGCCGCTGCTGCTTTGGCTGACAGGTATCTTCCTGAAGACACCAGGGGCACTCATACAGATCTGGAACGTGGGAATCCCAGAACCAAGGACTGGTATGTTTTTACAGGATTGACCGTAAGCATACGTATTAAAACCAAAGCGGCCAGATGTGCCGCTTACAAGCAACATCCAAAAATCAAAATCAAATACAAGGACTAATTTGGTTTTTCAATAAATTTTATGAAAGAAAAAATTATTCCTGAAAAGCTGCCAAGCCACGTTGCAATTATTATGGATGGCAATGGCCGTTGGGCAAAAAAAAGAGGCGCCATGCGTATCTTTGGCCATCAACATGGAGTAACGGCAGTCAGAGAAACTGTGGAAGCTGCTGCAGAAATTGGCATTAAATATCTTACCCTATATGCATTTTCAACCGAAAACTGGAACCGGCCAAAATTTGAAGTAGATGCATTAATGGAATTACTGGTCAAAACAATAAATAATGAGACCGGTACACTAAATAAGAATAATATCCGTTTATTGGCCATCGGAGACCTTGAATCACTGCATAAAAACTGCTATGATGAATTAATGAAAACCATCAGAGCTACTGAGAATAATTCGCACATGACACTGGTTCTTGCCTTGAGTTATAGTTCAAAATGGGAAATAACAGAAGCCATGAAACAGATTGCAGCAAAAGTAAAAAACAATGAAATGACTATTGGTGAAATTACCCAGGATACAATATCAGATTCGCTTTCGACAAGAGAAATGCCTGATCCGGAACTTTTGATCAGGACAAGCGGAGAATACCGGATAAGTAATTTTTTATTATGGCAACTTGCTTATTCGGAATTGTATTTTACACCGGTACTTTGGCCCGATTTCAGAAAAAATGATTTCTATAAAGCCATAATCAATTACCAGGAAAGAGAAAGAAGATTCGGCATGACCAGTGAGCAAATTCAATAAGAAATGATTGTGAAAAAAATTAACACCCTGATACTTCTGCTCTTTGTAAGTATTATTACAGTAAAAGCACAGGTTATTATAGATGATAAGGGCTATATAGATTATACCACTCCTAAGGAGTTTAGTATTAAGAAACTTAGTTTTAGCGGAGTTCATTATACCGATACCAATATCTGCAAATTACTCACGGGATTATATGTTGGTGAAAATCTTCTGATTCCCGGTGAAAAGATTTCCAATGCCATTCAAAATCTTTGGAAACAAGGGTTATTTGATGATATAAAAATTATTGCCACCAAAATTGAGGATGATAAAATCTGGCTCGAAATTCAACTGAAAGAACACCCCAGATTATTATCCACTCCACTTTTCTCTTCCAACATTAAAAAATCCGATGTGGACGATCTTCGTGCAAAGATCAACCTGACCAAGGGCGATGTAATCACCAGCAACACCATCCTCAGAACCAAAGATATCATCAGAAATCATTTTATCGACAAGGGTTTCTATAATGTTGAGGTCAACATTAAAGAGATCATTGATTCAACTTCCAGCAAATATACTTCCCGACTTAATATTGATATCAATAAACATAAAAAAGTACGGATCAAGAAAATCAATTTCTCCGGAAACAGCCAGGTATCGTCCCTGAAGCTGAAACGACTGATGAAAAAAACCAGGGAAAGAACGTATTTCAACCCTTTTATGGGATCCGACACCTTGCTCTATCAAAGCGTAAAGAAAATATTTGTCAGAGACAGTATTTCTATTGAGGATAATTTTCTGAATTATGTGGGTTCACGAATAGTTTTAAGAATTTTCAAATCATCGAAATTCCTTCGCGAAGAATATGAAAAAGACAAGCTCTCCCTAATCGATAAATATAACGAACTCGGATTCCGTGATTCAAAAATTCTGGACGATACCATTATTAGGTCAGGTGAAAATACCATTGATATTAACATTAAACTTAAAGAAGGCAGGAAATACTACTTCAGGAATATCACCTGGATCGGCAATACTAAATATTCTGACAAAGAACTGGGTTTGATCCTGAAAATTTCCAAGGGTGATGTATATAACCAAAAAGCACTCGAAACCAATCTTAGCTACAACCCAAACGGATTCGATGTTTATTCGCTGTATATGGATAATGGCTATTTATTCTTTAGCGCCACACCGGTTGAAATCAGAATCGAAAACGATTCCATCGACCTTGAGATCAGAATTGTTGAAGGAAAACAAGCTTACATCAATAAAGTGACGGTTCGTGGAAATACAAAAACAAACGATCATGTCATCATCAGGGAAATTCGTTCCAAACCCGGTCAATTGTTCAATCGGTCCGATATTATCAGAACTACCCGCGAATTAGCTCAATTAAAATATTTCAATGCCGAAAAAATTGTCCCCGACATTATTCCCAATCCAACTGATGGTACGGTAGATATCGAATATTCTGTCGAAGAAACATCATCCGACCAGTTGGAACTTTCAGGTGGATGGGGCATGGGCCGTTTAATAGGCACATTGGGTGTATCATTTAACAATTTTTCAACCCGAAATTTCTTTAAAAAAGCAGCCTGGCAACCCCTTCCTGCCGGCGACGGTCAAAAACTCAGCGTCAGGGTTCAGACCAACGGTAGCTATTATCAGGCCTATAATGCTTCCTTTACTGAACCCTGGTTGGGTGGACATAAACCTCATGCCTTAAGCGTATCGGTTTACTACTCTTCCCAAACCAATGGATTAAAAAAATCAGATGCCAGCCGTCAGGCCATTAACATTCTTGGCGCTTCCGTGGGTCTTGGGGTCAGACTTAAATGGCCCGATGATTATTTTACCTTGTATAATGAGGTAAGTTATAGAAATTACAATTTAAAAAACTACTATTCTTCTTTCAACTTTACCGATGGTCAGTCAAATAATTTAAACTATACTATCACATTATCCCGCAATTCAGTTGATGCACCTATTTATCCGCGCTCCGGTTCCGAAGTTTCATTGATGCTTCAGCTCACCCCACCTTATTCTCTTTTTAAAAATGAAGATTATTCGAAACTCTCTGATGAACAGAAGTACCGATGGATTGAATATCATAAATGGAAAGTATCAGCAGCCTTTTATACAAAGTTGGCAGGAAATTTGGTGTTTAGTGCCCGAACAAAAATTGGCTTACTTGGCTCATATAATAAAAAAATCGGGGTTCCGCCATTCGAAAGGTTTTATCTGGGTGGCGACGGATTGTCCGGTTTTTCGCTCGACGGCAGAGAGTTAATCGCTTTAAGAGGATACACAAACAACTCACTCACGCCAAGAAATGATGCAGGTTATATTGGAGGCGCGATCTTTGACAAATTTACGCTTGAATTAAGATATCCCATTTCGCTTAACCCCTCGGCAACGGTATATGTGTTAGGTTTCGCAGAAGGGGGTAACGCATGGTCGAACTTTAAAGCATTCAATCCATTTGATATTTACCGTTCGGCCGGAGTCGGGGTGAGGGTGTTCTTACCCATGTTTGGAATACTGGGCCTCGACTGGGGATACGGTTTTGATAATATCCCCGGAGTTGGCAAAGGCGGAAGCCAGTTCCATTTCTCAATAAATCAATCTATCGATTAATAAAAAAAAATAATTAACAATTAAAACAAACGGAGGTCTTTATGAAAAAAATATTAGTATTGTTATTCATCGTCCCTTTATTCGCGTTTCAATCCAATGCCCAGAAATTTGCCTTTGTTGATACTGAATATATTTTAGAAAACATGTCTGAGTATCGCGATGCACAGGATATTTTAGATAAATTATCGCTGGAATGGCAAAAAGAAATTGAATTGAAATTTGCAGCTATAGATAAAATGTACAAAGATTACCAGGCAGAGGCTGTTCTGCTGCCTGAAGACATTAAGAAAAAACGTCAGGACGATATCATTGCCAAAGAAAAAGAAGCCAAAGATCTTCAGAAAAAAAGGTTTGGTAAGGATGGCGATCTGTTCAAAAAAAGAAAAGAACTGGTAAAGCCCATTCAGGATAAAGTGGCCGGCGCTATTGAAGATATTGCCAATGCAGGCGGATATGCCGTTATTTTCGACAAATCGGGAAGCACTACCCTGCTGTTTGCCAATTCAAAATTCGATAAAAGCGACGATGTGCTCGACAAACTGGGCTACAAGCCGGGAGCCATAAAAACAAAAACCGATAAAGACGATAAAACCGATGTCGACAATGAGGAAAAAGGCAAAGAATAAATTCACTTATTGCGACCAATAAAAAAACAGTATCTTTGCACTCAATATTTTAAACCTTAATCATTAACATTTATATGAAAAATTTAAGCAAATTAGTAATCATTCTTTTTTTAGTAACTTTTACCTCTGCCTCTTTTGCACAAGTAAAACAAAAATTCGGGCACATCGACTCCAACGAATTATTAAAATTAATGCCGGGTCGAGATTCAGCTACAGCAAAAATTACCGCTTATGCTAAAACCCTCGAAAACCAATTAAAAGGAATGCAAAGCGAACTGGAAACCAAATATCAGGATTATCAAACTCTGGAACCTAACCTGACCGACCTGATCAAACAAACCAAGCAAAAAGAATTGCAGGATATTCAGACACGCATCGAAGCTTTTCAGCAATCAGCACAGGAAGATCTGGAAAAGAAACAAAACGAACTCTTAAAGCCAATTATCGATAAAGCCAAAGCTGCCATCGAAAAAGTTGCAAAAGATAACCAATTCACTTATATCTTTGATGCCGGACTCGGTGTTCTTCTTTACACCGATCCTACTCAGGATATTTTACCGATGGTAAAAAAGGAACTGGGACTGAATTAATATTCCTGCACAAACCATTATAAAATCAAAAATCCTTCGTAAGGGTTTTTGATTTTTTTTATCAACTATTTGCAAATTATAATACGTTATTATGAAAAACAGTAAAAATCTGATCCGTTCGCTTATTACGCTATTGCTGGTTTTGCCTTTTCTGACCACTTTTGCACAGGTAATAAACCAGGTAAGCCTGCACGGCAAGATCCGCAACAATACTTTTACTTCGGCTACCTTATTTCAAATCGGACAAGAACCAGTCCAACTCACCAAAGTGGTTGTTTCGTCCACAGGCGAATTCTCCATTACCCAGGAGGTGAGGGCAGCCGATTTTTATAAGCTTGAATTTGACAAAAACAATTTTATCATGTTGATACTGAAACCCGGCGAAGTGGTTGAGATCACCACCGATGCCGTTGAGTTTCTGAAGCAACTACAGATCAAAGGCAGCGAAGAAACCAAACATATTTTTGCAAATCAAAGAATCATCGACGAAGCAAAATTTATACTGGATAGTATCAGCAATTTGTCGTACAAGTCTATGGCAGACCCCAAACACGATTCACTGATGAAGGTGTATGCCGATGCCTACGAAAAAATTGAAATGGCCAGAAGCAAAGCATTGAGCGGTTTTATGCTCAGCCATTCCACCTCGCTCGCCAACCTGTTTTTGCCCGAAGCTTTTCCTATTGATGCCAATATCGAAACCTATTTAAAACTGGATACTGCGCTTTATGCCAAATATCCCAACAATTTTTACGTCAACAACCTCCACATGCAAATTGTTGCTGCAAAAAAATCGAGGGTAGGTTCGCTGGCGCCCGATTTTACCCTGCCCGATACCAGTGGTGTAAACTTTACCTTAAGTTCGCTGAAAGGCAAATATGTTCTGATAGACTTCTGGGCCGCTTGGTGCAACCCCTGTATGAAAGAAATGCCCAATGTAATTAAATTGTACAACGATTTTCATGGCAAAGGATTAGAGGTGGTGGGAGTATCATTAGATAAAACCCGAGCAGCCTGGCTCGGAGCCATCAAAGCAAAAAATCTTTCGTGGATACAGGTAAGCGATGTCAAATTCTGGCAATCCCTAGTGGTACCTTTATATAATGTGAGCGCCATTCCTTACACCGTATTGCTCGACAAGGAAGGCCGCATCATTGCTAAAAACCTCAGAGGCGAAGAATTGTATAAAAAGGTGGAAAGTTTGCTGAAGTAAATTTTACCCTACTCACTGATTTTTGCATTACACATATAGTTCACTGTATTACATAAGGTGATTTTTGCATTACACACTCAATCTACAGCCATACATTATCCGACGCGGTCGATACACAACATGATTACATCGATACATAAGACGACGACGTTAATACACGAACTGATTTTGTCAATACACAACCATTCTGCTTCCATACATAAGCCGACGCGGTCATTACACAGACAGATTTCTTGATTACATGAGCCGACGCGGTCGATACGCATGCTGACTACATGATTACATCAGGTGAAAAATGACTTGTAAGCTGCCGACGCGGTTAATACACAAGCCGACATGGTCGATGCAAGGTCCGTCATGGTCGATGTAAGATTTACAATGGTTCATGCAAACCCTGTAATGGTTCATGCAAACTCTGTAATCATCGATACACAAGCCTTAATGGTTGATGCAAAGGGTGTAAGGATCAATACACAGGTTGTATGGGTTGATACATATCACGGAATGGTTATTTCCTCTTAAATCAGAACCTTTTTCTCAATTGTATATAGGCCCGGTAAAACTGGTTGGTCTTTTCGAAATCGGCCTCTACATTTAAGGCTACAGAGAATCTTTTAACTATTTCTGTGGTGAAATTTATTTCAGCGATATGCTGTCTGAAATTCGATTCTCCATTCATGATCTTATAATTCACAAAGCTATACGCGCCACCCAAATTCATACGACCCGACATAAACGGACGGGATAAGCGCAGGTTAAAGACGTTTCCCTGCAGATAATTGGTTTCAAGTATGGTTGAAGACAGAGTGGCAGAGACTAATGATTTGGCAATGTTGCTCCAGGTAATGAATAAATAAGCATTTTTGGTGGGTCGCAGGTCTTTTTTCTGAAAACGATAACCCACCCTGAATCCTGAATACAGGTTTTTGGCAATGGTATAGTTTGCATAAAAACCCAACCCCTGCCGGGTTTGCACTTCTATCAGTGTGCTGAGATAGTCCTTGTATGTTTCGTAATAAATAACATTGTTTCGGGCATCGTAAGTGCCCGACAAAGTCAGTTTCTTAATGGGTCGCCATCTGAGCGAGGCATACAGATTGGTCAGGTTAAAAGTACTCTGCTTTTGTTCGTTCACCACCTCATACAGGTCCATTTCCATAGTTACAAATAGGTTCACATTTTTCAGCAACGAACTGCTGTGCTGAAAATATAAAAACCGGCGGTCGGTTTTCAAATGGTTCATCTGTTCCACAAAAGCCAGGGAGTTCTGCATGTTTCGTTTTGCAGTTTGCATATTATAACCAATGTATCCGCCAAACTGTAGAAGGTTAAAGTCAAAACCGTAATCCTGATGATCGGGTCTGAAACCTGCAAAAGCCCCAATAAACAATCCCTTGAATGATTTCCCGGCCTGCAACCCATCTATGGCACCTATGTTGGAAATATTAGGATTGATGCTGCGGCCAAGCAAGAGGAACAAGCTTTTATTGATGTCGTATCTTACCGAAAGGTTATAGATCTTAAGACCCAGAAATACATTCTTCTTCACATTTTCCCATTCGCCATTTTCCTGCCTGAACAGTATATTGCTTGCCAACGAAAACTTCGAATTGCCGATGTTATTGATGTTGAATGACAGGGAGAAATTATTGACATAAGAATAATGAGCAGGAGTGTTCGAAAAATTGGAGTAATTGGATATGCTTGCATAACCGAAAATCTTTTGCTTCCTTGTAATGGGTTTCTGGTTATTTTCGCTTTTATCAGTAACCTTGGTGGAATCGGTTGTTTCTGTCATGTTGTTGATCATGGCAACCTGTTCTTTAGGTGCTTCATTGATCACAATTCTTCGCTTGGCAATTATTTTATCGTTCAAATTGATGTTGATATCGCCTATAGAAAAGGCAACGATTGATGTTGACGACAGATTTTTAACGATCAAAGCCGGAAGCAGGCTGTTGTTACGGTTCAGAAAGAGTGTGTCGCCTGCTGTAATGCCTTTGGTGGACGGATATTTTACGTATATGCTTTGGGAAGTAGTATACGATACCGTTCCTTCTACTTCTTCCGTTTTGATCTGAGCCTTCAGGCTCAGCCCAAAAACTACCATAAAGCACATAAGAACCAGACCCCTCATAATCTCATTATTAATTTTTTCTTTTCTTTTGGACAGGTAGTGATTTATCGCCTTGACCCTGCGGATGACAACTATAGCATGCTGTACTCACCCATGAATAGCCACTCACCTCATTATGATCGTTGGCCATATCGCTCTGGTTATGTTCATGGCAATCTATACAACTATAGGTACAATTGGCCGGATTTGTATGACATTGGTTGCAGGCAAATCCGCTGTGTTTTCCCGAGCTTATAGGGAAATAACTATCGTGGGCAAAGTTAACGGGAGTCCAGTTGGGATTGGTAGTATGGCAGCTAGTACAAGTGGTTGAGTAGCATCCATTGTTATGAACCGGATTGGTGGCAGCTTCATAGTCGGGTTGGTGGCAGGCATAACAGTCGGCTGAAATGGTCGAACAATTGCTGTTGGTATGACATTGTGAACAACCGATATTGGCATGGCCCAGCGTAAGCGGGAAACTGCTGGTATGCTGATATATCACCGGTGTCCAGCCGGGGTTGGTAGTATGGCATTGCTGGCAATCGGTGGAAAAGCAACCACCGGTATGCACAGGATTGGTGGCCGACTCGTAATCGGTTTTATGACATGAATAGCATTCGGTGGATATGGGCGAGAAATCATTATTGGTATGGCATTGTAAACAGGCAACATTGGCATGACCCAGGGTAAGCGGAAAAAAGCTATGATTGAAGCCTGTGCCTCCCCATTCATAAGCAAAAATATGATGACATTGCTGACAATCGGTCGGGAAATTGGCAGCAGTATGATTGGGGCTTGAAGTTGCCTGAAAATTATCCCTGTGACAATCGTAACATTCCACTCCCAAAACATCATAGCGCAAAAGTGTTTCTGATTTATGACACTTCTGGCATTCGGTCATGGTATGAACCCCCAGGAGCGGAAAGCGGCTTTGCTGATGTATTTCTGTAACATTGCTCACTATCCACGATTCAGTAGTATGGCATTTATCGCAAAAATTGCCCACGGTCTGACTGTGCACATCGGTATGACAATTTACACATTCTGTTTTGGCTTTGGCCTCCGAAAAGACCAAAGTAGGATGGCATAAGCGGCAATTCAATGTCTTGTGCTGTCCGGTAAGCGACAGTTTGGTGGATGAATGGTCGAAAGAATATATTTCTTTATCAAGGGTCCAGCCTTTGGAACTGTGGCATGTGTTGCAGCTTATCTTAAAATCCTTGCCATGCGGAGAATCTACTGAGGTGAATGCTCCCACAAGATAAAGCAAGAAATACCAGATTATAAATGACAGGATTCGCATTTTCCGCTAATTTTATATTGTATATAAACAACGTTATTGGTCCGGGTGGGTTTATGACATTTAGTGCAGGTCAGATTCTCATGTTTTCCGTCCAGCTTAAATGCCGTATTGTTGTGATTGAATTTATTGGGTTTCCAATTGTCGAACTCATGGCATCGGCTGCAATCAGTGATGCCTTCTTTATCAAATTGGCCGTAATGATTATCCTTGTGGCAAGCATTACACATCATTGATAAACCTGCAAACTTTTGTTGCTTTGTGCCTTCGCTGTTTACAGAAAAATGACATTTTCTGCAAGGTTGTGACATGTGGGCACCCGAGAGGTTGAAATTGGTTTTTGCATGGTCGAAGTTAATCTCACTCCAGGTACTGGAAGTATGGCAGCTCAGGCAATTATCATCGGGATAGTATTTAATATTTATGGCCTCGCCATGGACGTTTTTATGACAGTCGTTACATTTCATTCCTATCCCGCGGAAGGTCCAGTTTTCGGTCTTGCGGTGACAATCAATGCAAGGGACTGCAGTATGCGCTCCCTGCAAAATAAAACTGCTTTGATTGTGTTGTTCGATGGTGTATAAAGAATTTCTGAAACCACTGAGGTTATGACATGCTGAGCAATCGGGCGCGATGCCGCTTTTTGCAAACTGGCCATTATGATAATCTTTATGACAATCCGTGCAGTTTTTATGCTTCATCGGGGTGGTATAGCTGTTTTTATGGCAGGATTTACAGGTAAGGGTCAGATGTTTTCCTTCCAATGTATAATTTGTTTTGGTGTGGTCAAAGCCCTTAATCTCTTTTGTGGTTACAAATGAGGCGTTCGAATGGCAATCCATGCAATTCTGACCGAATTTATTATTGTGCGGATCGGTATGGCAATTGATGCAACTGGCGTATTGCAGCCCGGTAAATTTTTGTGTTTTAATACCATTATTGGTTTCCATTTTATGACACTTGATGCACTCTACATTTTCATGTTTCCCTGCAAGCTGAAATTTAGCAGTAGTATGTTTGAATTTTGAGGCCGGTTTAAAGGCGTTTCCATCATGACAACTTAAACAGTTGGCCGAAAGTGTACCCTGATGGTAATCTGCATGACAATTCACACAATTGGTCTTCAATCCAAGGAAAGTGAACTTTTTGGCTTTGATCTTAGCATTGGTAATGTTCTTTGTATTGTGACAATTGGCACAGGTTTTTTTGCTGTGGGCACCTGTAAGAGCAAATCCCGTTGTAGTATGATCGAATTTATCAATATCAAATTTAACGATCTGGAAAGTTCTACCCTGGTGGTCGCTATGGCAGGTAGCACAGGTTTTTCCTTTTACTCCGGCAGAAGCATGATAGCCTTTGTTTATCATGATACGTTCCTTTAGCTCGGTATGGCAGTTCAGGCACTTGTCGTTCGATAATTGTTCGCCCAGAATATGACATTGGGTGCAGTTAGAAATACCATCCAGATGTGCATGAAATACGGACAGTTCTCCCGGTGATATCTGGGCAAAGACTTTTCCCGTAATCACAATCAAAAAAACGACTATATACCTTGCCAATTTCATATCACTATCATTTGCTTAATGCTTTAATATTGCCTCGCCAAATTTCCTTGTGACCCGGATTCCTATCTTTTGAAGGAACTGTGTAGGTAATTCTCCACCGGCAAAAATATATACCAGGTCGTTTTTTATCCTGCTCTCCAAATTTTCAACCGTATTTATAAGAACAACTTCGTCTTCTTCTATCGAAACAGTTGATGTATTTAAACGTACATCTAATTTCTTTCCGGCAATGGCATCGTTAAGTTTACTATTGATAGCCGGTTTTATGCCAGCAAAGGATTCATTTCGATTGGCTAAAGTTACGTTATTTTCTTCACATAGCAATAAAGCAGATTCGGTTGCAGCATCTCCTCCTCCTACAATCAGTATGTTTTTACCATGAATTAATTCTGGTTCCAGCAAACGGTAGGCAACTTTTTCGCGGTCTTCACCGGGAACGTTCAGTTTGCGTGGTGTGCCGCGTCGTCCGATAGATAAAAGCACTTTACTGCAGGTGAGTTCCTCACCGGATAACGTAATCACCTTGAAGATACTATTGTCAGGAATAATGGCCTCTACCTTCGAGTTTTCTTTCAGTTGAATGTTATTATTCTTAATGACGGTTTTCCATAGTTCAAGCAATTCGGTTTTACTGGTTTCGTGAAGTTTCACCTTCCCATACAGAGGAAGGTCCATGGGCGAAGTCATTACAACCTTTGAGCGTGGAAAAGTGAAAACCGCTCCGCCTAAAGAATCCTGTTCCAGAATTATGGCCTTTATTTTATGTTTTTTTGCATTCAGGGCTGCTGCTATTCCTGCTGGTCCTGCACCTACAATCACCAGGTCGTAGCTTGCTGAATGGTTTTTATCCAACGACTTCACTATGTTGTCAACGGCTTGTTTGCCCTGTTCCACAGAGTTTTTCACCAGTCCCATTCCACCCAATTCTCCGGCAATATATACTCCATGAATATTGGTTTCGAAATTCTGATTCACATGTGGGAGGTCAACACCACGTTGTTCGGTCCCTATAAAAAGCGAAATGGCTTGGGTAGGACAGGCATGAAAACAGGCCCCATGCCCAACACAGCGGGATGCATTGATGGTGGTCGCTTTTCCGTTCCTGATGCCCAGTATGTCTTTTTCCGGACAAGCTGCTATGCAGGCCCCGGTTTTGATACAGCTATTCTCATCCACAACAGGATGAAGTGATACAGGCTCGTACAACCCTTCTTCTTTGGCTTTTTTGATTTTGGCTTCGACGATATTTGATTTCTTCTTTTGCCGCCACAGATAAAAAACCACAGCTGCCAGACAAAGCAGAAAAACCGCTGAATAGATCACGATATTTTCAAATTGTACTTCCATGATTAAAAAATCCATTTCGCCCCAAACAAAATGGCAATCACCACATGAATGATCATAACAATAAGCATGATAAAGGCAAAGGGCAGGTGAGCCACATGCCAGTATTTCAACAAGCGCTGCATCCGAGTGAGCCTGTCGATTTTGCGATTCAATGTTATTTCGTTTTTCAGCAGGCGCATAATGCTCTTATATTCAGCCTGACCAAGGTTGTTTTGTTTGATGATGGTGCGTGCGCGATGTATCAATTTTCTATCCTCAGAAATGGTTTTAAAGAAAGCGGTAAAAGAATTGCCATGAACCAAACCTATTTTTCTTTTTGTGAGATTCACTATTTCATCGCGGCTTGCATCATCGAGGGTAATATTGCTTTTGAGTGCAGTCTCTATATCCGTTTTCATATTCTTAACTTCACTCAGGCTTAGCTCGCGGCCTTCTATGCTACGGGGAATCTGTATATAGATAAACCGACCGATGATGCCACTCACAAAAACAGCTACCATGCTCCAAAAACTTATAGCCACTATGCCTCCGAATTTAAAGGAAGTATGATACAGCACCAGAACAGGCCCCAGGGTGCATAAGAAAATATGGAATTCGAGCCAGTATTTCAATTGTCCCAAACGGAAGAAGAGGCGAATCCTTTTGCGCAGCATATAGCTCATAACTCCTATCAGCATAAAAGCCGAACCAATGATGCCGAATCCGTGGCCATACGAACCACTTGGTTTCAATATTTTATAATCAGGATGGAAGAAACGTTCGATAAGAGGAGTGCGGTAGAATCCGAATCCTGTGAGCAACAGGTAAACAAACACAAGGGCAACTATAAGCACTAAGGTAAAGAGGAAAATGCGGTGAGCTGTTTTAGACATAGAGTTACTTTTTAATATTGCAGTCTTTTTGGGCAAATAAAGACAGCTAGTTCGGGACCACAACACATAATTTGGACAAATTTATGAATATTTGGCGTACTGTTTTCAATATTTCAATAAGGCAGGGGTACATAATTTTGTGCCCTTCTCATTCATAACCATCATCCCGCCTCTCCAAATAAATAAAAAAAGGAATGCCACAAAGACACAAAAACACAAAGATTCACCAAGAATCCCCTCCATTGGTCACTTCCGTTCCATAAGATAAATACAAAGGAATGCCACCAAGGCTCTAGGACACTAAGATACACCAAGAAAATTTATAGCTGAGGCGCGAAGAAAGAGCATAGGAACCTTAAATAAATCCTGCGACCGACGATGCAAGTTTGACGACCGATGGGGCGAGGTTGACGACCGACGATGCGATTGTACCCAGAGTCGAAGCCATTGTGCCGAGAGTCGATGGGATTGTGCCAAGAATCGATGCGATTGTGTCAAGAATCGATGGAATTGTGTTGAGAGTCGATGCGATTGTGCTTAGAAACTATGACATTGTGGCCGACGACGATGCGATTGTGCCGAACAACTATGCCATTGTGGCCGACGACGAAGCGGTTGTGCCGAGAGTCGAAGCGATTGTGACGAGAGTCCATGGGATTGTGACGAAAGTCGACGGGATTGTGACGAGAGACGAAGTAACTATTTTGAGAGTCGAATGGATTATGTTGATATTTTTTTGAAAATTTATGAAAAAATATATAAATTTTATTATAGAGGATGTAAGAAGTAATATTGAAGATAAAAGGAATGATATCAAATGAAATAAAAATAAAGTCATTTTTATTTTATTAAGGAAATAAATTAAAATTTGTTTTTTTTTTAAATTTTATTTGCAAATAAAAAAATTTACTAATTTTACCCACAATATTTTTTTACATTTAAAAAGTTGGAGCGTAATACTACACAGATTTTGTTCTGATTTTTTACTTCGAAAAAAGATTTTGCGATAAGGTGGTTTTATATTGAGATTAGAAATCACGAAAAATTAAGTTTGGAAATCGATTGGTTTATTTTAATTTAATAATAAGTAACATTTAAATTATGGCAAGTAATTCAGAAACCGGGCATTATGTTAACCTTGAAAATTACAGGATATTAATTGTGTATGTTAGCGAATTAGCTGATTATAATCCAATTACAGAAAAATTGAAAAAAGCGGTAATGAGCGCACAAGGGACAGAGGGCATTAATTTGCATCTGGAACATACTGCACTGATAGAGGCTACCAGAGACCCTGTGAACAGCAGAGAGACGCTATTTGACAGAATGTCAGACAGGGTAAAAAGAAGTTTATCGCTTTATGGAAGTACCGATGCTCCCAGAAGCAATGTGATGAATGCAAAAGGATTGGCAGATAAAATAACCGGTAATAATGTTAAAATTAGAAAATTAGAAGGTGATATACCAGACCCAAAATCGGTAAGTAATAGCCAAAGGAGCTATACGATGCGGGCTGATCATTTTAAGCATTTGATAGAACTTTATAAAACTGACAGTCATTATGCTACCAATGAAACGGTGCTGACCACCGCGAGTTTGCAAGCTCTATTGAACGATATATATGATTTAAATGCCGTAATAGACGGCTTGATAATAGATGCGAAGCTGAAAAGATTTGAGAGAAATATGAGTTTGTATTTATTGGAAAAAGGAATAATAGATGTAGCGTTGGCTTGTAAGAAATATGTAAGAAGTGTTTACGGAATATCATCGCAAGAGGCAAAAATGGTGAATAAAATTAAGTTTAGAAGGTTTATGGAGCTGAAGGAAGCGGAGGATGAGGAGCCGTTGGTTCCTTGAGTTTGGTGCTTCGACAACGCTCAGCATACAAGTTGGGAGTTTGGTAGATTAACCACATAGACACATAGAAGAAAAAGATTACATAAGGACACATAGAAAAGAAAGTTGGGAGTTGGGAGTTTGGTAGATTAACCACATAGACACATAGAAGAAAAAGATTACATAAGGACACATAGAAAAGAAAGTTTGGAGTTGGGAGTTAAGAGAGGATGGAAGACCGGAGACGGAAGACCGAAGAACCCCTCCCGGCCTCCCCTGGAAGGGGAGGTGGAAGAGGGTGGTTACATTGTTAGATAGTTTACTTGTTACTAAATATAATTGTTTAATTAAAATCTTAAAGTTATGGTTACAAAAGCAAAATCGAAATCGGAAACCGGCTATGCCGTAAATGTACGTATGTTTGAGAAATTAAAGTTGTTCTGTAAAAAACTGGGGGCGAAATTTAATCCACCTGCGGGGTCGGGAATTTTATTAGCAGACCTTGATGCGAAGGAAACAGCTATAAAAGCGGCTGACCTTGTGTATCATGAAAAGACCCCTGCCCTGATTCTGGCCGTGAATAAAAGAATGGACCAGATGAAACCCATTGATAAATTGTTTACTAAGGTAAAGAATGTGGTGATGGTGTGTGACGTTGCACAGTCGTTGAAGGATGATGTGTCGAATTATGTGAGGGAAATACACGGCAACAGGGCGAAGGTGAAAGTGGTGATGGACCCGGCAGACCCAAGCGTGCCCACCGATGGTACTGTGGTTCAAATATCGGCTTCGCAACAGGGGTTTGATAATAAACTGGATAATGCTTATAAGTGTTATTGGTTGCTGAAGGCAGAACCGAACTATTTGCCGAATGAACCAGAGCTTACTATAGCGAAAATCGGGGATGTGCTGGATGAGCTGAAAGATTTGAACACGAGTGTGGCTGATATAGAACCGGAAGTTACCCTGGCAAGATTGGCCAGAAATAAAGAGATGTATGAGGATATAAAGGGCGGGAATGAATTGGCATCGAAAATTAGGAAATATATAAAAGCGGTGTATGGAGGTAATAGTACGATTTATCATGAGGTTTGCAAGTTTAAGTTTACTAAGCTGGCGAAGTATGTGGAGAACTAGAGGAATTCAGATTTCAGAAGTATGAAGTCAGAATGAGGAAGAAGAGAATTTGAAAATTATGTAATTTGAAAATTTGATAATGGAAAAACTTCCGTTGCTTGTTGGTGGGCAGCGGGAGTTTTTTTTTATGTTAATTTTTTTTGATTGAAGTGGAAATATGGTATTTTTGAAGGGAAATTGTCTGAACCGCTGATTTAGCTGATTAAACTGATTACACTGATTTTGGAAAGGTGGAGCATTAGGGATAGAACGAACGAGGTTGGAACCTCGGACGAACGGGGGGATTATCTTTCATTTTCGTTAATATTTGAAATATAATCCAATCCTTTTTTAGTCAATGAATGATATTGAATACCATTTTCACTGTTAAAAAACCCTAAATACCCTTTCTTAACTAAAATACTTATTAAAATATCCGCTTCAACGTCGTCCTTATATCTGAATCCACTGTCTAATTTTTTAACGTAAGCTAAAGCAGTTGGCCTAAAATTATAAGCTCTGGATTCATAATGATATTTTAACTCCTTTTCAAAAAATACAATGGCTTCAGATTCAAAATCTTCATCTGTCCTGATTATTTTTCTATTTTTTTTCATTTGGTTTCTTTGATTTTTATTTCTTTCTTGATTTCAACAATTGAGTGTGGGCTTTTTTTTTATTGTTGTCTGAACCGCTGATTTACCTGATTTTATTGATTTATTTGATTTAGGAAAGACAGAGCCTTTGGGAATAGGGACGACTTAGGCTGGAGCCTAAGCCGAACGGGGGCGACCTGCTCCTTAATAAATAAATTTGGATCAATCAGTAATCTGTCGATTATTGAATCATCGCACTGCATATAGAATTGAAGATTATCAGATAATATCTTTTCAAAAAAATCAATACTACTTTTCATTATTATTCTAATTCAATTTTGTCAACCTCTTTCATCAATCTATCCGTTTCCGTTAGCGCAACTATAATTTTTTGGTAATGGAGGATGTCGTCGAATTGGAGGGTGCGGTCTTTGCGGTCTTTTAACCATTTTTGGGCGGGCTGGTAGCCGCCGATGTAGAAGTTCCAGGCGACGAGGGGGACGTTGGCGAAGTGTTGGGTTTCGTTGATGTAGACGTTGCCGACCACCCCGCTATGCGGGGATTCATTAAGAACCACCCCGCCCGTTGGGCACCCCTCCAGAGGAGGGGAATTGGAGAAGTGTGGTTTGGTGACGAGGTTGTTGCCGTCGATGGGATATTGGGTGATGTAGTTTTCAACGATGGGGCTTTCCAGTAAATGTATCTTGCGTAGTTGGCCGCCGAGGGTTACGAGTTGCCAGAAGGTGGTTTGGTCTTTTGGATAGGGAACGCGGGGGAAATCGATTTTGAGGAATTCTTTGTATTTTTCGCGATAGGTTGGGCTGTGGAGGACGGCGTAAATATAGTCGAGAATGTCGATTGGGGCGAACACCCCGCCCTGCGGGCACCCCTCTGAAAGAGGGGAATATTCCCCTCCTGTGGAGGGGTGGCTGAAAGCCGGGGTGGTTAATTCACCATACTCTTTTATTATAAAATCCTCTAACGCCATCATCACGTTGCTAAGATTTTGTTTCACGTCATAATCGCTTGCTCTGAAAACTTTACATCCAATATTTTCCAGATAAGCCTGTCTATCTGCATCGTATTCCTCTTTTTCTGTATGGCTGCTGCCATCAATTTCGATTACCAGGCCCAATGCTTTAACATAGAAATCTACAATATAATTCCCGATTATTCTTTGACGGTCGAAATCGATTTTATGAAAAAGACCCTGATGAACTTGTTGCCAAAATAACACCTCCGAAAGGATACCAGCTTTGCGTTTATCTTTGGCTCTTTGGTCAAGTGCCGGATTGTGAGGCAGGTTTTCGATGAAGTTTCGACGGATGGGAATGTTTTTGATGGTGGTGAGGATAGGAACCACCCCGCCCGTTGGGCACCCCTCCAAAGGAGGGGAATGAACCACCCCGCCCGTTGGGCACCCCTCCAAAGGAGGGGAATGAACCACCCCGCCCGTTGGGCACCCCTCCAAAGGAGGGGAATGAACCACCCCGCCCGTTGGGCACCCCTCCAAAGGAGGGGAATGAACCACCCCGCC
>CAYXXU010000069.1:0-24944 GCA_964469155.1 uncultured Bacteroidales bacterium
ACGGACAATTGGACCTCGGTCCCTGGGAAGCCATTTTCTATGGTGAATTCGACGGGAGAAGAAGGAAGAGGGTATTGATTAAGATAATCGGAGAATAGAAGGAAATTTGATAATGTGATAATTTGATGATGCGATAATTTGATGATATAGGAATTTGATAATGTGATAATTTGATGATGTGATAATGACCGAATAAAGATTTTATTAGTTTTATGGCTTAAAAACCATAAACAATTAAAATTATGAGAACGGAAAAAGAAAACATCATCGTAAATAAATCATTTCATTTTGCACTAAATATAGTTGCATATTGCGAAATGCTGGAAGAAAACAGAAAATTCGTTATTTCACGCCAATTATTAAAATCAGGCACATCAATCGGTGCAAATGTCAGGGAAGCCCAAAATGCCGAGAGCAATGCTGATTTTATTCATAAAATGAAGATTGCCGCGAAAGAAACTGACGAAACAGAGTATTGGCTTCTTATTTGCAAATATTCGCCCACCTACCCTTTCAACGAACAATTATTAGAATCTGTTACTGAAATTGGAAAAATCCTCTCAAAGATTTTATCCACTTCCATAAACAACCGTAAATCAAACAACCAATAATCAGGGCCACTTTTCCTGTGATACTTACTCTTGCTCACCAGCAAAGAGTATAAGGGAGCATATTTCAAATTCGAAATTTACCCATTGACAAATTATCAAATTGTCAAAATATCAAATTGTCAAATTATCAAATTAGTTTTCTCTCAAAACAAACTCATCATATTCCAGCTCAAACCTAAGTTTATGCTTGGATTCTTCGATGGCCAGCGAATAGAAAAGGTCTTTTATTTCCTTATTTTCTGCACGGTTCGATAATGCCATATACAATTTGAAAGCTGCCTTTTCTTTTTTCATCGCAACGATCAAAGCATCCGAATAAGGCATATCAGGTGTAGCAGCCACCGAAACCACATAATCCGAAACTTTCAGATCTACTACTTTTCCGCCATCCGACTCCATAATCCCTGTCTCCTTGATGTTCAGCAAACGGGCCTTATGTTTCATTTCCTCGCGTGCAAACTCATTGAAAACTTCTTTCATTTCTTTATTCTTGGCATTATCTGCCAGACCTGTATAAAACTCAACTGCTTCCTGTTCTGAATTTATTGCAAAATCAAGAATTTCATCAACTGATTTAAATTTATCCATATTATTGTGTGTATTTTTTAATTAAAATTTCTCCGAAAATTCGTCAACAAAACGTTTCGTCAGGTTATCGCAACCAAAGTTAAACAATTTCCCTGAATTATCTGCCTGAGTTGAAACAAAAACATGAATCATTTCCACAGGTTTAGGCAATTGAGGAATAATCTCGCTCATGATTTCCGATGGGTCGGAATTAGCGGAAACATTTAATTTACTTAAAATACCCGATAGTTGTTCATAAGAGTTCTTCTCGGGAGCTATCTTTCCGCTGCTATAAGTTTCGAACTTCTGAATATATTTTTGGGTATTGGTGAAAGATCCTCCTATTTCGAAAGGCAGAGAAGCCGGAAGAATCAGGTCGGCAGCCTGCGCAGTTTCTGTCATAAAATAATCCTGAACCATTACAAAACCGGACTTAGCAAACCATTCAGCCACTTTCGTCTTATCTTTGGCACATCCCAAAGGATCTTCGCCAAAAACAAATATGTTTTTAAACTGTTTTGCATCCAGTCCTTTCATCAGGTCGGTATTTTTATTGGCAGACCGAACTCCGCCAAGTTCATAATCCGGATGTATGCCCATATCGGCCAATCCCTGTGCATTGTTCTTTTCTTTCAGGGCAACCAATCCCATGGCCGTTTTGCCGAGTTTACCTGTGATCAAAGCAAGGTTTCGGAGTTCAAGAATTGTCTGCTGACATACTTCTTTTTCAGAATAGACAAGTACCGCATTGTTCTGCTCATTATAATCATCGGCAAATGCAACCACGATTTCCTTACAACAAGCTCCTTTGCTTAGCAGATCGTCGAAATTTTCTTTCAAAAGTTGCTGCTTATAATCCTCGAAATTCTTGCAATTATCATTTATAAAAAGCTGATTCTGATCGCCTTTCGACAAGAGATAATGGTTCACGGCCTTGATGAAATAATAATAATCTTTCACTTCAATGACCTTATCTGCTTTATGTTTCATGCTGCTGTCTTCCTTTTCGGTGATCAGGTCAACCATTGCACCGCTCTTGTTGATCATAAAACCGGCCACAGCATTGTCTTTGTTGATCTCCGAACCCAGCAGCCAGAATTTTTCCACCTTACCGAAATCAGCAAAAGGCACATTATACAAAGAATTATCAATGTAGGCCTCTCCCCTGTTCAGATAATGAAAACTGCCGATATTAGATGTCTTCAAGCCATTGACAGCGAGTTTCCGTATCAGGTACATTTCTTCATTAGTAAGTCTGGCTCCGGCAAACAAAGCATTTTCGCCAGCATTCACATTGGCTGTTTTTTTAGCAATCAGTTCAAAAGCCTCCGTAAAGGATATCTCTTTGAATTTTCCATCGACTTTGAGCAGGGGTTTTTGAATACGGTTTTTATCATTCAGGTAGGAATATCCGAATTTTGGGAAACGGCAGATACTGGTATCCTTGTTCACCAAACCTGCGCTACCGGTAACTTTCATAACGAAGCCATTCTTATGATTCAGTTCGATCTCACATCCAATGGAGCAATAATTACAAAGGGTAGTTATCGAATCGGTTTTCACCGGACCTGGTTTGAAATAGAAATTTTCGGTAATGGCACCTGTCGGACAAGTTGAGATACACATGCCGCACGATTCGCAATTGGTATCCTGCAAGGAATCTCCCATACTGGGAGCCACATAAGTCTTAAATCCGCGGTTCACCAGTCCCAGTGCATTGGCGCCTACCACATCTTTGCAAATCCTGACGCAACGCGAACATAAAATACATTTATTATTATCGATCTCAATATAGGGATGTCTGAAGTCAACATTATACTCCTGAAAACCTCCGGCATACCTGGTTTGATCAGCATTATATTCAGTAGAATATTTTTTCAGGTCACAGGTGAAATACTCTGTACATCCGCATTCCAGGCAACGCTCGGTTTCTTTGTGAGCGACATCAGCATTTTCGTAACCCAATTCTACTTCCAGGAAGTTTTTACGGTTATCCGGAGCCAGGGTAGGCATTTCATGGCGATAGAGTTTCTGATATTTATTCAGATAATCCTCTTTAATCTGCACTTTGAAATTATCACGTTTGCTTAAGAACTCCTTTTTCAAAGGTTCAATGGGTAACCCGGAAAGATATTGATGACAGCTATTGGCAGCCACCTTACCCTGAGCCACAGCCTGAATCAGAGTGGCAGCCCCTGTAACAGCATCGCCACAACCGAAAACATTAGGAACTCCGGTTTGCAAAGTATCAGGATTGGCATCCAGATCGCCCCATTTATTGGTTTTCACTTCTCCACTTTTCACATTGCTATTTAAATCGGTGAGCATATCTGCATTGGTTTTTTGGCCAATGGCAGCCAATGCAATATCCATAACTACATCCACTTCCGAACCCTCGATGGGAACTGGTCTTCTTCTGCCTGAAGCATCGGGCTCACCCAATCCCATTTTGATACAAGTCAATGATTTCAGTTTGCCATCCGCATCTTTATTCACTTTAACGGGAGCCGTCAGAAACATATATTCCACGCCTTCCAGTTTCGATTCATGAATTTCTATGGGATTGGCAGGCATTTCCTTTTCCGTACGACGATAGATCACATAAACTTTTTCGGCACCGCAACGAATAGAGGTCCTGCAGCAGTCCATAGCTGTATTACCACCACCAATCACAGCCACCGTCTTTCCCGTATAATCATATTTTTCGCCTGACAATTCCATGGCTTTCAGGAAATCGATACCCGAGATCACATTCTCGGCATCATCACCATCGCAACCTATAGAAGTTCCTTTCTGGCAACCAATACCCAGAACCACGGCATCATATTTCGACTGTAAGTCTTTAAAACTGATATTGTCGCCGAGTTTTTGATTATAGTAGATATTCACACCCATTTCGGTGATATTATCCACTTCTTTCTGAAGCAGATCATTGGGAAGCCTGTATTCGGGAATACCATAGCGCAACCACCCTCCTGCTTTAGGACTTGCTTCAAAAATATCAGCCTGATGGCCTTCTTTCTGTAAAAAGAAAGCGGCCGACAAACCTCCCGGACCCGCCCCGATCACCGCAACCTTTTTACCGGTCTTGGGTTTCAGCACCGGTTTGTATTTATTGGCCGATTCCAGATCGATATCCGATGCAAATCTTTTCAGATAATCAATTCCAACAGCAGCGCCTTCATCCAACAGATTCCTTCTGCAGGCAACTTCGCAGGGACGCACACAAACACGGCCGCAAATGGCAGGCAATGGATTGGTTTCTTTGATGAGAGCTACTGCTTCGTTATACATTCCTTTTTCAATATAGGAGATGTATCCCTGCACGTCAACCCCGGCAGGACAGGTTTGCTTGCAAGGTCCCATGCAATCTGCATAATGGTTACTAAGCATAAGATCCAATGCCGCTTTGCGTGCTTCGCGTATCTTTTTGTTATCAGTATCGATCTTCATTCCTTCAGCTATTCTGGTTGAGCAAGCCGGCTGCAATCCGCGCATACCTTCTACTTCCACCACACATAAATAACAGGATGTATAGGGTTCAAGGCGGGGGTCGTTGCATAAGGTGGGAATCTCTACATTGTATCTTGTCGCAATGCTAAGTACCGATTCGCCTTTTACTCCGCTTATATTTTTACCATTCAATATTACATTTAGTTGTTCGCTCATATTATTGCTTTTTCTAATTCAAAATCAAAATTATTTCTATAAAGTAAAGATCGTTAAACGCTTTTATTCTTCGTTTTATGACAGTATAATGGCATCGAATTTACACCTGCTGTAGCAATCGCCGCATTTGATACAATCATGCTCGCGGATGAAATGAACCTGTTTTTTCTCACCATCAATGGCACCAACAGGACATTTTTTACCGCACACCATACATCCCGTACATTTTTCCGGATCGATCACATAGGTCAGCAATTGTTTGCAAGCCAGTGCCGGACATTTTTTATCGCGTATGTGGGCTTCGTATTCGTTACGGAAATACTTGATGGTGGTTAGCACAGGATTGGGTGCGGTTTGTCCCAAACCGCAAAGCGAGTTGTCTTTGATCTGATACGCCAATTCTTCCAGCATTTCAATATCGCCATCTTTACCGTTTCCTTCGGTGATGCGGGTAAGTATCTCAAGCATTCGTTTGGTTCCTATCCTGCAAAAAGTACATTTCCCGCAGGATTCTTCCTGGGTGAAATTCAAAAAGAACTTGGCAATATCAACCATACAAGTGGTTTCATCCATTACAACCATACCGCCCGAACCCATGATAGCTCCGGTTGCATTTACGGAATCGTAATCAACAATAGTGTCAGCTAAATACTCTGGAATACATCCGCCTGAAGGCCCTCCCAACTGGACAGCCTTAAATTTCTTTCCATTGGGTATGCCACCACCGAGTTTAAAGATCACATCGCGAATGGTAATTCCCATAGGAACTTCAACCAGACCTGAATTATTGATCTTTCCGGCCAATGCAAATACCTTGGTCCCCTTACTTTTTTCAGTACCATATTGTTTATAGGCATCGGCGCCGTTCAGTATGATCCAGGGAATATTGGCAAAAGTTTCCACATTATTAATATTAGTGGGTTTTCTCCACAATCCTGCTTCAGCAGGAAATGGCGGACGTTTGCGGGGCATTCCTCGCTGGCCTTCCACAGAGGCAATTAACGCGGTCTCTTCACCACAAACAAATGCTCCGGCTCCTTCCTTAATATAAATGTCGAAGTTGAGGCCTTCCACACCAAAAATATTTTTTCCTAAATATCCCTTTTTGCGCGCCTGCTCCAAAGCAATATTCAAACGTTTAATGGCAAGGGGATATTCAGCACGGCAATAAATAACTCCTGAGGTAGCCTGGATTGTGTAAGCACCAATTATCATTCCTTCCAGAACTGAATGGGGGTCACCTTCGAGCAAAGAACGATCCATAAATGCACCAGGGTCGCCTTCATCGGCATTGCAGATGATATACTTTTGCTCTGATTTATTATTGTAAGCAAACTTCCATTTCATACCGGTCGGAAACCCACCGCCCCCGCGACCACGCAGACCGGAATCAATCATGGTTTTGATTACCTCTTCATTGGTAATCTTTTCAGACAGTACCTTTTTAATTGATTTGTATCCATCCCGGGCTTCATATTCTTCAATATTTTCAGGATCTATCATTCCGCAATTGCGAAGGGCTATCTTAACCTGATTATTGAAAAAATAGTCGTCGGCTGTAGTAAACAGATCAGATTTCACCACCAATTCCCTAACCGGTTCGTTATTCTTCAGATGCTTTTCAACAATCTCCATTACCTTGCCTTCATCCACATTGCCATAAAGGTAGCTGCCGGTTTCATCAATCACTTCTACCAGTGGTTCTCTGAAACACATACCCACGCAACTGGTCTTCTTTAGATCAAATTTCAGGTTATCGACTTTTTTTAAACTATTCAGTTTATCGTATGTTTTGGTGGCACCTGCAGCAATGCCACAACTTCCCAAACCTACTATTACTTGTGTATTTGCCATAATATTTCGTTTCGGCTTTTAGTTCAATTCTTTAATTTTAATTTCCTTAATAATCTTTGAAGCTTCGCTCCCACTCAATTTGCCGTAGGTTTCACCGGCAACCATCATCACAGGTGCAAGCGAACAACATCCCAGGCATGCAACTGATTCGAGTGTGAACAAGCGATCTTCAGTAGTTTCACCGTCCTTCACATTGAGTGATTCCTGCAAAGCATCCGATATTTTATTTGCATTCTGAACGTGGCAAGCAGTTCCGTGACACACTTTAATAATATGCTTTCCAACAGGGTTCAGCCTAAACTGTGCATAGAAGGTGGCTACACCATACATATCAGCTAACTCAAGTCCGGTTTCGTCAGCAATACGTGCAAAAGCTGCCTTCGGCAAATAACCGTATATTTCCTGTGTATGCTGCAGAATGGGAATCATATTACCTTTTACATGACGGTACTTGTTAAGAACCGGGTCCAGTAAACCCAGATCGACCACATCCTGTCTATTTTCATTGTCTTTTTCTCTGATCCTGGCTATTCTCATAAAATGCTTTTTAAATTTGGGGTTAAAAATAAATTATTGTTTATTTCCGGAAGGAATCAGGCTTAATTTATAATAATTCTGAATAGGATATAAATCACTATTTTATTGTTCGTTACAAAAGATTACGTATTTTACTTAGGAAAAAATCAAATTAATACCGATGAAAACGAAGGCATTAATAATATTGTTTCTGTTTTAGTTTTCATTAATCCGAATTTATTACTTTTGCATTTTAATTACAAACCAGATAATTTAGATTACATTTTTTAATCCTATCCAACTAACTTACTTTTCAAAATGAAGAACAAGTATATTGACCTGATTGAGCAAACCTACGACTTCCCGCAGGAGGAATTCCGTATTGAAGATAATGAACTCTTCTTCAACAACATTTGCCTGATGGATATCATTAAGCAATACGGGACTCCATTAAAAATTACCTATCTGCCTAAAATTTCCTCACAGATTCAAAAGGCAAAGAAGTTGTTTAATGTTGCTATTGCCAGGGCAGATTACCAGGGTGAATACTTTTATTCTTACTGTACCAAAAGTTCTCACTTCTCTTTTATTCTGGAAGAGGCACTGAAGAATGATATACATCTGGAGACATCCTCGGAGTTTGATATCAATATCATTAATCACTTATACGAGAACAAGCAGATTGATAAAAACAAGTTTATTATCTGCAATGGCTTTAAGAAAGAAGGTTATCTGCAAAGTATTTGCGATCTGATCAACAGCGGTTTTTCTAATACCATTCCCGTATTAGATAATAAGGATGAATTTGACCGCATTGAAAAGATGGTCACAAAAAAGTGCAAACTGGGAATTCGAATCGCTTCAGAAGAAGAACCCCAGTTCGATTTCTATACTTCGCGTCTCGGGATCAGGTATAATGATATTATTGACTTTTATAAACAAAAGATTCGTCACAACCCAAAGTTCGAGTTGAAGATGTTGCATTTCTTTATCAACACGGGAATTAAAGATTGTGCTTACTATTGGAATGAGCTTACCAAGTGTGTTAATGTATACTGCGAACTGAAAAAATACTGCAAAGAACTTGACTCTTTGAACATAGGCGGAGGATTCCCTGTGAAGAATTCCCTCGCATTTGATTATGATTATGAGTACATGGCCGAAGAAATTGTACTGCAGATAAAAACCATTTGTCAGCAAAACAAGACGGTTGAACCCAATTTATTTAGTGAGTTCGGATCGTACACTGTTGGTGAAAGTGGAGCGGTTCTTTATTCTATTCTTGGACAAAAACAACAAAACGACCGTGAGTTGTGGAACATGATCGACAGTTCCTTCATGACTACCTTGCCCGATACCTGGGCGATCAACCAACGATTTGTTCTGCTTGCGATCAATCATTGGGACAGAGAATATCACAGGGTTCACCTGGGCGGACTGACTTGTGACAGCCATGACTTCTATAATGCAGAAGCCATAGCCAATGCTATTTTTCTTCCAAAGTTTGTAGAGCATGAACCACTTTATGTTGGTCTGTTCCACACCGGTGCCTACCAGGAATCTTTGGGGGGCTATGGCGGTATTCAGCACTGCCTCACCCCTGCCCCAAAGCATATACTGATAGATAAGGATGAGGATGGTGAAATTTTCACCAAGTTATTTGCCAAAGAGCAAAGCTATAAATCGATGATGAAAATACTGGGATATTAATATTGGAAAACCCTGTTAATTTCTTTATTGAAAACTTATTAACAGTAAAACATTTGATAATTTCCCTCTGCTTACATTTGAAAACTAATAAATGGTATTATATTTGCAAAATCATTTAAAATTTAAAAAAACTACTCATGAAAAAATTAATCAATTCGACTTTAGTAATCATTGTTCTCTTATTCGCTTTCAGTTATTCAACAAGTGCACAGAAAAAATTTAAAGGAGTTATCAATTATACCATTACATATTCCGGTACAATTGATGCTGCTACTGCCGCCCAGCAGCCAAAACTGATGATTCTTTCGATTTACGAAAATCTCCAGAAAATGAACATCCCTTTGGGCCCGGTGAATATTGACATTATTACGAACGGAGACAATAAGACCCAAACTACATTGCTTGATATAATGGGTGAAAAGAAATACTATAAAATGACTACCGAAGAGATTGAAGCCAAAATTGCAGAAAAACCTGCCGCTGAGATCAAATATCTGGACGATACCAAAACCATTGCCGGTTATGTTTGTAAAAAAGCTGAATATACTGAGAAAAATGATGATGGTACTTCTTCAACATCTATTGTTTATTATACTGAAGAACTAGGCGGCGATGCTTTAAATTACGGAGGACAATTCAACAAATTAAAAGGAGTTCCTTTAGAGTATATTGTAACCACTGCCGACGGAATCATTACTACTTTTGCTGCTTCTGAAGTAAAAAAAGGAAAAGTTAAAGATACCGATTTCCTGATTCCATCTGATTATGTTGAACTTACTCCGGAAGAAAAAGCACAAATGATACAACAAATGACAGGAGGAGAATAATCTTGTCCATGAGTATATTTAAAATCCTCTGATTTCAGAGGATTTTTATTTTATACAAATATTTATAGCGATGCCCATTAAAGAAAAGACTTTTTCGAAAAATACCATTAAAGACGACTCCTATGTGGTTAATAAAACCGGGAGCCCCGAGGCTAAAGAACCCGCTGTAAAAAAAGAGACCAAAAAGAAAAAAGTTCAGAAGGAAAAATCTGAAAAAGTAACCATTTCAACAATAATCAGGTTTTTCAGAAGTGATAAATTTCAGAAGGTAAGCGGACTTTTCTTTTTGTTGTTGTCGTTCTATTTGCTGATCGCCTTCATTTCGTATCTTTTCACATGGAAAGCGGATGATAATATTTTTCACAACGCTATCAGCAGGGTTTTGACCGATAACAACCTGACTTCGGAAAACTGGATGGGTAAAATTGGCGCTGTGCTTTCTTACCTGTTCATAAAAAAATGGTTCGGTATTGCATCCTTTCTTTTTATTATCTGGCTTTTGATATTTGGTTTAAGGGCGTTTGTCAACTTCACTCTTTTTCCGCTGAGCAAGGCCACCAAATACCTTTTATTCGGTGTATTGTGGATATCAGTCACCCTGTCTTTTATCATTCATTCCGACAATCTTCTTATACTGGGAGGTTCGTTCGGGTTTCAGGCGAATGCCTGGCTGAATAGTATTTTAGGAAAGATTGGTACGGGGATTTTGTTATTCTTTTTGATCTTTAGTTTTCTGATCATTGAATATAATATTCAGAAACGTTGGCAAAAAAAGAAAAGAACCGAAGAGGAAGATATGGAGGAAGCTATTGAAGAAACCGGTCCGGTTAGAAATGAATATGCCATCGATCATCTGAAAATTCAGGATGAAGATGAGGAGGAAGACCAACCCGACGTGGAATTCGAATTGAAGACCAAACCCCTGGTGAGGGACGATTCGGGATCGATTGAACTGGACAATACCATAATTGCTGACAAAATTAAAAGGGATAAAGGTCATGTTCCTTTTACTGTGAATACGTTTGATGATGTTCAGGATGATGAAACCGAAGGTTTGGATACAACGGATGAAACCAAGCATTTTACGATAGATACGGATTACGACCCTACCCTCGATCTGCCCACCTATCAGTTTCCGACCCTTGAAATGCTTAAGGAATACGACTCCGGGAATATCAGTGTGCAGAACGAAGAACTGGAAGCCAACAAAAACCGTATCCTGAAGACCCTGAACGATTACTCGATACAGATAGATAAGATAAACGCCACCATTGGACCGACGGTTACCTTGTATGAAATTGTTCCGGCCCCGGGCGTTAGGATCTCGAAAATAAAGAACCTGGAAGATGATATCGCTTTGAGTTTGTCGGCACTGGGTATCAGAATCATTGCACCCATGCCCGGCAAGGGCACCATAGGCATTGAGGTACCAAACCAGAACCCGAAAATAGTTTCGATGAGAACCATACTGGCATCGGATGCATTTCAGAACAATAGTTACGATCTGCCCATTGGGTTAGGGAAAACCATTTCAAACAAAAGCTTTGTGGCCGACCTGGCCAAGATGCCTCACCTGCTGATGGCAGGTGCCACCGGGCAAGGTAAATCAGTAGGATTGAACTGCATACTGACCTCGCTGCTGTATAAAAAACATCCGTCGCAACTGAAGTTTGTGCTGGTCGACCCCAAAAAGGTTGAACTTACCCTGTTCTCGAAGATAGAACGCCATTACCTGGCCAAACTGCCCGACTCGGAAGAAGCTATCATCACCGATATCCGTAAAGTGGTGCGCACATTGAACTCCTTGTGTATCGAAATGGATATACGTTACGATTTGCTGAAACTGGCAGGCGTCAGAAATATTAAAGAATACAATGCTAAATTTATTTCGCGCAAGCTGAACCCTAACGACGGGCATCATTTTATGCCTTATATAGTGGTGATAGTGGACGAATTTGCCGACCTGATCATCACTGCAGGCAAGGAAGTGGAAACACCCATGGCCCGCCTGGCGCAGTTGGCCCGTGCCATCGGCATCCACCTGATCGTGGCTACGCAGCGTCCATCGGTGAATGTAATCACAGGTACCATCAAAGCCAATTTCCCGGCCCGTTTGGCTTACAGGGTTATTTCGAAGATAGACTCGCGCACCATCCTGGATTCGAGCGGAGCCGACCAACTGATTGGCAGGGGCGATATGCTGCTGTCGACCGGAAGCGAAATGGTACGCCTGCAGTGCGCATTTGTCGATACCCCCGAAGTGGAAGAAATTACCGATTTTATCGGAAACCAGCGCGGATATCCCGAAGCCTTTGCTTTGCCGGATTGTCCGGACGAAGAATCGGAAGCCATTAAAAATATGGACCCTTCGGAACGCGACGATATGTTCGACGAAGCGGCCCGATGCATTGTGGCGCATCAGCATGGTTCTACCTCGTTGCTGCAGCGTAAACTGAAGCTGGGTTATAACCGTGCCGGACGACTTATCGACCAACTGGAAGCTGCCGGTATTGTGGGGCCTTTTGAAGGAAGCAAAGCAAGAGATGTCAGAATTAGCGACATGAACACTTTGGAACAGTTTTTGACTGATATGAAAAATAATCTTTAGGAAATCAGAAGTCTGCAATCGGCAACCGGCAGTCAAAAATACAACTAGGTAACAATTTAACAATATAACAATTTAGCAATTTAACCATTTACCGTTTCATCAAATGAAAAAGATCATCTTAGCCATTACCACCATTCTGATCAGTATCAGCCTGAATGCACAGGATAACTCAAAAGCAAAAGCCATACTCGACGCAGTTAGTCTACAAACCAAATCGTACACCACCATCGAGATCACTTTCAGCTATACTATGGAAAATAAAGCCAAAAAGATAAAAGAAACCAAATCCGGAACCGCCAGCATGAAAGGCGATAAGTTTTGGCTCGATTTCTCGGGACAACAAATTATGAGCGACGGGAAAACGGTATGGACCTATATTAAGGATAATAACGAGGTACAGATCAATAATAACGACCCCAACGACGATCAGGCGCTGAATCCCGCCAAATTGCTGACCAGCTATAACAAAAGCTTTACTCCCAAGTTCATTAAGGAAGAAACCCGGGGCGCGGTGGTTTACCAAATCATAGACCTTACGCCCCTGAAAGCCCGTTCGTACAGCAAAATGCGTATTGAGATCGATAAGGCCAAAAAACAGATCGTGAATTCGATTGTGTACGATAAGAACGGCACCACGGTGTATACTTACAGCGTTACGAAGTTCATAACCAACAAAGCCATTGCCGACACCAAATTCACTTTCAATGCCAAAGATCATCCGGGTGTGGAAGTGATAGACCTGAGGTAGTTTGGAGTTGGGAGTTTGGAGTGTGGATTTTGAGGAGCTATAGCAAAGAGAATAATGTAAAATCGCCTATGTGTTCCTTTACGAAAAAACTTTGAGTCATCCTGCGGTTTATTAGAAAATCCAGTCCGTTTATATTATAATGCTGAAATATAGCAATTTGATATTAATCCATCCATAACATAGGGAGCAATATCTTTTCATTTCGAACCGCTTCGAAAGCATTTCGAGCCGTATTGAAATCATTTCGAGCCGCATTGAAATCATTTCGAGCCGTATTGAAATCATTTCGAACCGCATTGAAATCATTTCGAACCGCATTGAAATCATTTCGAGCCGCATTGAAATCATTTCGAACCGCATTGAAATCATTTCGAGCCGCATTGAAATCATTTCGAACCGCATTGAAATCATTTTGAGCCGTATTGAAAACATTTCGAGCCGTATTGGAAACATTTCGAGCCGCATTGATTTTGGCTGAAGCTGTTAATTTTTTTTCGATGACATATCCATCATTTGCACTTTTTTTTGTGAAAATGACAATGCATTGAAAATTATTGAGCAAACGGCCTCGCCGGTAGTTAATTGAAGAGGTGCTCCCTTGCCTGATTAATCCAGTCAGGTAAATCTAAACCATCAGCCAGGCCGATTTACTCCCTTTGTTTCCTGAGATAAAATCCCTAAGTTCTTGTAAATTGTAATAATGAAATCACTAAGCCTGTATAACAACTTCTTACAATTTCACCACCCTCTTCCTCTCCACCACATTGCCCTCCCCTTGCGATATTTCGAAAATATACAGTCCCTTACTGAGTTGGGAGAGATCGCAGGCTTGGGCGGACAAAGCAGGAAGATGCAGGACGGTAAGGGCCCTGCCGCTCAGATCGTACACTATTACATGGATGGGGCTTTCCGAAGTATTGCGGATATGGATACTCCCGCCAAAAGGATTGGGAAATAATTCTATCATACCGTTTACGTTCTCCTTCGCAATGGAAGTATACAGGTCGTAGGCTTTGGCAAAATACAGGGTGGCGCCGGTGGCGGCTTTGGCTATCTGGTAGACATAAGAAGTATCGAGGTGGGCCAGGTTGTCGCCAGAAGTGTGCGGATAGGAAGATTGGTTGGTCTCATACAAACCGGTAATAATTTCGCCAGCCTGCTGAAAAGGCACATAATCCGAGCCATAAGCATTGGCCAGGGTGGTGGTCAGCGACGAATACACCGCCGTAGCCTGCCTGAGGGTATCGGTGTAGAGGGCCGACACGGCATTGTTGGCCGAAGGGCTGGCCTGGTCGCTTTCGCATTTCACATCGCTGTTGTTCTGACCCGCCACGCCTCCTACTTCATCTATATTAAAAACCAGCAGTATGTCCATATTGGTGGGGGTAACCACATTGTCCACATAATCGCTGCTACCTATCAGTCCTTGTTCCTCCGCACTGAAATTGATGAACTTCACGGAATACTGGGTGGGAATATGGACCATCAGGCGGGCAATTTCCAGAATAATGGAAACCCCCGAGCCATTATCGTTGGTGCCTGGGCCCGATTTGGTATCGTAATGCCCGTCCACTATCAAATAGGTGTTTGGGTAAAGAGTTCCGGTTTTGGTTACCACTATATTATATAATGTATTGCCCAAATAGGTAAAATTGTCCAGCACAATATCGGTATATCCGAACGACTGGTATTTTGCCACCAGCCAGTTTTTTGTATTGGTAAGGGCCGCACTTCCGGGCGATTTGACACCGTAGTTCTGAAAGATGTTCAAATTATTCAGCACCGTATCGTACGAAACATTGTTAACCACCGAATGGTAATAAGGATTGTTAAGCTGGGCAAAGGAAGTGCTGATCAATAGTGTGAATATATGGGGTAACAGTTTTTTCATCTTTTCGGTTTAGTATAATTTTCGAGCATTTCAACAGCCTTTACAATTCTTCTCAGCCGGGTTTCAGGCTTTTTGGCGTCATCAAGCCAGGCAATAACTTCCTTTTTATGCGAATAAGAGAAATTTTCGAAAGTGAGATGCGCTTTATCGCTGCATGCCAGGGCTTCCTTTAGATCCGCCGGAACCTGCACCACCCTGGGTTCATCATCCTCCATAAGTTCCACACTAACTATATCGCCGGCACATTTATCTATAGCCTTCAGCAAAGGCTTATTTACATAAAAAAAACCCGAGCCATCTCCCTTTTTGTTGAAGGTGGTACGAAACTCGCCCTGGTTCACCCTTCCGCGGATAAATATGCGTCCGTGTCTTTGCAATTGCCTCGCTATCGCAGGCGGAACATCAATATAGGTCCAGCCATTATTATGGTTACCTTTTGCAAGTATAGCTTCAAACCTGAACATTTTAGGGGAAGTAATTTAGTTAAAACCGTTTTTTATGAGGCTAAATTACTATATTTGCCGAAAATTATCAAAATAAAATTACCTATGGAAGAAACATTAAATCTCGGCACAGCTACCAAAGCAGCCATTGAACTCGAAGACAAATACGGTGCTCATAACTATCACCCTTTGCCTGTGGTATTGGCAAAAGGCGAGGGCGTTTTTATGTGGGATGTGGAAGGAAAACGCTATTATGATTTTCTTTCGGCCTATTCGGCAGTAAACCAGGGACACTGCCATCCGGCCATTGTCAATGCCATGATCGAACAGGCAAAAACTCTTACGCTTACTTCGCGTGCTTTTTATAACGACTGTTTGGGACCTTATGAAAAATTTATCACCGAATTCTTTGGTTTCGACAAGGTGTTGCCTATGAACTCCGGCGCAGAAGCCGACGAAACCGCCATAAAACTTACCCGCAAATGGGCCTATAAAGTAAAAGGTATTCCTGAAAACCAGGCAAAGATAATCTGCTGCGAAAACAATTTCCATGGTCGTACGATTACCATTGTGTCCATGTCGACCGATCCCGATGCACGCAAGGATTTTGGCCCATTCACTCCCGGATTTATAACCATTCCTTACAATGATATTCCCGCTCTCGAAAAAGCACTCGAAGATCCCCATGTAGCCGGATTCCTTGTTGAGCCCATACAGGGCGAAGCCGGTGTGTATGTTCCGGATGCCGGTTATTTATCAAAGGCCCACGCATTGTGTAAATCGAAGAACGTATTGTTCATAGCCGATGAAGTGCAGACAGGCATTGCCCGTACGGGTAAAATGCTCTGTTGCGATCATGAAGGCGTGAAACCTGATGTTTTGATACTGGGCAAAGCCTTATCAGGCGGCACCTTTCCTGTTTCGGCTGTATTGGCCAATAACGATATCATGCTAACCATCAAACCGGGCGAACATGGTTCAACCTTTGGCGGCAATCCTATTGCTGCCAAGATCGCCATAGCCGCATTGACGGTGGTAAAAGATGAGAATCTCTGCGAAAGAGCCGAAAAGATGGGAAAACTCTTCAGGGACGAATTAGGCAAGATCAAATCCGATATGATAGAACTGATTCGCGGAAAAGGTCTGTTGAATGCCATCATTATCAGGCCCAAGAATGGCAAGGAAGCCTGGGATGTTTGCCTGAAGATGCGCGACAATGGTCTGCTGGCCAAACCAACCCACGGTCATATCATCCGTTTTGCACCGCCTTTGGTCATTACCGAAGCCCAGATAATGGAAGCAGTTGAGATCATTAAGAAATCGATACTATCGTTCGATTGATAAGAAAATGTTTACGAAAAAGGCTGCCCTCACCAGGCAGCTTTTTTTTTGATTTTTCATCAAGACATTATACATTGAAAGATTTATTTTGTAATTTTGAAAGACGACAGATCTGAAAAACATTACGAAGCCTCGTAGAGGCGATATTATGGTAGCAAAAATGTCAGGTGGAACCAATAAGTGCTGTAGGCACGACATTATAATTCGACAATTATGGCAAATACCTACACCCAAATTAATTTGCATGCTGTTTTTTCTGTAAAAGGCAAAGAAAATATTATCCCTGCGACAATCCGTCCAGATGTGTTTAAATATATCTCTGGCATTTTAATCAATATCGATCAATAACCACTTGCAGTAAATGGGTTCAAAGACCACGTCCATTTATTTTTCGAAATGCAACCTGATAAATCACTCTCAGATATTATCAGAGTGGTAAAAGCAAATTCATCAAAATGGATTAACGAAAACAGGATGGTTAAGGGGAAATTTTCATGGCAGCAAGGATATGGTGGATTCTCATATTCCCGTTCACAGCGGAATAATGTAATTCAATACATCATGAAACAAGAAGAACACCACCATCTGAAAACTTTTCGTGAAGAATATCTTGAGATATTAAAATCATTTGAGATCAAATTTGAAGAACAGTATATCTTCGAATTTTACGAATGAATTAATTATAATGTCGCCTCTACGAGGCTTAATTACTTCCATTACTAATATCCTACCATAATATCGCACCTCTGGTGCTTTTTTCAACACCTTAATATCAAGCAATATTGACATAAATTCTGAAACAGATACCGTATCAGGATAGTAATATCTGGAGAAATTGGGAATTATTTCAGGCAGCTTTTTTTTTATTCAAATATTTTGAGCAGAATTTCCAACTCGGCGGCTTTTACTTTATTGCCGGTTGAATTGTATGAATTAATTAGGTTGGCCAAAAGCCGTTTGATCATTTCGACATTATCGCAGGGTTGAAAAAATCTTTCTTCGGGTTCCACTTTCATTTGATTGAGAAAAGCCTCAATTTCATGTTTTGTAAAAACTGCGCCACCACTAAAAGGATTGATATAAAACAAAACATCCGCCTTGCGGATATCCTGCACTGTCATCGTCCTTTGAACATCGACATAGGCCAGGATAAAATGCTCGGGCAGGTTCACTCCGTAAATGGGCACTTCGACCAGGTCGGCCAGAATGATAAACAGCATGGATAAAGCCAGCGGATTACCTTTTCTGGATTCGAGCACATTATTGATATAAGAGTTCAGGGGAGAATAATAATTCTTTCTGTCGCCTTCAAATTTATTTACATCGAACAGTATCTTATTAAAAACCTTGACTTTCTCAAGGGCCGTCAGAGAAGGGCCAAGTTCAAGCCATATCTCCATTTTGATCTTATCCAGTTCTTTCCTGATAAGATCCTCGTCCAGTCCAGGGTACTGGTATTTACTCACCAGCAGATAACCCATCAGCAAATTTGAGGCCCCTAAAGTATACCAATCGGAAAGCAAATTGGTGATATTTTCGAATTGCAGTTTGTGAAGTAATACTTCTATCCTTTTTTGGGCAACCGGATGCAGGTTGTGGGTCCATGCATCCTCCAGAAAAGGAATGGCTTCGGCGCCATAGGAAATTATCCGGCTTCTTATGTGGGTATAAATAGTATCATCAGGTTCATCAATCAGTTGGATGAGCGCTGCCAGTTCTTTATTTTGTGCCCCTGAATTCATATAGGTAAGAAAAAAAAGCAAGATTTGCGATCTTGCTTTTCTAAATTATATTAGGTTATACTATTGATTCAACATTACCGGCATAACCAGCATCAGTATATCTTCGTCTTTGTTATCGTTATTTACAGGGAAGATCAGAGCTGCCCGGTTCGAGGTAGACATTTCGATACATATCTCGTCTGAATCGAGGTTGTTCATCATTTCCAGGATAAATTTCGAATTGAAACCGATGTCAATATCTTCGCCTTCGTAGTTACAGGTCAGGCGTTCTTTAGCTTCATTGGCCAGTTCCATATCTTCCGAAGCCAGAATCAATTCCTTACCTGATATGGTAAAACGTATCTGTCGGGTAAGCTGGTTCGAAAATATAGAAACGCGACGAATGGAGGTCAGAATCTGCTGACGGTCGATGGTGAGTTTCTTGGTATTGTTTACCGGGATAACCGCTTCATAATTGGGGTATTTGCCATCGATCAGCCGGCAGATCAGCAAAATATTTTCAAATTCGAAAGAGGCATTGGTAGTATTGTATTCAATCTTAACTTCTACATCCTGTGCTGCCAGAATATTCTTGATCAGGTTTAATGGTTTCTTGGGTAAAATGAACGAACCAGTTTCCGACGATTTGGAATCTGTACGACGGTATCTTACCAGTTTATGAGCATCAGTCGCCACAAAAGTAATATCCTGATCGGAAAGCTGGCAGAAAACGCCAGTCATCACCACTCGCATATCGTCGTTACCCGTAGCGAATAAAGTTTTATTGAAAGCATTGGATAGGGTTCTGGAACCCATAGTAAGGCTGGTACCATTGTCGATAACCGGAGCTTTCGGGAACTCATCACCATTGAAACCGGTGAGTTTATACTTGCCTTCTCCTGCTGATATTTCCACCTGGCAGGTTTCGATATTGATGGAAAATGACATGGGGACATCCGGAAAGGTCTTTAATATCTCAACCAGAAATTTAGCCGGAATAGCGATACTGCCGTTTTCGTCGGATTTACTGATTGGGATAGAAACAGCGATGGTAGATTCAAGATCGGAAGCGGTTACCAATAATTTCTCATCATTCAGCTCAAATAAAAAATTATCAAGTATGGGAAGCGTATTGCTCGAATTAAGCACACCGCTAATGGATTGCAGATTCTTCAACAAGGCTGAAGTGGATACGATAAATTTCATGCTATAGGGTTTAAATTTTTTTAAGTTTCAATATTACTTCTACAAAAATAAAAAAAGATTCTTAATAATGGATTAATTTATTATTTCGAATTTTCCGGTTTTTGATGGTTCTTCTTTTGCGCCGTATAAATAGTAGCTCAAAGGTTTAAATAAACGGCCGAAAACATAAAACTGTATTAACACCAGATCGCGGTCGTTGTTGATCAATGCATACAGCCTGTCGCGGTCGAATTCAACAGTATTACCCAACTGGTCGATCTGATTGGGAGAGGCTTTCATCTGAAAAGTTTTTACGACATTTCTTTTACCATCTGCTTCCTCTACATTTAGAATAATATAGGGTCTGGAAGCCAGAATTGAATCCTTTTCAGGTTTAGGCAGATCGTTTAACAAGGCTTCAAACCGAATGTTTTCGAAGGCAGCGAAGAGGTCCATTATTTTTAAAGTATCGTACGCTATGCTTTTCGATCTATCAGCCAGCATGGTCACCGAAAATTCACGCGGTGCTTGCTTAATGGCTTTGAATGAGCCCTGAGGATCGTCAGTTATGTTGATCTCAACTGATTTGATTTGGTTATAACGCAGATTGAATACGGTATGAGCGCGCCAGTCTTTTAAATAAGGACTATATCGTGTATTCAGAAAACCATTGAACCCCTGAATAAATATAATATAAGGTTCTTCAGAGCCTTCGAGCAACATATAGGTTCCGAGGTTATCCTGAGTAGCCATTCCCACATAATAAGTTTTGGTTAGCTTTTCGTGTGGAAACCATTTGATCTTATCGAACAGATCGATACGGTAAACTTTCTGATAGATCTCCACTTTAATGGAATTAGTTGCCAGCAATTTCATGATCTGATCTCTACCCGTTTTCGATACCGGTTGTTTCACATCGAGGCTCATCATAGTCTTCAATAGCGAGACAACCGTTTCTTTGGATGCAGCAAAAGAATCATTCACCATCCACGAACTCGGGGTATTTCTCTTGAGGGTAACAAAATTATTGTTTTTATCCGCTATAAAAATCTTTGTAATACTGGCCGTATCGTCCACAGCAAACTGATTGCTGCTGTTGTCGATGGTATTGGTTTTTGATTTGAAAACCAGTAGTATTGAAACGACCGCCAGCAGCAGAATTATTATTATCGGTAAACGATTTTTTTTCATAAAAGGGGTTCAGGTTAAGATTTTTTGGTGTATTTATACCTTCTGACCATCAATTGTATAAATCCGTAAATCAGAATCAACAGTACAGGTAATATCGTATTCACTAATTGTATGGAAAGCTTGCTTTTGGTGATTTTGTTTTTATCGAGCATACGAATTTTCAGCTCTCTCGACCGTACAGAAAGTATGCCAGATTCGTCGGCCAGGTAATCGATACAATTTAAAATAAAATCTTTATTGCCGAAGGTCTGGTTGGTATATTGATCATAACCCAAAGGATAGGGATTTCCGGTTTTCTTATCCAACTGGTTCTTGATCACATCACCATCAGAAACCACTATCATTTTATTGGGTTGGCTGGTTTCAATATAGTCGAAGCTTTCCTTATCATTAATTATGGTGCGTGGAATACGGTTCTGAAAAACCGATTGAAATTTTCCCTCCAACAAGACAGCCACGGGCAGGTAAGGCATATTGTACAATCGTTCATCGACCTTTTTGTACATGATATCCAAAGAAATCCGTGTAGGAGTATTTACTGCCCTTGAGTAAGCCGATGTGGTGAGCAAGATGGTTTTTTTAATGCCTTTGCCTCCCACGGTATCCAAAGTGCTGGCAAATTCCATGGTGATTGCATTCAGGTTTCTGACGATGGGATGCTTCGATCCAGGAATGATCATAGGGAAATAATACCAGGGCACCAGTTCGATCTGAGGCTGCCCTCCCGACTGTCCGGTGATAAGCGGTATGGGAAGAGCCGTAAGATCGAGAATGAGGTCGGTGTTGATACGCACCCCATATTTAAAAAGCATATCGTCGAGGTTCAGATCGCGGCCAAAACCTATTGATTCTCCCGGGGCCTTGCGCAGGCTATCCATGTTGGCAACCACCGGGTCGATGAGCCAAAGTATTTTACCCCCGTGCATCACATACTGATCGATGAAGTACTTGTCCTTTTCCTGAAAGGCCGAGTCGGGTTTGGCAATTACCATAACCGTATACTTATTAGTGAGCGATTTATCTTTGGCATCCACTCTCACCATCAGGCTGTTGATCTTGCCATCTATTTTTATTCGGTCGACATCATAATAATCTTTCAGGGAATTCATAATGTCGCCCAGGCGGTAATTATTCAGTTCGGACTGACCATCGAGAAAGACCACCCGCGGCTTATTTACCACAGTAAGCTTGCGGATGATATTAACCAGATTATATTCGAGGTTCTGAATGGAGTTGTTCAAAACCAGCTCGGAAGGGGTTCCAACCTGGTTTATCAACAATTGCAGGGGAAGTTCTTTATTCTTATACGATACCAGCGCTCCCGGAAAGATCATTTGCTGCGAACTGCCGCCGGCGGTTTTCACTTTGAGGTTGGTGGGCTGAATGCCTTTTTGCATCAATTGGTTCTGGATGTCGCTGATCTTCTTTTTGTCGGTACCCTCCGATGGATTGATAAACTTGTATTGAATATTATCGTTGTAGGCGCGGAATTCGTCGAGCATTTCTTTCGTTTCCATACGCAGACGTTTGAAACCTGCCGGAAAATCACCATCGAGATATACTTTGAAATAGATCACATCGTCCACATTCTTCAGATAGGTTTTTGTAGATTTCGATAAGGTGTAGCGTTTCTCGGTAGTGAGGTCGAAGCGCGTAAAAATATAATAGGATACAATATTTACCAATACAATTATGATCAAACCCAGGCCTAACTGTATCAGATTGTTTCTCTTGATTTTTTTCTGTTTCTTTTCCATATCCATCTGTATTTTTACCATTTGCGCTTTTCGATAGAGATTTTCGACATCAGAATAAAGAAAACGATGAGGCTAACGAAATAGATGAGGTCGCGGGTATCGATCACACCCCGGCTCAGCGATAAATAATGCGCATTGATGCCGATGGATTGAATGAACAGATCGATCTTGCCGAACATTTCGAGCGAATAAATAAATTCGAAGCCAATGTACATGAAACCGCATAAAAACACCGATAGTACGAAGGCCAGTACCTGTTTATCGGTGAGTGTGGAAGAAAACAAACCAATGGATACAAAGGCTCCACCCAGCAAAAGCAGGCCAATGTATGATCCCCAGGCGGCGCCCACATCAATATTTCCTTTGGGGAAACCCAGGGTATAGACAGAAATAAAATAGATAAGGGTGGGTATCAGGCTGAAGATAACCAATAGTAATCCGGCAAAATACTTCGAAAGTATGATCTGCAGGTCGGAAAGGGGTTTGGTCAGCAGCAATTCAATGGTTCCTGATTTTTTTTCATCAGAAAAAGAACGCATGGTGATGGCAGGTATCAGAAATAAAAAAACAAAGGGAGCTATCAGAAACAACCCATCGATGGAAGAGTATCCTGAGTTGATTATATTGAAATCGGTGTCAAATACCCATAAAAACAAACTGTTTATGGCCAGAAATACTACAATAACAATATAGCCGATCAAAGAACTTAAAAAACTGTTTATTTCTTTGCTAAGCAATGTAAACATACAATGAATTTAAAAAAGTAAGCGAAAGTACACAAAATCCGTGTTTCGGAATGGGTTCATTTTGATTTTTATAAACAAAGGTGCTAACAGAAATTGTCTATCCCGACACTTCGTGTACGGGATGTGATAGTGTAACGCTCGCCTCCTTCGTCGGCTCGCTAACACTATCATCACTTAAATGGCGAATCGGGCTCTTTTGCCATGTGGTTGTACACCATTTTATCCATCATTTTCGGGAAGAACTTATTGAGCAGAACGGTCATTTTGCCTGTTGAGGTCAGAACAATACGGTCTTTTCTTTTTTCGAGGGCGTTGGCTATATGTTTTGCTACTTCGGCCGCCGACATCATATCCGATTCGTCGCGGGGCGATTCTCCCTGCTGGCTGCCATCTTTTGCCAGGGCAGTGTTACGAATGTTGGATGCGGTAAATCCGGGGCAGGCGATCAGCACATGCAAACCCTTTTTCAGGTTTTCGATGCGCAATACTTCCAGAAATCCGTGCATAGCAAACTTGCTGGCCGAATATCCGGTGCGACCGGGCAAACCTTTGTATCCGGCCACGGAAGAAACCCCTGCCAGGCTGCCTTTGGATTGAAGCAACCAGGGCAGGGCATATTTGGTGCAATAAACCGTTCCCCAGAAATTAATGTCCATCAGTTGTTTTAATACCTTCAGTTCGACCTCTTCGAAGATGGCCCTCATAGAAATGCCGGCATTGTTGATGAGTATGTCGATATGCCCGTATTGTTTCACAGCGGCATCGATCAGGTTTTTACATTCCACTTCATTGCTGACATCGGTTTTAACTACCAGCACCTCCCCCCCGGCCTGTTCAATAGTTTTTTTAATTTCTTCCAGCTCGGCTTCTTTGCGGGCGGCAATCACCAGTTTGGCCTTGCGGGCGGCCAGTTCAAAGGCCAGCGCCTTGCCGATTCCCGAGGATGCACCGGTGATGATGCATATTTTATCTTTCATAACTTCAATTTTTTTGCAAAATTATCCTTTATTTTCCGATTTGTGGCAACTATTCATTTTTAATAAACCGGCTTACTTTGTTATCAAACTTCTGGTTTTATGCCGGTTAAGAATCCGGAGGACTTTTTTAATCATTTTTATTTGCAATTTAAAATATTACCTTTACCTTTGCACCCTCAAAAAAACGGAGGACAATGTAGCTCAGCCGGTAGAGCATCGCCCTTTTAAGGCGGGGGTCCTGGGTTCGAATCCCAGCATTGTCACAAAAAGCAGCCATCGGAAGATGGCTTTTTTATTTTAAGCCGGAACGGTCGGAAACGCAGTTTTCGACAAGTGCAGGATTAAAATAAAAATCATCCTGATAAGGATGCTTTTTGTAGCCTCCCCCCCATTGGGATCATTCGCCGCAAGGCGGATAATCCCATCCACCAAATGGCGGACACCAAAAAGCAGCCATCGGAACAGGATGGCTTTTTTTTTGCAACCAAGGCTCCAAGACACCAAATTACACCAAAGAAAATCTATTTTTCCTGTTTTCAGCGTTGAGGCACCCTGAAATTTTCATTGACTATTCTGTATAAC
>CAYXXU010000070.1:0-24340 GCA_964469155.1 uncultured Bacteroidales bacterium
CAAATAATAAGCTCTAAAACTCCCCCCTTAAGGGGAAATTTTCATTACCTTAATCCAGTCCACATTCTATTGCAAAACGGGTTAGTGCCACAATATCATGTATTTTTAGTTTTTTATAAAGTAAAGTTGGAGTGCGACTTCAAGTCGCGCCCCGATGTAACAAGTTAAATTAACCACTATGAACACAAAGGAGGCACAATGTTCACAAAGGATACAGGTAATTATTAATCATTGTGAACTCTTTGTGGTTAAAAATAAAAGTAAAAACCGAACGGAAAGGATAGCCATGTGACACTAAGATGCACTATGATTTTCCTTGGTGTTTCCTGGTGTCTTGGAGCCTTGGTGGCTAAAAAATATCGAATTCTGAATCCTGAAGTCCGAAGTATTGGCCCACTTCATTCATTCATTATTCATTATTCGTTATTCATTATTCATCATTCAAAAAAAAAAGGCCTCCCCTCCGGAAGACCTTTTTTAACCTAATTATTAACCCTAAAACAGTTCCTGAGAACTAAAAATAGAAAGGCTTTTGATCGCCTTTCAGTATCACAAATTTTCCAATTATCGTATTGTAAATGGCCACGCGTTCGTTGGTATCAAAATCGTAGATGGCCACAAAAGCATCGGTAATACGGTGTGTGGTCCACATTTCCTGCTGCACCACCGAGGCATCCTTAATGGTCTTATACACCTGGTTGATGATAAATTTGTTCAGCAGGCGGCCGTTATACCATATCACCTGTTCGATATAAATATCGCGGTTCTTCAGACCCGAGTAATACGCCTTGAACTGCGGCACTGTGCGGTTATAGTAAGCGCCTATCTGCACACGGGCATAATACTTTTTGATGCCGGCGCTGTCGAGCTTATGCTCCATGATGGTAAAGCGGTTAGTATCCATGATCACCACAATGCTGTCGATAGTCACCACGCTGTCCTCAAGCAAGGGCGGATGCGTAACCAGGTGTCCCCAGTACAGGTCATCGCCGCCTTTACCGCCATCGCGGTCGCTGGAAAAGAAGAAAGCCGAATCGCAATCGTAAAAATAACGTTCGTCGCCAAACGAATTGATAGGTCTGGGAAAAGCAACGGGTTTTTGCCATTCGCCATTCTCATCCTTTTCAGCATAATACAGATCGTAATTGCCGGCCTGGTTCAGCCCATTCGATGAAAAATACAGCGTATTGCCATCCTTGCTCAGCCTCACATCCACCTCATCGGCGCTGGTATTCACTGCCGGGATGGGAATAAAATCGAGATATTCGCCTTTTTCATTTCGTTTCGACCAATAAATATCGTGGTTGTCGTCGTCCGAACCCCGGTCGCTCGATATCATCATCACACCGTTCTCTTCAGCCACCGATTGTTCGTGATCTTCCGAATTTACGGCCCGGTTCATTTTGCGCGGCTTGCTCCATTTTCCTTTTTCTTTCAGCGAAAGGTAGAGGTCTCCATTGCCGAAGGTTTTATACACAAACAACCTGCTGCTGCCCAGGCTCACCCCTGCCAAAGCCGACTGATCGTCGGTATTGAAAAAGTAAAAAGCGCGTGGCCGGGCCCAGTTGGTATCTTTAGGCTGGGTAACATATATCTTCTCGTTAAAAGCCAGTACGGCCTTGTCGCCTTCTTTGTTGCGGCGGTCCGAGGTAAAATAAAGCTTATTATCGTTCAGCATTATGGGTGCATAATCGTCCCATTTGCTGTTCACCGGCATATTGCTTATCACCAGCGAATCGTAAGGTCCCGGCTTGTACCAGCATTTCCTGGTGCTATCGTTTTCCTGTGCATTAAGTAAGGAAGCAGCACCCATGAGTAAACACAGGAAAAAGGTCGGTTTCAGCCTCATTTTTTCGACCTCCTGCCATCATTAAACACCTTACGGATAAAGATAGAGTTGTTCATACCCTTATACGTATATTTGGTGGCATCCACCCAGGCACCATAGCTGAAAGCATAGCCAAAGTTCCACGACTGGGCAATGATGCCTGCATTGAACTTCAGCGAACCATTAGAACGGTAGGCTGCGCCCACGGTAAACATTTTCTTGAACTTAACATCAAACCCTGCTTCATACTCATAAGCCTTCGAATGAACAAAAGCTCCAATGGCAAGCAGTTCCATATCGATATCCTGCACTTTGCTCAGGTTGATGGTATACGAACCCATCATATAGTAATGAATGCGTTTCAGATTATCGAATTCGGTATTCATGAAACTCGATTTGCTTTTAAACAACTGGTGAGCGCTGATACCGAAATAATACTTGTTCTCTCGCAGAAAAGCGATACCTGCCGAAGCATTGCCGTTGGGCGATGTTTCCGAAATATCGGCCAGGCTGGGATCGTTGGGGTCGAGCACCACTATGCTGCTGCGTTTGATGCGGTCCTGCATAAAATGTCCCGACAGCGAAAACGAGAACTTATCGCCGGCATTGCCGCTGCTTTTTCCGTCGGCTTTTTCCTTATTCAGAAATACGTAATACACCAGGCCGAGTTCCACATCGGTTTTCGACGACAATCCCATTTGCTCATAATTCACTTTCAGACCGGTTCCCAGGTGATCTATCAGGAAACCGCTGCCGTAGAAAGTAGCCTGCAGCGGATGATGTCCGAAACCATCCAGGCGGCTTCCGCCTATCAGCGAGGCCGAAGGCACCGATGTCAGAGGCACCAGCGCCATATTATGTATTTCGGGCAAACGATTATAAAAATCGTTGATACCCTGCCCCACCTGAAGCTGTGCGTGGGCGGTGCTGTAAATTAACAAAAACGAAATAACGGAAATTAATATTTTATTTTTCATGGTTATTATCTCCTGTTAATAGTTAATATTGATTGAATTCCTGAATTCGTAGGTGCGGCTACCTTCCGTTACTTTTATATAGTAATAGAAAACCGTATTGGGTGCAGCTTTTTGAGTTGCCTTTGGATCCCATATAAAATTGCAATCGTCCGATTCGTACACATTCTTTCCCAGGTCAGTAAAAATACTCACATGGAAGGTTTCGTATTCGCAACCGCCCTGCACCTTAAATACATCGTTATATCCGTCGCCATTGGAGGTAACCATATTGGGTATCAGGATACAGTCTTCAGGACCTTTTCCAACAAATACCCTGGTTAGTTCCGAACAACCAAATTCGTTCATCAGCACCAATGTGTAATGTCCCGGTGGAAGATTCCCCATAATTTCGCCCGGATCAACGCCACCAACCACCAGCGCTATGCTGTCGGCTACGGTACCATACAAAGAATCGTAAAGAAATATCAAATTGACGTAAGGCGACCAATAGATATCTTCCGGATACACCACCACCTTTCCGTCTTCCGACTGCTGGCACGAGGTGGAAGTAACGGTCGGGAAGAATTTAATAGGTTCGAAAGGCTGATCTATCGTATACGTTTCCTCTATAGAGCAACTCTTCGCATCGGTAATGGTCACATGATAAATACCGGCAGGGACATCCAGCAAAGGATTCTGGGTGGTTTGATTGCTCCATAAATAAGTATAAGGTGCTGTTCCACCATGAACCTCATCCAGGGTAATAGAACCTATGCTGTCGCCATAGCAGATCACAGGCACAATATTGCTCAAACCCACCGTGATCGGAAGCGGTTGAGCAAAGGTTTTGGTAAAATTCCACTGGCAACCATTGCTGGCAGTGATCTCACAAGTGTAAACACCTGCAGCCAAACCGGCAATATAAGGCGAGGGCACTGTGTCGGTACTGATGGTATCGCCGGTACTGAAAATAGCGATATAAGGATGATAAGCTCCGGTGGGTGTAATATCCCAGTAACCATCGGCACCGTTATTACAACTAATCACATGAACCGAATCGGGCAACAGAGTTTCTGTGGGCGAGTTTATAACAACATTCAGAGTGCTTTGGCAAAAAAGCGAATCGGTAACCGTAAGGTGATACGTTCCTTCAGGAATATCAGATAAATTGTTTGTGATCTCAGGAAACAAACTGCCATTATGCAGCCATTGATATTGCAAAGTTCCCGAACCTCCTGTGGTCGATGTCCAGATGGCTCCGTCGGATTCGCCAAAGCAACTTACATCCTGTTGATTGTTTAATATAGTAACCAAGGCAGGTGGCTGAAGAATTTCTACAGAAGCGGATTTCGAACATCCCAGGCTGTCAGTAACGGTCACTGAATAGGTTCCGGCGCTCAGGTTATTGATTTGAGGAGTTAAAGCCCCATTCGACCATAAATACTTCAGAGTTCCTGAACCTCCGTTATAAAAGGCTGAGGCACCTCCATTGGTATTACCGAAGCAGGAAATGTCGGTTTTAGAAACATAACCCTGCACAGGCATTAAAGGTTGAATGCGTATGGTATTTGAGGCTGAACAGGCACTGTCGTCGGTAACTGTATAAACATAATCTCCAGAGACCAGGCCTCCAATGGAAAAACCGGTTGAAGAGTAACCATATGGGCCTGTCCATATTACATGATAACCCGGCATCGGATCGCCTCCGTTAACATAAAGAGCTATAGCACCATTATGATTTCCGAAACAATTGTTGTGTATAACGGTTGATGTAACCACCATGGGTGTTGCCGACTGATTGATGGTGAAATAATAATATGCCGCACAAGTGGTAGCATTTTCTGTAATAGTAATGGTATAATTCCCTGCCAGGAAACTTGTACCCGTACCAAACACCGAATCGTTAGAAACCCATGTACCTGTATTGTAGGTTGAACTCCAGTGGTACGTATAATATTGTAAACTATCGGCGCTATCGGCCAGCATACTTACCGAACCCAGGGCTCCATTGCAAATATACGATTGAACACTCATGGTGATAGGTACTACCGCCATATTGGGAATAACGATGGTATCCTTTTTAAAACAGTTCAACACGTCAGTAACCAGTATTTCATAAGTTCCACCTCTTACCGGGCCAATATTTTGAGTAGTAAAGGTTGAATCGTTATTAATCTCCCTCCAATTGTAAGAATATGGTGAAGTACCTCCTGACACTGAAATCTGGGCGCTGCCATTATTATGTCCGTCGCAATCGCTCGGAATTATCTGTACCGTATTAATAATGATATCGGCAGGCTGCGAAATATTTACAGATGCATTTGCCACACATCCTGCAAAATCGTTAACCACAAGCGTATAAATACCTTCGGTCAGATTATTAATGGTGGTTGTAGTAGCACCGTTCGACCATAAATAAGTATATGGTGCTACTCCCCCGTTTGCCATAATGCTAACCGAGCCATTATTACCGCCGAAACAACTTACATTGGTCTTATTGGTGACAGGCAAATTGATCAAAGCCGGTTCGGTAATGACCACCGAATTCCCGACCGTACAACCATTCAGGTCAGTGATAGTTACATTATAATTTCCGGCTGCAACTCCGGCAATGGAATTACTCAACGAACCATTCGACCAGTTATATGTATATCCGGGAGTACCGCCCCCTGCATTAATGCTTGCAGAACCGTTCGATCCGCCATTGCAGGTAACATCAATCGTTGATGTTACTAATGATGTCAATTGGGGAGGCTGATCGATGGTAACCGAATTGGTGGCCGAACAACCGTAGATGTCGGTAACCGTAACAGAATAAATTCCGTTGCTCAATCCGGTAGCCGAAGCATTGTGATCGCCATTCGACCAATTGTACGAATACGGAGGGGTGCCTCCTGCAGGAACCACTGTTGCCAAACCATCATAGCCATTGAAACACGACACATGGGTGGGTGGGTTCATGGTGGTCGTCAACAAAGGTGGCTGACCCAATACAATTGAAAAAACCTGTGAACCGGGCGTTCCATCTGTGATTGTTACAGAATAACTATCGGCAATCAGGTTAGTTATGGAAGGCGTAATGGCACCGTTGCTCCATATATATGAATAAGGTGGAATTCCAAAGGCAGGTGTTGCCGTTAAAGCCCCTGTAGCCGCCCCATTACATTGTATGTCGCTGGTAATGGAGATTTGTGCTTTGCAGCTAAGCGAGCAAGTCAAAATAACAGCGATGATAAATAAGTAATCTTTAATTTTCATGGTTTTATGATGTTTTTTTGTTTGTACGTCGGTTTTATTTTTTTGTTACGATATAAAAGTAATACTAATATAATAACTGACAAAAAAAAAGTAAATTTTTTTTTTACTTATACGTGTTAGCAAAGAATAAAGTAGTAGAAAATTATTTGCGACCCAGGCTGGAAATGCCTTTAATAATGATGTTTACATCATTTATTACCCGATAATCTTTTGCATATAAAATATTCAGATTGTCCGCAATATCATTCGAAATATTTTGTCTCTTAATGGAGTCAACAGGATTTAAAACACCTTTTCGCAGGGAAGGAAGTTTATGAGGGTCATCTAATCCGGACTTATAAAACCCCACCCACGATTTAAAGCCAAACAAAACACAAAAAATGTTTTTAAAAAAACCAAAAGGCTGTTTCACAAGGAATATTCCAAGAGGAAATAATACCAGGAAAAAAAGGCTCATAAGAATATCCAGTAAGCGTTTGCTTCTTCTGTTACTTTTCTTGCTGATAGAATTCACCGTCAGCACATACAGTTCTCCGCTGGTATTTATTGAATTGCTGCCAATGATGGATAAACTCTCCGGTGGCGCTATTTTGTAATCGATATTGGTATATTGCAATTCTGTCATAAAATCAATGATATGTTCGGGGAGCATTGACTTTGAACAAAAGATAGCTTCATCGATCTTATAAATATGAATGATGTCGGCCAATTGATTGATATTGCCAATAAACCGCTTGTTCCCCGTATCCGATAACGAGGAATTTACCAACCCTATAAAGCCCGGATTAATGAGTGTCTTTTGCAATAAACTTTCTATGCGTTCTGCTTCCTCAATATCGCCAACTATAACAAAACGTCGGTCCTTATTTGGTCTCAGTTGGTATGGCTTTATATTCAACAGGTTCAACAGGTAACGGAAACCTACCATGGAAATAGTTGCCCAAACGGCACCCAATAATATCAGTGCCCTTGAAAACCTGAATTGTTCTCCTAACAAGGCGTAAACCATAAGTATTACAACCGTCCCAACCAACAAACCGGTGACGATCTTGTTTATCTTGATGGGTCTGTCGTATCCGCCGCTTAATAAAACGGAAAAGAGCCAGACCAGAATATAAATTGGCACCGCTATTAAAATAAATCCAACAGGATATTCACCACCTGCCTGGAAAACCACATGCGATTCCCAATAGTTCTTGATAAAGTAAATACCGGTAAAAATCAAGGCAAAATCGGCCACCGGCAGAAACACTCTTTTTACAAAACGCATAACTACCGCAACCGCAGCCCGCAGATAAACTGCCAGGTTGATAAGGAATGAGAACATGCGTGCATTCTTTTGTGAAAAGTGTTTACGGGCAAAAATGATCATAGCATTGTAAAAAACAAAAACATAATTCACACTGCTTTTCTTGGTACTTTCTCCCTTGTAATGAATAATGCGTGTTTTCGGAAAGTAATAGTTCTTAAAACCTGCCTGAACAATTCGGTAAGAAAGGTCGATATCTTCTCCATACATAAAGAACGATTCATCCAACAAGCCTGTTTTATCAAGAACACTTTTGCGCAATAACATAAAAGCTCCGGCCAATATGTCGACCTCATGGATCTCATTTTTATCGAGAAACCCAAGATGATATTTGCCAAAAGTTTTTGATTTGGGAAAAAGTGCGGAGAGACCGAAAATTTTATAAAAGGCAACTATAGGTGTTGGCAATCCTCTTTTGGATTCAGGCAAAAAACGGCCCTTGCCATCCACCATCTTCACTCCCAGCCCGCCTGCATCCGGATGTAAATCCATAAATTCAATGATCTGCCTGAAAGTATTCTCTTCCACCACGGTATCGGGATTCAATAACAAAATAAATTCGCCCTGACTTAGTTGTATGGCCTGATTATTGGCTTTGGAAAACCCTTTATTGTCTTTATTTTCGACCAGGGAAACTCTGGGAAACTTTTCTCGGATCATATCCACCGAACCATCCACCGAATTGTTGTCAACCACAAATACTTCCATTTCAATGTCCTTACCTGCCCTGAAAACAGAATAAAGGCACTGTTCGAGAAAATATTTTACATTATAGTTAACAATAACAACCGAAAGCTTCATTGGGTCCTGAAATAATTGGTGTCAAATTTACGGCTAACTTATGTAATAGCAAAGTTTTTTATGGCTTCAGAAAGAATATACCCCCTCCATCAACCAATGGGCCGTCATAAAGTTCAAAAATACTATAGCCTGCGTTTTTAACAAAACCATAAATATTATCATTTGCAGAAAAGTATTTTAAACTGCCAATAATAAATAGTTTTTTATCAACCGCCCCGCAACATCCTCCAAAGAAACCATTGCTGAAACCTTGCAGTTCAATGTCATCAGGAGCAACATAAAGGACATCCGCAGTGAGACAAGACAAGGCACTTTCTATTCCTTTGTCAGAAGTTATGAAATGGCTTTCGCCCAGTGCAATAAGGTTGCAACGCGAATAAGCCTGATTAATGTAAATCTGCCTTCTGTTCTGACAATACTCAATTATGGAAGGGTCGGTTACTTTATGATTGTGAATAATAAAGTTATCGGTTACGACTGCATTGTATCTGGCAGTATCAGGGTATTTCATTCCCAGGGAAAGGATGCCATAACAGAAATCAATCGAGTATTCCTTTAGTTTATTTACAAATTCCACGGGTGTATTGGGTGCAATGATCAGTTTGTTGCCGGTTTGGCACAAAAAGATATCCGGATGGCCGCTGATGGCATCATACACGATATTACGGCTTTCGAACTCTATCAGATCTCCGAAACTCCTGAGTTCTTCCTTTGCAGGCTGCGGTATACTTTTGTCAACAATAATCCACATGGAAGGTAAATCCTTTTAAAACATCAGAACGAACGAACCGAACCCTTCTGAATATTTGCTTCAGATAATTCCTGTTATATGCCTTATAACCAATAGCATTATTATATTCATTAAATGGAACCGAAATGGTAATATCCTTGTTTTCTTCTCCAGTAATTCCTTTAAATTCCTTATGCCATATTTGTGTCATAGCCAATTCGCGAAACGAAGGATGATAAGGTCCGGCAACCAACTTGCCCCCGCTTTCAAATTCTTCGGAAGGATGCAGGCCTACCCTGATAACATTCACCTGAGCCTCTATGAACAGTCTCAAAACAGGCCCCACCCATTCAATGGCTTCTACCAGAGATAAAGCATGATATTCCCCATTTTTGAAAAGTTCTTCCAGTTTGGTATTCTTTACTACAATGGTCGGATATATCCTTACACAATCGGGTTGCAAGGCAATGATACTTTGTGCTGTTTGCAGACTCTTATCTGCAGTATCTCCCGGAAGCCCAACCATCATTTGAAGTCCAAGCTGAAAACCGAGAGATTTTATTAATCCGGAGGCTTTTATTACATCCTCGGCTGTATGTCCCCGGCCCGAACTTCGCAGTACATCATCGTCCATTGACTGCAGGCCCAGTTCAATGGTTCCGACTTGCATGGATTTCAGGAGATTTAATATTTCATCAGTAATATAATCGGGCCGGGTCGAAAGCCTGATACTTTTTACTTTACCCTTATCAATAAAGGGTTGAACGACTTCGAGGTAGTTCTTTTGTTCGCTAATATCAAGACAAGTGAAACTTCCGCCAAAGAAGGCTACTTCAACGGTGGAACTCTCAATATCAATGGTAGAAAGGTACAGTTCAATTTGGTCAACAATCCCGCTTACTTCCATGGGCTTTTGCCTGCCCGAAATGTGTTTTTGATTGCAGAATACACATGTGAACGGACAAGCCAGATGCGGAATAAATACAGGAATGTTGTAATGCAAGGAAACGAATCAGTTTAAATTCTTTTTCAGAAGTTCCTGACGCACAATAAGCATTTTTTGATGCTCTTCCTCGGTAGATGCAGGGTCTTTCATCTGCAGAAAGGTTGCACAGGGAAGTTCGGCACAATTGCCACAACTGTGATATCCTCTTTGGTTCACGCTGCAATCAAATAAAGGACAAACTTTTGTGGGCATCATTTCTTTTGCCCAAAAAGTGGAACCTTTTACCGCATAACAACCATTACATTGTTTTTCAAAGAACTCACATTCATTGCAAACCAAGCCGCATGCCGATATAATCTGTTTCTTCTCCATTGTTTTTTTTAGCAAAAATAGGAATGTTTTTCTATGAAGCAAAATTAAGGTGCATCAGGCTATTTTCTGCCCTCTATTCTTATGTTTGTTATTTTGTGAACGACTATTTTTTATAAAAAGTGAAAAGCTAAGTATTTATCCATAAATTTGCCTACCAAAAATTAACCCTTACCATCCGTATGAAAAAACTTCTTCTCCTTCCTCTTCTGCTGGCTTATATCATTTCAGCCAATGCCCAAACAGTGAACAGCAAAGATGCCCGAAAAGCTGCTGCATCGTTCTGGAACAGATCTTTTTCAAATTCGCAGGATCTTTCCCTGACTTTTTCTTTCAGTAAACAAACCGATACCACTCTTTTTGTTTATAATATTGGCAATTCAGGTTTTGTTGTGGTTTCGGGCGATAAAACCGTTATGCCGGTTCTGGCTTATTCCAACGAAGGCAATTTTATTCCTGATGATCAGGCCCCGGCAGCAATGGCATGGATGCAACATTACTCCGATCAGATCATTGCAGGCAGAAACAATGCTTACCATCAGTCTGTTAACCCAGAATGGAATATTTTGCTTACGGACGAGGCTCCGGTAATACAAAATAAATCGGTTAAATCAGTGAATCCATTATGCCAGACCCGCTGGGATCAGGGACGATTCTATAATTACAAATGTCCGGCCTACCCTACCGGCCCCGACGGCCACTGCGTTACAGGATGTGTGGCCACCGCCATGGCTCAGATCATGAAGTATTATAATTATCCCATAAATGGTTTAGGTTCACATTATTATACCCACCCTCATTTCGGAAATATAGGCGCTGATTTTGCAGCAACTACCTACGATTGGGCAAGCATGGGTAATTATGGCAACCTAACCAACCAGGAAGCCATCGGAACCCTGATATTTCATTGCGGCGTTTCTGTTGATATGGATTATAATCCGACCGAATCGGGCGCCATGTCTGAAAATGCTGTGACTGCTTTTAAAAACTATTTTCATTACCGCAATACCATTAAAAGCCTTGAAAAAGACCTGTACATGGAATCAGAGTGGATTAGCCTGTTGAAGGATAATCTTGATGAAAATCATCCTATAATGTATAGCGGAAGCGGCAATGGAGGTGGACATGCCTGGGTGTGCGACGGATATGATGATAGCGACCGTTTCCATATGAACTGGGGATGGAGTGGTTCGAGCAACGGATATTTTGTGATCAGCAACCTGAATCCGGGTGGTTATACTTTTAATATGTCGCAGGCAGCTATTTTTAATATTATGCCCTATTTTGCACCGTATTGCATGGCCAACCGGACCTTTACAGATTCAACCCGGGTGATTTCCGATGGAAGCGGTTATTCGTATTACTGGAACGATACCGACTGCGACTGGCTGATCACTCCTACTGATGCCGACAGAGTAGTGCTTCAGTTCGCTGATTTCAATACAGAAACAGCCAACGATATAGTGAGTGTTTACGATGGTGAAACCACTGCATCCACGCTGCTGGGAGCATTTTCGGGCACCGACACTCCCCCACTACTTACAGCTTATAGCGGAAAGATGCTGATCACTTTCAGCAGCAATAGTACCACCCAGGGACTCGGCTGGACGGCGAAATACTGGAGTTTGAAACAGGGCGACGGTATCAGGGAAGATGAAACCACCAGGCTGTCGGTGTATCCGAATCCTGTTGCCAGCGAACTTACTCTTACCAACCAGGTAGCTATGAATGAAGCCGTGAATGTCTGCATTTATGATTGTTCGGGAAAGTTGGTGTACCATGCCGATGTAAAAATGGATAACGAAAATACCCTGAGAATTGATGCAGGCCAGTTGAATGCAGGTTTCTATATCGTTTCTTTACAATCCAATCAGCATAACTACCGAACCAAGTTTATAAAGCAATAAATAACCAAGCGACATCTAAGGGCCGGGTATTTAGGGGTATTATTATCCTAAAGGTATCCGGCTTCTTTTTTTTCTTAGAATTCGTAGCCTATCAACAAACGGTAATTGTTTTCTTTGGCAGATAACACCATTGAGCGGTGAAAATCGGATAACCCCAGCCAGCCTTCCACCCCCAGGGTAAAGTGTTTGTATTTGAAGCGGGCCTGAAGTCCCGCATTTGACGAAAAACCTGTAAAATTGTTTTTCATATCGACGGGAGTGCGGGAGGCAGTCTGGATAAACCTTTTACTGGCAGAGAAAATATATTGTCCTTTTACCATAGGTGTGACCTGGAAAAAATGATTGATATCGAAGGTAATTCCAAGGCCTGCTTCAATCGAACCCAGGGAAACTACTTCAGAGTTGCCGTTAACATCGGGCTTCAATTTGCCGCCAAAGGTGTAATATCCGATGAAGGTTTTTAGAAACAGGGTGTTCTTTTCACCCATTTGTTTCAGCTTTACATCGTAATGCAGACGAAGGCAGGGCTGCAGCCACAGATGGTGCAGGGCAACCGCAGAATCGTTGCCATTGGCTGCTTTTACAGTCATGTTCATGGTGTTATACCCCACTCCTGCTTCAATGCCCAGACCAGTGGGGGCTTTCTGCTTCTCCTGGGCCAACAATGGGTATGCAATAAAAGTGAGGAAGAACAGGGAAATAGTAAGATGCTTTTTCATGAACCACGTTTTTAGGGTGATGCAAAGTTATGAATATTCTGAATCTTGAAGGGTTCGGATCTTAATCCACTAAATGGGTTTGGAATTTCAAAGGCAGCGAATTCTATTTTACCTTTTTATACAATCCCACCAAATCGCCTGATGCCAGGATATGTCCTTTCATGGCAGTTTCCATTTCGGGTTTGGTGGCGCCGTTTTTCAGGGGCAACCAACAGTCGAGGGCATATAGCTTGAAATGATAGTGATGTGTGCCGCTGGGCGGACAAGGTCCGCCATAACCCGTGCGGCGAAAATCGGTGGTGCCGTATAGGGCATTTTCAATACCCCTGTCGTTCTCAGGTATGCTGAGCACGGTGGGTGGGATATTAAAAATAAGCCAGTGTACCCAGGTTTTCATGGGGGCATCAGGATCGTCGCAGATGAGTGCGTAAGATTGGGTGCCTTCGGGGCCGGGCGTCCAGGCAATTTGGGGTGAGATGTTCACACCATCGCAGGTATATTGCGAAGGTATCATGCCGTTTTGTTTAAATGCCGTGCTGCTGACGGTAATTTCAGATGTTTTCATAGTAGCGCAATTAATGAATAAAGGTAATGAAAAAACCGGTATTAAGAACAGGAAACGATTCATGGGTATTACCATTTTTATGGATTTAGAATTATAGTTAAATAACTTCTTCTTGCTTCACTTTTGTGGTGGTTTATTTCACTATTTGGTCGGCTTGGTGCACCTTTATCTTTAAATCCCCCCAAAACTACATATTAATTCTCACGTAAAAAATTACTCTGCTTTTTTCTTTTTTCGTGATTTTCTTATTTTATCGGGATATATCCGGTAATGTTTGTAGCGGGCTTCGCTATCGTTGGCCCAGCAGGTTTTGCCCGAATTGAATACGCTTTTGATGAGGGTGTAGAGTTGGTTGGCCAGCTTAACCCGGTTTTCGGCTATCAGATCGCGGTTTTTTATGGCTTTGGTGCGTGCCAGCAGGCATTTTTCGAGGGTTATGGTTTTGGCAGCCAAATCGTCGATTATGACCTGAGTAAGGCCTTGGGAGCTGAGTTCTGAAAGAAAATCTTCGGCCGATTTAATCACCAGTTCGGCACATTCTTTCAGTTGTTCATACTTCTTTTGGGCAATGCCTTGGGTGCCAAACTGCCGGTATTCGGCCGACCTGGTTCCATATTTATTTTGCACCCTGACAACAATGCCGCGAATGCCCTTACGCACTTCGGCTTCGGCTTTGCGGTATGCAGTGCGGGCGATGGATTCGGTGCCTTTGAGTATGTGGTCGTCGGGATATTTTTTCAGGGCGGTGGTCAAATTTTTCACCTCGGTTTTGGTGGCTGCCGTAATACCAAATTCCGATAATTTTGCCAGGTCGCGGTCTATAAGGTTGGCACAGTGGTCGCCCAATTGAAGTAAGTCTGACATTTTGCCTAAATAAAGCAACCTGATTTTAGACTTGCGCATAATCAAATGGTTTTAACAGAGCAAATATAATATATTTTAAGGAAATTTTAAAATTTTTCTTCTATAATTCTTTGCGTTAAATTGTCTAATTTCCAAATCTATTTGTTCATGCTCTTATTATTTATTTTTTATCTCCAAACTTTTTTGTGGATGCACGGGTTTATATGGTACAATCTCTGTTACATATCATGTATGCCCCGGTTTGCAGGTGGTAAGTTCCAAATAAAATTGGCTAAGTACCGGAACATATCCGGTAAGTTCCAGTATGAAAGCGATTCATAGTGGTATTTATTGAATTTATTGCGGATTTTAGTATGTTTTTTTTAGAATTTAGTCAATTCAAACCAGTTTTGATTGTATATTTTAAGGGGCATAACCACTTATTTTCAGAAAATACTATGAATATTTCGGAATATACACGATTTTTTTTGGAACTTACACGATTTTATTCGGTACTTACTCAATGTAAAGTGGGGCTTACTCACTAATTTAACAATTCATGGCGTATTTTTGAGAACTGGGAACCATAAAAATACCATGAAATCGAATTATAACCCCCATTTATCGCCTGTTTCCAAACTAAATCCGGTTTTTTTCTGCTCTTTTATGCTATGATTGCATTCTTACGAATCATTTATTACCTTTGGAATAAAAAACCCAAAAAAAACAACGCCATGAAAATGAAAGTCGCCACTACCCTGTTCAATTTTACTTTCGCATTTTTATACCAATTGGTCGACAAAGCCCTGATGCTTTTCGACCGCGATTCGGCCGAACTGGCCCAATATGGCATTGATGCTGCATTTAAAGCTGATCTGAGCGCCAAAAACACGGCACTCAAATCTGCGCCCGATGATATTGTTTATAAAAGTCAAGTCAGCATCGCCAGTGCCGACCGCGACAAAACAGCCGAAGAAGTGAAAGCGACTATTCGCAATATAGTGAGCCGGGCTATCGATCTATATGGCGAAGAAAGCGGTCAGTACCGTATGTTTGGAATTAAAAACATGGATAGCATGGATGTGAACCAGCTTTTTGTTTGTGCCACCCGGGTGGTTGAGGTGGGCGGGTCATTGCTTACAGAGCTGAGTGCTAAAGGGCTTACCCAGCAGATGCTCGACGATCTGGAAACTGCAGCCGGCAAGTTAGATACGAAAATCGACACCAAAACCGATTCGGTGATGGATCGCGACGAAGCTACCGAAAAACGCATTCTCGACGCCAACGTGGTGTATGGCATGGTAGTTTCGATGTTTCGCTACGGAAAAGTTTACTGGGCCGACAAAAGCGAAGCCAAATACAACGATTATGTGATCTACAACACCCCCGACGGCCTGCCCCCGCCCGCCGAGCAGTTTGGCATGGTTCACGGCACCGTGCTCAACGCCGATACCCTGGCGCCGGTGCCTTTTGCGCTGGTATTTTTCGAAGGCATAGAAGACCCCGTTGAAGCCGACGAAGACGGCACCTACGAACGCGATCAGATACCACTGACCTCCTTGTTGATCAGCGCCACCGCCGATGGCATGGTAGATTTCGAAAGTCCCATAGCCCTGCAGGCCGGGCAGGATGTGCTGTTCGACATCATGATGCAACCCAACACCACCCCTCCGCCTCCCAACACCTGATCCTGGGAAGGCCGGAAACCTTGATAAAAATACTCCCTCAGCGATTCAATGGGCTGGGGGAGTTTTTTTTGGTTTGAGCAGGAGAAATTGATGGAAGACCGAAGACCGGAGTCCGAAGCCATTAGTTGATTGAGTTGATTAAGGAAGAATAGGGCGGAATTTCTTTGTGAACATTGTGCCTTCTTTGTGTCTATAGTGGTTAATAATGAAAAACTTAACCGCAATGACCGCAAAGATAAGAAACGCAAAGGTCACAAAGTTAGCTCGGCCCACTATAGCCTAATAGTCTAAAGTCTAAAAGCCTTCCCACGAATGACCATAAATGACGCGACCTGTCCCTTACATGAAATGTCAGGAGATCGGAAGGTTTTGTCGTTCAAACGTTTCCGAGCAAACGAATAAAAAATATTGCCCTAACGTTGATGCTGAACCAAAAAAATATAATTTTGGACAGCTGCTTACGGCTTATTATCCGCTACTACAATTACCCGGAAATTTTATAAAACAAAAAACCATAACTTATAAAAAATGATCTCTATGAAAAAAATCATCTTCGGTATGCTATTATTGGCTTGTATTATCTCATTGAACAGTTGTAAAAAGAAAATATCGGGCTGCACGGATGCAACAGCAACCAATTATACTACAGAGGCCACTGATGATGATGGCTCGTGCACTTATAATATGGCTATAGGCCAAAGCTACCAGGGAGGCATCATTGCTTATATTTACCAGGCAGGCGACCCCGGCTATGTGGCCGGACAAACTCATGGTATCATAGCATCGCCCGCTGATCAAAGCGCAGGCATACAATGGTACAATGGTAACTATACCGCCACAGGAGCTACCGCTGCAGCCGACGGAAACGACAATACCAATACCATTGTAAATGTGCAAGGTTCAGGCAACTATGCCGCCAAACTCTGCCAGGACCTGGTGCTGGGTGGATATAGTGATTGGTATTTGCCAAGCAAGGCTGAACTGACAATTATGTATCAGAACAAAGCATCTATTGGTGGATTCACGGCTACTAACTATTGGTCCAGCACAGAATATGCTCCTTCAGGTGCAGGCAATGCATGGTTGTATGTAACCGCCGGCAACGGCTACCCCTCTTATGGAAACAAGGCAAATGCCTATAGCGTAAGGGCTGTAAGGGCCTTTTAATTGCCACTTATTGTAAAAGTATACGATTTGAATCCCGGGATATAATAGAACCGCACGTTTACAAAATCGTTTAACGATTTATTTGACATCCATGATTGAGCCCTCTCCGAAAACTCAAATTTCGCCACAAAGACACAAAATCTCAAAGGTTCACTAAGAAAATACGCTTCAACAACAGTACTTTGTGCACCTTAGTGTCTTGGGGTCTTAGTGGCATTTTATTTTTTGTAGACTTTTCAAAGTGGACTCGTGATATCATATTCAGACATTTTTTGTGTTTCGCACACTCAGAATTAATTATCCATGCAGCACTGATTAACTCTGTTACATCGAAGCACTTCGGCCTTTTTGAACCATCAAAAAGCAGGCTCTCCGCCATTTATAAGTGAGAATTATATTGAATTTGTCAAAAATATTCATTAAATTTGTAGAATTCAAACAGTTAAAAATTACTACCATGGCACTCGATAATACATTCTTCGATAATGTTGTTAAATTTGAAAAATTCAGACCCAATCCTGATTTGAATGACTTTTTCGAAACATTTGATAAACTTGTGAAATTAGCCGAAGAGCAGGAAAATTCTTCACCTGCTGCATCAAAACAAAAGAAACAAGCCCAGGATCTGACCGGAAAATTAAAGGACAAAAAAGACGAAATTGCCAGGCGTACCAAAACCCAAAAAGAATTTGAGGCCATATATTTCTGTATTGATTATTTAGACAACTATTTTAATCCTCCGAAATAGTACATTCTGAACTCAATAACACAAAAAAATTACTTTCCGGGCGATCCTCTTCACCAGTAAGATCTCTCAAGGCAACCAGCAGCGAAATTTTTAAAAAAAACTTTAATCCATTAATTTTATGATAAGCCGTATATTTGTGGGTTGTAAAATAAAAACAATTAAAATTATCTGAAATGAAAAAAATTATTCTGTTGATTTCGGCAATTGCACTACTTTTTGGCTCGTGCAAACCCTTTTATCAATGCGGGCAACCCAAACCCGAGAAAAAAGAATTTTTGTTATCCAAACGTGTCCAAACTGTGCTCGACGAACGCGATCAGTTGTGCAGCACCCTCAACACCCGCAACAACGAACTCAGCAAACTACAGGCAGATCATTCGAAATTGCAGACAGATTATAAGGGATTGGAAACTGATTATAAAAATCTTACTAATGACAAACTTTCCCAGGCCGAACAATTCAACGCTACCCTGAAACAAAAATCGGAGGAATTGATAAACAAGGAAAACCTGCTGCTTGAGAGGGAGAAAGCATTGAACGAGCTGAAAAAGAAACTGGCCCGTCAGGATTCCGTTACCAAACGTCTGAACGATATATTAAAAAATGCCCTACTTGGTTTTCAGTCTGATGAACTTTCCGTTGAGGTCAAAAATGGAAAAGTTTATGTATCCATGTCCGACAAGCTGTTATTCAAATCAGGAAGTGCCGCAGTGGAAGATAAAGGAAAAGCAGCCATCAAGGCGCTGGCGGAAGTGCTCGGCAAAAACCCCGATATTGATATACTGATAGAAGGACATACCGATAATATTCCGATAAAGACGGCCGTTTACAAAGACAACTGGGACTTAAGCGTAGCCCGTGCCATTTCTATCGTACATATTTTAACAGATGACTACAAAATATCACCATTACGATTAACGGCATCAGGCCGTGGTGAATTCTCACCCAGGGCGTCGAATGCCACCCCCGAAGGCAGAGCCAGCAACCGCAGAACAGAAATCATTCTTTCGCCAAAACTCGACGAAATAATAAACCTGATCAATAATAAGTAATAGCAGCCCCGGAACGCTTTTGATCAATAAAATACTGGATTATGAAAAAATTAGTGTTCTGCATTTTTTTCAGCATGTTGGCAGTTTTCGTAATGGCGCAGTCAGCAAAGACCATTATTTTGAACCCACCCGACACCAACCGTGGAATGCCGGTAATGAAAGCACTGGCCCATAGGGCTTCAGCCACGAAATATGATACCACTGCCCTGAAATGGCAGGATATTTCCGACCTGCTATGGGCAGCCAATGGAGTGAACCGTCCTGCCAGCGGCAAACGAACCGCCCCGTCGGCAATTAATGCACAGGACATTGATGTGTATGTATTTCTCAGAACAGGGGCCTACTTATACGATGCTGCCAAACACACACTTATTTTAGTTGCAGAAGGCGACCACCGCAATGCCTGTGCCGGCAAACAGGAATTAGACGGAACTCCACCCCTGTTTTGCGTGCTGGTATCAGACATTTCGAAATTCAGCCGGGGAAATGATTCTACCCGACTGGTTTGGGCAGCAGAAGATGCTGGGATTGTATCTCAAAATATTTCTGTTTTTTGTGCTTCGGTGGGTTTGTCAACACGTGTGCGGGCCACTATGGATCAGAAAAAGCTCAGAGAGGTTCTTAAACTTAAAAACAGTCAATATCTGATACTAAACAATCCTGTCTCCTATATTAAGGAAGAGAAAAAGAGTCAGAATTAAATTCAGAAACGTTCATTTTCAGGCTTCCAGGGTAAACCAGAAGATGGTGCCCTGGTTTTCCATTGAATCCACTCCCATCTCGCCATTATGAGCCTTAATAGCAATACGGCAAAATGTAAGGCCTAAACCTGTAGCATAGGAAACCCCCAGTTTGCGGGAATTGATATCGGAAAACTCGTCAAAAATCTTTTCCAGCTTATCATCTATTATAACTTTTTTTAAAACACTAGCTTCTTTAGTAACTATTGGTTACAGTCCAAGAAAAAGTCTGATATCTTCAATGAAATTTAAAAAAAACTGTGGTTTTATGGCTATGGTATAAACGATACCAAATAAGGCTCCCCAGAAATGTGCATCGTGTCCAATGTTATCCTTTCCGCGTTTGGACATAACGGCAGAATATACCAAAAATAAAATGCCGTAGATAAATGCAGGAACACCAAAAGGAATGGGGAAAATGATAATTTTTTGTGTTGCAATAAACAAGATGCTTGCAAAAACCACTGCTGATACTGCTCCGGAAGCACCAACCGCATTATATCCGGGATCATTCTTATATTTACCAAAGGAAGGCAATACCGAAAGCATAATAGCGCCTATATACAAGAGTACAAAATAATAATATCCTTTTAGACCAAAATTATACACATAATTATTTAATACTACATTACCAAAGGAATACAAAACAAACATGTTGATAAAAAGATGCATCCAGCCTGCATGAACAAAGCCATAGGTAAAGAAACGATACCATTGTTTGGAATGTAATGCCAGAAACGGATTAAACTTCAAGCGGTAAAAGATATCATTATTGTATAAAGCCAGAATAGAGATAGCAACGGTTAGTATTATTATTGTCAGTATCATAGCTTATTTCTTTTGAAATATAAAAGTAACCGTTGCCCCCTTTTGAAAAAGGCTTACTAATGCATCAAGGATAACAAAAACCGGAAAACTTACCATAAAAAAAACTTTCTGCATAAAGGTACTAAATTTGCCGTATTCGGGAGCATAGTCATTATTTCCTTTTAGCCTTTCGAACAGAACTTCACGTTTTTTCAAAACCACATTCAACAGGCTCTGTACCATACCGAATGGATTCTGCTCAAACGAAATATAATTAATCCTTTGACAAACAAAGTTCTTCTTTATCATCAGCGCTTTGAACTCCTTAGGTGTAAAGAACAATAGGTGGCGGGGAGGATCGAGATGAAGCCATTTACCTCTGAACAATAGTGCCTGCAAACTACCGATATTAGGAAACGAGAGATAAAGAATGCCTCCGGGTTTAAGAATGCTGTCGATAATTTCAAGCGTTTCGGCAGCATTGGGAAGGTGTTCGAAAACATGAAAAAGCGTAATGGCATCGAAATAATTGTCCGGATAATCGCCTGCTTCCAGGGGCGTTGTCTTGATCGTCATGCCTTGTTTTGACATGGCCCGTGAGGCTGCTTTCATGTCGCGTTCAATGCCATGCAGTTCGAAATCACTGATAGCTGAAAGAAACTCCAGAAAGTTGCCATTGCCGCATCCTATATCAAGGATTCTAGCCCTGGGAGGAAGTTTTTGCGCTAATTTGCCTGCTCTGTGCTTACGGAAACCATCTAAAACTTTCTCAACAGGTCCGGCTTTGAACTTGGTTTCATTGGTTCCGTAGTAGGAAACATCATAGGCTTTGGCAAGCATTTCCTTCGTAGGAAAAGGCCAGAGATAATAGGCCCGGCAATCTTTGCATTGTCTTATCTCGTATAGGTTCTGAAAGATATCACTTGTTTTGCAAAACAGAGTTGAACGTGATGATCCACAGAAAATACAGTCAGAGGGTCGCGGATTATGTTCTGTCATGTCCGTTTTGTTCAAAGATCTTGTAGCGGGCAAGCTTCATTTTCTGAAATCTGTATTTGAAGGAAACAGACATCACTCCCATTCCGTATTTCAGGCTTCTGGAGAAGTTGATAGAAGAAGCTTCTGTAAAATATTTTGTGGGACAGGTAAGCTCGGCAATTTCAAATCCTGCATAAAATATCTGGGCCAACATCTCGTTATCGAAAACAAAATCGTCGGAATTGGCGTGGTAGTTTATCTTTCTGAGTACTTCGGATGAAAAAGCACGATAGCCCGAATGATATTCTGATAGTTTTTGCCGCAACAGTACGTTCTGAAAAAGTGTCAGCAAGCGGTTAAATACATACTTGTATTTGGGCATTCCGCCACGCAATGCTCCCCTGCCCAAAATGCGTGAACCAAGTACCACATGAAAAAGGCCGCTGGCGATCATATTGACAATAGAAGGTATCAGGCGGGGTGTATACTGGTAATCGGGATGAAGCATTACAATAATATCTGCTTTCAACCCAAGCGCAAATTCATAACAGGTTTTCTGGTTGCCTCCATAACCTATATTCTTTTCGTGGCGAATGATGTGTTTTATCCCCAGCAAACGGGCCTTTTCGACCGTACGGTCCTTACTGCAATCGTCCACTATCACTACTTCATCAACAATATCGAACGGTATCTCAGAATAAGTGTTTTCGAGTGTTTTCTCGGCATTATATGCCGGCATTACCACAACCACTTTTTTTCCCTGAATCATATAACAAAAATATAATAATGGTTCGACATTCTGCCTAAATTCATAATTTTTTTCGAACAGCTTTAATTTCATTACTTTTGTATCAGCAACCGTATTATATGCAACTGAGAAACTCTTTAAACCGTTCCGATACTATTTGCGCCATTTCGTCGCCCGGCGGAACGGGCGCCATCGCAATGATACGCATGAGTGGAGAAAATGCTATTCAGGCTATGACCCGGGTGTTCGTTCCGGCAAAAAAGCCCGTAGGGACAGAATTTACAAGCCATACGGTACATTACGGCAAATTCATGGCCGGGGATGAGATAATCGACAGCCTCCTGATGACAGTATTTCGTGCACCGCATTCATTTACAGGGGAAGATATGGTTGAATTCAGTTGCCACGGGTCGTTGTATATACAAAAGCGGGTAATGGAAACCCTGCTTGCCATGGGATTGCGACTGGCAAGCCCCGGAGAGTTCACCCTGAGGGCTTTTATGAATCATAAACTCGACCTTTCGCAGGCCGAAGCCATTGCCGACCTGATCTCGGCCACTTCAAAAAGCGCACACGACCTGGCAATGAACCAGATGCGGGGAGGCTTTTCGTCAAAGATCAAAGAATTGCGGGAGAAACTCATTGGATTTACTGCCCTGATAGAACTCGAACTGGATTTTAGTGAAGAAGATGTCGAATTTGCCGACCGAAGCGAATTCCTCAGGCTGGTGGAAGAAATCAAAACAGAGGTGGAAACCCTGAAAGAATCATTCAAACAGGGAAATGTGCTGAAGCATGGCATACCGGTGGCTATTGTGGGGAAACCCAATGTGGGGAAATCGACCCTGCTGAACGCACTGTTAAATGAAGAAAAGGCGCTGGTCTCGGAAATCCCGGGAACTACCCGCGATACCATAGAAGATATTCTGAGCATCGAAGGCATAGCTTTCCGGTTTATCGATACAGCTGGATTGAGAGATTCGGTTGATGAGATAGAACTCATGGGTATTGAACGCACCTACCAAAAGATTGATCAGGCACAGATAGTACTGTACGTAATCGATATTGTTAAATCGACAGTGGATGATATCAAAGAAGCCCTGAAAGACTTTAGCGAACATATTCAGAACTCCGAAAAGAAATTTATCATCATTGCTAATAAGATCGACCAATTGCAGAAAACCCCTGTTAAGTTCAGCGAACTTGTGGAACTGGAGACCATATTTGTTTCGGCAAAACGCAAAGAAAACATCAATATGATACTGGATTCGCTGCTGCACTCGGTGAATATTGCCCATACAGGCGATAAGGCCATTGTGTCGAACATTCGCCATTACGAATCGCTGAGCAAGACCCTGTCGGCTATAGAAAATATTGAAGAAGGCCTGAGACAAAGCCTTCCGACCGACCTGCTGAGTACCGATATCCGATCTGCATTGCATTACCTGGGTGAGATCACTGGCGAGATCTCCAACGAGGATATATTGGGAGCTATCTTTAGTAAATTCTGTATAGGAAAGTAATGTTTGACGACGAAGACGACGACATAGAAAGCAAAAGAGATAAGGTCAGGAATCTACCCATTTATAAAAAGGGAAAAGAAATTTCTGATATTGTCAGAAAGATAGGCGAACTGATCCCTGAAAATAATGAAAATCTGCAAGAGATTAAGGGTATGATGTTGTTTGATGCAGCTCAGCTATGTGTTAAAATTGCAGGCGCCGAGGCGGCCGGATTGTATGATATAAAAATGGAAAGTGCTGCTATTATTCGCAAAGCCGCAAAAGATATCATTCTACATTATCACTCATTGAAAATGTTCGGCTTCAAAGAGTACGAGTATTTTAAAATTGTGAGAGACCTGGTAGAAGAATACCGTTTGCTGTTTATTGAGTGGGTTGCGGGCTTTGATAAGTGGAATTATTGTATTGATCGCTGGGGTCTGTTCAATCCTCCCGGAGTCGGGCCATTTGATAAGGACCCGGATGATGATATCCCTTTCGATCCCGATGAGTTCTTTATGGAAGATATCGATTGATCATTTTTTTTAATCCATTTAGCCCTTGCAAACAAGTTTCCAGGCTTTCGGGATTAAATAAAGCCCCTTGCGGGGCTGTTTTTTGATTGTGGGACGTACTGGATTCGAACCAGTGACCTCATGCGTGTGAAGCATGCGCTCTG
>CAYXXU010000071.1:0-22756 GCA_964469155.1 uncultured Bacteroidales bacterium
TATCAAACATTTATGCTTAAAAAAACAAACTCCTCAACTTTATCGATTGATCCATGATGTAGATAAGCGACTATTTGTGTATGTAACCAATTTGTTTGATATCAGGGCCGACCTTATCGTGGCGCTATACAAAATTCGCTGGCAAATTGAACTGTTGTTCAAGCAACTCAAGCAAAATTTTCCATTACGCTATTTTTTGGGAGATAATGAAAATGCCATCAAGATACAGATATGGTGTGCTTTGATTGCAAACCTTCTCCTAACGGTGGTAATGAAGATGGTCAAGCGACCGTGGGCATTCTCAAACATCGTCAGTTTTTGTAAGCTGCATTTGTTTAACTACATCAGGTTGCTGAAGTTTTTGGAGAATCCTGAGAAAGATTGGGAAAAAGACCTTTTAGATACACAGATAGAAATTGATTTTAAGTGGGGCTTACTTTTCTAAAAGTAGCATTTATGAAAAACCGTATTCACATTTTCAACAACTTACATAGTTTCTAAAATAATTTTGTATTTTTACCGGACAACAGTGATTTTGTTCAGAAGTTTTGCTTTAAAATGGGGAAAGGATTTAACGCCGGAAGGCGAAAAATTATTACAACTGAAGGGTTAACCCTTCAGTTAAAGTGATTCCCTACAGTTTGAAATTGAGGTATTATTGAATTTGTGGTTGGACATACCATAGCATATCGCTACCCTATTAACACAACACCTTCCCTTTCATCTCCTCCGGGGCAGGTATATCCAGAATTTTCAGGATGGTAGGCGCTATATCCGACAGTTTCCCGTGGTCTATCTTTTTATGATCTGCATCGAACAGGAAACAGGGAACGGGGTTGCACGAATGTGCCGTGTTGGGCGTTCCGTCATCGTTTATAGCGATATCCGAATTGCCATGATCGGCGGTGAGGATGACAGAGTATTGATTTTCGAGTGCAGAGGTTATAACCTTTTGCACACAATGGTCTACCGTATTCAGGGCTTTCTCAATGGCTGAATAAACTCCCGTATGCCCCACCATATCGGAATTAGCAAAATTGAGACAAATGAAATCGAATTCGCGGGTATTGATGGCTTGCACCACTTTTTCGGTAACCTCCGGAGCGCTCATTTCGGGTTGCAGGTCGTAAGTAGCCACTTTGGGCGAGGAAACCATGATGCGTTTTTCGCCTTCGAACACATCTTCGCGCCCACCCGAAAAGAAAAAGGTAACATGTGGATATTTCTCGGTTTCGGCAATGCGCAACTGGGTTTTTCCGCTCCGGCTCAACACTTCGCCCAAGGTATTTTTCAGATCGTCGCTGTCGAAAATGATATGGATGTTTTGGAATGATTCGTTATAGCGGGTCATGGTAAGATAATGCAGGTTGAGGGTTTTCATTCCGCATTCGGGCATGTCTTTTTGGGTGAGCACGGTGGTTATTTCGCGCAAGCGGTCGGTGCGAAAATTGAAACAGATCACCACATCGTCTTCCTGAATGGTCGCCAATGGCTGTTCATTCTCATCGGTAAACACCACCGGTTTGATAAATTCGTCGGTCACACCCTCGTCATACGATTGCTGAACGGCTTCTAAAAGGCTTTTCGACTTTCGTCCTATGCCATGAACCATCAGATCGTAGCCTTGCTTCACTCTTTCCCAGCGTTTATCGCGGTCCATGGTATAATAGCGGCCGATCAGCGAAGCCACTTTGCCGGCGGAGGTTGACAGGTGGTTTTCCATTTCTTTCAGATATTCAAAACCGCTTCGGGGATCGGTATCGCGGCCATCGGTGATGGCATGAACGAATACCTTTTCGAGGCCCTTATCCTTTGCCATATCGCAAAGTTTGTACAAATGAGTTTGCAGAGAATGCACGCCACCGTCGGAAATCAGTCCAATGAAGTGAACCGCTTTGTTATTTTCTTTGGCGTACTGATAAGCCTCTTTCAGTGCCTGGTTTTGTTCTATGCTTTTGTCTTCAATGGCTTTGCTGATGCGCACGAGGTCTTGATACACCACCCTTCCGGCTCCAAAGTTCAGGTGACCTACTTCTGAGTTGCCCATCTGACCTTCGGGCAGGCCCACGGCAATGCCGGAAGCATCCAAAGTATTATATGCTACCTCAGGGTTATTATAAAGACTTTTGATATAGGGAATATCGGCCGAATAAATAGCGTTTGCGTGGTTGTGTTCTCCTTCGCCCCAACCATCCATTATGATGAGGATGAGTTTTTTTGAGTTCATTAAGTGTTGATTAATTGTATGCAAAGGTACGAATAAATGCCCGTAGGGCATTTGTGAAAGTAATATAATTGAAGATGGATTTGGCTTTAGCACGGGATAGAAATTAGGGGGGAGAAGACAGATTATGGTAGAATGACTTGTATAAGTTGGAAAAAGAAAGACTAACGAGAGAAAAATACCTATAAAATGAGGAGGTAGATTAAAAATGGAAGTGACTCGCCATTGTATGTTGGAGATTAGCCATCGTATGTTTTAAGTTAGCCACCGTATGTTGGAGTTTAGCCACCGTATGTTAGAAGTTAGCCACTGTATGTAAAAAATTAGCCACCGTATGTTGTAAACCAGCCATTGTATGTTGGAGATTAGCCATCGTATGTTGTAAGTTGGCCACAATATGTTGTAAGTTAGCCATCGTATGTTGGAAGTTAGCCATTGAATGTTGTCTGAACCGCTGATTGAACTGATTAAATGATTAGGATGATGATTGTTCAACCCCATACGGGGTTGTTCGTTGGTGGGGGTGACGTTTTACCACAGGCGATGCCCGTGGCTACCAATATTTAACCCCGCTGGGGTTAGAAGAAATTATCTGAACCTGAATTAAGCAGATTTGTAGGATTGAACCGATTTAGGTGAAATTTGATTTAAAAATTATAGACGTAAGACTATAGAGGTTAGACGTTGATGAATTTTTTTTTATAAAAGTGTTGAAAATAAAAAATATTTTTTACTACTTTTACAGTACAAATTTTAAAAATTAAACATTATGAGCGAAACTATCAGAATTGAAGAGTATCATACCGTAGGGACTTTTGTAATGAACAGGTTTCATGGGGACAAAAGTTCGTTTGTTGATTTTTCGTCAATTTATGACGGAACGTTTGAAACAGATGCCAATGCGAAAATTGAGGCCGTTACGGAAATCGTAAACACGAAATTTCACATTAATAAAATTAAGGTGATTTCGAAAGCGATTAAATTATTAATTCATGATGTATTGCCGAAACTTACCCTGCTGGAAAAGTATGTGATTTTTGCACACGCTGATATTAACCTGACTCCAAAAGATTATGGATTTGTTGACCTGAGAGATGCCATACGCAGAGAAGATATTGAAGCCGTGGAAACTGATTTTGCTTTTTTGATTGGGAATACTACTACTTACTTTGATATATTGGAAACTAAGGGCTTTACGGATGTGGCTTTTAATAATCTGAAGGCTTTGGCTGATAAAATTACTACTCAAAATGATTTGCAAGAGTCGTTGAAGAGTGATAAAAGACAGGCTGTGCTGGCAAATCATGTGTTGTTTGATGATGTGCTGACCATTATAAAAGATTTGCAGGATACGGGGAAGAGGTTGTTTAAGTTTACGAATAAGGAAAAGACAAAGGATTATACGATGTCGTATATTCTGAACCAGATTAGACAGGAAGCTAAGAAAAAAGAGGATGAAAATAATGCTGTGCCCAATGCCTGTCAGTTGGAAATTAATGTGACGGATGCAGACGGAAATCCTTTGGAGGAAATTACTACTTTAATTTTAGAGTATAATCTGAGCGAGGTGACGGATGCTGATGGTTGTTCGTTGTTTGAAGCTGTGCCCACTGTGCCAAACAGTAAAGTTACAGTGAGGCTAACAGGTGCAACATGGAAACTGAAGGATGTTACGGATGTGCAGTTGTCGCCTGACGGACAGGTTAGTTTGGATGTGACGATGGACCCGGAATAGGGAAGAAGGATTAAAAAAGAACTCCCGAAGAAATTACCTTCGGGAGTTTTTTTTATCAAAATTGTTTCTATATTTGTAAGTGTATTCTTTGGGGAAAACTAAATTGTAAACCATGAAAAAGCTATTCTTACTTCTTATTGTTGTATTTATTTGTGCTATTAGCAGACCTGTGAAAGCTCAACAATATATTCCTATACCACTTGATAGTTCAATGTGGAAGGTATATATTTGGGTTTCCCATCCGTGGCCGGTCGGTGGTTGTGGATGTTATGTTTACGAGTATTCAACCAGTGATACTGTTATAAATAGTAAAAATTATACCCTAATAAGAAAATTCTATGACAACGCCTGTTTACAGTGCATCGGTTTTGCCAATTCTGAAAAATTCGCAGTAAGACAAGATAGCTTAGAAAGGAAGTTATATATTATAAGGCTACCGGATAGTTTAACAGAAAGAATTTTATATGACTTTACTCAAATTGCAGGAGATACCTGCAATTCGATATTGTATAAAGACCCTACTGCATGTGGCGCACTTTTAATAAGTAGCGTGGATTCAGTTTTTATTAATAATAAATACCATAAACGTCTAAATTTACACGGTGGATGTTTAATTAATGGAGGTGGAAGTTTTATTGAAGGGATTGGAAGTACCTTAGGATTTATTAATGACATTGTTAATTTTGAATGTGGTTCTGATTTGGTCTGTGCGCATAATTATAGTAATTCCTATATCACTTTTTTTCCGAACTCTTCAGTAATATGCGATTCAACTTCCATTGGCATTAATGAAAATTATTCTAAGAATGATAATGTAACCATCACCCCAAACCCGTTTTCTCACTATACCATGATAACCTTCGACCAAGCCTACCAAGATATCGCTCTTGAAGTTTACGACATACAAGGTAAATTGATGGTGCAAAAGCGATACGGCGATTGCAGCCAAATTCAATTCAACCGCAACCAACTAAGCAATGGCTTGTACTTTTTAAAACTCACACTGGATAATGATTTGGTGGAAACGGCAAAGATTATTGTTAGTGATTAATTGATTTGTTGTGTAACTGACGGGGTGAATCTTCCGACACACATGCCCTTGCTTAGTCACCCTGTCAGGTGCCATAGAAAGATTGATGGGCGATGTGACGATAATAGAATGGCAGGCTGTTTGCCCCCGCGCAAGGGATTGGAGCGGAAAGCCCACAGTGGAGCGCAGCGGAACGAGGACTTGTAGCGTAAAGCCCGACCCCCGTAGGGGGATGCGCCCAAATTTTAAATAGGCTTAACTACTTACGTGTGAAGTTGAGGGATTTGTTATCGAAGTTCACCCAGTATTTGCCTTTTTCGAGGTCGGTAACATCCACTTCTTTTCCAAAACCTTCGGAAATGAAATTACCTTTCAGGTCGAAGATCTCGTATTGGGTTTCGGCCGAAAAGATCAGCTTGTCGGATACTTTTGCCGATTCCAGGTTGATTTCGGCGGTCTTGGATGTGTATTTTATCACCTTGGAATAAACGGGGTTGCCATTGACATCGTTGCGGATGATGCGGAACTGATTGATGCCGAAATGAGGCACGAAATCGTAGGCATACATGTTTTTCTGTGTAGTGTCGGCGGTGGATACTTCAGCGATTTTTATCCATTTGTTCCAGCGGAATTGCTCAATGATGAAAACATCGTCGGGCATTTCGCCGGTGATTCCCCAGGTGAGTTTCCCGGTTTTATCCATCTTTACAAAGGAAAAAGTAACGTTTTCGCTTTTCTGAAGGGCCTTGGGATTGGCGATTACAGGCGTGCATCCATCCTTGTGTTTGATGACCACCGTAACCGGGTCGCCCATCTTCAGATTGAGTAAAGAGAAATCGACTTCAAAGGCATTCGACCTGATCTCGTCCTTAGTTTCCACATCATTTACCAAAACTTTGGTGACGCAAAAACCGTTACCAACGGAAGGATTATTGACATAAAGATTGAAGCCGTAGTAGTTTCCTTTTATAACGATCTCGCCCGCAAAAGCCGTGAGAGAAGCCGCCGTAAAAAGAAACAGAATGAGGGTTTTTCTGATCATTTTCTGAAATGGATTGATCCGCAATATTAATAATTTTTTCACTGACAGTAGGTTTTCCCTTTCGGGGTTTTATCAAATGATATCAACAAGGGCAGGAAAAGCCTTGAACCAGAAACAACCACTGGCCTCATCACTTGTTAATAGTTTACCGAGTTCCTAATTTCAAATTCCCTTTAACTCTTAAAAATTTGTTTCATTTTAATGAAAGAATTGTTCATTTCTTTTGCCCGTACAAAAGAAACGAACCAAAGAAAAGTACGATCCTGACGATGCTTCAGCGCGCTCTAAAAAAAACAAGAAAATCACGAAAAGTAGTCCGCCATTTGGCGGAAACGTAAACGCCTTTACGGATTTTCTAAGTTTTTTTTATTCACAGCCAACGCTGGCCCGCCGTCAGGATGGGCCCTCGCACCTTTGTTTCTGCGAAACAAATCTGTTAAGAAAGAGAGGTCTGATCAATTCTCTAATTGAATTTATTGGAAACTACGGATTGCAAAAGGACATCCAGATTAGATTTTTTATTCTACTTTTTCGAAATATTGTAATCCGGGTTAAAAACTTCCATCAAACGCTTTTTAACCTCTTCGGGCGTTATGCTTTCGATACACTCGCAGTTTCCCGACAAACGGCACTTATTGCACTTTTTATTGGCCACCAGGAAGGAAGAATTGGTTCCAACAGGCGCCCATCTTCCCGGATGCATGGGTTTAATGGGAGGATAGATGCCAATAGCAAATTTATCGAGGGCAGCGGCAATATGCAGGGGCCCAGTGCTGCAGGCAACCATTCCATCGGCATTGGCAATAAAACTGATGAATTCAAGTAAGGATAATTTCCCTGAAAGGTCAGTGACCGAAGGATGTTTCGCAATAATTTCGTTTTGAATGGACGCACTGTCGTCGGCTGTGCCCGAAATGAAGATTTTGAATTTATCTTCAGGCAGGAGGCTGATCAGATCGGAATAATGCTGCATGCCCCATTCGCGGGCGCTGCCTTTCGATTTGGGATGCAGTATGAGATTAAATTTGTCGATGGCTATCAGATCGCGGTAGGCATCGGGCAAAACATTGGGCGGAAGCAGGTCGTAATTGTCAATGATCTCTTCGATGGAGAAATAGCGGTTGATCCCAAAGGCCTTCAAAAGCTTCATGTTAAGCTGAGATTCGTGCAGACGCGATCTGCGGCGTGTCATCAGTATAAGTTTGTTGCAATTGCGCCAGTGATACATGCGACCTGTAGAACCAATCCGTTTGGGTATGCCTGCTTTTCGGGCGAGTACGGCTATCTGCCGCACTGCTAAAGCGTGAACTATATAGTCGGCCTTCAGCTTTTTGAAGCTTCGTATCTGACCGTGGCGGGTTTGTTTTTTGATCTTTTCCCAATCCACAAATTCGTCCACGTTCTGGCTCATTTCTATAATATCGCGGGTATAGGGTTTGCCCAAAAACATAATATAAGCGCCCGGTATGGCTTTTTTGATGGCTCCGGCCATAGGCAATGCCAACACTACATCACCGATGTTGTCGGTGCGGCTGATGATGATGCGTGGATTTCGTTTATTGCTCCTCATTTGCTTGATATAGTTGCCGGAGCGTGGCATATTTATAATACACTGCGTAAGCAGAAATTCGAGCAATTATGAAACCTGCAGACCCATCGAGAAACCCGAGCCTGAAAAGATACATCCTGATAAACTTGAAAACCGGCGAAAATATTTGTTTCAGCAGGTAAGGTTTTTTATTCCTTTTAAAAAGATCGCGGGCCACCAGAGCCGAAAAATGTTTCGCCTGTTTCCAGTGTCCCTCAATGGTATAATAGCTGTAATGGTAGCAATCGCCTTTGAAAACGGGGATAATGGATTCTTCGCCTACATTGAGTCTTTCGTGGATGAGTCCTTCCCAATGATGATCCCGTCGGTCGAAAAAGCGGACCTTCACATCGGGATACCAGCCGCTGTGGTGTATCCATTTTCCGCAATAATTGGTGATGCGGCATATACGGTTGATGGGTCTGTAAGCAGATTGTTTTGCTTCCAAAATACTTTTTTTCAATTCACCGGATAAGGCTTCGTCGGCATCCAGAGAAAAGATCCAATCATGTTCTGCCAGGGAATTGGCAAAATTCTTTTGTTCGCTGTAGCCTTCCCATTTGTTCTGAAAGAAGCGAACTCCCTTGCTTCTGCAAATTTCTTCGGTACGGTCGGTTGAAAATGAATCGACCACAACAATGTCGTCGGCAACGTCGAGAACAGAATCTAAACAGCGGCCTATATTCTTTTCTTCGTTACAGGTGATGATGACAACCGAAAGTTTATTATCCATTGGGCAAAAACAATAAACGAAACTGCGAAAACAATAAACAAATATAAGAAGAAATCATAAACGGCCTAATACAAAAAATTATTATAGGGATAGATCTTTGCGTGCATGGTCTTTACTTCGTCGTAGATGAGCTTTTTAAACTCGACCAAATGTATCTTTTGGGTGGCTGAAACAAAGATGGTGGCATGATGCTCCTGACTCATCCAGGTTTTTTGCAATTGCTCCAGCGAAATGTTCTCTTTGGTGGAGGGTGTAAGATCTATCTCATCCTTCTTCACAAAAGTATACTTGTCGATCTTGTTGAACACCATGATCATGGGTTTGTTGTTGGCTTTGATCTCGGCCAGGGTTTGGTTCACCACTTGCATCTGTTCTTCAAAATCGGGATGCGAAATATCCACCACATGAATCAAAACATCGGCTTCCATCACCTCGTCGAGCGTAGATTTGAAAGATTCTATGAGGGCATGGGGCAATTTGCGGATAAATCCTACCGTATCGGAAAGCAGGAAAGGAAGATTTTCTATCACCACCTTACGCACCGTGGTGTCGAGGGTAGCAAACAATTTGTCTTCGGCAAACACCTCCGATTTGCTCAGCAGGTTCATGATGGTCGATTTGCCTGCATTGGTATAGCCTACCAACGCCACCCGTATCATGCCTGCGCGGCTTTTGCGCTGGGTGAGCTTTTGCTTGTCGATCTGCTTCAGCTTTTCCTTCAGCAGCGTGATACGGTCTTTGATCACACGGCGGTCGGTCTCGATTTCCTTTTCTCCCGGACCTTTGAGGCCAATTCCTCCCTGTTGTTTTTCTAAGTGGGTCCACATTCCCGTAAGGCGGGGCAACAGGTATTGATATTGCGCCAGCTCTACCTGGGTGCGGGCATATGAAGTGCTGGCCCGGAAGGCAAAAATGTCGAGTATGAGATTGTTGCGGTCGATGATGCGGCAATTCAAAGCCTTCTCAATATTGCGTATTTGCGAAGGGCTCAGTTCGTCGTCGAAGACAACGAGGTTGATTTCGTTTTCGATGATGTAGAGGCGTATTTCTTCCAGTTTCCCTTTGCCAATGAAGGTTCGGGAATCGGGCATGGACATTTTCTGCAAAAATTGTTTCACAGGTATGCCTCCGGCGGTTTTAAGCAGAAAAGCCAGTTCGTCGAGATAGGCGGTAGCTTTTTCCTTGTTTTGATCCTGTGTGATGAGGCCCACCAAAATGGTGCGTTCCTGAGTAAGGGTAGTTTCGTTCAAAAAGTTTAGGTTATAGGAAGTAATTCAATAATTCTGAAATCTAAAATCATAAATCTAAAATCCAAAATCACTCTTTTATTTCTGTTTGTTGCCATTGGCGAAAAAGAAGAGGGATATGGCTCCCATGACCAAAAAAATGGCAATGGGCCCGTTTTGGCTGAAAGCGTAGTACATAACTATCTTGTAGATGCAGCCCAGCGCCAGAATGATGGCCGAAATTACTGTCATACTGCTCTTTTTCATGAATCCGCCCACGAAAAGCAACATGCTGAACAGGGCGAAACCCGCAGCTATCCAAAACGGAATATGATTGACATCGGGCGAACGCAGGGTGGTGAAAAATATAATATATACCAGCACCAGCAAGGCCACACGCAGCAGCCAGGTGGATAATGCATATAAGGAGCGTACAGGTTCCATACTTTGGCGATTTAGGTGCAAAATTAAGCATAATTGTGCAATGCGTTGATTTCTATGAAAGTTTGTTTGTGAACGTTTTACTATTACCTTTGTTGAAAACATTGACAAGCTGATTATGTCGAAACTGGTTCTGGATCTGCACGAGATTTTTAATAAAGGTCATAAAATTGATAAGGCCCTGAAGGATATCATGGAAGAGGCCGTGGAATGTAAGGTGAACTGGGTGGAGATCATTCCCGGCAAGGGAAGCGGCCAACTGAAAAAGAAGGTGCTGAGATTTCTCGATCAGAAGGAAATCAAGCAGCTATATCACCGCGTGGAAAAGGACAGGGACAATTTCGGGAAGATATTTGTGTATTTCAGGCACAAATAAGTTCAAAGTTTAGAGTTCAAGGTTCAAAGTTTAAAAAAAGACCACTCAGACACTAAGTCCACTAAGGAACACTAAGAAGAATTGATTTTTTTCTTAGTGCAACTAAGTGTTCTGCGTGTCTTAGTGGTTTTACTTGTGATCTTAAAACGGTTTGAACCCAATGATCTCACGTACCTCGCGTATGGTTTTGGAGGCACTGGCACGGGCTTTTTCGGCTCCCTGTTGGGCTACCTTGCGCAGATAAACATCGTCGGACTTCAATGCATTTATCTTTTCCGAAAGGGGCGCCACAAAAGCAATCATATCTTCGGCCAGTTGTTTTTTCAGATCGCCGTAACGTATCTGCATATTGTTGTAAAGCTCGTCGAAATGTTTCACCGTATCGGGCGCTGAAACTATCTTCATCAAACTGAAAAGATTCTCCACCCCCTGATGTTTGGGCTGGTTGAGTTGTGTCGGACCGGCATCGGTCAAAGCTTTCATGATCTTTTTGCGAATCTGTTCCGCCGAATCGGCCAGGAAGATGCAGGAATTATCGTTATCAGATTTCGACATCTTGAGGCTGCCGTCCAGGCCGGGTATCTTCACCAGCTGCTCACCGAAGTTGTATGCAACGGGTTCGGGAAAATAATCGACTTTGTACATGCGGTTGAAACGGCTGGCAAAGGTTCTCGTCATCTCGAGATGCTGCTCCTGGTCTTTTCCGACAGGAACCTTGGCGGCTTTGTGCAGGATAATATCGGCCGCCATCAAAGTAGGATAGGTGAGGAGCCCGGCGTTCACATTATCAGGTTGGGTGCGCGCCTTGTCTTTGAAAGAGGTGCATCGCTCCAGTTCGCCCATATAGGCGTTCATATTCAAAATCAGGTAGAGTTCGGCAGTTTCGGGCACGTCGCTTTGCACATACAGGGTGGCCTTGTCGGGATCGAGGCCGCAGGCAAGATATTCTACCAGTACGTTTTTTACGTTTCCGTGCAGATCGGCAGGAGTGGGGTGGGTGGTGAGAGAGTGATAGTCGGCAATGAAAAAGTAGCAATGATTTTCGTTCTGCATCTTCACAAAATTCTGTAAAGCGCCGAAATAGTTTCCCAAATGCAGATTTCCGGTAGGACGAATGCCACTGACAACAGTTTCCATAGTGTAATTTAAATTGAGGGTGCAAAATTACGAAGGATTGGGGAGAAAACCGGATTATTTTTTGCGCAGCTTGCCGGAAAGCCACAACCCCAGAACCAGGATACCCACCACTATGATGACCGTGATAAATACCAAATGAATATCGGAGGTTTGCTTGAAAGCGAACTTTTCAGAGATAAGACCACTATTCGACATTATCGATTGAATGATCACAATGACATAGAGTATCAGGGAATAAACCCATGCCCCGAAAGCCAATTCGAACAGTTTGTAAAGTTGTGTCTGAGGTTTAGTGCGCGTTTTCCTGATATATTTAACCCCGGCAATGGCAGAGAACACAAGGCTGAAAATGATGAGCGTAAGACCTGCCGCTGCACCCCAGATTTCCTTGAAGAAATGTACCGAGGCTTTTTCCATTTCGAGATGTTCCATTCCTGCGGTATCAATCAACATCCAGATGCCAATGGCGAGCAAGGGAAGCGCGATAAGCAAAAGATCGGTCATCAGGGAGGATTTCTTTTTTTTCATTTCGGGTGTGATCATGTTTATAATGTTTAGTGGCTAAAAATAATGTTTTATGAAGAAAGTTTGTTGAAAATTTTGAAGATAATCCTGCTTTAAAATGATTTAACAGGCAAGTAAGATTTAATTATGCAACAAAAAAAAGGATCCGCAGCAATCTGCGAACCCTTTTCCATTATTAATTAAAACCTCTTAATTATGACAACAGAGCAAAGATACAAAAAAGCGGGGAGGAAAGTCAAGAAAAAAGTGAAGTTTTTTATAAAAATTTTTCCATCCAAATCATTTTCTCCCTATGCCCTAAAAAAATTCTGAGCGCAATCCAAAAAAAGGAATTGCATCAAAACAAATTCTGAGCCCAATCCGAAAAATGGAGTCGCGTCCAGAAAATTTCTGAGTGCAATCGGATGGGTGGTATCGCGTCCAAAATTTATTCGGAGCATAAACAACAATTATTTGCCGACGAAAAAATGTGCGTTGTCGTCTGAATATGAAATTAGAGTGAATTATTTTGGCTGGTTCAACCTTTTTCGGAGCATTCAGGCTTACGTTTGCGGCTATATAAAAAACAAAACACAGAGCCACCCAGATGAAAGCACGGAGCTTACATGTGAATCCGTTATTATCAAAATTACAATTTAGTGCAATTTGGTGTCTTCGAGCTTTGGTGGCAAGAAATTTATTTTATAAAACAATAAAAAAAACCTGCACAAACTGTGCAGGCCTTGAATTTACAATTTTCAGAAGATCTGTATTTTCAAATCATTTAATAGTAATTCTTCACTATTCACTATTAGTTATTCACTTTCTTAAGTGCTTCTTCAGTAGCTTTGATCATAGGTTCTATCGACAGGCTTTTTCCCACGGCGTGCTGCATCCACACATCGGGAATCGTCCTGCCGTAAGTATACATGCGCATCACCTCCTGGGCAAAGTTCTTATCTTTCAGATATCCTTCAATCTGAAATTGTATCAACTGACCCAATGGATAAGCCGACAGGTACAAAGGATTATCGATCATATGCGAATAGATGGCCAGAATGGGGCAATCTTTCACTCCGAAAACATCGGCATAATATTTATTCCAAACCTCTTTGGCATTGCTGATCACGGCCTCTTTCAGCTCTTTCTTATTGGCTTTCGGATGTTCGTATAGCCATTTCCAGGTTTGCATATCCACCAGCGAAACGCCCATGATCTCGTAACAGGCCCAGAAGTTATCCAGTGTCTGGAAATACTCCTTATTCGGATCATTGTTCTTGATGCCCAGCAGGTCGAGGTCGCGTTTCTGGAATATAAACGCCAGCGCCTCGGTAAATGCGGTATTGGGCACACCGTTCAGCGAATAATAATCCACATCGTACAACGAAATGGTTTGTTCCACATTGTGGCCAAACTCGTGGCAGGCAATATTGTATCCTTTGTAGTTCCAGCCTTCGGCGGGCACGCGTGTACGCAAAAAGGCCTTATCGCCTTTCATCTGTGCGCCCCAGGCATGTCCTGAACCTCTTGCGGGGTCCACTTGTATCTTAGAGCAGATATAGTCGGCTTTTTCTTTGGTAAACTGCAGTTTGGTCAGCATATTGGGCATATCGTTCTGAAAATCTGTGGTGTTTTTGTATTTTGCCTGCACTTTGGCATTCAGTTCGTCCTGCGAAATGCTGCTGCGGGGTTTAAATCCGTCGTACCAGATATCAAAAGGCTGCAATTTGCGATTCAGTTTCGTGCTGATCAGTTTGGCCACTTCTTTCACTTGTGGCGAACTCACAAATTCCACAAACAGTTTTTCCACTTCGGCCTGCGGAATTTCATATTCCTGTTCAAACTTACGTTGGATATAGGTAGGATATTGCGGGTTATATTTGTCAATTCCCTGCAAAGCATTGAACAGGCTCAGCATATTGGCATAACGGGTATCAGGCTCGGCAGCATTGTCCACCTTTTTACCATTTCGGGTCACCTCATTGGTGAAAGGATTCCACTGCACCTTTTCGTTGTTGATAACGCTGTCGGGTATCTCCTGGTTAATAATTCGCAACATCACCTGGTAGATCATTTTTTGTTTGGTAAGGCCGTTTTCGCCCTGGTAGTTTGATTTCAGTTCGTCGCGCAAACCCCAGTGGCTGATCAGTTTCATTTCTTTAGGAAACAGGGTTTTTTTCTGGTCGTCAAGCAGGTTGCCCATGCAAATGTTATATTCCGATATATACATATCGGCCGCAGTGGCGGTAGCCGAATATTTCTGCAACACATCGGCCGGCACGCGCGAAGTGTACATATCGCCCAAACGGGCGCAGGCCCATTGTTTGCGGTCCCATTTTGGACCCAGTTCAATTTTTTCTTTTAGGGTATAAAACGGAAAATTCAGTACCGTAACAAAGGCGAGTTTATTGGTAAAAAAATCGTCGTTCAGATGTGCATAGGGATCGTAAGCGCCAAAAATATCATCCACGGCAATCATTTCGCCAGAATCCACATGCAGAGGGCGCTTCAGGTCAAGACTGATCTTGTTGAAATTTCCGAACAAAATCTCGAAATTGGTTTGCAAACGCTCGAACAACAGATTCAACCGGGTACTGTCGCCGGCATAATGTTGTAGGCAGAAATCTTTAAAATCTTTATCTTTTCCATCGGTCTTGGTCCAAAGGGCTGCAGCTTGTGTAACCCCTTTGGTGATGCGGTTTTTTTCATTTTCACCATTTTGTTTCACCAGCTTGCTGATGGTCGAATCGATGGTGGCTTCTTTCACGGAGCTCATACTTTTTTTAATTTTAATGTTATGCCTACAACTCATGGTGGCAAGCAAGGCCATTGGGATCAATAATAATACAACTAACCTTTTCATGATGTAATGTTTAATAAGGGTTAATAACTGGAAACGAAAAGTAAAAGTACTAAAAATCAGTAATGGAAAATTCATTTTGAAATATTAATTCCTTTTCGTTTTCTTTTCCGTGAAAACAAAAAAAATCCCCTTGCGGGGAGATCAATAAAAATCAGAATAGGGATAACAGGTTTAAACCCCCGGACAATCAACGCTTAAATTTTGATCTCGTCTCCGTTCTTATTAAAGAAATGGTATTCCAGAAAATGGTAGCTGTTTGAAGGTGAAAGGCTAATCTTTTGTTTGAATTTAAATCGCCATTTCAATTGCCTCGAAATAAGTCCCCGGGTAAGATACGAATACAGAAAGGGATGCAAGGTAAGGCTGATATTCGACTCGTTTTGTTCTTTTAAAAGATAATTGATTTGGTTTTCTATATCTTCAATAATGGTAACACTGGCCCTGATCTCTCCGGTTCCTTCGCACGAAGGGCATTTTTCAAGTATCTGTATATTGGTTTCCGGCCTGACTCTTTGCCGGGTAATCTGCACAACTCCAAATTTATTCGGAGGCAAAATAGTATGCTTGGCGTGGTCGGGTTTCATTTCATTACTGAGTTTCTCGAACAGCAAACGACGGTTTGTCGCCAAATGCAGATCGATAAAATCGATAGAAATAATGCCTCCCATATCGCGTAACCTAAGCTGACGGGCAATTTCTGCGGCTGCCTCCATGTTCACTTCCATAGCATTGGTCTCCTGGTTATTTTCAGCATTGCTTTTATGTCCGCTGTTCACATCGATCACGTGCATGGCTTCGGTATGTTCAATGATAAGGTAAGCCCCGGCTTTAAAGTTGACTTTTTTCCCGAAAGCATTCCTGATCTGTTTGTCAATGCCGAAATGCTCAAAGATCGGTTCTTTCGATTTGTATTCTTTTATTATATCAACCTTTTCAGGAGCAATCGTTTTAATAAACGACTTCAGTTCTTCATAGATCGCAGGATCGTTTACATAAATGCTGTTAAAGGTCTCATTCAGCAAATCCCTCAATATTACCGAAGTCCTGTCAATCTCGCTTAAAATAATTTTAGGAGCTTTGGCCCCCTGCAGACGTTGCACCAGCGATTCCCATTTCTGGGTAAGATCATCCAGGTCGGCTATCAGTTCGGCCACTTTTTTGTTTTCGGCAACCGTGCGGATAATGATACCAAAGTTTTTTGGCTTAATGCTCATCACCAGTCGCTTCAAACGGTTGCGGTCTTCGTTATTCTTTATTTTCTGCGAAACGGAAACCCTGTCCGAAAAAGGAACCAGCACCAGGTAACGTCCGGCAATAGCAATTTCCGAAGTTATACGCGGGCCCTTGGTCGAAATGGGTTCTTTGGCAATCTGCACCGGAATTTCGAGTCCGGTATTCAGAATACTCGCAATTTTCCCTGACTTTTCAATATTAATATCCGGCTTAAACGAATCCTGGGTAATAGGGATAGCCTTACCAATAATTGCGCTCTTGGTATATTTTATCAGCGAATTGATTTGTGGTCCAAGATCGAGGTAATGCAAAAAAGCATCCTTTTCGTATCCTACATCTACAAATGCGGCATTCAATCCTGGAACAATTTTTTTAATTTTTCCAAGATAAATATCGCCTACAGAAAAAGAATTATTATTTTTCTCTTTATGTAGTTCAACAAGTTTTTTATTCTCAAGCAGGGCAATTACAACTTCAGAAGGGCCAGAATCGATGATTAGCTCCCTATTCACAGGTATTTGTTAAGTTAGAAAGATTAATATGAAAAAATATTAAGTGTATACACTTAAAAAAATAGCTGCCTTAAAAGTATTACGAAAGTAATAATCTTAAGGCAGTTAATAACAGCTAATGATTATTTTTTCTTATGCCTGTTTTTTCTCAAACGTTTTTTGCGTTTGTGAGTCGACATTTTGTGTCTTTTTCTTTTTTTACCGCTTGGCATAACAATTCTGTTAAATTATTTTATTTTCTGTTTTTTTACTTCGTTTGTGAAAACCTTAGCTGGTTTAAATGAAGGAATGTAGTGAGCCGGGATAACAATAGTGGTATTCTTCGAAATGTTTCTTCCGGTTTTCTGAGCACGTTTTTTTACTATAAAGCTACCAAAACCTCTCAAGTAAACATTATCACCTTTTTGCATAGCAACTTTAACGGTTTCCATGAATGCTTCTACTGTGGCTTGAACAGCAACTTTTTCAATTCCGGTTTTTGTAGCGATTTCTGCTACGATTTCTGCTTTTGTCATGACAAATTAATTTTTTTGTTTATAAATTTTGTTAATTCCTATTGATTAATAATAATTTCAATTTGGGGGTGCAAATATAAGATTATTTTTTGGAAATTGTAAAATTAATGATTTTTTTTCACCTAATTATATAATTTTGTCCGACTTACATATTTTATGAGCTTTTCCCGGTTTCTTATTTCATGGTATAGAAAAAACAAAAGGGATTTGCCCTGGCGCAATACCAATGATTTGTATTATATCTGGATTTCAGAGATCATACTGCAACAAACCCGTGTAGCGCAGGGTACACAATATTATTATCGTTTCCTGGAGCGTTTCCCGGACATCCATTCACTGATGAATGCTGACGAATCAGAAGTGCTAAAGATTTGGCAGGGGCTGGGATATTATTCCCGGGCCCGCAATATGCATGCTGCTGCAAAACAGATTGTAAACGAACATGGCGGGGTTTTTCCAGCGGATTATAAAAGTTTGATGAAGATTAAAGGAATAGGTGCCTATACGGCTTCAGCCTTATTATCTTTTGGGTATAATTTGCCTTATCCTGTAATCGACGGAAATGTAAAAAGAATTATCAGCAGGCTTTTTGCCATTGAACAACAAATAAATACTCCTGAGGCTGAAGCCCTTTTTTCCGAAAAACTAAATACAATTTTTGATAAAAATAATCCGGCTGATTTTAATCAGGCCATCATGGAATTTGGTGCCTTGCAATGTAAACCCGCATCGCCCGATTGCCCTAACTGTGTGTTTAAGAATATTTGCGTTGCCTATAAAAAGGGCACCGTTTTACAATATCCAAAAACTGCAAAAAGAACTATTAAAGCCCATCGATACTTATATTATATAGTGCCTGTTTTTTATCGTCAGAAAACAGCATTGACGTTACTGCAAAAAAGAAATGCAAATGACATCTGGAAAAATCTTTACGAATTCCCATTGATTGAAATGGATAAGGATATTTCTGCAAAGCAGGTATTATTATCTGAAGAATTCAATCGTTTGTTCCCTGCCGCCGTGCACAAGCTTTTTTCAATATCCGGATCCTTTACCCACAAATTAACCCACCAAATTATTCATGCACTTTTTATCCGTATAGAAATTGACGGCAATAAAAAGAAAATGGATCTGTCTGAAATAAAATTATCCGACTTGCGATCCTTTCCGGTTTCGAGGCTAACCGATAAATATTTGGTCAGTATTAATTACTTCGGACTATAAATATCTTCTGGTTTTTTTAATGTAATCTTTCCACGAATTTCCGAATCTCTTTGCAAGGAAACCCTCTTCGGCTTTGATTACAAAATGATGATATACACAAACCGTCACAAAAAAGAACAGGTTTGCAATTTCCGGGTAATTTAAAACAGAGGCCAGACAAATAATATTAAAGCCCACGTAAATAGGATTTCGGGTCAAACGGTAAATACCTTTTGTTTTAAGCTCGGTTTCTTCTTCAGGCAATCCCATCCTGAGTGATAGCCCCAGATTTATTAATCCTGTAATGGTAATTCCCATCCCAAAAATGAAAATGGCAAAAGCAAGATATTCAATTTCAGCACTGAAAAAAGGATTCACAAAATTGTTCTTCAGCATTGCATAAACATAAAGCCCAAAGCATGCAAACAAAGAAAGTTTTCCGACAGCAAAAATATAAACCGGCAGCGAAGGCTTACCGAACGAACCTTTTCCTTTGAGTCTTAACAGTGCAACAATAACCACAATTATAAATGAAAACAGGCTGAAAGCAACAATGGTAATAATTTTTATCATTAAGGGGTATGTTTTATTTCCTGCATTTTGGGATAAATGTACTATTTTTATGGAAAAGAAAATTGACTTTAATGAACAATTTCGATTTTTTCTGCGAGAACATTGATTATCTCAGATTTGTTTTAGGGATATCTTATTTCTTTCTGGGACTAATTGGCATAGGGGTTTTAATAAACTTTAAAAAAACACTTCGTCCTTATTTTGTTTTATTTGCCTTCCTGATTTCTTTATATTATCTGATAGGTATTTTTATTCCTTTTTTTGGAACCAACCCGTTTTTCACTCCAATCAGGTTGACGTTTCTGCTCGCAGCAAATATTTTTTTAATAGAGTCGGGTCGTAGAATTATCAGGGTGTCCGGTGTCAATTGGTTCGGTTTCTGGATTTATATTCCAATTGTTTTAATGCTCATCTGGGGTTTATCGCCCGATATGATGGTTAATGAAGCCACTATCATCTATGTTTGTTCTATCCCGGCTTTTATTCTGCTGTTTTTTGGATTTGTTCGTTTTTCGTTCAGGTATAAAGGTTTAATTAAAAGGTTGATTCTGTTATATTCCTTTATCATCGTGGTTTATGGAATTTGCAGTGTTTTTTCTGCTCCCAAAACCGACCTAAACTTCTTTTCTCTTTTAAACCAACAATATTTTATCTCAACCTTTCATTTTCCTGTTGACTTGGCTTTAATTGGGGTGCTTAATTTGATTTTGGTTGTGAATTTTCACATCTATATTTATGCCACGCAGCAATTTTTAAATGTGGGTATTTTAAAGTTTCGGGCTTATGGTTTGTACTTTTTTTATGCATTGTTTCTAATAACCCTGGCTTCAGGATGGGCTTTTACCCACCGAATAGCAAATAAAGAGACCACTGAAATGGAAAAAGAATTTCTTACCAATTCACGCCTGGTTGCTAATGCCATAAATATTGAACACATACAGAATTTGAAGGGGAATGAAACAGACTTAAAGAATGATGATTATTTGAGGATAAAACAACAGATTTCTAAGATTCGTAAAGTCAATGAAGAATTTCGTTTCATTTATCTGAATACTATCAGAAACGACACAGTGATTCTGTTGGTTGATTCGGAAGACAGTTTATCAGCCGACTATTCGCCACCCGGACAAAAGCTTATAGAAGCCACTGCAACGATGAAATACACCTTTTCTTCCGGATTAGAATCGGTTGATGGTCCGTATACTGATAGATGGGGAACGTGGGTCAGCGCATATATCCCATTATTTAAAAGTAAAGGGAAAATACTTTGTGTGGTAGGTATAGACAGAAGTGCTGAAGAATGGTTACTCAGCGTTCAGAAAGGAAGAGTGCTACCAATTACTATTGTTGCTATATTATTGATATTGTTGCTTATTTTCATTTCATTCTACCAGCAAAACAAATTGCAGGAGATAAGGCTTTCTACCTCCGAAAAAAGGTACAGGACTTTATTCGAAAATATCCGCGATGCAGCATTTCTGGTTAACCTGGGCAATATGAAAATTGTTGAAACCAATCGTCAGGCCGAATTCCTGTTAAAAGAATCGCGCGAAAAAATTATCGGTTTGCCATTTGCCGACATCTTCTATGAACAAGAAAGTGTCAATGCCATGCAAACAGGTTTTCAGGATGGTTTTGTAAACTCGAATACCACTGAAAATAAAATTTTAGATGCTCAGGGAAATTCAATTTATGTTGAAGGGATTTCTGGATACCTTTTTATTAATGGGGAAAAACTCCTGATTGCCATATTGAGGGATATTACTGATAGAAAACAAGCTGAAATTGAGTTGCAGCGATCCAAAGACCGTGCCGAACTTCTGTTCCGTATGGTCCCCAGTGCAATATTTACGGTTGATAATGATAAACGAATTACATCCTGGAATGAAAATGCTGCCTCCATAACAGGTTATACTGCAGAAGAAGCTATTGGCAAGCATTGTAGTTTATTTTCGGATAATCCATGTTCCGGAGAGTGTGGTTTATTTTCAAATGAATTAAAGCCCATCATGCATAGGGAATGTACCATAAAAACCAAAGGCGGACAGATCAGAGATATTATTAAAAACGTCGATTTTTTAAAAGATCTTGATGGAAATGTATTTGGAGGTATCGAAAGTTTCGAAGATATAACTGCAATTAAAAACACAGAATCAGAACTTATAAAAGCCCGGAAGGACGCTGAAGCCGCCAGCTTTGCCAAAAGTGAGTTCCTTGCCAATATGAGTCACGAAATCCGTACACCCATCAATGGTGTGGTGGGGCTTACCGATTTGCTGCTCAACAGCAGTCTGACGAAATTACAAGCTGAATACCTTGAAAACATTAAATATTCGGCATTCTCGTTGTTGGAAATAATAAATGGTATTCTCGATTTTTCTAAGATTGAAGCCGGCAAGGTTAAACTCGATAATGATACAGTTGATGTTATATCGTTGGTGGAAAACGTAGTGAAAATGTTTTCGGGTCGAATAGATCCCAGCGAAATAGAGTTGATGTGCTTTATTGAAAGTAAGATGCCCCGGTATCTGTTTGGTGACGAGGTAAAGATACGCCAGATACTTATTAATTTTCTAAGCAATGCTGTGAAATTTATCGAAAAGGGCGAAATTGTCGTAAGTTTAACCTTAAATACCAATGATCAGGTTTCTTTATCGGTTAAAGATACGGGTATTGGAATAAAACCCGACAAACTAAACACCATTTTCGAAAAATTTATTCAGGCTGATTCCGGTTCCTCCCGTTTATATGGGGGTACAGGTCTCGGGCTAAGTATCTCGAAAAGCCTTGCCGAACTAATGAATGGCAGCATTGAAGTGGTAAGCGAATTCGGACACGGAAGCGAATTCACCCTCTTATTCCCTTATGAATCTGCGGGATTAACAGAGGTTACCGACGAAATTACCCTTACGATAAAAAAGGCACTTCTGGTTGATGATAACACAACCAACCTGAAAATTATGCAGGAAATGTTGCTGGGTTTTACTATTGAATCGGTAGCGGTTGATAATACCCAAGCCGCAATGGAATGTATCATGGGAGATGATGCAATTGATATGGTTATTCTTGATTTTCAGATGCCGGCTTCCAATGCTTTGTCGTTTGCTGAACAAATAAGAATCTCAGCCCTCGAAAAACAGCCGCTTATCATTCTGATGCTTACAAATATTAATACTGAAAGCATATTCGAAAAAGCAATTCATCTTAATATTACTCAGTTTCTACTGAAACCGGTAACCATGAGTCAAATATTCGACACTTTGCAATCTGTTTCCGGTTCACCAAAACCCGAAAAAAATATTTCGCCGGATAATCATAAGCTCAAATTTCAGCCTAAAGACAAATCAATTCTGATCGCTGAAGATCACAGGATAAACCTGATGGTTATACAAAACCGTTTGGAAAACCTGGGATTCAAAGTACAGGTTGCTCTGAACGGTAACGAAGCCATTGAAAAGTTCACCAGCGAAAAATTCGACATGATCATAATGGACGTGCACATGCCCGAAATCGACGGCTACGAAGCAACCCGCAAAATACGCCAAATGGAGCAGGGCCTTTCGCATATTCCCATCATAGCCTTATCGGCCGATGCTATGGTCGACACTATGGAAAAATGCATCAACAGCGGCATGGACGATTATATTTCAAAGCCTTTCAAATCAGCAGAATTGATTGAAAAGCTTAATAAATACCTTACTTAGAAAAAAATAGTAAAAAATTTTGCAGAATTAAAAATAAGATTTACTTTTGCACTCTCTAAAAAATTCCTCCCTAGCTCAGTTGGTTAGAGCATCTGACTGTTAATCAGAGGGTCGCTG
>CAYXXU010000072.1:0-22288 GCA_964469155.1 uncultured Bacteroidales bacterium
ACTATCAAACATTTATGCTTAAAAAAACAAACTCCTCAACTTTATCGATTGATCCTATCGAGGTTGGAAAATAATTGTTCTTCTTTAGTATCGTTAAAACAATGCAATATGGTTGTATCGCCGCTTACCTCAGTGCGGACAATATCATACATTTTCCCGGAAAGCCTGAATTCGTTAATGTCAATTTTCTTATAACCATTTTTGCATGAACTGATATCGGCACTTGTGAGTTTTATTATTATCAGATCTTTTTCCGGTACAGAGCTTTTAATTTTTCGTTTAACTTCTTTCCGGATGGCATACTGAAATGACTTGAAAACAATAATATATCCAAGACCATTGTAAAGGATGAGAAAAGCCAAAAATACTGGAATGATCTTTCTCAATCTGATTATTTTTTGCAAATTTCAAAAATTAATTGATAAATATCAATTTAATTGCAAAATAAAATGAAATCCATCCACGAAAAAATTTTCGGAAGAAAACTTCTACTAAAATTAAACGGATATTTCATAACCTTTTCTTAAAAAATCAGTATTAGTTTTGTATAAAAAAGAATACTTTTTATTTGTTTTAAAAAAAAATATTAGTTTTACATTCGGAAATTTTGTAGTATTGTATCCAAATTTCTGCACACCAGAAAACGAACCTTATGAGATATTTTAAAAAATGGCTATTTATACTGCTGGCAGTAATTGTTGCAGAAGTAGCATTCGACTCCTGTTCAAGGCATTACAGGTATAAAAAGATGATCAAACGCAGACGTTCTGCCATATCTCACCGCTATCATTCACCATATCAGAAGAAACTTAAAAAGAATATTATCCCTATCAATAAGAATTATATTATTAAGAATAAGCGTAATACTTCGGGTGTGCCGAATTCTGGCAAAAGACGACGTTAAATAAATTTTTCAAAAAAAATGGGCTGTTTAGATTGTTAAACAGCCTTTTTTGTTGGAATTCCTCTCTCATTTACTTTTCCAAATGGATGGAAACTGCACGATTTTCTGTCCTCTTCTGTCTACAGACTTCTTAAATCCCAATTCTAAAATCTTAAATCATAATTCTGAACTATGAGTTATTAATCTTATTTTTGCACCCAAACATAGCAGTTCGAATGGTTAAAGAATTTCAGAAGATAGAAACCTCTCTGGCAAAGGTGCTGGCATATGCCGAAGCGCACGACTACAAAGGCTATAACAAATACGATGCGCTGGACAGCAAATTTCTGTGGTTTATGTCGTTTGGCAGCAAGTTTCTGCGGCTGGTCTACAGCCAGGTGGTGATGCGCGCACCGGTGAACATACGCCCCTGGTTCTTTGTTCCGAAAACCCGCAACCCCAAAGGACTTGCCTTGTTTGCCATGGCGTATATGAACCGCTACAAAGCCCATAAAGACCCTACCGACCTGGCTCATGCCGAGGCCCTGCTTGGCTGGCTGCTGCAACACCCCTCGAAGACCGAATGGGGTATGTGCTGGGGATATCAGCATCCGTGGCAGGATGTAGGCTTTTTTGCCCCCGCTCATCTGCCCAACCGCGTGGTGACCTATTTTGTGACCACCGCCATGATGGATGCATACGAGATCACGCATAACGAAAAATACCTGGATGCTTCGAAAAGCGCCCTGACCTTCCTGCTGAAAGCGCCCAAAGTGCTTTTCGAGGACGAAACCATGAAATGCCTGAGCTATGTGCCCAGCGAAAAGATTAACTGGATTGTGATGGACGTGAGCATACTCACCGGCTCTATCGTGGCCCGTGTGAACAAATATGTGAAGGACGAAGCCCTGGGCCGCGAAGCCCGCAAGCTGGTGAACTTTGTGGTGGACAAGCAGACCGACTACGGCGCCTGGTATTACACACACCCCGCCGGCGATCATCCGCGCAAGCACGATAATTACCATACGGGCTATATTGTGGATGCCATTCTGGATTATATGGACCACTCGGGCGATGAGTCGTTCATGCCGCAATACCTGAAAGGGGTAGAGTATTACAAGGAAAACCTTTTTCTGCCCGACGGCGCCCCCAAATGGGCCAACGATAAGGTGTATCCCCTGGATGTTCACGGTTCGGCACAGGGAATCATTTCTTTTTTGAGGGCTTCGCGTTTCGATAAGAGTTACCTGGCTTTGGCCGAAAAGATTGCCGGCTGGGCCATAGATTATATGCAAAACGAAAAGGAGGGATTTTTCTATTACCAGAAGACCAAGTGGTTTCGCAAGCCCTATACGCTGATGCGATGGTCGTGCGGGTGGATGAGTAGGGGATTAAGTGAATTGGTTAATTTGAAAACTAGTTAATTTGAAAATTAGGCAATTTGAAAATTTGAAAATGTACTTTGTGTCCGTTATCTGGCGGATTGTGGTAAAAAAATATTGAATATCGAATAATGAATGTAGAATGTTGAAAGGAGCGGGATGAAAAAAGTATTATTTATAACCTATTATTGGCCTCCCGCTGGAGGAGCGCCTATCAACCGCATTCTGAAATTCTATCAGTATCTGCCGGAGTTTGGATGGGAGGCTGTGATACTTACCACCGAAGGGGGCGATTTCCCTTTCGAGGATGAGAGCCTGCTGAAAGAAGTCAGGCCCGATACCAAAGTCTACCGCTCGAAAGGTTTGAGCCTGCATAAAATATTCAGTTCGGTTTCGCCGAAATCGAAAAAGAACTTCGTGCCCTATGGTTTCACGGATACTTCGAAAAACGGGTTTATGGACAAGCTTTCGCGCTGGGTGAAATACAACTTTATTCCCGATACCCGCTTTCCCTGGTATTTTTCGACCGTGAGCAAGGCGGTGAAAATTGTTCAGGACGAAAAGATAGACCTAATCTTCAGCTCATCGCCCCCACAGACCAATCACCTTATTGCCCGCAAAGTGGCCCGCAAGACAGGTTTGCCCTGGGTGGCCGATTTCCGCGATCCCTGGACGGATGTTTTCTGGCTGCTGAATAATTCCATCCGCTGGAAATGGATACACAACATTGACAAACGCATAGAGCGCCGCACCATCGCCAAAATGGATGCCGTGATTACCGTGGGCACCTCGCTGGTGGAGATATTGCAACGAAAGACCGACAAAAAGATTCACCTGATCAGCAATGGCTACGATGATAAATATTTCAGGGACCTGCGCTATGTGAAGAATCCCAAGTTTCGTATCACCTATGCCGGCAGCCTGAGCAAGGAACAAGACCCGATATGTTTTTTCAACGCACTGGAGTTGCTGAAGGACAACAAGGATTTTTACGACAATGCGGAGATTTTCTTTTTGGGTAATTTCCCAACCTACCTATACGATCTGGTGAATCAATCTTCTTACAAAGACAAGACCTCATATTCGCCTTACACTTTCTACACCGATTCGCTGAAAAGCATAGCTGCCTCGGAATTGCTGCTTTTGATAGTCCCTGAGACGGATGATAACAAATGCATTCTTACCAGCAAACTCTTCGATTATATGGGGGCCTGCCGTCCCATTCTGGCTTATGGGCCATTGGAGGGAGATGCTGCCAAGGTATTGCAGCAAGCCGAAGCGGGAGAGATGTTCGATTACACTGACAGCCGCAGCTCAGCCGATTATATTCTGAAGTCATTTAATGTTTGGAAGTCGGAAAAGATGGGTGCACAGTTGCAACCCGAAAAGATAGAACAATATACGAGGAGGAACCTGACAAGGCAACTGGCAGACATCATGGATTCGATGATGAAATAATATCTATATTCTCAAACCACCACTGTCATCTTCGGTCTTCGGACTTCCGTCTTCCTAAAACTCTATACGGTAAGATGCCAGCGGTACCAGCGGCAGATCATATTGTGGCTCCATTTGGTTGGTGTAGGGATTGAACCTGAGTCCGGCCACATTTTTACGATTCAGGATATTCCCAAGTTCTACAGCAAATTCGTGCGAACATCTTTTGCTGTTCAGACGATAGCGGATACGGAAATCTATCTTAAAGAAGTCCGTGGTCTTTTTGGTATAAGCCATTGAATCTTCGAATACTGCCTGATGCTGCAATACGGATTGCTCCAAATCCACGGGAGTATAGCGCTGCCCGCCAATCTCCACCAGCTTGATGTTGAAACCAATGGAGCTGTTCTTCTTTTTGCCAATCTTAAATTCTTTTCCGCCCAGCAGATTAAAAGCGTAATTGCTGTTGAAGCGGGTATTGCGGGTAATGCCATCGGGGTTTAAGTACTTCGAATCGTAAAGCGAGCCGGTCAGCAGAATGTAATAGCCCTTGTTCAGGAATTTCTCAATGGTAATTTCCACACCGTAATTGTTTCCTTTCCCTTTATTGACCAAAGTCTGGTTCAGAAATGAATTATCCGAATTGCTGAAATTGAGCAGGGAGAGAGTAGGGTTGGAGTTGGAAACGGGTAATTGTGTCAAATATTGATAATACAATTCCAGACGGGTACGCCAGTTCTCGGCAAACAACCACTCGTAGCTTAGTACAGCCTGATAGCTTTTGGTAAAGTTCAGGCCCTTGTTGGGTTGGAATCGGGTGCCGTACGTTTCCACTTCCGAATAATACATCTGTGTAGGTTGGGTTTGTCCGTGAACACCGAAACCCAGAGTGAGTGAATGCAGGTTGTTGATGGCATATCGGAAAGCAAGGCGGGGCTCGAAGCTCAGGCGACCGTTGTTCAGAAGGAACAATGTGTGGAAACCGGGGGTGATGGAAAAGGATTTGTTCAAATAGAATTTATACTGAAAATAGGCCTGCAGCAGGTTGGTATTGCCTTTGAAATCCGAGACCGTATGTTTGGTTTGTCCACCGCTGTATGTATAATAAAAGGTGTTGTCGGTTGTATTCTGATTACGGAAAATGATACCTGCCCTGAAAATGTGCCGGGTGCTGATCTTTTTGTTGTACAGAAGAGAAAAGATGTTGGTCTGCTGAGTGGTCGATTGACGCGAAAGGTCGTAAGTCTTATAGTCAGAGCCGGTAGAGTCTTCCGAATAATCAGGGTTGAAATAAGAAGAGGAGATGATAGTTTTCAGATAAGCGGTTTTGCCAATAGGATAAAACCAGGTGAGTGAAGAAAAGCCTGATCTGGAACCGGAAATATCACCCAAACGGTCGCCGTTATTCTTCCATTCGCCGGAATCTTTGGGAGCCTTATAAACAGCCCTACTGATACCTCCGACTCCCAATAAAGAGATATAGCCTTTCTTCAAAGGGAAGTTGAGTTTGAAAGAAAGGTCCTGAAAGTCCGGAGTAGATTCGACAATCTTAATGCCCACATAGGATAGCAAAGCCACGGTGGAGTAACGATATGATGCCAGATAGGACGACTGCTTGCCTTTCTTAAAAGGACCTTCGGCTCCGAACTCAACGCCGTTGGCACCAATCTGGGCAATGTATTCGCGCTTTTCGTTGTTGCCGTTGCGAAGCTTTAAATCAAAAACAGCCGAAGTGGCGTTGCCATATTCGGGAGCAAAGGCCCCACTTGAGAAATCGGAATTGTCGAGCAGATTGGTGTTGATCATGCTGATGGCGCCGCCTGAACTGCCCACTTCGGCAAAATGATTGGGATTGGGAATTTCAATCCCATCCAAACGCCACAAAATGCCCATGGGCGAATTGCCACGCACCACAATGTCATTCCTTTCGTCAGAAGGAGCGGATACACCGGCAAAGCTCGAAGCCATGCGCGAGATGTCGCCCCAGGCACCGGCATATTTATTGGTTTCTTCTACAGAGAACTGTCGGGTACTGATGACCGACATCTCGTTGATGGTATTTTGCTTTTTGTTTTCAGCCGTGATCACTATTTCTTTGCTGGTATAGAACTTTTCGGATAGCTCAATGGTCAGCACCATCTCGTGGGCCGAACTGACCTCAATATTCTTCAACAGATATTCTTCATAGCCCATGAAACTTATGCTCAGGCTTTGCCGGCCCACAGCCACATTCTCCAGACGGAATTTTCCGTTGGCATCTGTAGTAACCCCCACAATGGGATTGGTGTTGAGCAGTATCACATTGGCTCCGGGCAAAGGCAGTCGGGTTACATCATCAATGACCACTCCGCGAATGGTTTGTTTCAGGTTTTGTGCAAAGCTGAGTTGAGTGATGCTTATGAATAGTGCAGCCAGTAAAATGCGCCGTATGAGTTTGATCAAAGGATTTCGTATTTAAATGTAAAATTAGTGAAAACATTTTATGGGGAATTCTTTTTTCGTTCGAAAATCTGAGTAATTTAGTAAAAAAAAAAATGAAAAAGACACTAATGGCATTGACCCTGCTGGTTTTTCTGGGTAATGCCTGTAAAACTCCCAAAGTTTCTAATAGCAGTGAGGCCAACGAATATGTTACCAGGTTTTTGGGTTATATGGATCATAACGAAGGCCCCAAACGACAGGAAATGATGGATTTTATCGCACCATCCTATATCAGCCAGAATCATATCAATACCTCCGATTATAAGGTGAATAATTATACCATCTGGGGTTTTACTATTGAATCGTACGATGCTTCTACCGGTATTGTCGTTACAAAAGTATGGGGCGATGCCAAAAAATGGATACACGAACTGGATTTTAAGGTAGTGAAAGAAAAAGGCAGCCTCTATCTGATGCCCGGCAAACACAGCGAAGCTTATATCGATCCGTGGTTTGAGGTGAAGACTTATATTAAGGAGTAGGAGGGGAAATAAGATTTGAGAAATCAGAAGTCAAATTTTTCAAGCAAACCCAACTATTGGCCTAAATCCTCAATTCATCATCGGATCGATAGGATAATTCACCCAGTCTTTATAATCTTCACCCAAATTAAAAACAGCTTTTTTCCACAACACCTCAGGTGGATTCTTTAGCAGAAAAGCGGCAGTGGTTTGGGCCACCACCCACGAATGTTCTTCCAGTTCCCTATCCAGTTGTTTGGGTTCCCATCCTGAATATCCTGCATAAAACCTGATCTCGTCGGGCTGTAAACTCTTTTTCTTCATCAACATCACCAGTTCATCAATATTGCCTCCCCAATAGATGCCTTCCATTATTGGCAGGCTGTTACTGATAATATCGTTGCGGGTATGAATAAAAAACAGGCTGTCGGTTTTCACTGGTCCGCCTATATAAACCTTACTGTCGAATTCTCCGGGTATTTTATGCTCGGCTGAAGTCAGGACTTCCGAAAGCCTCAGTTCGGTGGTTCGGTTCAATACCAGGCCGAAAGTGCCATCTTTATTGTGTTCGGCCAACAATACGATCGACCTTTTAAAATAGAAATCTTTTAAAAAAGGTTCTGAGATCAAAATTCGTCCTGCTTCCGGTAGCAATGTGGCTGACATTTATGCTGAATTTTATTTGATATTTTGCTGCAATAACCCAAAATACACTATTAAACGTTATTTTTGTACGAAAGTATTTCTGACAAAAATAATACCATATTCATGATTTCTGACAAAAATAATAAAAAGTATACGGAACTGAGGGAAGCCTATACGACTTTTACTTTTGAAGAATTTAAATACACTGAGGATACCCGGCATTTCAACATAACTTTTTTATTTTCGCTCGATGGCAAATATTCATTTAGCCCTGAGATCAGCATCCCGCTACGAGATTTCTACCAAATAGAAAAGTTGCCTGCCGGATTGCTAAACAACCTGATTTTCCACATGGGCATGGTCGAATTGATCAGTTACTGGAAAGCGGCCTGCCCGCCAAAAGTTATCATTAAACCATACAAACTCAGCCCGGAGCAGATCCGTTGGTGGAAAAAACTTTATTTCAAGGGTCTTGGCGAATTCTTTTATCTGAATAATATTGAAGCGAACCAGGATGATTTTATGGAGATCGTTTGCGAGGGAAATGCCCTGCCGGGAAATTTGGAAATTGAAACAACGGATGCCTATATGGTTCCCATAGGAGGTGGCAAAGATTCGGCGGTTACGCTCGAGTTGTTGAGAAAGCTATCAAAAGTTGTGCCCATGGTCATCAATCCCCGCCGTGCCACCGATGAGTGCATTGCTGCTGCAGGTTTTTCGAAAGATGAAACCATTATTGTACATCGTAGCATAGATAAACAACTACTTGAACTGAATGCCATGGGATTCCTGAACGGCCACACGCCTTTCTCGGCCATGCTGGCATTTACCTCTCTGCTGGTGGCAGCATTCAGTGGCATCTGCCATATTGCCTTATCCAACGAAGCCAGTGCAAACGAAGCCACTGTTTCGGACAGCAATGTAAATCACCAATATTCCAAAAGCTATGAGTTTGAAGCTGACTTTCGGCATTATGTCAGTCATTACATAACAAAATCACTCAATTATTTCAGTTTCCTCAGGCCGCTCTACGAAATTCAGATTGCAAAACTCTTTGCCGGATTTAATCAGTATCATCAGGTATTCAAAAGTTGCAATGCGGGTAGCAAGACCGATGTTTGGTGTGGCAAATGTCCAAAATGCCTCTTTGCATATATTATTCTATCGCCCTGGTTGTCTAAAAATGAATTAATGGATATTTTTGGCGAGGACCTGCTCAACAAATCTTCACTAAAGCCTGCTTTCGATCAGTTGATTGGTTGGAATGAAACAAAACCCTTCGAATGTATAGGCACCATTGAGGAAGTTAACATTGCCCTGTGTGCTACAGTTGATCACTATGGCAATGAACTGCCCTGCTTGTTGCAGAAGTATATAAAGACCAATGCTTATAAGGTCTATGGCGAAATGGGTTTGGCGGTATTTAAAGATCCTGTCGAAAGCGGACATTTTTTAAGTCCTGAAGAAATGAACCTGATAAAAACGAACCTATATGCTTAAACGAATTGAAGCTTATTTTTTTGAAAAAAAGATTTTGATTCTGGGATTTGGCGTTGAAGGAAAATCCACATACAGGTTTTTGCGCCGCATCCTTCCTGAAACAAAATTGTGGATAGCTGATTCGAATCATACTGTCAAAGATTTGGAAATAATAAAAGAAGATAGTAATATCACTTTTTATCTGGGCGATGACCACCTGAATCATTTTGATGAATTTGATATGATCATCAAAAGTCCCGGCATTTCATTGAAGCAAATGCCCGATACGGATTTCTCTAAATTTACTTCGCACACCGAATTATTTTTTCGGTTTTTCAGAAATCAGATCATTGGAGTCACCGGAACCAAAGGTAAGAGCACTACATCATCTTTGATTTGCCACATAATTTATACTTTGACCCAAAACTGCATGTTGGTGGGTAATATCGGTATCCCCCCTTTCGACCTAATCGATCAGATCGATAAGAAAACCGTAATTGTTTATGAGTTGTCTTCTCACCAGTTGGAGCAAACCAGCATTTCTCCTCATGTGGCGGTTCTGTTGAATTTATTTCAGGAACATCTCGACCATTACGAATCGTTTGAAAAATACCAGGAGGCAAAGTTCAGAATCACCATGTTTCAGCATCCTGATGATTATTTTATCTATTGTGGCGACGATAAACTGATATTGAAGTGGATTGAAAAAACCGGGATTGTGCGCAATTTCCGACCGATTTCATTATCATCTACCGACAATTTAGGATTTTGTGCGGATGAAGGAAATATTATCCTTGGAGGTGAAAGAGATATTATTTTGCTTGAGAAAGATGAAATTACAAATCTCAAAGGCGATCACAACCTGTTGAACATTTTGGCCGCCCTCAATGCTGTTTTGGTTAAAATGACAATCCTTAATGTTTCAGAGGTCTTAGATTCCGTATTGACATTTAAATCTTTGGAACATCGCCTTGAGTTTGTTGGCAAGTTCAATGGAGTTGAGTATTATAATGATTCCATTTCAACCATTCCTGAAGCCACTATTGCTGCCATTAAGGCTTTGGAAAATGTCGACACATTAATTCTGGGTGGTTACGACAGGGGTATCTATTATGATGATCTGATGGATTATCTTGAGAAAAGTAAGGTGCAAAACCTGATTTTCATTGGTGAGGCCGGAAAACGGATGAAAGATATTTACGAATCAAAAAAATACAAGGCTAAGGAACTGTTTAAAGCTGATAGTTTTGAAATCGCTGTGAAGTTGGCAAAACAAATTACCGGAAATAATAAGATATGCCTATTATCTCCGGCAGCAGCCAGCTATGGAATGTTTATGAATTTTGAAGAAAGAGGAACCGTTTATAAAAGTCTGGTGAAGGATTGATCTGATTTTGTTTTAATAATTAATCAATATTTATTCCTTAACTTTTTTGGTGGTTTTTTTTGCTTTAGGTTTTTCTTCAGCAGCCATATCTTTGGGAGCAGCTACTTTCTTAGCCTTTTTAGGTTTTTCTTCAGTTGCAACGATTTTTTCAACAACAACTTCCTCTTTTTTAACTTCTTTTTTCTTAATTTCTTTTTCTGGTTTAGGAGCTACATATTTTTTGCTTTTTTTTGGCCTCTTAACGCCATAGCTGCCTATTGTAATCTTACCTCTTTTGGTTTTTTTATCACCTTTTCCCATGATATTTCTATTTTATTTTGAGTGCAAAAGTATAAAAAATGTTTATAGAAATTTTAAAAAATCGTAGGTAAATTTTTATTAAACTCTTTTTCAATTAGTACGGCATCTTTAATCGAATTTCTCATCCATTGTAATTTGATCTCCGTTGTTTCTTCTGCAGAAAGTTTCCATTTTACATCAGATTTCCGCATTCGCTCACTCAAATTATATAATGAAAGGGCCGCAGACACAGAAATGTTAAAACTTTCAGTGAATCCATACATAGGAATCTTGATGAATTCTTCAGCATTATCAATAATGTCCTGACTTATTCCGTTTAATTCTGTGCCAAAAAACAAAGCTATTTTAGTATCAATAGGCAATTCATCAATAGTGCAATCATGTTTATGTGGAGTTGTAGCAATAATTCTGTATCCGGAGGCTTTTAGCTTGTTTATGCAAGACAAGGTGTTGTTCTCTTCACTATTATGATGTATAAGGGTTAACCATTTAGATGAACCCAAAGCAATTTCGTCATTTACTTCATACTTAAAATCGTTTTCAATAATATGGATATCCTGAATACCAAAACAATCACAGGTTCGAAGCACTGCACTGGCATTATGAGGTTGGAAAATATTTTCAAGAGCGATTGTTATGTGTCGTGTTCGGTTTTTAACAATAGCATCGAATCTTGCTAGTCTGGCTGCCGTTATAAAGCCTGATAAATAATCCGCAAGCTTTTGATTATAATCGTGTCTGGTCATAATAAAAAAAATCCCGAATTGCTTCGGGATTTTTTTAGCATTGAGCAATGTTACTTAACTTTAGAAGCTAATTCATTACCGGCTTTAAATTTCACAACTTTTTTAGCTGCGATTTTTATTTCTTTTCCGGTTTGAGGATTACGGCCTTTTCTTGCAGCTCTTTTAGCAACTGCAAAAGATCCAAAACCTACTAATGCAACTCTATCACCTTTTTTTAAAGCTCCAGAGGTTGATTTGATGAAAGCGTCTAATGCTTTTTTTGCATCGGCTTTTGTCATTTTGGCTTCACCAGCCATTGCTTCGATTAATTCTGCTTTGTTCATGTTGAAAAATTTTAATTAAATGTTTAATAATTTTAATTAAGTTAATAATAGTACAAAAGTACTACTTTTAAAAAAAAAGTCAAGTGGTTTTTTGAAAAAAGCTTGATATTGTTGATAAAACGGGGGTTTTGTTAATAACTATCGTTATTTGACAGGCCTTTCTGTCGTTTTTTTTGGAATTTACCTGATGTGCCAAAGAGAATCTACTTTGAAACCTCTGAGCAATTCTCCAACACTCATTAGTTTTTTTCCGGAAAGCTGTAGCTCTTTTATATCAATAAATCCATCTCTGCAGTAAATTCTTAAAAAACTTTTATTGTCAGTGTCAATTTTACCAATTTGATGATCACCGCTTAATTCTACGTACTCAGAAGCAAGAATTTTCAAGGTGTGAATTAAGCCTTCCGGAGAAATTAATTCTGTAAAAGCTCCGGGTTTCCGGCTTAATCCCCTGATGAGGTTTTGAATCTGAATTGCTGATAAATGCCAATGAATCTTACAATGCTCACGGAAGATCTTAGGTGCCTTTTTCAAAATAATTGAGTCTTGTATCAGGTAATGCTGAGTAATTGGCTTATAATGTCCCTTACTTAATAATTCGATAGTTTCAATGACCAGGTCGGCGCCAATATCTTTCATTCTATTATAAAGATCTGTTGCATTCCATGATGCAGGAATATCAATGGTTCGTTTCAGCAAGATATCGCCTGTATCAATCTGGTTATTCAATAAGAAAGTGGTCATTCCTGTCCGGGTTTCACCATTAATTATGGCCCAGTTGATGGGGGCTGCTCCACGATATTGCGGAAGCAGGGAGGCATGCAGATTAAAAGAACCCAATTTCGCGATGGCCAGTACTGTGTCAGGAATTTTTCTAAAGGCAACTACTATTATCAAATCAGGAGATATTGATTTTAATTTTTCAATAAAACCGCTTTCAGATAGATCTTCGGGCTGTAGCAAGGGTAAATTATTTTGTAAAGCAAATTGCTTAACTGCCGATTCATGTACCTTGAGCCCTCTGCCTGCAGGCTTGTCGACCGAAGTAACCACGGCAGCTACCGTGAAATGATGCTGAATCAGGCGTTGAAGGGATTCAACCGCAATTTCAGGCGTACCCATAAAAACAATGCGTACATCTTTCATGATAATTAATAAATTATGATTTTTCTTTTGGGAAAACACTATCCCGTAGCTGTAACATCTTAATAGCTGCAATAGCTGCTTCAACACCTTTATTACCATGTTTTCCCCCTGCGCGGGCTTTGGCTTGTTCGAAATTATCTGTGGTAAGCAGACCGAAGATGACGGGTATATTGTAATCAATATTCAGCCTGGATATTTGCTGGCTGACAGCCTGGCAGATAAATTCAAAATGACGGGTTTCGCCCTGAATAACACAGCCGAGACAAATTACAGCATCTGTTTCCGCATTCTCAATTAAATATTGCGCTCCTAAAGGCAATTCGAAACTGCCCGGAACTTTATGAATCTGTATTGATGTTTTCCTGATTCCCTGCTCTATAAGGGTATTAAAGGCTCCATCGCATAAAGCATCCGTAATTTCGGGGTTCCATTCCGAAACAACGATTCCGATGCAGGTTTTAGATGATACAGTATGCGAAAATGTCTTAAATTCAGAGAGATTGTGCTTTTTTTGGCTCATGAGCAGTTATTTACTTCCCATTGATCCTTTAGCACGGGCGATATATTTTTCTATATCACGTGCTTCGAAGCTTTTAAAATGTTCTTTCTGAATTTTAGTGTAAACATCTACAGCTTTGTCGTACTGGCCAAGAAGCTCGTAAACCCATCCGGCTTTCATCAAAAACATGGGAGCAGTGAAATCGTTATCTTTTTTTTCGGCAGCATTCAAATATTTTTCAAGAGCTTTTTCTTTATTGTCAAGCTCTAAATAGGCATCGCCAGTGGCGCCAATGGCCATCGGGCCAATAATATGATCATCTGAACTGAAATCTTCAAAGTTGTCAATTGCCAATTGAAATTCTCCTGTTTTCAAATAACAAATTCCCAGGTAATATTTTGCCAGGTTTCCTGCTTTGGTCGAACCATATTCGTCAATGATCTGGATGAATCCGGGATTGGTGCCGTCGCCATTCATAGCGAGTTTTAGAGAGTCTTTTTCGAAATATTGTTCGGCGTAAAACATCTGTGCCTGAGCCTCGATTTGTTTTGGCCCTAATATGAATTTATTGTAAGCGAAAATTCCACCAACAATTATAATTATCCCTAAAAGAACGTAGAATATTAAATTCTTATTTTTCTCAAAAAATTGTTCGCCTTTATCTAAAGCTATTTCAACTGCAGCGATTTTTTCTTCTGTTTTATCCGATTTTTTAGCCATGTTTTATTTTTTGGAGGTGCAAAATTAATTTTTTTTCAGAATTTAGCCTAATTAAATATTCTTTTTACTAACAGCTACTTTTTAATTATTTTTTTCATATTGTAGCTTTCAACCGATTTTCCATCCGTTTCGATCAAAATTCTCATTGTTTCAGGAGTGATGAAATTATAGGTAATATTTTCGGGTATTCCTGATGTTACTTTTTTAAAGACTATTTTTTCCGGCGTGAGTTTGGTTAGTTTATAGTTTTCTACATCCGATTCTGTTACCAAAATATTTTTTGACCATAGGTTAATGTAACTCCGACCGGGTTGAATAACCATTTGTTCATTAAGAACTGTATCGCCCGCCATTATCATGATACTGCTGCCATCAAGGGTAGTGTCGTTAAACTTTTTCCAGGTTTCCAATACCGAATAAACGCTGCTGTAAGTAACCCATTTACCGAGCATGCAATCCAGTTTTTTGATGGTGCTAGTTTTTTGTTTGGTGGTGAGATATTTTGTCTGACAGGCCGCAAACATAAATAATGATAAACATAATAAATATAAAACTCTGTTCATTGCGATGCAATTTTCGTGATGTAAAATTAATGCTAATTATTGTAACTGGATAACAAGTAGTAATTTTGACCAAAAATTCGATATGCAAAAACTAAGAAATCCCTATACACAAATGGAAGGATACAATTGTTTCGGGTGCTCGCCCAACAATATTACCGGGTTGAAAATGGAGTTTACCTTTGATGGCGAACAGATAAGCTGCGTTTGGAAACCTCAAAAAGCCTTTCAGGGATATAAGGATTTGTTGCACGGCGGCATACAGGTGACAATGATGGACGAAATTGCCAGTTGGGTAGTTCAGGCAAAGTTAGGAACGGCCGGAGTTACTTCAAAAATTGAAACCAGGTTTCTGAAACCTGTATATATTAATGAAGAACAGATCAGGCTCAGGGCAAGGGTTCAGGAAATCAAACATAATATTGTGGTAATAGAAGCCAGCCTTTTTAATTCTAAAGACGAGTTGTGCTCCCGGTCGGTCGTAAGCTATTTTACCTTTAAAAACGAGGTGGCAACCGCGAAGTATTTTTATCCGGGTAAGGAGAGTTTTTACGGCGAATCTGCTGACAGTGCCTTATAATTTGCTGTGTTACCCTACATTTATTCTATCAATTACCCCATCCCCGAAATTTTTTCGTAATTTTGCAGAAAGATTTTCTGATGATAAAACGTTTTCTTTCTGGTTTCCTGTTAATTTCTGCTGCTGTTTTGCTAATAAGTTGGGGTTCTTCAGGGCATTATAAAATAAGTAATAATGTTGCCTTGTCCTTTTTTCAACAGATGGCTCAATTTTCAGCCTGGCCACAGTACCTGGCCGATCATGCATCGGATGCCGACGACCGAAAAGATACCGATCCTACTGAAGCGCCCAAACACTATATTGATATTGACATGTATGCTAGTTTTAATACTACCGGACGTATTCCTCAAACCTGGGATTCGGTGGTTGCCCAAAACGGCAGCAGTTGGGTAATAAATCAGGGAATTTTACCTTGGGCAACGCTGATTACTTACGATTCTCTGCGAAATGCATTTCTTCATTATAATTGGACCAAAGCAATGTTGTTTGCAGCCGATCTGGGACATTATGTTGCCGACGGACACATGCCCTTGCATATAACCAAGAACTACGACGGACAAAATACAGGCAACGACGGCATTCATTCGCGTTATGAATCGACCATGATCTATGGCTACAACTCACAAATTGTTTACACCGGCGATACAGTTAGGGTAATACCAAATGTGAATAAATACGTTTTTAATTATCTCTACAAGAATTATCAATACATTGATTCAATTTTAGCGGCTGATGATTATGCCTATTCATTATCTTCTAATTATAGTTCTTCAACTTACAAGGCGGCGCTTTGGAATAAAACCCGAAACCTTACCATTTTGATGTTTAAAAATGCTTCACATGCTTTGGCCGAACTGATATACAATGCATGGGTTGAAGCCGGCAGCCCTCCGGTTGGCTCAACAGGAATTGCTGAACCAAAAGATGGTAAAATATCCGGATTAAAAGGCGTTTATCCTAATCCTGTGCATACAAACTCCATCATTCAATATTCTGTTGAAAGTTCACATAAATCTGTAAAAATTTTCCTGGTTGATTATTCAGGCCAGCTTCAGTCAGTTTTGTTTGATGGTTCGCCGGATGCCGGAAGCTATGAATTGAATTGGACTGCTGATGGCCTGCCAAAAGGTGTTTATTTCTGTGTGATGCAATCAGGCGATTACCTGACAGTTAAAAGAATTGTAGTACTATAAACGTCTATATCTGTTCTTCTTCGTAAATCACGAATTCATCTGTACCTTCCACTCTTTCTAAAGAAACACCATATTCAGACTTCAGATACGGAATGATTGCCGTGTCGTAATTGGCCACAGTATTCACTTCCATAATTTTGCTGGTGGCAGGGTCATCAATGTATTCCTGGGTTTCAGTACCTGATAGAAAACGCCATCCGCTGTCATCTTTTTCTGTAACCTTTTCACGATACATAAATCCGACTTTCATTCCATCGATGGTAATCATATTCGAAACCAGGCAAAATCCCATGGGTGCAATCAGGTCTTTGATATCATCAGGTTGCAATAAGAAATTTTTATTCATTGCTATTTTTTTATGGGATGAAATTCAGTGTTTACGACAGCTAAATTAGAAAAATATTGCTAACCAAACGCATTTACGTTTTTTTGAGGTAAACGTCACCTTATGTTTTTTGTGTGCGGGGATAAAAAAATAATCGCCCGGGATGAGAAGAATTTCGTTCGTATCCTTAAAGGTAATTCCTGCATAACCCTCCAGTAGTATCACCCACTCGTTTTCATCCTGATCATACCAACCCTTTTGGGGAGATGTGTGACCTGCTGAAACAATTCTTTCTATCCTGATTTTATCCGACTTAAAAATTGTGTTGGTAAGTTCTTCAGTAAAGGTGTCAGGAATCAGATCGAAAATATTCTCTTTCATTCTTGATAAAATCTATAAATACTCTTCTAAAATGCCTTTTCCCTGGCGAACCAATACAGCTTCTCCGGAAGTACAATCCACCACCGTGGAAGCCTCGTTGTCGCCATAACCTCCATCAATAACTATATCGACCAACTTTACAAAATTTTCATGAATCAGTTCCGGATCGGTGGTATACTCAACAATCACATCATCATCATGAATAGAGGTCGACATAATAGGGTTGCCCAGCATGCGCACCATTTCTCTGGCTATATTATTATCGGGCACGCGAATACCAATGGTCCTTTTTTTACTGTGGAATATTTTAGGGACATTGTTGTTGGCTTCAAGAATAAAAGTAAATGGGCCGGGCAATGCCTTACGCATGAGCCGGTAAACATTATTGGGTATAGGCTTGCAGTATTCCGAAAGATTGCTCAGATCGTAGCAAATAAATGAAAAATTGGCCTTCTCCATGCTGATCCCTTTTAACCGGGCAATGCGCTCAAGGGCTTTAGGTTTGTAAATATCGCAAGCCAAACCATACACCGTATCGGTGGGATATATCACTATTCCGCTATTGCTAAGGCAATCAATGACTGTTTTTAACTGCCTTTCACTGGGGTTTTGAGGATATATTTTTATTAGCATAGGTGCATGAAAAATGGGTAAGCTACTTATATCGCACCGCTACAACCGATTACCCTTGCTTCATTCCTGACCTGGGGGAGTTCACAGGAGCTGGTCGTATAAGACTTACCCGCTGCAAAAGTAAAAAAAAAATCTCAAAACAATCCAATTTATATTAATTTTGTTTTTGTAAAACCACTGAAATTATGAATGCAAATAAAGATTTTTTGAAAAACGCCTTATATTATGGCCTTTTAATGGCTGGCGCCTTTATGATTACCGACCTATTGTTTTATGTTTTCGACTTTAGCGGAATGGGAATGATATTCGGATTTTTAGTTTTGCTGATCATCATTGCCCTGTATTTTGTATTTTTTATTTGGGGAGGCCGCAGCTACCGGAACAAATTTATGGGCGGATATATGACTTACAGTAAAGCATTTCTTTTTTGTTTAATTATGGCGGCACTATACGTGGTATTGATGTTTGTTTACAATTTTTTGTTTTATACCATTTTCGATCCTCAAAGAGCCATCAATGAGATGCAAAAAGCGGCAGAAATGATACAGGATAATTCTTATATTCCCGACGACCAGAAAGAAATTCAAATCAGGAAAATAATGGAAAACGGCACCGGATTAAATATTGTTCTTAGAAATCTTATGAGCAATATAATAACCGGATTGGTTTTGGGCGCTATATCTGCTTTGTTCATACGTAAAAAAGAAAAGATCAGCGAAGTATTTTAGTAATAGTAAAATGGATGTTTCAATTGTAATTCCTTTATATAACGAAGAAGAGTCGCTTCCGGAGCTTGCTGCATGGATTCAGAGGGTGGTAGATGAAAATAAACTTTCCTGCGAGATTGTTATGGTCGACGATGGCAGCACCGATAGTTCCTGGAATATAATCGAAACCCTTCATGCAAATAACCCAAATATCAAGGGTATAAAGTTCCGCCGAAATTATGGTAAGTCAGCTGCACTGAATGTTGCTTTTGAAGCGGTTCAGGGCGATGTGGTCATTACAATGGATGCCGATCTGCAGGACAGTCCCGACGAGATACCCGGACTTTACCGAATGATCAAAGAAGAAGGCTATGACTTGGTCTCCGGATGGAAAAAAGTGCGTCACGATCCATCACTCACAAAGAATATACCCTCAAAGTTCTACAACTGGATGACCAGCCGTATGTCGGGGGTGAAACTGCACGATCATAATTGCGGAATAAAGGCTTATCGCAAAAATGTAGTGAAAAGCATTGAAGTGTATGGCGAAATGCATCGTTATATACCTGTCATTGCAAAATGGGCAGGATTTAAAAGGATAGGCGAAAAAGTGGTTGAACACCGCAAGCGTAAATATGGTGTCACCAAATTCGGAATGAACCGCTTTGTGAGAGGTCCACTCGATTTGATGTCCATTATGTTTGTTTCCAAATTCGGGAAACGTCCCATGCATCTGTTCGGCTCGCTGGGCACCATTTTATTTATCATTGGTTTTGCAGCGGCAGTAATGATTGGAGTTCAGAAAATTTATTATCTGCATATAGGCGTAAAAGCGCCTTTGGTAACCAACAGCCCCTATTTTTATTTTGGTCTGACCGCTATGATCCTCGGAACTCAGTTGTTTCTTACAGGTTTTCTGGCTGAAATGATATCACGCAATTCAAACGACCGCAATAAGTATCAGATAGATAAAAGGACTGAATAATAGTGGTTCGAGTTGTTTTTTACCACTGGTTAAAAATGTAAAAACCGGTTTGTTTGGAATGATTTCTGCCGTTTCAACTGTTTATTAACATTTTTAATGTGCAAAAATCACAAAAAATCGAAGTAAATAATTTGTTTATTACCAAAAATTCATATCTTTGCACCCTCAAAAGTAAAAACAAGCACAATGGCAAAGAAGAGTAAAGATGCACGGGTTCAGGTTATCATGGAGTGCACCGAACATAAAACCAGTGGTCTTCCCGGGACATCACGGTATATTACTACCAAAAACAAAAAGAATACTCCCGAACGTCTTGAGTTGAAAAAATACAACAAGATCATGAAGAAAGTTACCGTTCATAAAGAAATTAAATAATTGAGTCATGGCAAAGAAAGTAATTGCAACACTGAAAACAACCACCGGTAAAGATTTTGCCAAGGTGATCCGTATGGTTAAGTCGCCCAAAACGGGAGCTTACACTTTCAAAGAAGATATTGTTCCTAACGATATGGTGAAAGAATTCTTGGCAAAGAAGTAATTTTACCCCACCGTATTACTGAACAAGCTTTTCCTTACGGATAAGCTTGTTTTTTTTTACTTACGCCTCGATTTTTATTCATCTTTAATATTAAATAATTTTCGCAAATGGGTTTATTTAGTTTCTTTTCGAAAGAGAAAAAAGAAGATCTGGACCAGGGCCTTTCCAAAACCAAAGAGAGTTTCTTTTCCAAACTTTCCAAGGCTGTTGTCGGAAAATCCAAGGTTGATGATGAAGTACTCGACAATCTGGAAGAAGTCTTGGTTTCGTCCGATGTAGGTGTGAAAACTACCCTGAAGATAATCGAACGCATAGAGGCCCGCGTGGCACGCGATAAATACCTGGGCACCTCAGAATTGAATGTGATATTGAAAGAAGAGATTGCCGGTATGCTTTCCGAAAACAATACCCAGGACATTCCCGATTTTGAAATACCTGACGAAAAGCGTCCCTATGTGATAGTGGTGGTGGGTGTGAACGGAGTGGGCAAGACCACTACCATCGGCAAACTGGCCCATCAGTTCAAAAGCAAAGGATATAATGTGTTGCTGGGAGCTGCTGATACCTTCCGTGCGGCTGCCGTTGAACAGCTTACTATATGGTCCGAAAGGGTAGGAGTGCCCATCATCAGCCAGGGAATGGGAGCCGATCCCGCCTCAGTGGCTTTCGATACGGTTACGGCTGCCAAAGCCCGTAATATGGATGTGGTGATCATCGACACCGCAGGCCGCCTGCACAATAAAGTGAACCTGATGAATGAATTGTCGAAGATCCGTAAGGTAATTCAAAAGGTGATGCCCGAAGCGCCTCATGAAGTATTGCTGGTGCTGGATGCATCCACAGGGCAAAACGCCATAGAACAGGCACGTCAGTTTACGGTAGCTACCGAAGTAAATGCTTTAGCACTGACCAAACTCGATGGCACCGCCAAAGGTGGAGTAGTGTTGGGAATATCCGACGAATTTAAAATTCCTGTGAAGTATATTGGGGTAGGAGAGAAGATGCATCAGTTGCAGGTGTTCAACAGCAATGAGTTTGTAGATTCTTTCTTCCAGCATAACTGATATGGCCGCTGCCAAAAGGAACTCCCGTAAGGTCAGCATCAATGTGGTTACTTTGGGCTGTCCGAAAAATACCGTCGATTCGGAAAAAATCATGGGCAACCTGCCTCCTTCACAATTCGAAGTACATCATAATGCTGATAAACCAACGGATATCGTCCTGATTAATACCTGCGGCTTTATCAATGATGCCAAACAGGAATCGATCGATACCATTTTGCAATATGTCGAAGCCAAGCAGCAGAAGTTTGTGAAACAGGTGTTTGCCACCGGATGCCTGGCGCAGCGCTATAAAAGTGAGCTGCAGAGCGAGATCCCCGGACTGGATGGCGTGATGGGTTTTGCCGAGATCCCCGCTTGGATCAGGGAACTGACTCATGCAGGCAGCGAACTCACCTCCAACCGCATCATCACCACTCCTTCTCATTATGCTTGGCTGAAAATTTCCGAAGGCTGCGACCGCACCTGCTCTTTTTGCGCCATCCCTTTCATACGCGGCAAAAATGTTTCCTATCCTATGGAAAAGGTGATTGAAGAGGCGCAGATGCTGGCAGCTAAAGGTGTGAAAGAGCTGATAGTGGTGGCACAGGATACTACTTATTACGGCCTCGACCTTTACAAAAAGCGCTCACTGGCCCTGCTACTCGAAAAATTATCGGATATCAAACAATTCCGGTGGATACGCCTGCATTATGCATTTCCGGCGGGTTTCCCCGAAGATGTGCTGGAAGTAATGCAAAGCCGTGACAACATTTGCAAATATCTCGACATCCCCCTGCAGCATATCAGCGACGGACTGCTCAATTCCATGCGACGCGCACTCGACAGCAAAAGCACCATTCAATTGTTGGATAAGATTCGTGCGGCCGTTCCCGGTATTCATCTCCGCACCGCTTTTATTGTGGGCTATCCGGGCGAAACCGCTCAGCAGTTCACTCAATTATACAATTTCATTCAGGAGCAACGTTTCGAGCGCATGGGTGTATTTAGCTTTTCGGCCGAAGAAGGCACTTCGGCGGCCCTGCTTACTCCTCAAATCAGCGAGCGTACCAAACAATCGCGCATGAACAAACTGATGGCTTTGCAACAGAATATTTCGCTTTCGCTCAACCATTCCATGACAGGCCAAACCATGAAAGTGCTGGTCGACCGCCGCGAAAACGATTTCTATATAGCCCGTACCGAATTCGATTCACCCGAGATCGATAACGAAGTGCTTATCCCTGCCAAACATAAATTAGTAATTGGCGATTTCTGTACTGTCAAGATTAGCGGGGCAGAGGCGTATGATTTGTATGGGGAAGTGGTGCTTTAATCATGCAATTATAAAATGATAGAATTGTAGAAAGATGCAGTGGGTTGCCTGATTAAAGTTCCTTTTTCCTGTTTTCCGCACTTTTTTGAGGCACCCTCTAAAACCCTTGATAATCCTACAA
>CAYXXU010000073.1:0-21512 GCA_964469155.1 uncultured Bacteroidales bacterium
GAAAGTGTGTAATCGTCAAAAGCGGTTCATGGGTTCGAATCCCATTCTCTCCGCAATTTTTTCTTGTTTCAATCGTTTGTTATATTGTTTTTGCGGTAGTCAGATGTCAGGAAAATTCAATTTCAGTTTCATGAATTTCTTTAGTTTGTTGATGGTGATCCTGTACATTGGGGTAGGAATCTACTTGTTTTCATCGCCTCTGTTTGCTCATATTCCTATGCATATAAAGAGTGTTTTCGCGATATTCTTTATATTATATGGTATATTCCGCTTCGTTCGTATTTATCCAAAACTTTTCAAAAAAAACAATCATGAAAACGATTAACAAAATGCTGGCAATAGTAGCTGTTTTCATCATAGTGATGGCAAGCGGCTGCGGATCGTCGAATAAGATCGATGAGACTCCGACACGTGGAAACATTAAGATCAGTGTCGACGAATCCTATACACTGGTGATGACCTCGCAGGTGTCAACTTTCGAAATGATTTACACTTACGCTGTGATCAATGCTGCCTACAAGAATGAGGTGGATTGTATGAAAGACCTGCTGAACGATTCGGTACGTATCATTGTTATCAACCGTAATCTGACAGCGGATGAAGATAAAAACCTGAGAAGTCAGAAGATCATTCCGAAGGTTACCAAGATAGCTTATGATGCCATTGCTTTCATAATAAACAAAGAAAATCCGGATTCCACGCTGCAATATGAGCAAATAGCAAGCATCTTCTCCGGAAAAATTACTGATTGGAATCAGATTAGCAAAGATTCGAAATTTGGTGAGATAGCCATGGTTTTCGATAACAATAAATCGGGTAACCCACGTTATTTTAAAGAAAAATTCAAGATGAGTAATGAGTTTCCGAAAACCTGCTATGCTGTGAAATCGAATGAGGAGGTGATCAGCTTTGTTGAAAAAAATAAAAATGCTATCGGAATTGTCAGTGTTAATTGGATCAGCGATACACAGGATACCGTTTCGCACAGATTTTTAAGTAAAATAAAAGTAGCCGGAGTTTCGGATGAAGGCTCTTCGGATGGTCCGTTTATGAAGCCTTACCAAGGTTATATTGCTGACGGATCTTATCCTTTCATTCGCGACGTTTATGTTATCAACCGTGAATATTTTTCGGGTCTTGGCACAGGTTTTGCCCAGTTCATAGCAGGTGAAAAGGGACAACGAATATTTTTAAAATCAGGTTTGGTTCCTGCCACCATGCCGATAAGGCTTGTTGAAGTAAAAAAATGATAAAAATACAGGAGGATAAAAAAATGTCAATCAGACTAAAATTCATTGCGGGCATGATGTTACTGGCAGCAGTCATTTTCTCTGCACCGCGGGTTAATGCCCAAAACCTGGAGACAGCAAAATTTTTTACATTGTGTGAACGTTTTGAGGATGCTGAAAAGGCTTTCGAAGGTTTGCTGAAATCGCAACCTTTAAATGGCGACGTGTATTACTATTGTGGAGAAAATTTCTTGTACGAATATTTCTCTGATACGGTCTACGGCTCTGCACAGGCTTCGGCTGCAGATGCCCTCAAGTATTTCAAAAGTGGTGTGGCAGCCGATTCGAACAACCCCATCTGTTATGTGGGTATCGGAAAAGTAGCTTTGATGATGAAAGATCCGGCACAGGCTGAAAAATATTTTGCAAAAGCACAAAGTAAATTCCCGTCCAAAACAAATAAAACATCGACTGTGACGCCCGAGAAACAGGCAATCACTCTTGCCAAGATTGCCGATGCCTATATTTTGATCGACCGGAAAAAAAATGTACCAAAAGCGCTTACTTTTTTGGAAAAAGCAGTCGAACTCGATTCGAAGAATCCCGAAATATTCCTGATTTATGGTGATGCTTATCTTGAAAACAATGATGGCTCAAGCGCTATTGGTCAATACAAAATGGCTCAGGAATTGAATCCGAAATCTCCTTCGGCCAAGCTCCGACTGGGAAATCTGTGGGTCAGGGCAAAATTCTGGGAAGAAGCCATCAAATATTATAAGGAAGGAATCGATATCGATTCTACATTTGCACCGGCTTATCTCGAATTGGGCAAGATTTATTCTAAGGCTAATCAATTGGAAAAATCGTTGTATTATTTTAAGAAATACGACGACATGTCGACCAATATTTCTGCCAAGATCAAATACGTAAACGTGTTGGTCGAGTCGAAGAAATATGAAGAAGCCATTAAAAAACTCGATGAGATTTCGAAAACCGACAGCAGCCGCAACGACCTCAACCGTGCCTATGCATATTGCTATTTCGAAACCGCAAAATTCGACAAAGCCCTGCAAGCCATCGAAAAATTCTTTATGAATTCGACAATCGAAAAACTAAAGATTTCCGATTACTCTTACAAGGGTAAAATATTATCGAAAAACAACAAGGATTCTCTCGCCATTGTCGAGTTTCAGAAAGCCTGGAGTATGGATTCGACCAACTACGACGTGCTTTCAGATATTGCTGCCTCTTACAACAAACTCAAAAAATGTGCAGAAGCCGCTTACTATTACGAATTGAAGCTTTCGAAACCATCGGACAAACCGCGATATGCTGATCAATATAAATTGGGAACAGTCTATTTTAATTGCGGACAAACAGAAAAGAACATTGAACTTTGGAAAAAAGCCGACACCTCGTTTAAAGTAATCACCGATGGAAAACCTGACTTTATGAATGGAAAGAGTTTCTACTACAGGGCCATTATTAATTCGATGGTGGATACATTAGCAAATACTCTTGAAGCGAAACCTTTATTCGAAAAATATCTTACTTATGCAATTGTTGATTCAGTAAAGAATAAAACAGAGATTATCAATTGTTACGATTATTTTGCTTCCTTAGCTTTTAGATCGAAAGACTTTTGTAATGCCAGAATGTATTGGCAAAAGATCTTATTCCTAGATCCTAAGAACTTAAAGGCACTTGACCTGCTGAAAGAAACCAAGGGGAAATGCCCCACTGAAAAATAATATACCTGAAAGGCCGTCGAAAAACCCGACGGCCTTTCTTTTTGAAGCGAATGTCCAAAGTCTCAAACTCAATTACCCTGCAACGGGGTAAAGGCATCTAAACTTGTAAAAATGACCACCCTGCAGCAGAGTATAGGCATCTAAACTTGTAGATGTGACCACCCTGCAACAGGGTATAGGCATCTACACTTGTAGGCATGGTTACTCTGCAACAGGGTATAGGCATCTACACTTGTAGACATGACCACCCTGCAATAGAGTATAGGCATCTACACTTGTAGACATGACCACCCTGCAATAGAGTATAGGCATCTACACTTGTAGACATGACCACCCTGCAATAGAGTATAGGTATCTGCACTTGTAGACATGACCACCCTGCAACAGGGTATAGGAATCTACACTTATAGACATGACCACCCTGCCTCCGGGAAATGACATACTTTGGATGGGTAATGTTTTGCCTTTGCCGTTATTATACCTTGCCCAAACCCTCAAATTTTTGCTTTTGTACAAAAACATTTTTACCGTTAACTTGCCAAAATCTACCGTTAACTGATTTTTTACTACCGTTAACTGATTTGTTGATTTTTCAATACAAATAACCTTTACTTTTGTAGTGAATTAAAAACACAATTTTTAAGAGGTTCGAAAAAATAATTTATCTTTGCCCTTCAAAAAAAAAGGAATTAAATTATCAAGCAAAAAAATAAATCTAAACAATTAATTTACAAATTAAAAAACTAAAAAAAATGAGTAAAAAAAATGGACAAGGTCAATCTTTAATGGATGCCTTATTATCAGTGTTTGCATCTTTTGCAATTGTAATCGCTTTTATCGTTTCTTTCATCGTTTACAAGTATGTGATGGGAAGCCCTGCCAATTTCGAAGGTGGCAATCCTGAAGGACACCCGCTGCCCGGAAACTATCTGGCCATGATCTACAAAGGTGGTATGATCGTTCCTTTATTAATGACTTGCGTGCTGACAGTTCTTATCTTCACCATCGAAAGATTTGTGATGTTGCGCAAAGCCAGAGGCAAAGGCCGTATTAACGTATTTGTGAAATCTATACAGGCTTCTTTGTCAGCCAACAAAATTGACGAAGCAATTGTTTCTTGTGATAAACAAAAAGGTTCAGTTGCAAATGTTATGAAAGCCGGATTAACCAAATACAAAGAACTGAAAGCCGATACAGTGCTCGAAAAAGATCAGAAAGTACTGGCGCTGCAAAAAGATATGGAAGAATCAACCGCACTCGAACTTCCTATGCTTTCTAAAAACCTCGTGATTTTATCCACCCTGGCTTCTATCTCCGTACTTATCGGTCTTATCGGTACCGTACTAGGTATGATCCGTGCTTTTGCCGCTTTGGCCACCGCAGGTTCACCCGATGCATTGGCACTGGCTACTGGTATCTCCGAAGCTCTTATCAACACAGCTTTTGGTATCACCGGTTCAACCATTGCTATTATTTTCTACAACTATTTTTCCAGTAAGATCGATAGTTTAACCTTTAAAATTGACGAAGCCGGTTTCAGCCTCGTTCAGACATTTGCAGCAACTACTAAGTAATAAGTAAGAACGTAAGTAATTTTTTGTATTATGGCAAAAATTAAACTAAAAAGGAGTTCTCCCCATGTGGATATGACGCCCATGGTGGATTTGTTCTCGCTGCTTTTGACGTTCTTTATGCTTACAACATCTTTCAGACCACAGGAAGCCAAAGTAATTGATTCACCATCCTCTGTCTCCGAAAAACAGGCCCCCGATAAAAATGTAATCTCGGTGCTGGTTTCAAAAGACGACAAGGTGTTCTTCAATATGGACAACGGAAAAGACTCTACCACTCATTATCGTAAAGACCTGATTGATGAGATTACAAAAAGGTATAGCATTTCCCTGAACCCTGAGCAAATTAAGGCTTTTGAACAAGGTTCCTCATTCGGCATGCCAATTAAAGAACTCAAAGCATGGTTGAATGAAAAAGATGCTAAGAAAAAAGAAGCATTTCAGACGGGAATTCCCATTGATACGGTTGGAACCCAAATGCCCGAACTGGGCGATTGGATCCGTTTTGCTCGTATTCTGAATCCTGCTGCGGAAGTTGCTATCAAAGGTGATGCAGAAGCAAACTATAAAACTGTTAAAAAAGTTATGGACCTCATGCAGGAAAATAACGTGAACAAGTTCAACCTGGTTACCAATCTGCAAAAAGAAGAAGCAACTGTAGAAGATATTAAGAAATAAATTTGAGATAAAATTTAAAACAGAAAAAACCTAAATTATATGGGTGAAATTATAGAAAACGATTCCGGGTCGAAAAAAGACGGCGGAAGACGAACCCCAAAAAAACACGGGACTCACATCGACATGACCCCCATGGTCGACTTGATGTGTTTGCTCATTACATTCTTTATGCTTACTACCGCTTTCAGCAAACCCAAGGTGATGGAAATTACTATGCCTGAAAAGGATAATACCCAGGAACCTAAAGATGCTCCGAAAGTGGATGCTAAAAGAACCTATAGTATATTACTTACAGCCGACGACCGGGTTTATTGGTACTGGCATGGCGATGTTCCCGAAGGGCAACCTTTCCCCGCTACCATCAATAAAACCGATTTCAGTAAAGACGGACTCCGTAAGATCTTATTAAAAAAGAACGAAAGAGTTTTTACTGAAATTTACGAACTGAAAGAAAAGGTTAAGAAGGGAGAGCTGGTGCTGGAAGATGATTCTTTAAATGCACGCATTAAACGAATCAAAAAGTCTGATAAAAAATCTCCAATCATTCTGATCAAAGCTGATGAGAAAACCAAATACAAGAGTATTGTCAACGTGGTCGACGAAATGGCTATCTGCAATATTGCCAACTATGCCATTGTAGACATTGCTTCTGAAGAACAAGCTTTAATCGCGAAAGCACCAAAATAGTATTAATTTTAAATAACTATCGAAATGGAAGAAAACTTTGATTTTTCCAATGCCAAAAATTTAGATGAAATAGTGTTTCGCAACAGGAACAAAGAATACGGCGCTTACGAACTTCGTAAAAAGTACAGTAAATTTGTTACCCGTTCCCTCATTATTTCTATCGCAGTGTTGCTGTTTGGAGTGCTTATACCGTTTTTCATTTTTAAGCAAACCTATTCAGCCAATCAGGATCAGCAGGTTACCGTCGACATGATGGATATGAATAAACCTAAAGAGGAAAATGCCCCACCTCCACCGCCACCTCCACCAGAGGCTACCGTGGAACAAAAGGCCAAATTCACCGCTCCCATTGTTGTTACAGATACAACAGAAACCACTGAAATCAATCAGGACGATCTCAACCAAACGGTGAATACCAATATTAACACCGAGGAAGTGGTGGTGGAAGACGATAATTCCAACAATGTGATCGAAGAAGTGGTCGAAACTCCTATTTTTACGGTGGTGGAAGAAATGCCCTCGTTTCAGGGTGGTGATGAAGCCCGCATTAAGTTTCTGCAGGAAAATATTAAATACCCGCAGATGGCTAAAGAAAGTGGAATCCAGGGAACAGTCTACGTAACTTTCGTGATTAACGAAAAAGGAAAAGTTGCCGATGTAAAAGTGCTCCGTGGTATTGGGGGAGGTTGCGACGAAGAAGCTATTCGCGTGGTTAACCTTATGCCTCCATGGAATGCAGGTAAACAATCAGGTAAGGCGGTTAGAGTTCAGTTTAACATGCCTATTAAATTTACTTTGAATTAATTGGTTATAATGAATTGAAAAAAGCCACTCCTGCAAAGGGTGGCTTTTTTTTATCCGGATTTATTTCGTAAATTTGCTTAAAATATACATGGTATGAAGTCAAATCTTGTTTTCTCCCTGGTCGTTATCCTGCTTATGGTCTCTTGTAAAAAGGAAAATGACATCGTCGATCCACCGGCTAAATTCGGTAAAATCAGCTTTCAGTTTTCACATAAAGTCAACGGGCAGCCATTGATAATCGATACACTGGTTTATACCAATGCAGCCGGAAACCAATATAACATCAACGAAATACAGTATTTTGTTTCCGATATCACCCTTCACAACAGTAGTGGGGGCGAGGTGGTTATTAAGCAGGTCAACGGCATTCACTATATTGATACCGATATCCCTTCAACCTATTCCTGGATGGTAAGCGATGATATTCCTGCCGGTAATTATACCTCGGTGAGTTTTACTTTCGGAATTAACGAAGCCAAAAATCATTCCGGGCTTTTCACCAATCAACCTGAGGTTAACATGTGGTGGCCCGATTTGCTGGGTGGAGGATACCATTATATGAAAATGAACGGAAACTGGTTGGATACCAACGCCCAACTTCAACCTTTCAATTTTCATTTGGGCATTGGGCAAATTTATGCAAGTAATGTTATTTCTTTGGATTCTATAACCGGATTTGTGCAGAATTATTTTACGGTTACCTTACCCAATTCATCATTCAGCATTGCTGAAAATGTGACTACAAAAACGGAGATTACCATGAATATCGAAAGTTGGTTCGAAACACCCAATATTTACAATTTCGATTATTGGGGAGGCAGTATCATGCAAAATCAACCGGCTATGCTGGCCATCAAACAAAACGGCGCCGATGCATTCAGCTTTCAATGGATTCAATAACAGTAACCTTTTTTCGTCATGAAAAATATAATCTTCTTTTTGTTACTTGCTTTACTAATGCTGTGTTTAGGGGCCTGTAAAAAAGAGGTGCCTATACAGGAAGTACAAATTGTTACTGATGGAACTTACAAACCTACACCCTACACAATTAGTGCGCCCTGGTATTTCCCTTCTCAGTTGAATATCCCGGCCGATAATCCTTTAACTGTTGAAGGTATTTATCTCGGACGATGTTTATTTTATGATGCACGCATGTCGGGCAAATCAACACCTGATTCTATGATGACCTGTGCTACGTGTCATTTGCAGGAGTCGGCTTTCGAATGTGGCATCAACGGACCTTATCCGGGAGGGCATCCCTATGGCATCACTGGCATTTTGACCCCTCATGTAATGTTGCCATTGTTCAATATTGTGTACCAAAGCAACGGCTTATTCTGGAACGGGCAGATACATCCCGATAATCCAAACCCGCGCAAGCGCAGACTCGAAGATGTAGTTTGGATGGGCGTTACCGCTCCTCACGAAATGTATAGCGATACCAACAAAGCCCGCGAAGCCATTAAAAACATTCCGGGCTACCGGCCCTTGTTCCGGAAAACTTTCGGCACCGATACCATCACCTTCGAATTAATAGCCAAAGCCATCTCCCAATTTATCAGAAGCATCGTTTCCTGCAATTCAAAATTCGACCAATATCTGTTGGGGCAAACCTCTCTTTCGGCATCCGAATCCAATGGTTTTGCGCTTTTTGTTACCGAAAATGGAGCCGATTGTTTTCATTGCCACGGAGGCGATGGAAATCCCTTGTTTTCCACTTATCTGTTCTATAACAATGGTAAAGACACTACTTTTAGCGATACCCGCGACCGCTATGCCTTTACAGGCGATCCTATGGATATCGGGGCCTATAAAGCACCTACCTTGCGCAATATCGAACTTACCGGACCTTATATGCACGATGGCAGGTTTCAGACTCTGGATCAGGTTATCGATTTTTACAGCGAAGGATTGGTTTGGTCGCCTTCGGTAAGCCCGTTAATGCACAAAGTTACCCTGGGGGGGGCGCATCTTTCTCCTCAGCAAAAGGCCAATCTGAAGGCCTTCTTATTAACCCTTACCGATCATTCGCTGATTACCAATCCCGATTATACCGAACCGGCTGTTTTGCCTTAAATATTGAACATAAAGGAAATATATTAAGTTACTATTCACTAATTGGTTTTTTTATTGTAAATTTGTATTTATTAACTTTTAATTTAAAATTATCATGAAAAAGTATTTGTTCCTATTAGCATGCCTTCTTCCGTTGGCATGGAGTTGTAATAACGAAACCGGACCCGACGGTAAAAGTACCGACCCCAAAGATCAGCAAATTGAGCAACTGAAGGCACAATTGGCTGCCAAAGATTCATCGGCCAACGACATGTTTAGTTTTATCAACGAAGTTGAAGAAAACTTAAATGTTGTGGAAGCCAGCCAGATGAAAATTACCGATGCCAAAAAAGGTAATGTCGAAGCCAACACCGATGTAAAAGAAAGCATTAAAGATCACATTCAAAACATCAATACCTTGTTGGAAAAAAACAAAGAATTGATTGCCAAACTCGAAAATTCTTTGCGTAAATCGAATTTGAAAGCCGGAAACCTCGAAAAAACCATTGCTTTGCTTACCCAGCAAATGGCTGAAAAAGATGCTGAAATTGCCGACCTGAAGGTTCAATTAGAGAAATTGAATTTTACGGTTCAGGAATTGAATGCTAAAATTGTTGACATATCGACCGAGAGTGAGCAAAAAAGCCAGCAGATTGATCAGCAAACCGTGGAACTCAATACCGCTTATTATGTGATAGGTGTTAAAAAAGAACTGAAAACCAAGGGAGTTATTGTAGGCGATAAAGTTTCAACAAAAGTAAATCCCGAAAATTATATCAAAGTGGATATTCGCTATTTTACCGAATTGAAACTGAATGTGAAAAAAGCCAAACTGCTGTCCACACATCCTGAAGGCAGCTACGAAATGGTGATGAACGGCAAGGTGATCGATAAAATTGCCATCAAGAACGCCAAATCGTTCTGGAGCATTTCCAAATTCCTGGTGATACAGACCGATTAAACGATAAAGATTTTATAAAAGAGCGGGGCCTGATGGCCCCGTTTTTTTTCTATTACATTTGTTTTGTCATTTATGGTCCGCAGTTGTCATTGGTGATCATTAATTGTTAAAGCACATAGCCCCAAGCCTCAAATCCCAAGCCACCATAAAGCAAATAGCTCTGAAACTATTGACTATGGCTGCGTGGAAGGATTATTTTGCGTCAAAAAAGTTCTATATACTTCTACTAAAACTTCGGGGAAAATCATTTTCCCTTCAGGGTTTGTCATTTCCCCTTTAGGGTTTGTCATTTTCCCTTCAGGGAGTGTCGCTTTCCCTTCAGGGTTTATCACTTTCCCTTTAGGGAGTGTCGCTTTCCCTTTAGGGTTTGTCATTTTCCCTATGGGGAGTATCGCTTTCCTTTCAGTATTTGTAGCATTTCCTTCAGGGGATGTTGCTTTCGCTCTGGCGAGATGAACCTTTTCCCCACCCCGAGGACTTTCATCGTCACCCTGGAAGACACTGCCCGCTCTGATTTACCGATAAAAACAGGAAGACGATGGCGAAGCGTGGAGATTTGAGAGTGTTGAGGTAATTGTCTGAACCGGAATTAATCAGATAAAAGATGAACAGATTTTTAGGAAAAGCTAAGCCATTAAGAATAATAGGCAGGGATATGGAGCTTCCGCAGAACGATACGAGCTATTGTGATTCAAAGCTTTACAACAACCCCAGGTCCAGCTTAGCCGCCGGCGACATCATATCATAGTTCCATTCGGGTTCGAACACCAGTTCTACCTGCACACCGCGCACCCCTTCCACCTTTTCAACAGCCTGGCGCACATCAATAGGCAGGGATTCGGCCACAGGGCAGTTGGGCGCTGTCAGGGTCATTTTAATATCCACCGTAAAGTCGTCTTTGATATTGATCTCGTAAATAAATCCCAGGTCGTAAATATTGGCTGGTATTTCGGGATCGTAAACCTCTTTCAGGTTTTCGATTATCTTTTCTTCAATAAGTGCTTTGTCCATGGCATTAAGGTTTTGATTCGTATTTGGTTTTATACACCAGGGCGTATAGTTTCATTTGTTTGATCATCGAATTCAATCCGTTCGAACGGGTTGGAGAGAGGTGTTCGCGCAGGCCAATCTGGTTAATGAATTCCATATCGGCGCCAATAATTTCGTCGGCGCTCAGTCCTGACAGGGTGCGAATCAGAATGTTTACTATGCCTTTGGTGATGATGGCATCGCTGTCGGCTGTAAAGGTAATTTTGCCGTCATTATATTCTGCATACAGCCACACCTGCGATTGGCAGCCCGAGATCAGGTAGTTTTCGGTTTTATACTGTTCCGTAATCAATGGCAAGGATTTCCCCATTTCGATAATGAAATTGTATTTATCCATCCAATCGCCGAACATTTCGAATTCGCTGATGATCTGTTGTGAGTTTTCTTTGTAATTTGCCATTATCCGAACATTATTTTAACCCTTTTGAGGGCTTCAATCATTAAATCAATTTCCTCTGAAGTATTATAAATAGCAAACGATGCCCTTACCGTACCCGGTATGCGGTAAAAGTCCATCAAAGGCTGTGTACAATGATGCCCGGTGCGCACGGCAATGCCTAATTTATCTAAAATGATACCCGCATCATAAGGATGAATGTTGCCCAACAGGAAAGATATCACCGAAGTTTTTTCTGCAGCGGTTCCTATGATTCTGATGTCTTCGATTTTCAACAATTCGCAGGTAGCATAATCAAGCAATGAAGATTCGTGGGCAGCGATGGTTTCGTAACCTAACTCCTGAATAAAATGGATGGCTTCTTTTAGCGCGATCACATCGCCCACATTGGGCGTGCCTGCCTCGAACTTAAAGGGCAGTTCGTTATAGGTGGTTTTTTCGAAGCTCACCGATTTTATCATTTCGCCGCCTCCCTGGTAGGGTGGCAATTCGTTCAGCAGTTTTTCTTTTCCGTACAGTACACCCACACCCATAGGGCCATACATTTTGTGTGATGAAAAACAAAACAGGTCGCAATCCAATTCCTGCACATCGATTTTAATATGTGAAATAGACTGGGCTCCATCGATCATCACGGGGATATTCTTTTGGTGAGCTGCCTTAATGATTCTTTTAATATCATTCACTGTCCCCAGTGTATTCGAAACGTGTGTTATGGCAGCAATTTTGCAATGCTGATCCAATAACTTTTCAAATTCGCTGAAAATTATCGTTCCGGTATCATCAATCGGTATGACTTTTAACATGGCCCCGCTTGTTTCGCAAGCCATTTGCCAGGGAACAATATTGGAATGGTGTTCCATAGCAGATATCACCACCGTGTCGCCTGCCGATAAATATTTCTTTCCGAAAGAAGATGCCACCAGGTTGATCGATTCAGTGGTTCCGCGTGTAAATATTACTTCGTGTGAATGTTTTGCATTGATGAAGTCCTGAACGGTTTTACGGCTTTCTTCAAAGGCATTGGTAGCATGCTGGCTTAAATAATGCACCCCACGATGGATATTGCTGTTGATAGTTTTATAATAATGATCAAGCGCTTCAATAACCCTATTTGGTTTTTGATTGGTTGCTGCATTGTCGAAATACACCAAAGGCTTCCCATATACCTGCTGATGAAGAATAGGAAATTGTTGTCTGACGCTGTTAATAATTTCAGAACCAACCATGCCCTATAATTTACTCATATCAATTTCGAAATTCACCATTTCGTTTTCTTTACAATGCAGCACGCATTGGTCGCAGATAGACAGTTCGCCTTTCAATCGTTTTACTATCATACTGTCGATTCGTTCGCGCAATACCGTTATGTTAATCTTGTTCACCACCTCGGCAGCAAAAGCATACATCAGCAACATTTTGGCATTACGATCGCAAATGCCTCTCGACTTTATGTAAAACAAAGCTTCCGAATCCAGTTGCCCTACAGTGGAACCATGACTACATTTCACATCATCAGCAAAAATTTCCAGGAATGGTTTGGTGTTTATCTTTGCAGTATCAGTAAGCAGTATATTCTGGTTGCTTTGTAAAGCTTCGGTTTTTTGTGCTTCGCGATGAACGTGAATATAGCCATTGAACACGGCGCTGGCATTATCGTCAATGATACCCTTAAATTGCTCATAACTTTTCGTATCAGGGGCAATGTGCTCAATAGTAACCTGGTTATCTACGTGTTGTTCTTTATCAACCAGATAAAGTCCGTACACTTTGGCTTCGGCACCTTGTCCTGCCAGGTTTACCTGGGTTTCATTACGGATCAAGCCTCCGTTGAATGTCAGTGTGTTTGTGTTGATCCTGCTGTTTTTTTCCTGTTCAAAGAAAGTGTTGGTAATTATGGCTGAAGAATCGTCTTTATTCTGGAGTTTATAGAAATCAATTTCCGAGTTTTCATCCACATACACTTCAGTAACTGAGTTGATGAAACTACTTTTATGTTTAATAGAATCGTCGCAATAAACCAGGGTAAGTTTTGAATTTTTACCCAAAACGATCAGATTGCGGGGCTGTATAAAAATATCTTCACTAATATTGACAATATTAACCATTTGAATAGGTTTTTCTATGGTCACATTATCCGGAACATAAATAAAAATGCCGTCCTGAGCGAAGGCTGTATTCATTGCAATCATCCCGTTTGCCTCAATCCCGGCATATTTACCGTAATGCTTTAAAATTATCTCAGGGTGAGTTTTAAAAACGCTGGCAAGACTTCCTGCAATAACACCATTAGGCAATTCTGTCAGAGGCGAGTGATTGTAAATATACCAGCCATTTAGCTGTGTAAATAAATAAGTCTCGAAATTATGGATTTCGCACCTGAATATTTTATCAATATCTACCTTTTCTGAAAAAGGAGAAAAATAGAAATTATAACTTTTAGCAAGTGATTCGGAAAGGCTGGTATTTTTCCATTTCTCGAGGCTTTGATCAGGAAAACCCTTCCTTGAAAATGATTCCAGCGCTTTAAGTCTCAGATCGGTTATATATTGGATGTCGTTCCGGCAAATTTCATCACGGTTTTGTTCAAACAATGATAAAATTTTTTCTTTATCAGGAACAATGGCAATTGAGTTCATAACTATAGGTTTTCCAGTTCTTCTTTAATCCAATCGTATCCTTTGGCTTCCAGTTCAAGTGCGAGTTCTTTTGTACCCGATTTGACAATGCGTCCTTCAAATAAAACATGGACGAAGTCTGGAATAATATAATCCAATAACCGCTGATAGTGTGTAATAACAATGAAAGCGTTGTCAGGTCGACGAAGTTTGTTCACACCGTTGGCGACAATTTTCAGTGCATCAATATCCAGACCTGAATCTGTTTCATCAAGAATTGCCAAAGTTGGTTCCAGCATCGCCATCTGGAATATTTCATTCCGTTTTTTTTCACCTCCCGAAAATCCTTCATTTACAGATCTATTGGTCAGGTTAGAATGTATCTCAACCATTTTCTTTTTTTCGTCCATTAGTTTAAGAAATTCAACAGAGGTTAGAGGTTTTAGTCCTTTATATTTCCTATGCTCATCCACTGCCGCTTTCATAAAATTTGTCATACTTACACCCGGAATTTCCACCGGATATTGAAATCCTAAAAATATTCCCTCACGCGAGCGATCTTCAACAGGCATTTTTAACAAATCTTTTCCATTATAACGAATGGAGCCTTCAGTTATTGAATAATCATCACGACCTGCAATAACCGAAGCCAGCGTGCTTTTTCCTGTACCATTGGGACCCATAATAGCATGAACTTCCCCAACGCTAACTCTCAGGTTTAAACCTTTAATGATTTTTTTTGAATTGATTGATACTTTAAGATCGTTTATTTCCAAAAGGGCCATAAAAATTGTATTTTTTGCTTTTATTTATTATGGTGCAAAGATATTCAATATTCAATTACCATCTTATTTAAACTGAATTTAAATAAAGATTTTTAGTAAAAAAAAAGAAAAACTTTAAGTTTTTCTTTTTTTATGATGTATGAAAGGCTAATTTTCCTAATCTTTACTTCTTAAGAGTTTGAGTTTTGCCTCTAAAAGAGCTTGTTCTTGCTTAGCATTCTGAATTTTCTTTTCAAATTCCTCTTTTAGAAGGTCAGCTTTTTTAGAGGAAGCAAAGAATCCCAGGTTATTTTCCCATTGTAAAATTTCGCTCTTTAATTTATTGAGTTTTCCTTCAAAAAAGATACGTTCTTTATACAAGGTGTTTTTCGAATCAGGTGAATTTTGTATATTTTCAATCCTGTTTTTATAATTAATGGTACTAACTTCCGTGGATGAAATTTTTAATTTATTCATCAGAGCATTAATTGCATTTTTAAACTCATTATGAAGTTTTTCTTTGACATCCATCGGTACAAAACCGATTTCAACCCATTCCCTTTGAAAATTTTTCAGATTTTCAAGGTTTTCTTTTTTATCAGAGCTAATTTGATAATTGATTACCCGTTCAAGAAGTTCTTCTTTCTTTTTCTGATTTTCTTGTTCAATGCCATGAATGTTTGAAAAGTAGGCTGATTTTTTTGCAAAGAAATCATCGCATACAGTTCTAAATTTTTTCCATACTTTGTCAGAGTATCTCTTTGGAACAGGGCCGATATTTTTCCAATCTTGCTGAAGTTTAATAACTTCATTAGTAGCCTGTTTCCAATTGTTGGTATCCAAAAGTCCTTCCACCTGAGCACATATGCCAAGTTTGAGATTGTAGTTATTTAATTGCTGATCTTTTAACTCACCAAAAAAATCTTTTTTATTATGGAAAAAAACATTGATAGCAGTTCTGAATCGCTCCCATACTTCATCATTAAATTTTACCGGAGCACGTCCAATTGAATCCCAGAGTTTTTGCATTTCCAGAACTTGTTCTGTTTTCTCTTTCCATTCGTTTGAATTTGATATCTCAATTGTATTGATGTCTTCGATTTTTTCGCATAAGGCTGTTTTTGCCAGAAGGTTATTTTCTTGCTCTTTATGCAGACTTTCGTAGTATTCTCTGCGTTGCTGATTTATATTATCAGATACGTTTTTAAAACGTTCCCAAATTTCATCTTTTTTATCCTGAATTACCGGACCAATTTCTTTCCATTCGTCATGGTATTTCTGCAGTAGTTTAAAAGTTTTTGTAATGGACTTTTCTAAAAGAAGTTCTTCAACTTTTTCACACAGACTAATTTTAGCTTCCAGATTCTTCTTCAAATCGAGGTCTTTCAATTCTTTGTTGATTTTAACCTTTTCAAAGAATTTCTCCACCAGAAAATGATAATTGTTCCAAAGTCCTTCCATTTCATTACGAGGGACCATACCGACTAATTTCCACTTTTCCTGTAATGCCTTAAAGTCATCATAAGTTTTTTTCAGTGAATCATCAGAATTTATCAATTGTTTAATTTCCTCCAGTATCTGTTTTTTTAATTGCAGATTTTGTGTTTTGGTTTTTTCCTGTTCCTGATCATCACGGATTTTATTCTCTTTATAAATTTCAAAAGCATTCTTAAACCTATCTTCAAGAGGGTCTGGTTCCGGAATATATTCCTCTTTTGTTCCTCCATTAGCAAGATGTATGCTTAGATGAGATTCTTTTTCAGCTTTTGATAAATTTAAATAAGCAACCTTAATACCTGAAACATCTGATTTGATTTTACTGATTTGATTATTTTTAACCAGTTCTTCCAATTTTTCGATAAGTTCGGCTTTTGAAAGAGATAAATAATTTTTGGTTACAGAAGGTTCCAGTTCATGTTCTTCTTCTTCTACAGCAAAATCATGCTCATTCAATAATTCAGAATTTTCTCGCTCAGTAGTACCGGCAGTTTCTTTTTTCTGTCGTGGTTTGGTTGTTTTTTTCTTAATGGGAATCTCTACAGACAACTCTTCATTTATTTCAATGAATTGCTCTTCTTCGCCTAATGTGGTTTCTGAAATATCAGATGTAATGGAACCATCATAATGAGATTCTACATTTTCCATGATGGGTTCTTCAATTTCTATAACTTTTTCGTTTGTTTCAGATGATGCAAAATCATCATTTTGTAATTCTGATTCTAATACATCAGTAATCGGAATGTTGGGATTATCAGTAACAATATCATTACCTCCAGTATTATCAGACATAGCATCATTATTCACTGCATCGTCAATGTTTTCAACAGGGGCGGGTTCAGAGTTTTCGTTCATTTGTTAATCATTAAAGAATAAAAAATACCAAGACTTTACAGAATCGGTAATGAAGATTTCATAATTATAGTGTGCAAAAATAAAACATTTTTTTATCAATAACGCTATCTGCATTTTTAAGGCATTTAAAAAGAAATATTTGAATTGTTAATCAAGCGCTCTTTTATTGAAAATGAAATAACCAATATTGAACATTATGGAAAAGGGATTGCTTTTCTGATGATAATAACTAATACTTAAACTGATTGGACAAATAGGACTATTATATACAAATGCTGCATAGCCCAAAATAGACCGGAATTCAAATGGCTTTGCATAATGGGCTTTGAAATCCACACTACGTATTATTTCCTGGTATGGTTGAAAAATATATGCTTCAAGCCGGAAATGAATTTTTTTATAAATATTAAAAATATTTTTTATACCAAATGCTGCATATGCATTAGCACGGTAATTTGGCAGGAAAAAAGCTTTGCTTTCAGGGGTTGGCTGAAAAGCAGGGGCAGAGAGCAGACTGGATGTATAATTATTAAATAAAGGTTTGTTCGAAATTACCCCTTCGGCAAAAATACCAAATTTGAAGAAGCGTATTGATTTAAAATATTTGTCATATAGAACCTTAATTTGTAACCAGTGGGTCACATTATTAAAGATGTCTTTAGAATAGGATGTTGATCCTGGAATATTTTCTTCATTACCAACAATATATCGTGCATCAACTAAGAATAAGTTTCCAGCTGTAGGATATTGTTTCTGGTTTAAGGATTGCTGGCTATATTGAGAATGTGTTGTAAATAAATCAAATGTTGTTTGATCTGCCGTATCAGTTTTTGTAAAAATATTTGTCTGATAATAATTTTCCCGGATTCTTGCAAGTGATGGCCCAAATACGAATTTTCCTTTATTTTTAACCGGAAAGCCAAAATCAGCAATAAAATTTATTTCATTCTCTAGTAAATACGATGGCAACTGGTCTTCAAAGAAGCGTATGGTTGTTTTGAAATAATCCCATTTATTTAATCCTATTGATGTTTCCAGGTAAAAAGGTAATTTGGCCGGAAAATCAAATCTGGTTATGGCCTGCGCTGCACTATAAAATCTTCCGATATAAAAATTAACAGAGATTTTTGCAGCCATAAGCCCCAAATATTTATATTGTAGACCAATATATGCTCCATTGATATTGCTTGAAGAAATTAGACCACCAAACTGAGCAACAAAATTCTTATCTCTTTTTGCAGTGAGATTTAATGTAAATAATCCTGATTTTTTATTAAAATTAGCTTTTGGATAAATCGATTCAATTTTATCATCAGCAAGTAATCTGAAATATTCATGTTTTAATTGCTCAATATCAAAGGTTGAATCACGGTGCATTATAGATTTTCTAATATAAACTGCCTGAAATTTGTTGACACCCTCAATAGAGATTGAATCAAAAATTAAACGGGGCTTTTTATTAAGAAATTTGTTTCTATCACTGTTGCGTTTTTCGATATTAACAGAATCAGTCACAATCCGTTTTATTTCGGGCATTTTTTCAATAGTTGCTGTGTAACCTGCATCGATAAACTCTTTGGCCTTTGAAAAATCTAATTCCGCAACCTTTCCAATTTTAGGGGAAATTAATACACCATTATCGCAAATTATACTATAATTAGTATTTGTAGTCAACATGTTTTGAATTTGTGACATTATGTCATTTTCATCTGGAGTATCATAATTTGATGCAACATTACAGCCAATGATAACATCCGGATTGAAATCATTAAGTGCAATATCAGATGGAAAATTATTATACATTCCTCCGTCAAAAAGAAGACGGTTATCAATTTTTATGGGTCTAAAATAAAACGGATAGGTCATCGACGCCCGCACAGCTTCAGGTAAATATCCATGTGAAAATGAAATGGCTTTTTTTTCAGCAATATCGGATGCGACACACCTGAATGGAACATAAAGACTATCAAAATTACTTTGGGCAGCAACACTAGCTGAGGCCAGAAAATACATAAACCCAAAATCAATTTGGTATGGTGAAATAATATTTGTTGGTAATTTGTAACTTAATATTGAATCATAATTGAACTTAAAATTGATCCAAGATGCATCGGCCATATCTTTTTTAAAATAATAAATATACTTTTCCTGTATTTCACCTTTTGCCCAACTCAAAAATTCCTCGGAAGTGATAATTCTTTCAATTTGATCTGGGGAATTTCCTGCTGCATACAGACTGCCAACAATTGCGCCCATTGAAGTGCCAGCAATATAGTCAATAGGAACCCCATTTTCTTCCATCGCTTTTAGCATGCCTACATGGGCAGACCCTTTTGCACCACCCCCACTGAGAACAACTGCAACTTTTTGAGCATTAATTTCCGTTAGGCAAATTATGCAAATAATCAAACTAAAGCAGAATTTTTTACCAAGTAACATAATTTCTAATACATTGTAAAAGTAATAGAAAATTAGCTTAAACCCTAAGAATTATATTTTATTTAATGCCTGTTTCAAATCTTCTATTATGTCCTCAATATCTTCAATACCAACCGAGTAACGAACTAATCCATCAGTAATCCCAGCTTTTTCACGATTTTCTTTTGAAAGTTTAGAATGTGTCATGGAGGCAGGATGCTGGATTAAAGTTTCTACACCACCTAATGACACTGCAAGCACAGCGAGTTGAACATTATCCATAAGAATTTTACCGGCTTCAAAACCGCCTTTTAATTCAAAACTAATCATGCAGCCAGGCCCATCCATTTGTTGTTTCCCTAAAACGTAATGTTGGTGAGATTTTAAACCGGGATATTTTACCCAGGCAACTTTTGGTTGATTTTCTAGGAATTCAGCAACTTTCTGAGCATTTTCCTGAGCTTTGTCAATACGGATTGCCAGAGTTTTCAAACCTCGGTGAGCCAGAAATGCCTGATGAGGATCAAGATTAAAACCTAAGTTAACCATAACCGGACGCAATAAGTCATATAATGACTTTTCCTTAGTTACAATTATTCCTCCAACAATATCAGCATGCCCGTTAATAAATTTTGTCATTGAATGTAGGACTATATCTGCACCAAGATCTAATGGCCTTTGAAGATATGGACTACAGAATGTGTTGTCAACAACTAACGGAATCCCATGTTTATGTGCAATTTCAGCAGCTCCCTTTATGTCAATAATATCCATGGTGGGGTTTGCGGGAGTTTCGATATAGATCATTTTAGTGGTAGGTCTTATTGAATTTTCTATATTTGCCAGAAACGATGCATCAATATAGGTACTTTCAATGCCGAATTTTGGGAAAATGTTTTCAATTATTCCCCTCGCGGGGCCATATATTGCATTATGACTTACCAGATGAGATCCATTTGAAAGTAACCCCATATATACTGTACTTATAGCTCCCATCCCAGACGATGTAGCAATACCATCATAGCCATTTTCTAAAGAAGCAACTACCTTTTCAAGGGCTTTTATTGTTGGATTGCCAATGCGGGTATAAATGTATCCGTTTGTTTCCCCTAAAAAACATTTTGCACCATGGTCTGCATTTTCGAATGCAAAAGTTGAAGTTTGGTATATTGGGACAATTGCACTTCCATATTGATCCTTATGGTTTCCTGCATGAATTAGTCGGGAATTAAACCGCAAATTATCTTTTTTCATTTCGTGTATTTTTCTGCAAAAGTATGATTAAAAGTACATGCACTTGATAAAAATCATATAATTTTCTTTAGAAGCAGTTTGAATTTTATCAATATGAGGAAATTATTTTTGCCACTTTACTTATGTTAATTGTATATCCAAATGTTTATGTATAGGTTTTTTTCTGTTCCCTATTCATTTTATGAAATAAGAATGTTAATTGCCCTGAAAAACATTACCATAATCGAACCACAACCACTGCGAATTCGCACCTCCTTAGCAACAAAATCGCTGTTGTATAGTTAAGGTAAAGGAGTTATTTACTGCTTTGCCGGAGTTCATCATCTGCGAAATAGCAGTTAGTTAACTCCTATGCCGGAGCTATTTAGGAGGAAAAGGAGCAATTGAACTGCGATGTCGCAGTTGTACAACTGCGAATGAGGAGTTCTATAACTGCCTGAGAGGAGTTCCTGGGGTCCATTCGGAGCTATTGAACTCCGACGTAGGAGTTGTTAGGGTGCGTAGCCGGAGTTCCGAACGACTGTTTTGCTGTTGTTCGGGTGCAAAAGAGCAGTTCAATAGGTGCGATTCCGGATTTATTGATCTCAATATATGGCCTCATGAGGTGCTTAATGGAAGTTAATAGGTGCTTTCTGACTCCAAATGGTTGCATCATGGGAATTGTTAACTGCAAGCGTGAAGTAAGTTGTAAAGTGAAGCCTCCACTATTCCTTCCTGTCTTTGTGCGTTTGCCCACCCTAAAAACAAAAGGCTTTCATTCATGAAATGAAAGCCTTTTGTTTTTAAGTGTTACACTTAATTTTACAGTTTAAACATCTTAAATGGATTCAGGTTAAAATGATCTGTATTCATAGAAGTCTCATCGGGGTCACCTCCCGGGTTAGCCGACATCATTACCAGCGATATCTCTTTATCGATCTTTA
>CAYXXU010000074.1:0-20891 GCA_964469155.1 uncultured Bacteroidales bacterium
ATGGTGCAGGATTATTCCGGTAACATTTACATTGCAGGCTATGTTAGTGCCGGAACACAGCATAATAATTTTGATATCGTAAAGTTAAATTCTTCACTGAATGTTGACTGGGAACGTACCTATAACAGCCCGGATAGCCTGGACGATGTTGCTAATGCCATAGAGGTCGATTCGTTGGGCAATGTGTATGTAACAGGTTATTGTACCAGCGCCACGCAAGGCAAAAATATCAAAATCCTGAAATATAATAGCAGCGGAACTCTTCTGTGGGATGTAACTTATAACGACACGTTAAATGGTGATGACGAAGCAAAAGGGATATCGTTAGATGTATCAAATAATTACGTTTATATAACTGGCTATATTGCCACCGAAATAGATAATGCAAACTACATCACATTAAAATACAATTCGAGTGGTACTGAAATCTGGCAAATACAAACAGATGGCAACGCACACCTCAGCGATATGGCTTTTAATATTTCAGCGAATAACACGGGAGTGGTAGTTACAGGGCAAAGTGAAACCTCCGCAGGAACTTATGAGTATTTAACAGTAAAATACCTGGAAAAACAAATCATTGTTCCCACCGATTATGATAGCGAAGAACCTCAAAACAATTTTGCCTATTATGAAAATCGCGGACAATTGATTAATACAATTGATTCGCTTATACCGGAAATCAGATATTATACTAATAATTCGTCGCCAGCCTTCTATATAAAAGATAATAGCCATAGTTTTGTTTTTGCAAAAACTGACACTTCGGCCAACACACCAGATACATTGCATCGCATTGATGCATTACATTATAAATGCAACACAGATGCAAGAACTTTTGCCATGGACGAACATAAAGACTATTTAAATTATTTTCTGGGTCATTGTCCCGACGGAGTAACTGAGGTAAGAGGAAATAGCAGACTTGTTACCACAGATTTATACGCCAATATTGATTTAATGTATAGCAGCAATCAAAACGGAATAAAATATTACTATATTATTAAACCGGGCGCCAATCCAAACGATATTTACCTTGAATTTGATGGTGCAACATCTGTGAATATTGATAGCGCAACCAATGTTTTGACAATCAGCAGTAGTATAGGTAGCATTAGTTATGAACGGCCTACGGTATATCAGTTAAATAGTTCGAATCAAATTATACAAATTACCGGATGGACAGCAGATTGGTTGTATGATGCAGTAAATGATCTTTATACGTTTAATATTGGCAGTTATGATAATACGAAGGCGCTGGTGATACAAGTGGATGGGGGGCATACTGCTATAACTTTACAGTCGGATAGAAACCTTCTACACTCAACTTATTATGGAGGAACTGGACGGGATTATTTTACTGACGTAGCAAGTAATGTCACAGGAAACGTATATATAACAGGATATACCTATGGCCCTACTTTCCCAACAATAACAGGAACTATTAATGCAGGCATTGCGACAGATGCATTGGTTATTGCATTACATCCTGATTTATTGCCGATATGGACAACATTTTACGGAGGTGGATCAACAGATTATGCCAGAACAATAGCTGTTGATAATACTAGCAGTGTTTATATTGGTGGTTTTACACAAAGTGCCAATTTACCTATTGTTAATCCAGGTGGTGGGGCATACATTGATGATACCTTATCAGGTTCTGGATCGAATAAACGTGACATGTTCATCTCTAAACTAAAATCAGGTAATGGACAACCTTATTGGTCTACCTATTTAGGTGGTTCGACAGATACTTTTCTGGAGGATTTGTGGGATATGACGGTTGATGTTAATGATTATTTATATATAGTCGGTACTCGGCAAGGAAATACACCTATTGTTTCACTTGCCGGAGCATATAACAGAACCTTCGGTGTAGGATATATTGCCAAATTTGACAACCATGATTCATTGGTATGGGCTACAGGATTTGGAGGATCGACTGGCACTGAAAATATTAAAAGTGTAGCATGTGATCCAAATGGCAATTTGCTTATAACCGGAGTTACGAATTCAGCAGCTTATCCTACAAAAAATTATGGGGGAGGGGCATATTGGCAACCAACTTTAAAGGGAACTTCTGATGCCTTTATTGCTAAATTTAACACTTCGGATTCATTAGTTTGGTCAACTTATTTTGGAGGTGATGATATTGAAGAAGGAGATGGCATTACAACAGATAACGCAGGTAATATATACATAACAGGATATTCGAGAAGTCCGTCAGGATACCCATTTTTAAATGCTCCGACAAGCCCGATAAATATGAATTCGCAACATGGTCCTTTTGCACCATTTGGTGCAGAATTGTATGGAGATATTATTATCAGCAAATTCAGCAGTGCAAATGTGCCATTGGTAACCGGACTTTATGGAGGCAGCTATGGTGAAGTTGGTTTAAATATTGCTGTAGATCCTTCAAACAGGGTACATATAACTGGGAATACTGCCAGCAGCAATTACCCGATTTATAATCCATCATTATCCACATTATGGTCTCAAAACAGTTATTCAAATACGCCCGGCAATGGTACAATGGATGCTATTTTACTTTCATTAAGTTCCAGCATGGTCCCACTTTGGGCTACCTTTTATGGCGGTGGCAGCGGATTGAATGGAGCTGATTGGGGCATGGGTTTAGCAACCTGGCAAAACAGACTTTGTATGGTGGGGGTTACAAATAGCGTATATGTAACAATACCTTACGCGAATTTAAACAATGGAGCTTATTATCAACCATCATTGGGGAGTACTACAAATGTTAATGATGGTTTTTTGGCTTATTTTGATTTAAGTCCTTTACCCATGGCAATAAACGAATTTGCAGATCAAAATGAAAATTTTTCGGCCTACCCAAATCCAACTGACGGGAATGTTAATGTATCAGTTAATTCTAAAAAGGTAAACGATTTTGTGATTAAAATATTCAATATTACCGGAAGCTGTGTTTTTGAGAAAAATTATAAGAATGTTTATGGTACTCAAACGTTTTCCATTGACCTTGGTTCAATCTCGAAAGGTTTATATTTAATAGAATTGAAGAGTGATGACAATTTTCCCACCAAGAAAATAGTAATACAATAGGTCAAATAAAAACAATAACATGAGAAAGACAATAATAATTCTGGCGATAATTGGTTTGCCAACAATGATCACTTATGGACAATGTACAGCCCTGTTTTCGTTTGCAGCTTATTTTGAGGTTGTAACTTTCAACAATCAATCGAATGTTTCGAACGCTCATTATTTTTGGAACTTTGGCGACGGCACAGGTTCTTATTTGAAGAATCCAACACATAAATTTCCAGAGACCGGTAATTACCTTGTAACCCTGTTTGCAAAGGATACCGTGAGCAATTGTTCAACATACTATGAATATTGGGTGGATGTTGCCAAATATTCCACTGAAATTTGTCAACCAGGCATCACGGATTCGATATATACAGATGAGTGGGGCGTTGATCACCTTGCCATTATCGACCAATCTACTAATTGTAATTTAAACTACGCAAGATATAGTGGAGGACCGGCAGGAAGTTTTTCACTTGGTATGCCAATATATTTAGGAGGTTATTGGCAGAATATTGCATTTAGAATGGTTTGTGTTGGGCAATATAATGATGGTTGGAATCCTTATCCTATTAGAGAGGCTTACAAATCCTCATTTCATAAGTACACAAGTTCAAAAAACTATGATGATTGCTCGGCAAACTTTGAATTTAGTGTTGTATCGCAGGATAGTTCAAGACAAAAAATTCTTTTTAGGGCCATGAATAAAACTGCAATTTATTATAAATGGTATATTACAGGCTTCGGTTACCCAATAACTTCCCAGAATGATACAATAAGTCAATGGTATCCAATATATCCCTGGACTCTATGGCATGTCGGTCTTATAATTGAGGGTGCAAGTGGTTGTCAGGATTCAATATTTCAGAACATCATTGCCAGCGATAGTGTAAAGACTTATGCAAGTATAAATGAAATTGAAGAAAATGGCTCATTCGATATTTATCCAAATCCATCTTCGGGTTCATTTATTATTAATTTCCGGGGAATAAGTAATGGAATAACCACCATTTCGATTTATAATAATTTGGGTATGGAAATAAAAAATATAATAATACCACGAAATTCATCTGTTAATAATTTTATCATCAATTTATCAGATGAAGCCAATGGTCTTTACATCCTTTGTTTAAAGAATCAAAAAAATATTTATTATGCAAAATTCATAAAACAATGAAACTAAAAAAATGGTTTCTTTCTTTCTTATTTATATTATTATTTATTTTTGAAATAAAGGCCCAAAATTGGCATCCATTGGCTAATGGTTTGCAGGCAACAATATATCATCTATTGACAGACACGACCGACAACGTAATATATGCATCCGGCACATTTGTAAATTACCATCAATACGGTGGTGTGGCAAAATGGAATGGTTTAATTTGGGACTCAGTGGGTGATGCTAATAAATTTGGTGGCCAAAAACAAGGCATTTATAAGTTTCGCGATACTTTGATTATTTCCGGTCTTTTTTATGAATGGCCTTTATTAAGTTTAATGAAATTAATAGGTAATAATTGGGCGACATTTCCAAAAACATCAGGATTAAGTGTAAATTGTTTTACTGAAAAAGATGGAATATTATACTTTGGAGGCAGTTTTAATAAATGTGGTAATGATTCTACTTATTCCATTGGCAAATATGATGGTACTACTTTCTCGGGAATGACACCTTGTTACGAGCCATACGCACCTATTATTCAATGCATGTCATTTTTCAATGACACTTTATATATTGGTGGTTGTTTCTACTTATATCCTGAACTCCCAATTGCTGGCCTTGCAAAATGGAATGGTCATGATTTGATTCAAGTGAATTCGGAATTTGTAGATAATGCTTGTACAATAGAAGCCATGGCGGTATATAAAAACGAATTGTATGTTGGCGGATATTTCACAAAAGCATCGGGGTTTACAGGTGATTTTATTATGAAATGGAATGGACATCAATTTAGTGAAGTTGGAGGAGGAACGAACCAAAGAGTAACATGCATGAAGGTTTATAATAATGAATTGTATGTGGGAGGCTGGTTTACTGAGGTAGGAGGAAATTCATGTAAAAATGTTGCAAAATGGGATGGAATACAATGGACCTGTTTAAATTACGAAGACTTTGATGAATTTGCTTGCATAAGAGATATTTGCATTTGGAATGATGAACTATATATTGCAGGTACTTTCAGAAAAATTGGAAATGATTCAATAAATAGTATTGCAAAATACAATCACCCCTTAGTTTCTGTAAATAATTATTCAACGGCTGATAATTCTATACGAATTTTTCCTAATCCTGTCACAAATATCCTTTATGTAGAAAGTCCTGCTAACATTACAACCATAGAAGTCTACGACCTAACCGGAAAACTCATCTTTACAAAAGCACTCAACAAAAACCAAATTGATATTAGCCCCCTCGCCAAAGGTCTGTATTTTATAAAACTTACTACAGAGGAAGGGAGTGTGGTGAGGAAGTTTGTGAAGGAATGAGAGGAGTTCAGAATTCAGAATTCTGAAGTCAGAATGAAGAAAAGGCTTGTCCGCACCCGGGTAAGACTTTTTATTCTCTACTATTAAACTCAACCACCGCCATCACCGGGTAATGGTCAGAAATGCAGAGGTTATCGTTCTTCTTATCGTCTATATGGGTACAGGAGACCACGCTGAGCCTGGAAACAAAAATGAAATCGATACACTCTGTCACGGCATTGGTGGGTTCGAAATTGTTGAAGGTGCCCATAGGCCCGTAAAGCGGCTTTTGCGCCACTACCGAAGTTTCCAGCAGTTGGGCAGTGATGGTTTGTATAGGTTCGGTGGCTGCCGGGGTATTGAAATCGCCCATCAGCACTACGGGATATTTTTCGGGGTTCAGTTCACTGATCTTTTTTAGAATCAGTTGGGCCGACATCTTACGCGCCAGCACGCCCATATGATCGAAATGGGTGTTGAACACCCAGATGTATTTTCCGCTTTCCCTGTGCTGAAACAAACCGCAGGTGCAAATGCGTTCCAGGGCGGCATCCCAGCCCACCGAAACCTTATCGGGGGTATCCGATAACCAGAAAGTGGTGTTTCTGATCATTTCGTATTGGGTGGTATCATAAAAAATGGCGCTGTATTCTCCCTTCTGTAATCCGTCTTCGCGTCCCACACCAATGTAATTATATGGACCCAGGTTATTTTTCAGATACATCACCTGCTGATGCAGCCCCTCCTGTATGCCGAATATCTGCGGGGCATAATGGTCTATCAGCGCAGCCACCGATGGTTTGCGCAGGTCCCAGGCGTTGATGCCGTCAGCGGGATTATCGTAGCGGATATTGAAGGTGAGGGTGGTGAGGGTTTGGGCTTGGCTGATAGCGTTAGCAAGCAGAGCCACTATTACCGCAAGGGCCAATAATAATTTCTTCATACAAGGAATTTTACTCAGACAAATGTAGCAAAAACACTAAAAACCCAAAGGTATAATATCGAGGTCTTGAAGAAAATACAAAACGTAAATAACAATACACAAAAAACAAATGACAAATAAATCACAATTTTAAAAAATTCAATATCAAAAAAGTGAATAACTCCTGTTTGGTGTTTTTTTATTCGGATTTCGGGATAATTTGTTGTTTGTTATATGAGATTTGGTACTTTTACCATATAGCCTACTTGTAGGAAATATCGAAACACAAATGACAAATAAATCACAATATTAAAAAATTCAATTTCCAAACAGTGGAAAACTCATGTTTGGTATTTTTTTATTCGGATTTCGGGATTATTTGTTATTTGTCATTTGAGATTTGATGCTTTTTCAAAATAGCCAATCAAGTAAAAGATTGCCATAAAAAAAGCTGCCTTGCGGGCAGCCCTTTTGTATTATCGAATAATGAATATCGAATACCGAATGTTGAACTTACTTCGAAATTCAACATTCAATATTCAGTATTCAATATTTTTTAGTGTTTACTGAGGTAATCAGCCACACCGTCCGAAGTAGCTTTCATGCCTTCTTCGCCTTTGTGCCAGTTGGCCGGGCAAACTTCACCGTTCTCTTCGAAGAACTGCAAAGCATCCACCATACGAATGGCTTCGTCGACATTGCGGCCCAGCGGAAGGTCGTTCACCAACTGATGACGTACAATGCCATTCTTATCGATCAGGAACAATCCGCGGTAAGCCACCGGTGCGCCTACAAAAATAGCTTCGTCATTATCATTATAATCGTATTCGCCGGCCAGTACACCGTAATTTTCCGAAATGGTCTTCGAAATATCAGCAACCAAAGGGAATTTCACACCCTGTATGCCGCCTTTGTTTTTAGGGGTTTGCAACCATGCCCAGTGTGAGAATTTCGAATCGATAGAGCAACCTACCACGGCAGTGTTGCGTTTTTCAAATTCGGCCAGCTTTTCCTGGAAGGCTAATATTTCGGTAGGACACACAAAAGTGAAATCCAGAGGATAGAAAAAGAAAACCACATGTTTTTTTCCAATAAATTGTTCGAGTGAGAAATTTTCAACAAACTCCGAACCGTTAACTACTGCATCGGCCTGGAAAACCGGTGCCTTTTTTCCAACTAAAGTACACATAACTGTTTATTATTTAAATTATTAATTTAGGTATCTGAATACAAAATTAATAAAATATACGATTAGTGAATCAGAAATGACAAAATAATTGTGGCTCCGAAACCCAGCACGATCACCGCAAACTTTTTCAGGTTGAACCCGTGATTTTCGTCCGATTCAAATAAAATGGTGGTAGAGATGTGCAGGAAAATACCTACCACCACTGCCAGAATGATATTAAAGAAATGCGACATATTCTCCACAAAACCCGCTCCCAATAAATAGCTGGTCAGGGTTCCCAGGGGCGACGATAAGGCAAACACGGTCAATAATATAATGGCAGTCGACTTCCGCAGGCCGGTATGCAGAAACAGGCTCACCAGCACGATAGAGATAGGGATATTGTGGATAATAATACCGGTTAGTAGGGTGCTTTGCAGTTCCTCGCTGTGGAAACTGCTCGACAAAGGCATACCTTCCAGGAAAGAGTGAATGCAGATACCTATCATGATGCCCAGAAACCCCACGGGCTCGTGTTTTTTTCCACATGGCTGATCGAGTTTTTCATGATGGCTGTGATGTCCGTGTTCAACACCTTTTGTCAGGAAATCGAGCAAAAGTTGTATAAAGAAACCCAGCAAAACAAACAACCCGATTTGTGGCGATTCGGTAGAGAATATTTCGGGAATCAGCTCAATAAATATCAACGAGAACAAAAAAGCGCCTCCAAAAGCAAGAATTAATTTAAGAGACTTTTCTCCTGTCTTAAAAAAGAAAACGGAAAGTCCGCTCAACAAAACGGGAAAAAATAGGGCAATGAAAACGATGAGGCTCATAAATTTCGACTAATAAATTATTGGTGTTCTGCTTTAATTTTATGTCCGGCAATGGCATAATACAGAATAACCAGGTAACAAGGAATCGCTATCCAATAAGCTTGCTGTGTGCTATGCAAAACCTGCGAAAGCCATCCGTACACCAGTGGCAGGGTGGCACCGCCGGCAATGGCCATAATAAGCAACGCAGAACCTATCTTGGTATATTTACCCACACCATTCAGGGCAAGAGGCCATATAGCGGGCCAAACCAACGAATTGGCAAGGCCCAGCATAGCTATAAACAAAACGGTATAAGGGATAGTCAATTCGACATATTGAAAAGTTGTGAGATCAATAAACGGAATGTGAATAATGGAGGCGCTTGAAACCAAAACAGCCGCCATCGTAAGAATGATGCCTAAAGAAGCGCAAACTATCAAAGCATTTTTTTGAGAGATTACTTTGGGTATCAGGGCTACTCCAAAGAAATATCCTATCACCATAAAGATCAGCATAAGTGAAGTAAAATACTTGGCTGAGGTCATTGCTATGCCTAATGAATCGCCGTAACGGATAATGGTATCGCCGGCAATAACTTCCACTCCAACATAAAAAAATAGGGCAATCACACCCAACAGCAAATGAGGATACTTAAAAATGCTTTTATGAGTATGGGTTGTATCGGTTATTACCTCATCCTGTTCAGGGTTGATTTCAGGAAGATGCGCAAAACGAACCATAATTGCCAGGGCAGCCAGAAAACCCGCCATAAACAAGTAAGGTATCACCATTCGCTGAGCCAATTCGTCGAGCAATGTGGCACGCTGCGCCATATCGGTCAATTCCGAAAGTCTGGTTTTAATGGCTTCCGCATCTTTTAACAAAATAGAGGCCAATAATATCGGCGCCAATACCCCGGCAACTTTATTGCAGATGCCCATTATGCTTATACGCTTGGCAGCGCTTTCAATGGGCCCGATAATGGTTACATAAGGATTAACCGCGGTTTGCAACAATGCCAGGCCGGTGCCCAATACAAACAATCCTGTTAAAAACAAAAGGTACGAGCGCGAAAAGGCTGCAGGAATAAATAATACAGCGCCCACGGCCATTACGGCCAGGCCCACCGTCATTCCGTTCTTGAAACCAATGCGTTCCAATATCTTTGAAGAAGGAATAGCCATCACAAAATAGGAAATATAAAAAGCGAAAGTAACCAGGTATGCAGTCAGATCAGTTAATTCGCAGGCTGTTCTCAAGAATGGAATCAAGGCACCATTTAGCCATGTCACAAAACCAAACAGAAAGAAGAGTATTCCGATAATGGTTATCGACACATAATAATCCTTGCGTTTTTGTTTCGAAACAGCGTTATCTACCTGCATTTTAAGAATTTTGAGATTTATGCAAAAATATGAATTTGGAGAAACCTTATGGATAAATTTTTAGTGTGGCAGCAAATTTAATAAAAAAAAATTTTTACTCTTTAATAGAATATCACTATCGAAACTCCTTTTGAAAATTGAAGAGCCCTTATGAAATATGCTTCTTAAGAAAGTCTCCTTAATAAAAAAAGTTAAGTTTACACTTGAGGATCTCCCGGAACTATTTCTTCGTTTTTGATTTCGAGTTTAAATCCCGTACCGTGAATATTGGTGATACAGATATTCTCATCATCTTTCAGATATTTTCTGAGTCTGGTAATAAAAACATCCATACTTCTGCCGGTGAAATAATCGCTGTCGCCCCAAATAGATTTCAAAGCAATTTCTCTGTGAACCAGCCTGTTTTTATTTATACACAACAGTTTCAAAAGATCAGCCTCCTTGCGGGTAAGAAATTGCTCATTGGTATCCAGTTTTAGAATCATATTTGTATAATCGAAAGTGAACAAACCCAACTTGAACTGCTCAATATTATCCACTATAGGGAAGATTGATTTCTTTTTTACCCGCCTCAGAATGGCTTCAATGCGCAGGCTTAACTCCTCTGTACTGAACGGCTTGGTGATATAATCATCGCAACCGATATAAAACCCTTTAATTCTGTCTTCTTTTAAGGTTTTTGCAGTTAAAAAAACTATCGGAATGTCTTTGTTTGCCTTCCTGATGTCTTTAGCAATCGTAAAGCCATCTTTTTTCGGAAGCATTACATCCAGAATAATTAAATCAAAATACTCACTCTTAAAGTGTTCAAAGGCATCCTCACCGTTATCACAGAAAACGGTGTCGTACATTAAGATCTCCAGGTAATCTTTTAATACCAGGCTTAAATTCGGATCATCTTCAACCAGTAAAATTCTGGCTTTATTACTACTGCTTGCTGTTGTAATCATAGGTTATTGTTTTTTATTGAAATTATATGGAAAATGCAATTCAAATACCGAGCCTCTCGAAAGCTCGCTTTTTACAAGTTCAATGGTTCCCAGGTGAGCATCCATAACTGACTTCACATAAAACAGGCCCAGGCCAAATCCCTTCACATTATGTACATCACCCGTATGAACCCTGAAGAACTTCTTATAAATATGTTTTTGATTAAGAGAATCAATGCCAATACCATTGTCTTCCACCCTGATGGTTATCCCATCATCCTTATTGGTTGTGCTAATCTTTATTTTTGGAATTGTATCCGTATACTTAATGGCATTGTCAAGCATGTTGGTGATCACATTTATGAAATGCAATTCATCGGCAAAAATCACTGAATTTGATGCATTCAATTCAGAAACTATTTCACCATGTTTCTCCTTGAGGATCATATTGAAAATATCCACCGAATTTTCTATAATCGGATGAATGTCAATATCGGCCGGTTGAATTTTAAGTTCGTTTTTATCCAGTATAGAAATTTGCAAAACCTGTTCAACCTGATTTCTCAACCTCATATTTTCATCGTAAATAATATTAGCATACTTCTGAATTTTATCAGGCGTTTCCCATATACCAGGTCTCATAAGAATTTCCGAAGCAACCGAAATGGTCGAAATAGGCGTTTTGAATTCGTGAGTCATATTGTTTACGAAATCACTCTTCATCTCCGAAATTTTCTTTTGGCGGACTATAGTGAATATAACGTAAAGAAAACAGGTTATTACAATCAAAAGGAATAAGGCTGACAAGAGCTGAACCCACAAAAACATTTTACGAACAATGATGTTTTTCTGTTCCGGAAAAAAAACAGACAGCACAAGATTCTTATTGGGCGATATCTTACTTAATGAAACCTTGTGCTCAGATGATACCACAGTGGAACTGTTATTATCCAAATTGCAATATATTATCTCTCCTTTCGCTGTATCTGCAATTGCATAAAAAAAATCTTTAGCATTTTGAAAACAACTTAGTTCGGCCGAAAGGAGCGAGTCGATCATTGAATGCACCAGCCTGGATGAATCAATTCCATTTTTTATTTGATTTAGACCACTAATAATCGTATCTGACCTTTCTCCAGGAATTATAGTATTTTCTTTTTGGATATCATATATTTGGTCCACAACATCAGAAAGGTTCATTTGGATCAAATCATTGAATTGCTCGGTCCTGAGATGAATGGCACGGTTTACCCAAATGTATTGCGTAGTGATGATACCAATTACAGAAAAAGTAGTAATTATGGCAATTAATAAGAGAATATTCTTTTTCACAATACAAATATACAAAAATTAACAATTGAGTCAATAAAATAAAATTATTTCTTTAAAAAAAACTGTAAATTTGTATCATCATAACCATCTCATTTTTATGGAAAAGCTACATGTACAATATACCCGAGATCTGCAAACCAAACTTACCCATCAACGTTCTGGCAGTGTTATTTTTACGGAAGCTCCGGTTGACAATGCAGGAACTGGTTCAAACTTCTCACCAACCGACCTGGCGGCAAGTTCATTGGGAGCTTGTATATTTACTATCATTGGCATAGCTGCCAAAAAACATAATTTTACTGTGGATGGAGCCAGTGTTTCCATAACAAAAATTATGGCCGATAATCCTCGCCGCATAGGTGAATTGGTTCTTGAATTCGATTTTTCGGGCTTAACACTCGACGAAAAAGCGAAAAAGATCATAGATTATGCCATTGCCAATTGCCCCGTCAATCAGAGTCTGCATCCTGACATTATCAGAACCGTCAAAATAAAATACTGAGAAATGGAATTCGGAATTCAAGAAGGACTCACTCATACGGAAGAAAAGATAGTATCATTCGACGATACCGCTGCAAAATATGGTTCCGGCCTGGTTGAAGTATTTGCTACCCCTGCCATGATCGCCATGATGGAAAATACGGCGCTGAAAACCGTTTTGGAATATTTACCCCAGGGATATAACACTGTGGGAACCGAAGTCTGCATAAAGCATGTAAAGGCAACACCTGTCGGAAAAAAAGTGACATGTGTAGCAAGACTTGAAAAAATTGAGGAAAAAAAATTATTCTTCTCGGTAAATTCATGGGATGAATCAGGAAAAATAGGCGAAGGCACTCACATTCGCTACATCATCAAAGTGGATGAGTTTATGAAGCGGCTATAAATTTATAGCCATCTTTTCTTGATAAAAAACCACAAAAAACCCACCACAATTATTCCCATTGCAATGCAGACAACCAAAAAAGCTTCAGGATGATGTTGCAAGGGTAAGCCGACATTCATGCCATACAAGCTGGCAATAAAGGTCATTGGCAGCATTACGGTAGATATGAGTGTGAGCATTTTCATGATCTCATTGATGCGGTTGGTCTGTAGCGAATCGAATGTTTTGGCCAGACCTTCTATCAACTCTTTGTTGTCTTCTATCATATCCCATGATTTCTGGTAATAGTCAAGAATATTGCCCCAGTATTCTTCCATGTCCTCAGCAAAACCTTTGATCTCTCCTGATTCGAACTTGTGGAACAAACGCAACTGGGGACGGAAACTGGTGTCAAGTAAAATTATGTTTTTACGGGTAATAGAAACCTTCTCAATAATCTTTTGCGATTTGTCGTTGAACAGTCCGTAGTTGATCTGATCCACTTCGTTACCTATCCTTCCCAACAACGACAAGGTATCCTTCATCAGCCTTTCCATGATCTCATAAAGCAAGGCATCACTGGTTTCTGAACTGAGTTCTTCCTTAAAAGCCTCAATATCCTCTTTGACGGAATTAAAGAATTTCTTGACTATCCAATGCGAATTTCCGATGGTAATAATAAAATCCTTGCCCCAAAACACTTTAACTTCCTTGATCTCAAGAAATTTATTGGCTTTATCGAAACAGGGAAAATGAAGGATCAGGAAATAGTAATCGTCGTAAATATCGATCTTCGGACGTTGAACTTTTGAGCGGCAGTCTTCAATATCAAGGGGGTGAAAATCATAGTTATCCATTAAATAATCAAAATTCTCATCACTGGGATTTAATATGTGCATCCAACTAAAGTTGTTGAACTTGATGGTTTCGATCATTTTCCCCCTTTTTTAAAGACTAAATTCTACATTCCGTAAATTGTTGCTATTTGATGGGCAAAAGTAGTGATTTAATTTAAAAAGAGGCAAAGTTTTTTAGATAGGAATTTAAATATTTCGAAAAAGGGTAGCCCCTTTAATTGCAATTACAGCCCTTTGAGAAGTTTATATCCGTGCAGGGCAATAGTTTCTGAATACGGCTTTGCATTTCATAACTAATAACCGTTACACGCAAATCAAGCACTTTCAGGTTTTTATTAAGCTTACCTATTTCATCGGGCAAGCCTGTAATTAATGTCCCCCACAGGTCAAGATAGGTAAGGTTTTGCAGGTTGCCGATTTCAGTGGGAATAATTTTGATATTGTTACGGTTTAGCATAAGGCTCTTAAGTTTTACTAACTGACCCAAAGAAGGGGTGAGTAATGTCAATTTATTTGCGGATGCATCCAGATAGGTCAGATTGGACAAAAAGCCTATCTGTGGCGGCAACATATCGATCTTGTTTTTAGAAACATTCAGGATCGTCATCATTTTCAATTCACATAACTCAGCAGGGAATTCCGTTATCTTATTATTCGACAGGTTCAGTATCTGTAAATTGCTCAGTACACTAATCGCAGCAGGTATTTCGGTGATACCGTTTTTTGAAAGATCCAATTCACGAAGATTGGAAAAGGTAAACACCTCATCAGGTATTTTTTTCAGCCTTTTGTTTTTAAGTTGTAAACGAAAGACCTGTTCGGGAGACTTAACTGCTTCCTCAAGCGAGGTAAATATTTTCTGCCGGGCAAGGGTCAAAGAATCGTTATCCTGTGCAAACATTGCCTGGTGGATGAGCATTGATGTCAGCAATATTAGGTTAGAAAACACTTTACTCATGAATGTTATTCAATTTAACCATTGAAGTTTCTTTGTCGGTTTTCAATTGTTGCACCAACAACTCAATGTTGTCGAATTTTAATTCTGGTCTTAAAAAAGATACAAATCCAAGTTTAATTTCTCTACCATAAATATCATCTGCAAAATCAAAAATATTTACTTCTACACTCAGGTCCATTTCTCCGAAGGTTGGATTATAACCAATAGAACACATGCCTTTGTAAATATATTTCTCAATTTGTACCGTGACAGCATAAACCCCCACAGCCGGTATCTGTTTGTAAGGATCGTTTATTTTGATATTGGCTGTCGGATAGCCCAATGAAGTACCTACATTTCGTCCGCGAACCACAGTTCCTGTTACGGCATAATGGTAGCTCAGCAGTTTATTGGCAAGGTCAAGATTTTGTTCGTCAAGTAACTGTCTGATCTTTGTGGAACTTACCACCTGTCCTTCAAAACCCTGGGGCGAAACTTCGGTAACTTCATAACCATAATTTTTTCCAAGAGCAATCAATGTGTCATGGTTACCAGAACGTTTCTGACCAAAATGATGATTAAATCCCAGCACGATGTGCTTTGCTCCCAGCCTGTTGACAAGAAAATCCTTTACGTATTGTTCGTAAGGAGTTGCTGCAAACTCTTTAGTGAACTGAATTACAAAAACATTATCTACTCCCAGGCTTTCGAAAATGGCTATTTTTTCGTCAAGAGTGGTAAGCAGTTTCAGCTTATTTTCATCCTTGCCTAAAACGATGCGGGGATGCGGGTCAAAAGTGATAGCTACTGACGACAGGTTTTGGCTGGCAGCAATTTCTGTCATCGCATTGATGATGGTTTTATGCCCCAAATGCACTCCATCGAATGTTCCTGTTGAAACCACCGATACCATGCCGTGAGGAAGTTCGCTTATATCTTTAATAACCCTCAAATTATTGTGTTTATGACAATTCGTGTGCAAAAGTAGAATATATTTTTTAACGGTTTTCGATTTTATTTTTAAAAAGTAGTAATTTTGTAGCTGCTGACGACTTGTTTTTGTCAGTTTTTTATTATCCTCTTTTTAAAAATCAAGAAATAAAATAATGGCTGTTAAAAGTAAAGGGAAAGTACATCAGATCATTGGAGCTGTTGTCGATGTTATTTTCGAAAACGAAGAAGATCTTCCCCAAATTTACGATGCTTTGGTGGTTACCAAAGACAATAATGAGAAACTGGTACTGGAAACCCAGCAGGATATCGGCGAGAACACCGTAAGATGCATTGCCATGGATTCGACCGATGGTTTGCGAAGGGGAATTGAAGTGATCAATACGGGTACACAGATATCCATGCCTGTTGGTGACCAGATACGTGGACGTTTGTTCAACGTAATTGGTGAAGCCATCGACGGCATTGGCCCTGTTACCAGTGATAAATCTTACAATATTCATCGTGATCCTCCCAAATTTGAGAATCTCGCTACTTCGAAAGAAGTTCTTTATACCGGTATCAAAGTCATTGACCTTATCATCCCTTATGCCAAGGGTGGTAAGATAGGTCTGTTCGGTGGTGCCGGTGTGGGTAAAACGGTTATTATCATGGAGCTGATCAATAACATCGCCAAGAAATATGCCGGTATGTCTGTGTTTAGCGGCGTGGGTGAGCGTACCCGTGAAGGGAATGACCTATTAAGAGAAATGATAGAATCAGGTTTGATAAAATACGGCGACAAGTTTGTGGAAGATATGGAAAAAGGCGGATGGGACCTTTCGCTGGTGAATACAGATAATCTTTTGGATTCGCAAACCACACTGGTGTTCGGACAGATGAACGAACCTCCCGGAGCCCGTGCCCGCGTTGCTTTATCAGGATTGACTCTGGCTGAATATTTCCGCGATGGAGATGAAAAAACCGGCGGACGCGACATTTTGTTGTTTATCGACAATATTTTCCGTTTCACACAGGCAGGTTCCGAAGTTTCGGCTTTGTTGGGACGTATGCCATCAGCCGTGGGTTATCAGCCTACACTGGCTACTGAAATGGGTATTTTGCAGGAACGTATCACTTCGACCAAGAGAGGTTCTATCACTTCGGTTCAGGCTATTTATGTACCTGCCGACGACTTGACTGACCCGGCTCCCGCTACTACTTTTTCCCACCTGGATGCTACTACCGTATTAAGTCGTAAGATAGCCGAGATAGGTATTTATCCGGCTGTGGATCCTTTGGATTCTACTTCGCGTATTCTTAATCCCGACATCGTAGGTGATGAACATTATGAGGTAGCCCAACGGGTAAAGGCTATTCTGCAACGCTATAACGAACTGCAGGACATCATCGCCATACTGGGTATGGACGAACTCTCGGACGAAGATAAACTCACCGTGCAACGTGCACGCCGTGTGCAACGTTTCCTTTCGCAACCCTTCTTTGTGGCTACGGCTTTTACCGGACTGGAAGGTAAATTCGTGAACATAGAAGATACCATTAAGGGTTTCCGTATGATCATGGATGGTGAAGTGGACGAATATCCTGAAGCAGCGTTCCATAACGTGGGAACCATAGAAGAAGCCATAGAAAAAGGCAAGAAACTTATCAACGAAGCCTAAGCCATGCTGATAGAAATCATTTCACCCGAAGCAACTATCTTTTCAGGCGAGGTAAAACGGGCAAAGTTTCCGGGTAAGGATGGCTCGTTTGAGGTTTTAAACAACCATGCCCCCATTGTTGCGGTATTAAAAAAAGGAAAGATCAGACTGATGGATGCCAACAATCAGGCTGCTTTTTTCGAGGTGAACGGCGGCGTTGTGGAAATGCAGAAGAACAAGATCATTGTTTTAGCGGAGTAAGTCAGGAGAGCGGAGTCCGAAGACCGAAGTTTTAAAAATGGTTAAATTGTTTTATTGCTAAATTGTTGTTCTGAAATCGACATCCCTTAATGACAATTAATGACTACCCATGACCACTAATGACTATTTTCCTAACAGCCTAAAAACTAATAGACTTAATAATTAATCATCCTAATAATTTAAAACAAACCAATTATGTCAGACAGTATTATCAATAAGATCGGTGCGGGAGTCGTAACCGGCGATGCCCTGCAATATGTTTTCGAAATTGCCAAAAAGAACCACTTTGCTCTTCCGGCTGTAAATGTGGTGGGCACCAATTCGGTGAACGGAGTGATGGAAGCCGCCAAGGCAGTCAACTCGCCTGTTATCATACAGTTTTCGAACGGTGGCGGTTTGTTCTTCGGAGGAAAATCGCTGGACAATACCAACGAAAAAGCCGCTATTGCCGGTTCCATTTCAGGGGCCATGCACATCCACCAGATGGCGGAATATTATGGTGTGCCTGTGATCATTCATACCGACCATGCCGCACGCAAACTGCTGCCATGGATCGACGGATTGCTGGATGCCGGAGAAAAATATTTTAAACAATATGGCAAACCCCTGTTCAGTTCGCATATGCTCGACCTTTCGGAAGAAAGCCTGGAAGAAAACGTTGCCACCTGCAAACGCTACCTGGAACGCATGAGCAAAATAGGTATGACCCTCGAGATAGAACTCGGCGTTACCGGAGGCGAGGAAGATGGAGTGGACAACAGCAATATCGACAGTTCGCGCCTCTACACACAGCCTGAAGATGTGGCTTATGCGTACGAGCAACTGATGCAGGTAAGCCCCCGTTTTACCATTGCCGCTTCCTTTGGCAATGTGCACGGAGTTTATAAACCCGGCAACGTGAAACTGGAACCCGTTATCCTGAAAAATTCGCAGGAATACATTCAAAAGAAATTCAATACTGTGGCCAACCCCGTGAACTTTGTGTTCCACGGCGGCAGCGGTTCGGAACCTGAAAAGATCAAAGAAGCTATCTCTTACGGCGTTGTGAAAATGAACATAGATACCGACACCCAATGGGCCTATTGGGAAGGCATTCTGAAGTTCTACAAGAAGAACGAAGCTTACCTGCAAGGCCAATTAGGCAACCCCGACGGAGCCGAAAAACCCAACAAAAAATATTACGACCCCCGTGCCTGGCTGCGCGAAGGCGAAAAAACCCTGGTAGAAAGGCTGAAGGTGGCTTTCAATGATTTGAATGCGAATAACAGGAATTAGGGAGAAGGCTATGAGGCTGTGAGGCTATGAGACTATTAGGAAAAGGCGGCTTTGATGGCCGCCTTTTTTTATTTCAGATTTCAGAATTGAGGGAGGCAAAGACTTTGATTATAGAAAGATTTTGGGAGTAGTATGATAGCGAAATAGAAGTAACAAAATATTAAACCGTAAAAACAAATGTTTCGGCATCTGTCCTGTTGATTGGGAATTTAATTTTTTCTTCTTTCATTCCATCCAAATGAAAACGAATGGCTTCTAAAATATTTTTTTCAACCGCAACTTTGGTTTTTGCAGTGGCAATGCAGCCCGGCAAATCAGGAACATAAGCACTATAGCCTGTTTCTGTTTTTTCGAAAATTATCAGATATTTTAACATGATTTTCTACTCCTGTTTTAGTTCTGCTTGTTTCAAAATACTGTTTAAGGTTCCTTTTGCAATCTCATCGCTTAATTTATGAGCAGCAATAGTGACCAGCCCTTTTTTAAACCTGTGTTTATACTGACGGTGACTGCCTCTCTGCCTAACAATAAACCAACCATCCTCTTCAATAAGTTTAATGACTTCGCTTACCTTCATTTTCGGATTTATGTTAGATTCTAATTGCCAAATACAAAATTATAAAAAGATTCTTAAATCTGTGTGGTTATTTTTTATTTCAGAGTTCAGAATTATGAAGTCAGATTGATGGAACTCTGTGATTTTATCTAAAAGTGTTATAGAATATTAGGAAGGGGCGGTTTTATTGGCTGACTTTTTTATTTCAGAGTTCAGAATTAGGAAGGCAGAATATTCCTTTGTGTTTTGCTTATACTATTTTTTTAAAGTGTCGATCTTTTCTGAGATTTCGGATTTCTTCATTAATAGCATACCCATTAACATGTTGATGTAAGAATTTATTGAATCATTATTCGAATGCAATACTGAAAATGAATACCAGCACAAACTTCTTTCATAAAATATACCAAGGTTTTCTTCCCAAAATCCCATCATATCTCCATCAATAAAGCTATTAGGAACATTAGTAAATTCTTTTATTTTAATATTTCTGCCACCATATTTTTCTTGTGTTTCTTCAATTATATTAAACTTGCTAATATCAGATTGTAATTTCTTAATTTTTATAGTATCAGGGGGTCTTCTCCGACCAGAATAGATCAGATAGAAAAAGTCAATTTGCCCTTTTAATTCAGCAGGCTTTGGACAATGACATGAATTTAATGCCGCAAATAATAAGCAACAAATTAATATAATCTTTTTCATTTCTTCATTATTTCCTATTCGTTATACACTATTCCCTATTCGTTATTCACTATTCACTATTCGTTTTTTCCAACAAATCTACTAAATTTCCCTTCACATCCAGCTTTTATCAAATATTATTTTGCATATTTCCCCAAAATTTCTTATGTTTGCATATCTGAAAAACATTAGGTTATGAAAGGATTTCCTAAAATAGTAGTGGCGCTGAACATTAAAAAAATGAATGCGCTTACCCTTTGTGTCAACGCAAAAGGAGTGAAAACCGCTAACGATCCAGATGTGGTGAATCCGCCTGTAAGCGATACCACGCTTCAACAACAGGCTGACAATGTTCTGGCCCTGCTGAAACTGAGGGTGACGGTCAGGAAAAAAAGCCTTACCGCCCAGACAGCAGTAGCCATGGATATATTGAAAGTTTCTTATGAAAAGGTTGGTCGCTATGTGGAGATGATAGCCAGACACAAAGCCATGGAAACCGGTAGTGTTGAAGCCGGCGAAAACGTGGTGGCACGATGCGGTTTCACCCTGAAGAAAAAAAGGCAAATGGCCTCGCGTACTTTTACTATTGTGAGTTCGGGTTCGGGCTACACACACTTGCGCGCGAAAGCCGCTGCCAAAAATGCTGTCTACGTTTGGCGTTTCGGCCGTACCTCTGAGAAAGGAGTGAGGCCATTGGAATTTATGCCCATCGCCGTAACTAGTCGATCCTTATTAACTCACTTTTTCCAGTTTCTGGTATCGGAAATTTGGAT
>CAYXXU010000075.1:0-20779 GCA_964469155.1 uncultured Bacteroidales bacterium
TGCTATTAAATATTATGCCAAAAAATGAATCAATATTAAAGATAAGATACTAAAGAAAAAGCCACTAAAAATTTTAGTGGCTTTTTTATTTTATTTTTCTATTCTCTGAATAAACTATCCTGCCCAGTTTTCCCTGTCAAGGCTTCTATACTGAATGGCTTCGGCCAGATGATGGTTTTGAATTCCGGCACAATTATCCAGGTCGGCAATAGTTCGGGCAACTTTTAATATTCTGTCGTAGGCACGGGCCGATAAACTGAGCTTTTCCATGGCATTCTTCAGCAATGTTAGTCCTGTCTCATCAATACTGCAATATTTTTGCAAAAGCTTGGTATTCATTTGTGCGTTTGCATAAACCCCCGGAACATCTTTAAATCGCTCTTCCTGCACCTGCCTTGCCGCTATAACCCTTTCGCGCACCGATTCGCTTTTCTCGGCCGATTGTGCTTTGCTAAGTTCCCGGAAAGGAACCGGGGTAACCTCAACATGAATATCAATTCTGTCAAGTAATGGTCCCGAAACCCGGTTTAGATATTTTTGCACATTTCCGCTGCCACAGACGCAATCTTTTTCCGGATGATTATAATATCCGCAGGGACACGGATTCATAGCCGCGACCAACATAAAGCTGGCCGGATATTCCACCGTAAATTTCGCCCTCGAGATGGTAACCACCCTGTCTTCCACCGGCTGTCTCAGCACTTCAAGTACCGTTCTTTTGAATTCAGGAAGTTCGTCCAAAAATAAAACCCCGTTGTGGGCAAGAGATATTTCGCCCGGTTGCGGAAAACTTCCTCCTCCAACAAGAGCTACATCGCTGATCGTATGATGCGGCGCCCTGAAAGGTCTGACAGAGATCAATGAAGTGTTTTTTGCCAGCTTACCCGACACAGAATGTATCTTGGTCGTTTCAAGTGCTTCATGCAAATTCAGGGGAGGTAATATGGAGGGGAGACGTTTTGCCAGCATAGTTTTCCCTGATCCCGGCGGGCCAATAAAAATCACATTATGACCTCCGGCTGCAGCTATTTCCAGCGCACGTTTTATGTTTTCCTGTCCTTTAACGTCTTCAAAGTCGAATTCATACTCATTTAACCGGGTAAAAAACTCTTCGCGGGTATTCACCACGGTGGGTTCAATATGAATATCCTTGTTTAAAAAATCAACCACCTCTTTTAGGGTTGAAACACCAATTACGTCGAGATTATTAACAATCGCTGCTTCCAATGCGTTTTGCTTTGGCAGAATAAAGCCCCTGAACCCTTGTTTCCTTGCTTCAATCGCAATAGAAAGTGCTCCATTGATCGGCTGAAGACTTCCATCCAGCGAAAGTTCGCCCATAATGATATAATTCCCCAGTTCTGCCGCATTCAATTGTTCAGAAGCCGCCAGAATTCCTAAGGCTATTGTCAGATCATAAGCGGAACCTTCTTTTTTGATATCGGCAGGGGCCATATTCACAACGATTCTTCTCCCGGGAGGATATTTAAATCCATTGTTTTTAAATGAAGCCACAATCCGGTGCTGACTTTCTTTAACAGCACTATCGGGCAAACCAACCATGAAAAAATTGATGCCAATGTCAATATTGACTTCAACGGTCACCGTAATAGCATCAATACCTAAAATAGCACTACCATACGTTTTTATAAGCATTGCCCGGAAATTTTTTGTAAACGCTAACAAATGTATTTTATTTCTGGTTAAAAACGATGATTTTTATTAAAAATCTTAATTTTTGTTAAATCACAAATCCAGTCATACATTCAAACCTTTAATTTAAAGCCTATTGAAAACCCTGTTGAAAAGTAATTACCATCTAACTGGTTTAGCCCTTATCTCTTTGGTCAAATTAATGTAATTTCGCGGGAAATTAGTAATACAATTTAACTTAAAAATACTGTTATGAAAAGAATCACATCGACTTTAATTTGCCTGATTTTCATTTCGTTGTTTACTGTAAAAGCACAACAGATCAATAATGGAGGATTTGAAACATGGAATAATCTCGGGGCCGCAACCGAAGAACCCGCTGAATGGAATTCGTTTAAAACAGCCTCAGGAGCAATGGCCGCCTGGGTTTCTCAACAAATAAAATATTCATTGGTTACACGACCCGGTTCAACCGGCGATAGCAGTTGTGTCCTCTGGTCCAGATCAGTTCTTGGCATTGTTGCCAATGGAGTTGTAACGACCGGACAAGTAAATGCAGGTAGTGCAATTGCCACAGATCCCAGCAACTACAATATTACCCATACATCCGATCCACTTTTTAGCGAAGCACTGGGCGACACCCCCGATTCTATTGTGGTTTGGGTTAGATTTAAACCGGCCAATTCCGGCGGAACAGATTCGGCCCGCATCAGAGCAATAATACACGATACGTATGATTTCAGGGATCCTTCAGATGTAGCTTCCGAAGCGCATATTGTGGGAGCCGCAACTCTGAATTTTGCCTCTACAAACAATCAGTGGGTACGAAAAAGTATCCCTTTTGATTATGCCGGGCCGGCAACTGCACCAGACTTTGTTTTGATCAATATCACTACCAACAAAACTCCCGGCAGTGGATCTGCAGGCGATAGCCTCTATGTGGACGATCTGTCTTTCATATATAACGATATTAGTGTTGGTGATATCAATTATGCGCAAAACATTAATGTGTATAATGACGCCACCGACATTATCATCAACCTGTCGTTCGACAAACCCACTGTTTCCGATATTGCTGTTTACAACATTAACGGACAATTGGTTTACAACAATCAAATTACGGCATCATCTTCCCAGGAAAAAGTAAATATTAACAACTTCGTAAAAGGCATTTACCTTGTTAGCGTAACAACTGAGGGCGGACAACGATTGTCACGGAAAATAGCCGTTAAATAATTTTTCATACCTTTGCTCCTGCTTTTTTTACTGAAAAGTAATTTAAAAATATTCAGATGATATACTCCCTTAAAAGGCTTGGAATAATAATGCTTTTTATCATAGCAGGGATCTTTTTTCCTGCTTTGCTTTTTTCTCAGAACACTGTAATTAAAGGAAAAATAACTGACGTCGCGACAAGCGAACCGGTTCCATTTGTAAATATCGGTATCAAAGATCAGCATAAGGGAACCATGAGCGATATTGACGGAAAATACGAATTACCGGTCGCACCGGGCGATTACATTATTATTTTTTCATCAATTGGATTCGAAAAACATTCCGAAAAAGTTTCTGTTAAAGCCGGCAAGCCATTGGTTCTTAATGTTACACTAAAGGTAACCATTCACGACCTGAACACAACGGTGGTTTCGGCTTCAAAATACGAACAGAAGCTCGAAGACGCAACCAACTCGGTCGATATCATTAAGCCCGGTATGCTCGAAACCAAGAATATCCTTACCCTCGACAAGGCAATAGAATCTGTTCCCGGCGTGGCCATTGTCGATAACGAACCCCAGATCAGAGGTGGAAGCGGTTTCAGTTCCGGATTAGGGAGCCGCGTGATGATACTCATCGACGAAATACCCATCATGAGCCCCGATGCCGGACGTCCGGTCTGGAATTTCTTGCCTGTTGAAAATGTCGAACAGATTGAAGTAGTTAAGGGAGCTTCCTCAGTAATGTATGGTTCGGCAGCTCTAAACGGGGCCATCAATATCCGCACCGCCTATCCCAAAGATAAAACACTCACCAAAGTAACCCTCACGAGCGGAATATATAGTGTTCCTCCCAAACGTTACACAAAATCGTGGGATGGATTTAACCCCATAATTCTCGGCGCCAGCTTCATTCATTCTCGCCGTATCAACAATTTTGATTATGTAGTTGGTGGCAACTTTTTATCCGACCCGGGATATATCGGCGCTCCTCCTCACGACACCACGGGCGATTATGATAAAGGAGCTTTCGACAAAAATTTCCGTGTTAATTTTGGCACAAGGGTTCGTTCCGTAAAAGTGGAAGGTCTTACCTATGGTGTCAACGGCAACTTTATGTATTCAAAAAACACGCAGGCATATTTTTGGATGGATGCCGACTCCAACATTTTCAGGTCTTACCCGGGAGCCATTACCAACTTCAACGAATTTCAGTTCTATGTCGATCCCTACATTAAATATTTCGGACCCAAAGGAGCTTCGCACTCATTAAAGAACAGGGTGTATTATGCCAGCAACGGCGCCAATAACAATCAGTCGACTATGTCGACCTCAGTATATAATGAGTATCAGTTTTCGAAAATGTTCAAAAAGCTCGGCAACCTGATCATCAATGCCGGAATGATGAACATGTATGCCTATTCTTACGGCAAGGTGTTTTCAGGAAACTTTAACGAAGCCGGGTCCAAATCGTCCGACAATTTTGCGGTTTACCTGCAGGCCGAAAAGAAATTTTTTAACTGGCTCACATTGTCGGGCGGGGCTCGATGGGAATATTATGCTCTGGGCGATTATACCGACAGTAAGCCCATTTTCCGTGCAGGATTAAACATGAAGGCAGCAAAAGGAACTTATTTCAGAGGATCGTTCGGACAAGGATTCCGTTTCCCAACCATTGGCGAACGTTATATTTCTACTTATTCGGGCAACTTTGGCATTTATCCCAACCCCGAGCTAATTTCAGAAACCAGTTGGAATGCCGAGGTGGGCGTAAAACAATTGTTTAAGATCAAAAATTTTGTTGGGTTTATCGATGTATGTGGATTTTTGCAACAATATCAGAACTACATCGAATTTACAGCCGCTTTGTGGGGGCGTAATTTGTTGCCCGACAGTTCGGGCTATGATATTTCGAAAAACTTAGGCTATAAATTTCTGAATACTGCTGAGGCACAGGTGTGGGGAATCGATTGCGCCCTGATGGGCGAAGGAAAGTTTACCAAAAACTTTTCTATGACCATTATGGCGGGCTACACTTTCTCGCGCCCCACCAGCCTGGATCCCGAAAAAGTGTATTTTACCGATACGGTTCTTAACCAGAGTTTCACTTATATGAACACTTCTTCGGATACCCGTGAAAATATTTTGAAATATCGATTCGAACAATTGGGTAAAGTGGATGTCGATTTCACTTACAAAAGCATCTCACTGGGGTTCAGCGGCAAGTATTACGGGTTTATGTACAATATCGATAAGTTCTTTATGGAAAACGACCGCCCGGGGCTGTTCAATACCGGAATTAAACAATACCGTAAAGATCACCATAACGGCGATTTTGTATTCGATACACGTATCAGTTATGAACTTAAGAAACATTTCAAATTCTCGCTGCTGGTGAACAATTTACTGAATACCGAATATTCCTTGCGCCCCATTTCGGTGCAGCCACCACGCGTAACTTCCATTCAGATCGTTTATAAAGTTTAATTTTCATGAAAAAAATACCTTATATCTCTGTCGCCATATTAATGGTTTCCTGCGGATTTTTTGCCGTATTGCCTTCGTGCAGGCCCTATATCGACGACATACCTGTGAAACCCGTTGATCTGGAGTGCCAGTTAAATATTAAAGGTGGATGTTTCGATCAGTGGGAATCAGTTGATGATGGCTATGGCAATATTTGCCTGGAGCCGGCGGGCGATTATCTGCGCACACTCAATTACCTGACTACCTTGCCCGTTTCGGCCGGCGGCCCGGGACCTTTGACCACCGATAGCTCGAGTGAAGCCTATTCTGGACAATATGCCGCTTTGCTGACCACCAAGACTTTTACCCCTATGGGCACTCCTATAATTATTCCCGGCATTGTAGGCACCGACTCACTGGATATCCCCAATGCCACCATTATTCTGGGAAAACGCTATACTTCAAAACCACTCAAATTCCAGGGATATTATAAATATCAGCCCGTTGGAGGCGATTCGGCCCTTATACTGGTGCTTTTATCGAAATACAATACGGGCGCCGGACACCGCGATACGGTGGCTTATGCGGAACAGTATATGAAAAGCCCCGTTTCGTCCTATACTTTTATCGATCTGCCCATCGACTACGCCACCTATAACAACCCCAACACTCCGGACACCCTCACCCTCATAATTACTTCAAGTGGGGGAGTGAATTTTGTGGATCTGATGAACTGCAAGGGACAGGTGGGCAGCAAACTTTGGATAGATGAAATTCAATTTGTGATGCCGTAAGCATCATATACTATTAATGAAAAGCCCCGGCCGGAAATGGTTGGGGCTTTTTTTAAATGTTGTCTGAACCGCTGATTAAGCTGATTAAATAGATTAGAATGATTTAATTAACGTGAGTTCGACCTAGAATTATGATATTATTGTTAAGGCTAAACCTTATTACCACTGTGGGATTGTAAAAATTTTCAATCCCGATAATTTAACAAGACAAGAGGGTGTGTCGGTTTGTTTTTTAACCTTAGTAATTAAGAATCAGTGTGTGATTTAACCTTATTACCTTATTTTGCTTCCATAAGCTAATAAGGTTAGGTGATGGGTGAATTGATGTTTTTACTAAGGTTTGTGAGAAAAAATAAGGTTCTTTCATTTTCCCTTGAGCCAAGGTATTGGAATTTGGGATTAATCTTTTACACACCTTACCGAAAACCCGCTTATCTTTCCCAGGCTCCGTTTTTCAAATTTCCCGCTATCGAAGGTCAGCAGCCTGTACCACGCATTCATAGCCGTGCTCCAGGAAGAACTCCACCACATACCGTGGGTTCCCAAACCGCTATATATGCCAAAGCCATTCCGAAAGCCACCCGGCAGAGGCACAAAACCGTTCTCTTTCAGCTTCCCTCCCGCCACTTTGTCGCCGCCGAGATATTTTACCAGCAGGTTCCACTCCATATCTGATGGCAAATGCCAGCCTTCGGGGCAGGCGGTTTTGGCTGTTTCGTAATAATACAGATAGCCGTATTTGGCTACATTTTCTGGGTTATCATTGTAGGCCCAGCAACCATTCCCCGCTTTATAGGCCAGGTTTTCGGCCATCCATGTTTGTGTGCCCATCTTTATGGTCTTATAAATCTTTCCATCCCTCGAATCGGTGAAGCTGGCAGTGTCCTGAGCCGGCAAACTGAAAGCTGGCAACAAAATTGTTAGGAGCAATAAAAAGCATCTGGTTTTCATAATAATTGGATTAAAGGAGAATAAAGGTAGACTATGTTTCGAACAACTGCCAATTTCTTATTTTATTATTTTCGTGTCATTGTGAGTTATTTTTAGAAACATTCGGTTGTGATAGATTTTGAGCCGAAAAATCAATTCCCGGGTGTTCAACCATGGTTCCCTCATCTCCGGGAATCAATCCCGGTGCTTCAGGGTTCAATCCCGGTTCTCCCGGAGTCAATCCCTGATCTCTGGGATTCGTTCCCGAGTCTCCCGGAATCAATCCCGAGTCTCCGAGAATCGTTCCCGGAGATCCGGGAATGACAACCGAAGATGCGGGAAAGCCCCCTTACAAGTAGGGGATCATTCCGTAAGTTATATTAAAACAAATAGTTACTAAGAAACCGACAAGAGAAAAACCTGCAGCCGTGTTGTCGCCTTTTAATTCGTAGTTTGCAACTACAACCGTTAACAACTAAAACTCCAAATAAATAAACGGTTGGGTGTCGGACGAATACCCTTGGTAAATAAGCAGTATACCTATGAAAACCACCAGGGCCTTAAGCGTCCAGTGCAGGGCGACGAAACGGCGCATGACGAATTCGTTCCATTTCATGGGGGTGTAATGCAGGGCGTAGGCCAGCAGCATGATGATAAGCGGCAGGGTGTACATTTTAGCCCACCCGGCGGCCACGCTGAGATCGAAATGGGTGAAAACGAGGGTGTAAATTTTGAGGGCAGCCTGCAGGCTTTCGGCGCGGAACAACACCATGGAAAAAGCCAGAAAATGAAAGGTGATGAACACGCTCAGAAAGCGGTATGCCCCTCCCAGGCTGCTTTTCGACAGGCGACTGCGGATGTTGACCGTGGCCAGCGTAAAAGCAATGGCAATGCCGTGCGAGGTTCCCCAAAGAATATAGGTCCATGCCGGTCCGTGCCAGACGCCCGAAACGAAAAAGGTGATCAACACAGCCAATATAACGCCTGCCTGCTTTATGCGGCGGAAATTGTATGAAAGAGGATAGAACACATACTCGTTAAACCAACCCGAAAGGGTCATATGCCAGTGCCTCCAGAATTCGGCCACATTGCCGGCCATAAAAGGCTTGTTGAAGTTGGGCTCGACCCTGAAACCAAGCATCATGGCCAGTCCGATAACGATATCGGTGTAGCCCGAAAAATCGCAATAGATCTGCATCGCATAGCCGTAAACCACCATCAGGCCTTCCCATCCGGTAAAAAACTCGGGCGAATCGTACACGCGGTCGATGAGGTTGGCACCCAGATAATCGGCAATAAACACCTTTTTAAACCCTCCTATCAGTATCAATAAAAAGGCCTTGCCGATGAGTTCGCGGTTAAGATCAAGTTTTGCGCTGAACTGTGGCAGCAGGTCGCGTGCTTTGGAAATGGGCCCGGCCAGAATGTTTGGGAAAAAAGAAACGTAGAGCAGATAATTTACATAGCTTTTCTCGGGTTGGTCTATCACCTCGCGGTAGAGATCGAAAATATACGAAAGGGTTTTGAAAACAAAGAAAGATATACCCACCGGCAGCATCAGATTCAGGATAACAGGCGAGGGTTCGCCCACGGCAATGCCAAAGCCAATGTTGAGCAGGAAGTTGGTATATTTGAACAGGATGAGGGCGCCGATGTTCAGAAAAACCGACAAAAGCATGAGGGCTTTTTTGCGGCCCTGAGAGGGTGTTGCCGCCATTTTTTTCCCGATAAGGAAATCGGAAGTAGCCATCAGCACCAGCAGCACCACATAATAACCGCTGATCTTATAATAAAAGAAAAGGCTGAAAATGAGCAGCAGCAGGTTGCGCTTTTTTACGTCCTTATAAACAATTACGTAAACCAGGTATAGCAGGGTGAATAAGGCAAAAAACAGTACCGAATTATAAATGAGCGGCTCGTGCTGGTTGTAGAGAAGGTTTTTCAGAAATTCAGTTGCCGGCATGGATCAGGGAATTAGCAGGGTTTGCCCAATATTTATCTTATCGGACTTAAGGTTGTTCAGCTTTTTGAGGTTTTCTACCGTAGTGTTGTATTTTTTAGCAATGGTCCACAACGAATCGCCCGACGAAACCTTGTAAACTGCCTTACGGCTTCCGGTTCGGTTGTTGGGATTGATGGCAGTATTGTTATTGGGGGGTGTTTTTGTTTCCACTTTTGTTTCGGTGACATGGGGCGTGATGTGCGACTTTTTATAAATCACCAAAGTTTCGCCGGCAATGATTTTAGATCCGGATAAGGCATTCCAGTATTGCAGATCTTTAACCGATACATGAAAGCGTTCGGCAATGGCTCCCAGGTTGTCGCCCGAACGAATGGTGTAATAGGAACGGTCGTTAGGTTCGAGGAGGTCGTTGTTGGTTTCGGGCTCACGGTAAACCTGAACAAATTCGGTTTTGGTGTTTTCTTTTTTGAATGAAATTTCTTCGACAAAGAACTGTTTCAGTTGAAGGGTGTCGATTAGGTGTTTTTCGGCCATCAGGCTGTCTTCCTTTTTTATCAGCCATGCAGCATAGGAATTGAGGATGGCGTTGAGATACAGTTCGCCTTTCACATAGTAGCCCGGGGTGGTAAGATGAATTTTGTCTGGTTTGGCCAGCCCGCGTTTGTACCATTGGGCCATGGAGCCTCCACTTCCAGAGATATCATAGTAATTGTAAAAGGCACATTTTCGGTAGGCAGCCACACGGCGCGTCATCTCCATAAAATCTTTGCATTGCGGAATGCTGCGTCGACGGCGATAAAAAATATCCTGAGAATTTGAAATGATAATAGAAGTGTTGGGCGACGAACGCTGCATCATATCGATGATCTTCACCAGATTATTTTCCATTTCGACGGCATTAAAGGCTCCGGCATAAAAATCGTTGGCCCCGATATCGAGTATGATGAGATCGGGTTTGAATTCGGCCAGTTGTTTTTCGAAAATACGTTGCTTCAAAAGGCTGCGGTATCCGGCGCCATTGATTCCGGTGCTGCAATATAAAACACCTTTATCGTCGCGGCTTTCGATCATCAGTCCGTAACATTCGAAAAACTTTTGCTTTTTATCCGTTTTGTTGATCATTACCTCTATGGTATCGGAAGAGCGGGGCAATGAAATCAAAATATAAGGCTTCGTGGAGGTATAATCATGACAGGAAACATACAAGGGAATGGATTCAGAAGAAGTGCGGACCTTGACATCGAAGCTGAGGCTATCCTGTTTGTTATAGAGTTTTATCTGGGTGAAGTTCTCGCGAATGAAGCCTTCGTAAAACACGATACGGAAGCCGGCTGTCGAATCGGTGGTATGAATGGTGGCGCCAATAAGGCCCATATCGTAAACGGCCTCTCTTTGGGTGTTGCGGGTATAATCCCATTTGCCAAACGACGCGGTTTTATAGTCGTAAGCAGCATGAGTGCCTGCAGAACGATAGGGAAAAACCAGTCCGCGTCCGCCATAGCCAAATAACTGCTGCATACGTTCGCGTATATAGCCCGAAGGAAAGTCGGCCTGCAGATGGGAATCGCCGATCTGGAGAATCTTTAATTTACGTTTAGGAGTGAGGGCCAATTTGCTGAAAAAAGAATCGATGGCCGAAATATTGGTCCATTCAATAAAGTTCTTCTCGTAACGAATAAAAGGATAATAATTCTGATACTTTACCATACTACTCATGTATTTAGCGCTGGTAAGCGAATCGGGAGTAACAATTTGGCCGGGCAGGGGTACCATATAGTTCTGAAATGCCAGAAACAAACCGATGAAAGGCAGGAAAAGCAAAATGAAAATATTCCGGTTCTTTACTAAAGCCATAATTACTTTTTGGTTCGTTGCCGGTGTAAGTACTGATTATATTCTATGATAAGGGCTTCAACCATTTCGTTGGCCACAATTTTTTGTCCCTTTTCGGAAAAATGACCGTTGGTAACAGCCAGTTTCTTATCTGACCATGCCAGAATTGAATTGAGCCCGCCCATCATCCCGAACAGATCCCAATAGGCACAACCGGCCTTAAGGGCGGCACGTTTTTGCGCTTCGGTAATCTTGGGCAACCAGGAATAAGATGAGTAAACGCCCTCGCTTCCTTTTGCCATATCGCCGGCCCCAACAACCAATATGCTCATATCGGGGTTGGCCTTTTTGAATTTCATGAATAACTTATAAAATATACCGCTGACCCATTCGCAGGCCTCATCGGAATGTATGTAAGGTACCATATTGGCACCATACTGAAAAATTACCAGGCGGGTGTTGGTGAGTTTCAGCATTTTTTCGAGTTTGTCATCAGAAATCATCATGAGTCCATCGCCGGAATGCCCGCGGATGGCATAATTATCGACCTGAACCCCATGATCGCTATCGAAATACATACCGAAAAAATCGGGGCTATTATCGGCATTGAACTCAATTTTAATATTGAGAAATGAACCCAAACTTGTTTTATGAAGGCACACGCTGTTGCATGGCAAGAGGGTATCTGTTTTCACCAGTTCGCCGGTAGCGTTGTTGTAAAATTTCACCGTGCAATTCTCGGTCGAATTACCATAGAGAAAAGAAATAGAATTATAATGGTAACGATTCGCCATTTTCATTGAAACAGTAGCATTGGAATAATATTTGGCGACAACTGTTTTTTGGGTATCCTGAGTTGCCGAGTTTGTATCGCCGGGTTTTCCATCTTCCGACTGATGAACCGAATACTTACCAAAGCGGAATATGGCCCCCGAAATTCCATAATCATTGCTGGAATTCCGGTTATGAAAAACGGTATATTTCGCCCAGTTTCCGCTGCTAATGCGGTTATAGCTTACCGGGTCCAAATCTCTCATTGGGATATAACCTATACCCGAGCCGCCAAATTTCTCATGAAATTTATCGCGCACCAGATTTGACATACGGTCGCCTTCGAGCTGGGAATCGCCATAATGTGCCACGTGTACTATGGTGGAATCTTTTTCGTGCTGCATGGCAGCGAAAAAAGCGTCGAGCGCTTTTCCTCCTTCCACTTCGGGATTGAATAAAAACAAGTTTTGTTTTTTGGGGCCGACCTTTGATAAGCAGGTGCGTTTCAGAACCAGATCGTCATTAACTGTGTTTGAAAGATAGTTTTGCAGGATGCTGTCAGCGTTCTTGTTCGGATTTTTTGAGGTAAATTCGGTAAGTTTTGCGGGTGTGAGAAAGCGGATATTTTCCTTTACAAATGCAATATCGGTTTTGTTGTAAAGGAAAGAATAACCCACCAGCAGAATTTCCGAGACCAGAATGATCAGTAAAACCTCAACAGGTTTGTTCCTCATGACAAAAAACTTAGGCGGTGAGCTTGGAGTCGATGGAGCGTAAAAAATCGCCCACATTTTTCATAGAAATAAGCTCTTTGAGTTTGAATTTGATCCCGAATTCGGTTTCGGTGGTAGAAATAAGAATGAGGTGAGTCAGGGAATCCCATTTTTCGATATCTTTTGCCGTGGTTTCTTCAGAAATCACTATAGAATCATCTTTAAAAACTTTACAAAAGACCTTGTTGAGGCGGGATTTTATTTCTTCGTATGACATAATAATTGCTTTTTTAAAAAATGGCTGCAAAGGTCGTTATAATTCGGAAGATTACCAAATAAACCATAATCGTCGACAGGTGATTTCCTGCTTCTCAATAACAAAGTTTAATTCAACATAACTGTCTATTGCAAATGCCGTATCTGCAATTAACAGCATCAACCCATAAAAACTCCGTCATCGAACCTGGTGAGCTTCCTTTTCGCGCCCACACTGCTACTAAACAGTAGTTCGGAACTCCCACATCGGAGTGCTACCACCCCGGCGTCGGAGTTCGGGAGGTCCGAATGGGCCTAAGGAACTCCTCTCAGGCAGTTATTGAACTCCTTTTTTGTAGCTATACAACCGCGGCATCGCAGTTAAGTAGCCCCATTAGGCCCCACATAACTGCGGCTTCGGTGTTTCTAAACTGCTTGTTCGCGCCTGTTGAACTCCGGCAAAGCAGTTCAGAACCCCTTTACCGGAGCTATATTATTCCGAATTTGTACCTTATGAACTGCGAATTTGCAGTTGTAACCAAGCGAAAGTTGTTTTAAATTGACAGATTTATAGCAGATTATATAAATTTGACCATAATACCAATTCAGATGCCATCTAAAACTTTAATCATTAAAACGCCGTAACCACGATCTCAACCCGGCGGTTCTTTTCCATTTTGTCTTCGCTTCGGGCATTGGGATAAATCATCCGGGAAGCACCAAAACCCCTGAATGTCATACGATCTGTACCTATTCCCCCGCTTTCCAGATAATCATAAACGGCTTTGGCGCGATTTAAAGACAACTGCATGTTGAACTCCTCTTTTTTATCGCAATCGGACCACCCCAGAGGACAATTCACATGCCCCTGAATTTCAATTTTTAGGCCGGGATTTCGTTTCATGGTAGTTGCTATCCCTTCGAGAACCGGTTTGGAAATGGGAAGAAACTGTGCGGAATTACCAAAAAAAAGAATATTCTCGAATACCACATTCTGACCAACCTTGATGCGGCTTAACTCTAATCTCACTATCACTTCCTGCCCGGAAGAATTTGTCTTAATATTGGTATTGTTGTCAAAATAATTGTTTGCTTCGGCTTTCACCGTATATTTGCCGCTTAACGGCAGACTGGCATTACAAACAGACAAGCTGTCGAAAGAAAAAACGGCTTCATTTCCCGGAATGTTTTCATTAAAAATATGAATATTTGCCTTGATCTCCCTTTGTGTTTCTTTGTCAATAATTTTAATTTTTACGGGCATGTCTTTAGAGGTAAGAGTGTTGGTGTTCTTCACTTCTGTTGTTACCACCTGGTTTGTAACCTGAGGTTTTTTACAACCGGAATAATGTAAAACGATGGTATGCCCTCCCCCGTTCGGATACACATTGTCCACACACAGATAATAGACCTCTCCCTTTTTTATGGAAATACTTTTACTGTATGACGCCCCCGGACCTGAATGAATAAACTCATCGGCGGCTTGTTTTGAAAGCCCTGTTTTGCTTTTATTGGTTTTATCGTTGCGCGAAATGCAGGTTCTGACCGGTTTGATTTTTTTATCCGCTACATCCTGGCAAAACGTTTTGCCAGCGTATTTATACAGAACAAAATCGTAGTCGTCGTTAATTTTTTCGGGGATTATTTCTAACTCAAACTGACAATCGTTCTTCCCTTTAAAATAGTACCAGCAAGTGTTGTGTTCTTTTTCAAATGCGTAGAGGCTGTTTTTATCGCCCGAAATTTCCATAACCGATCCATAACCAAGCGGGGCATTGGTGGGGCCAAAAATGGTGTCTTTAATTTCAATGGCCTTCTTACAATCTGCATTTTCGGATTTTATCACAAATTTGGTTTGAGAAAACAACTGAAAACCCATAAATATAGGAAGAAGGCAGATGAAAACAGATCTCATTCGGGTTGTCATTTGACTAAAAGCAGCTTTTTTTCGGCCATTACATTTTGGTTTCCGGCCATCAATCGGGCAAAATAGGTTCCTGAGTTACAATGTTTGGAATTCCAGCAAACCGTATCTTGTTCAGGGCCTATTTCCATACTATCAACCTCCACACCAAGGTTATTAAATATTTTTATTGCTGCTTTTTCTGAAACCGAAAACGTAAAAGTGAACAAATTATTGGAGGGATTGGGAAAAACATTTAAATATCCCCCTGTTTTTTCATGTTTATTGATGTAAGTAATATAAGGAGTACCCACCGCCAGAGTATATTCTCCTCTCTTAATCGTATCTGCAATAAGATATCCGGCAGTAGAAGTTCCATATTTGGTAAAATGAACAATCTTCCAGTCTTCTGATACATTTTTTCTGTAGAGAAGCAGTATTGAATCCATAGAGGCAGTTGTCGGCAAAAGAATATTATCCAGATTGCCGGTCGATGTATTCACCAGCCGGTTGTACCTAAATTTTCCTTTGGCTACAAAACTGTTGGGGAATATGCCATCCAGCTTCCAGTAATGATAATCGGACAATCTTTTTATATCCGAATTATTCGATTTCAAAGGATCGGGGGCTACCCAGTTATGCTCGATGCGAACCAGGGCAGAATCGGGAACAGAAATTACATCTAAATTGCACAACGAAGCTGCAAACAGGTGCGTTCCGGTAGTTTTAATCACTTTATACATATCGGTGGTGGCATCCGAAGTTTTTTCGTTATAATCCATCATCACAAAATCGGGGGTAAACGGAAGGGTAAATTCTTTTGATCCGAATTCTCCAGAAAAATGAATGGTGTCGGTAAAAAACTGCCAGTTATTATTACCGAAAGTAACCTCCAGACGGTTTGAGTTTGCAAATGCAGGAGCGTGATTCAGCCGCTGCCTAACCCATACCTGTGTTTTTACCTGAGGAGTAACCGCATTTATTTTCATCGAATCGATAGAAAAGTGAGGAAACCCGGGGCTAAATATCCATGCATTAAAGAAATCGGTCAGATCAATTCCTGAGTAAGAACTTAAAAAGTCTCTCATCTGAATGGTGGAAATGTCTTTAAATTTATAAGCATCCAACAGGGCCTTAATGGAATTGAAAAACAAATTATCGCCCATATAATTTCGCAGGGTATGGGCCATATCAGAGCCTTTATCATAAACGGTGGTGCTATAGGTATATTCGCTGGGAATTCCGTAAACAGCCCGATAACCATTATCAACGATATGTGCGGTCTGAATTACTTTCAGATGATTGCTGCGAACATTGTTTTTATAGGCCTCTGCACCGTATAATCCTTCCATATAGATAGGCTCACAATAACTCGCCAATCCTTCGTTGAACCACATATCAAATTCGGTACTGCATGTGGCCAGATCGCCAAACCAGTGGTGCGATAATTCATGCGCGTAAAGGCTTTCATAATTTAAGCTGCCATCAATGGCGAACAAGGGATAATCAATATTGGTGGCGCTCTCCATGGCCCCATTGTTAAACGGAACACCCACGTATCCGACTCTTTCCCAGAGATAAGGCCCGAATCTCGATTCGAAAATCCCCAGAATTGATTTTAAATTAATAAACGACGCCTTAACATCGTTGGTATCGGCAGCCGGAACATTGATTTGAATGGGTATTTTCCCTGTAATCCCCGCAAATGTGTCAACCACGGGCACATAATTAGCCACGGCTACGGAAGCTAAGTAGGATGGGATTTCAGCATGCAGTTTCCAGTGAAAAGTGCTTGTATTGTTTCCATGGTCGGTAACCGACATCAGGGTTCCTCCGCAAACAGCGCGGTTTCCGGTATTCACCGTTATGTAAGTATCATAACGGGCCCTTTCAGGAAACTCATCTATGCACGGGAACCATACCCGTCCGTAGCTATGCGGCTTGGCCTGAAATCCCACACCGAGATTATAAGCATAACTGCTGTCGGCAGAAAAGTAGAATCCACCCCAACCCGAACCATCAATCTGGGGAATGCCATGATAGAATACGGTCAATAAAATGGTATCGTAATTATCAATTCCCGTGGGGAGATTTGTTCTCAGAATAGTGTCGTTGTATGAAAATGTAGTAATTTTTGCATTTTGATAATACACCGAATCGACACTCAATTTCAATAAATACAAATCGATATGGGTAGTTGCATTCTGCTTTGGCGTAATCTTCAGGGTGGTATATCCGGCAAGTTGGTGTGTTGAAACATGAACCAAATTCAGATGGATACTGTAGCTTAAAACATCAAGACTGTCGCCAATGGCTTTATTTTGACCAAAAGCCGTAACACAGGTAAAAAACGAAAAAAATAAGGATAAAACTAAAATTTTAAGTTTCATGTATTTTAGATTTAATAAATTACAAAGGAACTTACAAAAGTATTTATTTTTTTGAGGCGATAATATTTTCATTAAAACGATTCTCAACTCTCTTAAACAAACTATATTTGTAGGTTATTTTATTTTATGAAAAAACTATTTGCCATTTCGTTTTTCCTGATCACTTTTTTTCCGGGAAATATGCTGGCTCAAAAAATCTGGACATTGGAGGAATGTATCCATTCTGCTCTTGATAACAACATCCAAATCAAACAGCAACAATTGAGCACCCTTGTTTCGAAATTACAATACGACCAAAGTATTGCCTCCTTTTTCCCTTCGATCAACGGAAATGCCACTCATGTATACAGCAGCGGACAAACCATTGACGTTTTTACAAACCAGTTTGTTGATGGGTTGGTTCAATCTAACAATTTCTCCGCTTCGGCGAATCTTGTTTTATTTAATGGCCTGCAGCAACTGAATTCTTTTAAACAAAAGCACCTCGATTTTTTGGCCAGCAAATATGATCTTGAAAAAATTAAAAACGATATTTCCTTAACCATTGCCATATCGTATCTTCAGATTTTGTATAATACCGAACTGCTCGAAATTGCTAAAAAACAGGTTGAGCTTACCAAAACACAGGTTGCCCGTACAAAAACGCTTTACGATGTGGGAAGTGTGGCCAAAGGAACCCTGCTGGGTATTGAATCGCAATTGGCTTCCGATGAGTTGTCGCTGGTTAATGCCCAAAACTCGCTCGATCTCTCTTATTTGACACTGGCGCAGCTTCTTGATCTGCAGTCAACCCAGGGGTTCGATATCGTAAAACCCTCGCTTTCGCTTCCCGATGCCAATTCGTTGATGCAGCAAGTCGATGAAATCTATGGCAAGGCAGTGTCAATACAGCCCGATATTAAGAGTGCCGAGTTGAAGGTACAAAGTGCCAGAAAAGGCCTTTCTATTTCGAGAGGCATGATGAGCCCCTCTTTATCGCTGATGGGTTCAGTGGGTACCGGTTTTTCTGAAGCAAGCAGCAGCGTTTCCGTTTTGCAAAATGGTTTTTCAACCATTGGATTCACCGAAAGCGGGGAGTTGGTATATGCACCGGCTTTTGAATATCAGTATGGAAAAATTAAATTTTGGGATCAGATCGATAAAAATGTAAATAATTCGTTCGGCCTGTATCTAAACATTCCTATTTTCAATAAATGGCAAACCAATACCATGATTGGAACCTCAAAAATTTCCCTTAAGAATGCCGAACTTGTTTTGCAGAATACAAAAAATCAGTTATTCAAAACCATCCAGCAGGCTTATGCCGATGCCAGGGCTGCCTTAAACAGGTATAATGCCAGCACCAAATCGGTCGAGGCCATGACAGAATCATTTGGATATGTTCAGCAAAAATTCGATGTTGGTTTAATTAACTCTATCGATTATAATGATGCCAAAAATAATTTGCTGAAAGCAAAATCGGAATTACTGCAGGCCAAATATGATTATGTTTTCCGTCTAAAGGTTCTGGATTTTTACCAGGGAAAACCTATTACACTTTAAAATTCAATAAAAACTTTGATTGTATGAAAAAGAAAAAAATAATCCGGTATTCAATTATAGGAGTAGTTTTAATAATTATTTTGCTGGCGGTAGGTAAAAAAATGGGATGGATTGGAAAGCAGAATATAATTGAAGTGGCTGTTGAAAAAGCACAAAAAAGAACCATTGTCGAAACCGTATCGGCCAGCGGAAAGATACAGCCCGAAGTAGAAGTCAAAATCTCTCCCGATGTTTCCGGAGAGGTGGTCGAGTTGCTGATAAAAGAGGGCGATAAAGTGAAAAAGGGCGACTTGCTGGCAAAAATAAAGCCCGATATCTACGAATCCAACTACGAACAAATGCAGGCGGCCCTGAACTCTCAAAAGGCCAACGAAGCCAATGCCAAAGCGCGTCTGGCACAGGTTAAGGCGCAGTTCATCAACGCCAAATCAACCTACGACCGCAACGATGCCTTGTGGAAACAAAACGCCATATCGCAATCCGAATACGATGCTGCCAAAGCCGCCTTTGAAGTGGCAAAAGAAGAAGTAACCGCCGCCGAAGAAGCCTTTAAGGCCTCACAGTATAATGTTGAAAGCACCAATGCTACTGTCAAGGAAGCTCGCACCAATCTTTCCAAAACCAATATTTTCGCCCCGGTCGACGGCACCATTTCAAAACTCAACATCGAACTGGGCGAAAGAGTGGTTGGGACCACCCAATTTGCCGGAACCGAAATTATGCGCATTGCCGATCTCAACGAAATGGAAGTAAACGTCAGTGTTAATGAAAACGACATCGTAAGGGTAAGTCTGGGCGATACCGCTTTAATAGAAGTAGATGCCTATCTGAACCGCAAATTCAAGGGCATCGTCACCGAAATTGCCAACTCGGCCGACGTAACTGGTGTTACTACCGATCAGGTTACCAATTTTAACGTAAAGATTCGCATTCTCCGCGAAACCTATCGGGACCTGCTTGACCCCGCCCGACCCAATTCCTCACCTTTCCGTCCGGGCATGTCGGCCACGGTCGACATACGTACCGAAACGGTGGCTAATGTGATTTCTGTGCCAATCCAGGCAGTTACCGTACGTGAAGACACCGTGAATACCCTGTTGAAAAAGATCGAAAAAGAAAAAACTTCCGAAACAGAAGATAACACCGAAAACAAAAAAGAAGCCACCACCAAAAAAGACGAAAAACCTCCGCAGGAGTATGTTTTTATCTATTCAGATGGCAAGGTTAAAATGCAGAAAGTAAAAACCGGCATTCAGGACAATATGTACATACAGATAATTACAGGTGTCACCGAAACCGATGAAGTAATTACGGCTCCTTATAACGCCATTACCAAAAAACTCAATGCAGACTCTAAGGTAAAGAAGGTCGATAAGAAGGAATTGTTTAAAGAGAAAAAAGAATAAAATTCTGCTGAGTGGCCATAATTTTATACCTCGAAACGGCAACAACGGTTTGTTCGGTTGCATTGGCAAACAACAATCAATTGCTCAGCCTGCACGAAACCAACGTTTCCAATTCTCATTCCGAACTCATCACCGTTTTCATTCAGGAAGTATTAACTGAAGCGGGCATTTCATTTTCTGAGATCGATGCCGTTGCGGTAAGCAAAGGGCCCGGCTCCTACACCGGGCTGCGCATCGGGGTTTCCACAGCCAAAGGCATTTGTTATGCCCTCGGTAAACCGCTCATTTCTGTTGGCACTTTGCGTGCCATGGCCCAGGGGGCAATGAACAATGTTCCCGGCATCGATAGCGATACCTTGCTCTGCCCCATGCTCGATGCCCGCCGCATGGAGGTTTATTACGCCCTTTTCGATAATCATTTGCATGAAATTCAACCCGACTGCGCCGCCATCATAACCGAAAATTATTTTTCAGATATCCTCACCACAAAAAAACTTATACTGCTGGGCGACGGGGCCGAAAAATGCATGCCGCTTTTTAACAACCATCCTAAAATAAAGGTGATTTCAGATTTTTCTATCTCGGCAAAATACATGATCCAGCCCGGTCTCGAAAACTACAACAACCGTAAATTCGAATATGTAGCCTACTTCGAACCTTTCTATCTTAAAGATTTCGTTGCAGGAAAACCGGTGGTGAAAGGATTGAGAAGTTAATTCCTAATCTGTTGACGATATTCATTTCCACCTCCATAAAATTTTGAGGCGCTTTTCTCACAACAGGTTGTTGCATCCTAAAAACACTATGTAACTATTCAAAAACACACTGTCACATCCCTCCAACAGTCAGTCAATATCTCAAAACGAATGGTTTCACCTCAAAAACACTATGTAGTCGATCCTTATTAACACACTTTTTCCAGTTTCTGGTATCGGAAATTTGGATA
>CAYXXU010000076.1:0-20381 GCA_964469155.1 uncultured Bacteroidales bacterium
TCATGTACAGAACTCTGTATGCCATTACCCTGTCACAGGGTGGTCATGTACAGAAGTCTGTATGGCATTACCCTGTCGCAGGGTGGTCATGTACAGAAGTCTGTATGCCATTACCCTGTCGTTCAGAAGGATTTCTTATATCGGACAAATATTGAAAAATAGTTTGGCAGGTTTCCTGCTTCTAACTTCCTCTGTCTGTCTATTTCATAAACACATACTGCATTAGGTTGGCACCCATTTGCAGGGCTTTCTGGCGGGTTTCGTTAGAGTCTTTATGCACGCTTTGGTCTTCCCAACCATCGCCCAGGTCGCATTCGTAAGAATAGAAACAAACCAGGCGGCCTTCGTATATCAGTCCGAAACCCTGGGGAGGTTTGCCGTCGTGCTCATGAATTTTAGGCAGGCCGTTGGGGAAATTATATTTCTGGTGATAAATTTCGTGGGTGAACGGTAGTTCGATAAAATCCAATTCCGGAAAAACCTTTTTCATTTCGCGGCGGATGTAGGGATCAATACCATAGTTGTCGTCGATGTGCAGAAACCCGCCCGAAATAAGGTATTCTCTCAGGTTTTTCACATCCTGGGGCGAAAACACCACGTTTCCATGGCCCGTAAGGTGTACGAAAGGATAGTTAAACAGATCGGGGCTGCCTACCTCGACGGTTTCATATTCTTCGTTAAGGGTGGTGCCCAGGTTTTTGTTGCAAAAGGCAATGAGGTTGGTGAGCGAGGTGGGGTTGGCATACCAATCGCCACCGCCGTTATATTTCATCAGGGCCACCTGCACATTTTGTGCTAAGGCCGTAAGCGATACAGATAGTAGTAAAATCGTAAGCAGGAAGGTTTTTTGCAACTTCATCTTATTATGAATTAATCAGGTTAACAATGGTGCAGGCTACTATGCCTGCGGTTTCGGTTCTTAAACGCGAATTTCCCAAACTTATGGGCGCGAAGTGGTTTTTTTTTGCCAGTTCGATTTCGTTTTCGGTGAAATCGCCTTCAGGCCCTATTAATATGATGGCCGGTTTTGTTGGCCGGCACATTGATTTCAACTCAAAACGCTCGGCCTCGTTGCAGTAAGCAATGAATTTTTGCGATGCTTCGGATTTCATTACCATATCAGAAAACGTTAGTGCCGGGTGGATAATGGGCAGATAAGCCGAAAACGATTGTTTCATGGCCGAGGCAATAATTTTCTCCAGCCTGTTTATTTTTAGATGAGTTTTTTCGGAACGTTCGCAAATTATTGGGGTTATTTCATCGATTCCAATCTCGGTGGCTTTTTCCAGAAACCATTCGAAGCGGTCGGGACTTTTGGTAGGCGAGATGGCTATGTGCAGATAAAAAGGGCGTTTGTTGTATTCTGTATGGGTTTTAATAATCTTTACTTTAGTGGCCGATTGGTCGTTGTCAGTAATCTCAGCTTCGCACATGGTTCCGCGTCCGTCGGTCAGGTAAACCGTGTCGCCGGTTTTTAACCTGAGTACTTTACAATGCCTCGATTCTTCCTTATCAAAACCGTAAAGATCCGAAACTATATTTTTAACGTAGAACAGGTGCATTATTTGTTTTTTTAAGAAGTCAGTAGACCGGAGTCGGAAGATCGAAGCCTGATTCCCATCAGCAATTTAGCAATATAACCATGTAACCATTCTATTCCATTCCATCTTTCCATTCTTCCCTTCTCTTACTTCCAGAAAAAGATACCCAATTTGGTTTTGGGCCTGTATTTTTCCAACCATTCGAAATCTTTTAATAAAAGGTCCTTTCCCGACAGTTCTTTATCAGGATACAATGTGGCAACAGGTTTGTCTAAAAACGAGATCGAAAAAATCTTATTGTCTTGTATCTCTATATCCATATTGGTCGAAATGGCTTTATTGGTACCGGTTTTCATGCCGTTGGCCTCGCGCATAAAATAAATGGTTTCGGCATTGTTGTAAACTTTGATCTTTTTCAGAAAACCATTTTTAAACAGTCCCACCATATTTACACCCTTCACCTGGTTAAATCGGTTGTGAAGGGTATCATCCGTACCAATCAGAAAGCACGACCTGCGCAATATCATTTTATCAAGTTGGCTGTTGCTCAGCAGCAACACCACCGTATCAGCCGTTAGTTGTTTTTCTTCGGTCCAGATGATTGGGTTTTTAAACATTTGGATGGTTGAATCGGCATAATTATACACCAGCGAATCGCACATGCCCTGCAGATCGTCGCGGTAAAATTTTACTTTATGAAAGGCATACATCACCTTAGCCTTTTCGGTGATGGTATCAAAGGTCCCCACCAGGGTATCGGCATGCAGATAAAGCGAATCCTTTTCATCGTCTATCTGGATCATTTGCGCATTGATAGTAGCCAGGCTATATTGGTTTTTCTGATCGTAGCGAATGAAACCGCCTTTAACAATCGTGTTTCGTGCCGAATCAAAAATGGTAACATTGCGATATGCTAACCCAAGTCCCAAACCCCTGTTATAAAAAATACTATCGCCTACAAGCACCTGACCTTTATTTTTCAATAATGATTTCTTCGAAAACTCAGCAATGTTTTTTTTGGTATTGTACCAACCTTTTTCGGTATAAATAAAATTCTCTTTACTCACAATAACAGTTGGCCCGAAAAACTTCGAAATTTCGGATGCGGTATTATAGATCATTGAGTCGGTAAGTATAGTATAATCCATGTTTACCAGCACCACCGAATCGTTGAAAAAGAAATCTTTATTATCAGAATAATAAAAACCCAATTTGCTGGTAAGTGTATTTTCCGGATCAACAATTTTACCCCCATCATAATATCGGCCGGTTTTTGCTTTCAAATCGTAGGTAAGGTGTTCGGTTGTCAGGGTAATTTGGTTATCGATCAGTTTGACGTTATTATGTATTTCAGCAATTTTTGTGTTTCCGCTATATTTAAGCGAATCGCCGTAAATGTTCACCGAATCGCTGGCCTTAATATGAATATTGCTGAAAGCATCAATACTGTTGGCTTCGGAATAGAGATAAGCGCTGTCGCAATACAATATTACATTTTCGTGCTGAAATATTACATTCCCAATCAGCAGCGTGAAATCGCCTTTGGCTTTGTCGTACATGGCGCTTTCGGCTCCAATAAGTTCGATCTTTTTAGGCGGATTTTTCACCTGCCCAAAAACCTGAGAGGTGCTTAGGGTGGCAATTGAAAATAATACGATAAGAAGAAATCGTTTCATGATATGAGCATCGGTAAACTTAAAGGAAGGTAGCAGCAAATAACAGTTCAGCAACTATTGATTTTCGGTTTCGTTTCTTAACATATTCCCATCCAAATCGAAGTAAAGTTGAACAACCTTTTTATCTCCCGATTTTTTTAATATCAGCAAATAGCAATTTCCCAGATCATCATCGGTTTTAAAATACGATTCAGCAATGGCATATTGCGAAAAATTCTTTTTCAGATACTTTGAAATATTAGTGGGTAATTCTATCGGATTAACCGATTCTTCCGGAGTGCCATATTTTGATGCCGGTTTGTCTTCAACTTTGCTTTGTTCGATAGTTTTATTACTGTCCTTGTTAATTCTGCCTTCGGCTTCATCAATTTTTTTTAGAAATTTTCCCTGAAGGTCGAAGTATAAATGCACCGCATACTTCGTATCTTCAGCCTTAACAGTGATCAGATAAACGTTACCCAATGCATCATCACTCACCAATCTCGAACTTTTTACAAAATGCTCTTTATAATATTGTTTCAAATATTGAGGTATCGGGGTTGGCAATTCTTTAAAGTTGACCTTATCGTTATAATTATTGGCATTTTCGTAGGTTACGCCATTTTTATCTACTTCCGACAAAAATTCCTTATCCTTTTCTTCCTGTCTTTTCCGGCTATCTTTATCACTTTCATCAATAACATCTGCTTTATTAATGCTTAAGAACTTGCCAATGGGCGAAAACCATATTTCGGTCAATGGGGGAGGGGTTTCTTTACTTCTTTTATCGTACATCCTGATAAAAATGGATTTATCTTTGGCTTGGGTCACTAATTCTGCCGACTTAATTTTATACGATCTGTAGTTATCTTTCAGATATGCCAAAATCAACTGGTGCAAGGTTTCGGGCGATTGGTCTACTCGGGTTTCGATCCAGGTTCCGTCTTTAGCATAGGTCGACTGGCCGCTTTTTCCCGCCTGATTAAACTTCACAGTATATATTTTATTCTGCAAATACCATACACTTCCGGTGGCTTTTTTAACCTTGCTTGTAAAATGAGTTTTTGCCACAGCCGGAACTTTGGCCGCATCAATAATATATTTCTGACTTTCGTCGGGAGTAACGGTTTTTACTTCTTCAGTATTTTGTTTGTTATCCTTTTTACCTTTATCATCCTTAAGCAGATTTTCTTCCGGATCAGTTTTGGATAGTAATTTTCCGGTAAGGTCGAAAGTAAGTTGAACGGGTTTCAACTGATTGAACCCTTCTTTTTTTAGTTCAAGATAATATAAGGTCGTTCCTGAGCTTTTCTTTTGCAGTTCAGCAACCGAAATGTCGAATTCCTGACCACGGTAATTATCTTTATAATAATCCAGGATAGGGGTGGGGAGTTCTCTTTCTTCAATATTATATTTTGTAACACTCCAAACACCTTTATCGTTGAATTCTGCTTTCCCATCCTGATCATTTAATTTGAATTTTGCGATATAAATATCCTTATTTAACTCCCAGTAGCTCACTTCTGCATCGGGATACTTGTATTTGAAACTTATCACCACATCTTGAGGTACCTTATTTTCAGAAATTTTTTGTGCAAATATAGCTGACAAACTGAAAACTAAAAAACAGAGAATAAATAAAGCTCTTGTATTCATTTTTATAAATTTAAAGATTAAATGTTTGTTTTCTATCAGGCCCTAAAGATAGGATTGTAATACGAATATTAACGTTTTTTTCAATAAAATTTATGTAGTTCAGAAGTTCCTGAGGTAGTTCTGATATATTTTCAGTATGATTGACGGGGATAATCCATCCCGGAAGTTCAGTAAATTCAGGAGTTGTTGAGGTGTCAGAAATATCGAAAGGCAGATATTCGGTTTTTTTATTATTACAGATGTAGGAAGTTGCTACCTGTAAAGTCTCAAAACTGCTTAAAACGTCTCCTTTGGTCATAACAAGATCGGTCACTCCGTTTATCATAACGGCATATCGGAGTGATGGCAGATCGAGCCAGCCACAACGACGCGGACGGCCTGTGGTTGAACCAAATTCATTTCCTTGCTGTTGCAATTTCTGCCCCACTTCGTCAAAAAGTTCTGTTGGGAAGGGCCCACTTCCAACCCGAGTACAATAGGCTTTAAACACTCCATACACTTTACCTATCATCTGCGGAGCAATCCCGAGTCCGGAACATACGCCGGCACAAATAGTATTTGATGAGGTTACAAATGGATAAGCCCCGAAATCAATATCCAGCAAAGTGCCTTGAGCTCCTTCGGCCAGAATACTTTTTCCGTCAGCAAGGGCCTGGTTAATATAAATTTCGGAATCGATGAACTGTATTTTCTTCATCTCCTCAGTAGCCTGAAACCATAAGGCTTCATATTCCTTGTACAAAATACCATCAATATAATGTTCGTTGATGTTAAAATCGTACATTTCAAGAATTTTGAAATGTTCGGAAGTTAGTCGGTTATATTTACCGGCAAAATCGCTGTGGGCAATATCGCCTACTCTTATTCCATGCCGGTTGTATTTATCCGAATAAGTTGGTGCGATGCCTTTAAGTGTGGAACCTATCTTTGCATCACCTTTTGCTTTTTCGTAGCAGGCATCCAGTGCCCTGTGTATTGGAAGTATTAAATGGGCTCTTTTCGATATAAAAAGTTTTTCAGTTGCATTGGGATTATACAACTTGACTTTCGAAAGTTCTTTCATTAGAATTACCGGGTCGATAACTACACCGTTACCGATAATATTGGTGGTGTTTTTATGAAGTATTCCTGAAGGGATTGTGTGCAGAATGATCTTGCTTTCATTAAATTCAATGGTATGACCGGCATTTGGTCCTCCCTGGAAACGTGCAATAATATCGTATTGGGGAGTGAGTGCATCAACAATTTTCCCTTTTCCTTCATCACCCCACTGAAGGCCTAAAATTACATCAACTTTCATCTTTTGGTCGGACTTTTCTTAATAGATTTTTTATTTTTTTCAGGATTCTTCAAACCATAAAAGGTTAGCGAATGATGTGTAATTTTAACCTTAAACATACTTTCCAGTGATTTTTGAATTTCCTGTATCCTGGGGTCACAAAATTCAAACATTTCTTTTGTGTCAATACAGATCAGATGATCGTGCTGTTTGAATTTATAAGATTTTTCATAAAGCGCACTGTTCTGTCCGAATTGATGTCTGACGACAAGATTACTGTTTAATAACAGGTCCATCGTATTGTATAAAGTAGCTCTGCTGACCCTGTATTTACTGTTTTTCATTTTGATGTATAAGGTCTCAATATCAAAATGGCCGTCAAAGGCATATATTTCTTTCAAGATAGTAAAGCGTTCGGGTGTTTTCCTATGTGCATTTTGTTCAAGGTACATAATAAAGATTTCCTTTACATCATCGAAAACCTCGGGTTTTTTTTCTTCCATTTTCTTCTTAATAATTTTGTTATAAAGGTACAACTTTTTATTTATTTAGAATGAATCAAAAAGATTTTGAACATTTACGACAGTGAAAGAAATCAATTCAATCGGTTAATATTTTCAATTCCTTTTACTTCCCGAAGGTTGTCAATAAGACCTTTCAATTGTTCAGTATTATGAATATAAACAGTAATAATCCCTTCAAATATTCCTGAATTAGTTTCCAGTGTCAGAGATCTGATGTTAATATTTAATTGCTTGCTAACGATATTGGTTATGTCGCGTATCATTCCTAAACGATCGAATCCTTTTATAGAGATCCCTGCCAGAAATTGCAGCGACTCGTTGTTCGACCACTTGGCTTTAACCAGGTTGTTGCCATATTTCGACATAAACTCAATGGCAAGGCTGCAATTAGGCCGGTGGACCGTTATTTTTCCGTTTTTTTCAATAAGACCTATAACCTCGTCTCCTGGAATTGGTTTACAACAGTTAGCAATATTATAGCTAATCTTATCAACTTGCGAGTCGAGCAACAATGTTTTGGGTCGTTCGGCAGTATCTGTTTCTTCCTGGATGATTTCTTTTTTTATTTCGGCATGCCGGCTTTTTGTAAACGGGAACTTCAGATATCGGAACCAGTTGTCTTTTTCTTTCTCGATAAAACAACTGCTTACTTCTTTTGGCCCAATAAACATGTTTGCAGTTTCAAGATACAGGTTTGCAGGGCTCGAAAGTTTCGTAAAATGCAGAAACTTGTTCACATTGGAGGTATTGAATTCGATCTTAAGGTCGTCGAAAATTGACTTTAAGCGGTTTTTTCCCTCGGTGGATAGTTTCTTTCGTTCTTCTTTAATAAAGGCTTTGATCTGAGATTTTGCTTTAGCCGTGGTGACATAGCTTATCCATTCTTCTTTGGGCGTTTGTTTCTCGGAGGTAATAACTTCGATCTGATCGCCGCTTTTTAGCGTATAATCAAGTGGAACAAGTTTGTGATTTACCTTGGCTCCAATACAATTATTCCCGATTTGCGAATGGATATTATAGGCAAAATCGAGTGCTGTCGATTTTATTGGTAATGTCTTCAGGTCGCCTTTGGGTGTGAAAACATAAATTTCGTCGGCAAATAAGTTAAGTTTAAAATCTTCAATAAAATCGAGGGCATTTGACTCCGGACTCTGGAGCAGTTCGCGTATTTTAGCCAGCCATTCATCCAAACCTCCTTCGGCCTGGGTTCCATCTTTATATTTCCAATGGGCAGCGTAACCTTTTTCGGCAATATCATCCATGCGTTTCGAACGTATCTGCACTTCAACCCATTTGCCGGCTCCGCTCATAACTGTGGTGTGCAAGGCCTCATACCCGTTGGCTTTTGGTATGGATATCCAGTCGCGAAACCTGTCTTTGTTCGGTCGGTAATGGTCGGTTACAATTGAGTAAACATTAAAACAGGCTGATTTTTCTTTTTCGTGTGGCACATCCACAATAATTCTTATGGCAAATAAATCAAAAACCTCTTCAAAAGGAATCTCCTTCTTTCGCATTTTTTCCCAAATAGAAAATATTGATTTTGTACGTGTAATTATTGCATGATCCACCTTTCTTTCAAGCAGATCTCTTTTAATGGGTGCAATAAATTTTGTAATGAATTTTTTACGCTCAGGTTCCGATTCTTTGAGCATTAAAGAGATGGTTTTGTAGATTTCGGGTTCCAGATGCTTGAAGGCCAGATCTTCAAGTTCTGATTTTATGGGATATAAACCAAGGCGGTGAGCAAGGGGTGCATAGAGAAAAGAAGTTTCAGAGGCAATTTTCAATTGTTTTTCAAGTGGCATGGATTCAAGGGTTCGCATATTGTGCAAACGATCTGCGAATTTTATCAAGATTACCCTTACATCATCCGAAAGTGTGAGCAACATTTTCCGGAAATTTTCTGCCTGTAACGACTCGGTCTTATTATCAAACAAACCGGATATCTTGGTTAAACCATCGATTATTTTCGCCACTTTTTCGCCAAACAATCCCTTTATATCTTCGAGGGTATAATCTGTATCTTCCACCACATCGTGCAGTAGGGCACAAACTACCGATGTAGTTCCCAGCCCTATTTCACCGGCGGCAATGTGGGCCACCTCGATGGGGTGATAAATATAAGGTTCACCACTCTTGCGGCGCATGTCTTTATGAGCTTCGAGGGCAAGGTTAAATGCTTTCCTTATCAGCAGCTTATCTTCCTTAGAAGTTCGGGGTTTGCATACCCTTAATAAGTTGCGATAACGCGAAAGAATTTCCTGCTTCTCTGTTTGAGCGTCAATTTGAGTCATCTAAAATTTTTTAACAAAATTAGTTCAAATAAACATTTCAAAGAGTTTTCAAGCGGCCTTTTTTTCATTGATAAATTACTATCTTTGTACTCCTTTTTTCCGTTTCTATAATACACAGAACCAAAAAGAAGGTTAAATTATTAGCATTTTTTAATAAAATAAATTAAGTTTGTGTTTAAAATTAACTTACTTTTGAATATCAAAACCAATTAGAAAACCCTATTATTAACTTAATAACTGTTGTATGAAAAAGTTTTTATTCTTTATTGTTATGCTGTTCGCAGCAAGTTTGCTAAATGCGCAGACGCTTATTTACCGCGAAAATTTCGATCCCCCCAGTGGTGCCGATAGTGTCACCGCTTCTGGGGCAACTAACAATTTCGCCATCAATAGTCGTTTGTTCCATTCAGGTACCCAGTGTGATTCTACGCTGGTAAGCCCCAATGATACAGCCTGGCTGACCACAAATCAGTTCAGTACTGTGGGCTATGGTTATGTGTTCCTGAACTTCTCGCATATTTGTAAAATCGAATTGCTCGATGCAGGCGAGGTGCAGATATCGGTTGGCGGCGGTCCCTGGACCAACCTTACCGGTGCAGAATATGTAAACCCCGGCAACTCGCAATTTGTTACCAGTGGCAACAAGTTCAACCCAAACACCTATCCACTGGATTGGGCCCCAACCCAAAATGCCACCAAACCTTTACAAACCTGGTGGAAGAACGAATCCTTTAATATTTCAGCTATAGCAGGCAATCAGGCAAACGTACGTATTAGATTTGCATTGCGCGATGGAAATGGTAACGGCGCCAACTTTGCTCATGGCTGGTATATCGACGATATTAATATAACAGCATCCATCTCTGAGTTAACACCTCCTAAAATTACTATGAGACCGCCGGTTATTCAGGATACTGTGTTCTATACGGGTCCCTTCGATATTTATGCATGGATTACCGATGCTTCTGGCATTGCTTCTGCAGAAATTAACTATCAAGTAAACTTAGGAACCAACCAGATCATACCCATGGTCTGGGTTTCTGATAGTACTTATAAAGGAACTATACCTCAATATACCTACAGCAATCAGATCGACTATCATGTTCATGCCGTTGATAACTCTGCTGCTCATAATTCCGCTAACGGAACCAACCAATGGTTCTATATTAAAAAAGGCCCAAGTGTTGTTCAGATAGGTAACGGAACCACAACTAGTACTTATCCTTTTTACGAATATTGGGGATATACCCGAAGTGCATCAATTTATCTTGGTACTGAAATCAATATGTCAGGTGTAATAACCTCCCTGCAATGGTATGTATCAACAGCAGCCGCTGCAAATTGCCCTGTAAAGATATATTTAAAATCGACATCCTTATCTACTTTTGCGGCCGGTGATACTTGGGCAAACATGATTGCGGGAGCTACACTGGTTTACGATGGAACAACAAACTTTGCCACTGTTGGCTGGAAATCGTTTACACCTACTGCTACCTTTAACTATTCTTCCGGAAATCTTATGGTTTTGTGTGAAGCCAATTATGGTGGTAGCGGAACCAGCCCTTATGCTTATTTTACTTATACAGCAACCACGGGCAATACTCACCAGTACTATTATCAGGACTCGAGTCCTCCTACAGCTGTAGGAACTTTAAATACAAATCGTCCAAACATCAAGTTAGGTTTCCCTCCAACCACAAATCATGCTGATGCCGGAGTGAAACAAATTCTGACTCCTACCGGAACCATAATTGCAAATGTGAACTCTCCGGTTACCCTTCTAATTAAGAACTTTGGTCTAGATACTTTGAAAAAAGCGACCATTGCCTGGAAAGTGGATGGTGTTCTGCAAACACCATCATATCCATGGGTTGGTTCCCTACCGGAAGCTCTTACCTCAGTTCCGCTAGGTATAGGTAATGTCAATGTCGGACTGGGAAGCCATATTCTTAAAGCCTGGACAGAGTCGCCAAATGATAGTATCGACCACAATAATACGAATGATACTGCCAGTATGAATTTCTACGCCTGTTCCAATATTCTGAGTGGCAATTATACTATTGGATCAGGTGGGGATTTTGCGAATTTTACTGCTGCCCTCACAGCCTTAGGAAATTGCGGTATCAGTGGTCCTGTTGTGTTCAATGTTGCCAGCGGTACTTACACCGAACAATTGAACATGCCGGTTATCAGTGGTATCTCAGCCACTAATACGGTTACGTTCCAGTCAGCCTCAGGGAACTATGCTGATGTAATTGTTCAATATGCTGCAACTTCAGCGGCCAATAACTTTGTTGTTAAACTGAACGGTTCCAGCCGTCTCATCTTTAAAAACATGACTTTGCAGGCGTCAGGTACTGCTTTTGGAACGGTTGTTAATTATTCAGGTAATTCAACCTATAACACCTTTATGGGAAACAAACTTAAAGGTATCACAACTACAAGCAGCACTTCCACTGATCTGGCGGTGGTATTTTCACCAAGCGGCGCAACTGCTCCCGATTCTGTAATGACTTTTACGGGTAATATCATTGAAAACGGTTCTTACGGTTTTTATTTGTATGGTCAAGGTTCTGTTGCCAATCAATTGGAAAACAAAACCATTATTAGTAACAATCAATTGGTAAATCAATATTACAGGGGTATTTTCCTGTATTATCAGAATGCTCCGCAGATACAATCAAATGTTATTACTACTACCTCAACCAATACAGGGTTTTATGCTATTCAGGCCTCATATTGCCAAAACAATATGAAAGTTATGAAAAATAAGATCACTTTACTTAATGGTGGTTATGGTGTTTACATTTATTATTGTACCGGGATATCCGGGAAGGAAGGTTTAACTGCCAATAATGCTATCAGCATTGGCGGTGCAAATGCAACCTATGGGATATACAATTATTATAGTAGTTTCCAGAACATTTATTACAATAGTGTTAATGTTTATTCGAATAATGCAACCGCTAATGCAATGTACTTAACAGGTGGTACGGCCTATCTGAACCATAAGTTTAAGAACAACATATTTGTCTACACCGGAACTAATTTAAGTGGCCGTGCATTTTATGTAGGAACTGCCGCCATGGTTAGTTCTTCAAATTATAATGATTTGTTTTCAACCGGAACAAATCTGGGTTACTGGAATACTAACTGTGCTACGCTTGCTGCATGGAAAACAGCCAGTACCAAAGATTCAAACTCGGTATCAGTAAATCCTGCTTTTGTTTCGCCAACCGATCTGCATACATTTTTATCTGATCTGAATGCTCATGCAACCCCAATACCATTTATTACTGATGATATTGATGGAAACCCACGTAATGCAACTTTTCCGGATATAGGTGCTTATGAATTTAATCCTCCTGCAAAAAATATCGGTATGGTAGCCGTAATTCAGCCGGTAAGCAATTGTTCACTTTCTTCTACCGCTAATGTCATCGTAAGGGTTAAGAATTTTGGTAGTTCTACTATTGATACGGCTGATATGTATTATAGAATTAACGGAGGAAGCCCTGTACATGAAGTGATGATACACCCGATTTTACCTGATTCTTCATATAATTTTACTTTTGCTCAGACTACAAATTTGTCGGTACCCGGAAATTATACCTTTAAAGTTTATACCCATCTGAATGGAGATACCATCAGGTTGAATGATACCATTCAGAACTATACCATTTACAGCGGTTATAATTTCAATAATGGTCCCTATACTCAAAGCTTCGAACCTACAGAATATTTTGCTGACTGGTCAACTTTAGATGTTAATGCAGATACTTACGGATGGACCATGCCGTATGCAGGTGCTGCTGATGCGCATACGGGAACGAACAGCGTAAGATTGTATAATGGTGGAACCAACTCTGGCAATGATTGGCTATTCTCCAGATGTTTCTCTATGGTTGCCGGATCGACCTATAAAATTGATTTCTGGTATAAAGTCTCGAATGCCTCTTATCCCCAAATTATCGACTTGAAGGTTGGTAACAACAATACCGTTGCTGCCATGACCACAACTCTTACGAGTTTAATATCAATTGCCAACACTACCTATCAAAAAGCAACGGTTAATTTTACTCCCACATCTTCCGGTACTTATTATTTTGGATGGTGGGGACATAGTATTCCGAATAGTTATTATGCTTTTATTGACGATATTAATATTGCAGCTCTTCCGCCACAGGAAGCCACTTTGGTAAGTATAAAAACTCCTAATTCTGCTTGCGGACTTTCTGCTGCCGAGCCGGTTACCATTAAAATAAAGAATACTGGTGCCAATACGATTAATGGTAATTTAATGGCTTACTACAAAATTGATAATGGAACTGCCGTTTCACAAGCGGTGACCAATACAATTTTAGCAAACGATACTCTTTTAGTTACATTTACTCAAACAGCTAATCTTTCAGTGACTTTAACTGACCAGACCTTTAATCTTAAAACCTGGATTGCATTACCGGGAGATCCCTTAACATATAATGATACTGTCAGTAAGCAGGTAATCTCATTACATGTTCCACAAGTTCCTGGTATTACTAATCAGACGATTCCATGGGGTACTTCAACTGTGCTTCATGCTTCATCTCCTGATACTGTTGTCTGGTACAATGTTCCGACTGGTGGGACCTCAATAGCAGTGGGTCATAACTTTACCACACCTATCCTTTTTGCCAATACTGTTTACTATGTTCAGGCGACTTCTCCTGGTGGATCTTCTGTTTGGAACTTCGCAAGTGGTTTGGAGGGGTGGATACCTTCTTCTCCCTGTTCTTCACCAGTTACCTGGGTATGGGCTTCTGATGGTGGACTTGGTACTGCCTTTGCAATTGACCATCCCACCTACTCTACCCAAATGCTTACCTCTCCGGTAATTCAGGTAAACGGCGCTTCCAGCATGAACTTAAGTTATACTCATCGCTATGGAACGGAAGCTGGATGGGATCATGGATTTGTTGCCTATCGCAAAAACGGCGGTGCATGGGTTCAGTTTACACCTACAGTCGGAGCTTATAATACGTCTGACGGTGAGTATGGTGAACCTTTATGGAATGCTTGTGCCACTTCGGCCAATATGCCACTTTATGATGGAACTATGGCTTATGCAACCCATAGCGGCCCAATTAATACCAGTGGTGCCAGCACCCTTGAGATCGCCTTTGTATTTACAACCGACGGTTCAGGAGCAGTTGATGGCTGGTATTTGGATAATGTTACCCTTGATGGTGGGTTAGGCGGTTGTCCAAGCGCCAGAGTTCCTGATTCAGTATTTATTAGTTTATTCCCTTATGAAGCCAGTATGATCAGTGTTACTGCTCCGGTAAGTTCCTGTTCTTATGGCCCTGAGCATGTTACTATACGGGTAAGAAATAATGGTTCCAATACCATTAATAATTTCCTTGCAAATTATAAGGTGAATGGCGCTCCAATTGTAACCGAAACCGTTACTACCCCCATACTGCCGAATGATACGCTTACCTATACCTTTGCTACTACTTTTAACCCCGGTTTGACCACAGCGAATCCGGATTCAACCTACCTAATTAAAGCATTTATTGCACTTGCAGGAGATCCGGCTCAAAACAATGATACATTACAAAAAACGGTTACGCTGTTATATTCACCGCCGCCTCCAACTGTGACGAATGTTACCATTCCTTACGGAAGTTCAACAACTCTTCATGCAGTTTCATCCGATTCAGTTTACTGGTATAATGCACCCACCGGTGGTACTCAGATTGGACAGGGAGCAAACTACACAACTCCGAATTTATTTGTGAACACTGTTTACTATGCTGAAGCCAGGGTTGGCTCAGGTGCAGATTCGCTGTTTACTACTACGGCCGGCGGAAATGGTTGCAGTGGGGGAAATATGTTTGATATTACACCAATAGGAGGAGGTACAACAATTACAGGTTTTGCCATCTCTCCTTATGCTGCAGGTGCGTTGCCGGTTTCAGTGTATTATAAGGTTGGAACTTATGTAGGCTCAGAAACCAACTCTGCCGCGTGGACTTTATTGGGTACTTATAATTTAAATGCCCCATCAGCAAATACCTTGCTTTACCTCAACTGTGCTGATTTTTCAATACCTGCAGGTCAAACCTATGGTATTTACCTGAATTTTAATGCTACCTATACTACCTTAAGTGCGGTTACCACTTATTCAAACGCAACTATGCAGTTGACTGCCGGTGTTGGATTATGTTCTGCATTTGGTGGCACTAATACTCCACGAGGATTTAATGGAAAAGTATATTATGGAGCTGGAAATGGTTGTGCCAGTGCACGTGTTCCTGATTCAGTATTTATTAGTTTATTCCCCATTGAAGCCAGCCTGGTTAGTGTTACTGCGCCTGTTACTTCCTGTTCTGATGGTACAGAGCATGTTACTATCAGAGTGAGAAATAATGGAACAACTACCATTAATAATTTCCTGGCAAATTATAAGATAAATACGGCTCCTTTGGTTACCGAAACTGTAACTACTCCTATCCTTTCGGGTGATACATTAACTTATACGTTTAATGCAACATTTAATCCAGGATTAACTTCGGCCAATTCAGACTCTACCTTTAATGTACTTGCCTATATTGCGCTTACAGGCGATCCGATGCAAACAAATGACACATTGCATAAGCAGGTAGTATTATCCTATTCTCCCCCTGCTCCAACAGTATCGAATGTATCAATTCCATACGGAACAAGCACTACCTTGCATGCTGTTGCATCCGATACAGTGGTTTGGTATAATGTACCTACCGGAGGAACTGCATTATCCACAGGAGCTAATTATACTACGCCAGCACTTTATAATACTACTATTTATTATGCTGAAGCAAATACAACCGTTCCAGGGGTGGTTACACAGATTGGTAACGGAACTGCTACTACTTCGTATGCTCCTATTTATGGTTTTTATGATTACAGTTGGAGTTCATCTCTCTATACTGCAGCGGAACTTGGGTTTACCGGAAGAATTGACACCATTGCATTTTACACAACAAATTCGATGACGGGTTACCAAATGTTAGACCAAAGGATTTATATGAAGACTACTTCTGCTTCACAGCTACCTGATGTTAACAATCCAAATGTGGCTTCGATGACTCAGGTATATCAAGGAGATATTACCTGGGTAGGACCTGGCTGGCAAAAAATTGCTCTGACTACACCATTTAATTATGATGGTGTCAGCAATCTTGAATTGGCCTGGGAAAACTGGGATGGCGGTTATTTATCAGGTTATCCGGTATATCAGTGTCATACGGCTGCCACCAATACCGTGAAATACGATTATCAGGATGGATCGTTCCCAACCGGTGCAGGATCGTGGTTAACCAGTCGTCCAAATACCAAATTTGTTCATACCAGCGTTGGATGTCCAAGTCCGAGAGTTGCTGATACTGTTTTTGTTTCCGGTGTACCTCCTTGTGATATGAGCGTGGAGGTGATTCACGCACCTAATACAGGAACCTTGTTGAGTGCAAATGAAATTGTAAAAGTTAGAGTTAAGAATAATGGTACGGCAGTGGCCACCAATATCCCGATTCACTATAAGGTTGGTACGGGATTACCAGTTAATGCAATTATCCCGGGACCGATAAATAGCAACGATACTGCTTTTTATCAATTTGCTACTCCAGTGAATCTTTCCACTCCGGGCACTTACAATTTTAAAGTTTATACTGATCTGGCTTGTGATAATACCAAGGTGAATGATACTGCCCAGAAGGTTGTAATTTGTAATTCATTGGTATATTGTACATCTATCCCATCAAATACTAATGATGAAGAAATCTTTAGTGTAACACTTAATGGAGCCACCAATGCATACAACTGTACTACGGTTGCTCCGGGTCCGGGTTCAATACTGAACAGATACTCTAATTTTACCACCCTGCCTCCATTAACAACACTAAGCATGGGCGTAGCTACACCATTCTCGATTGTTGAAGATGAGTGCGATGGAGCAACGTATTATTCGAATGGTATCGGAATTTGGATAGATTTGAACCGTGATGGTGATTTTACTGATGCCGGAGAAGCTGTATATATTGAGCCTACAACAAGTACTGGTCCGAGAACACTGACCGGAAGCATTACCGTACCTCCCGGATCATTTGTGGGTGTTACTACTATGCGTATAATTTGTGCTGAAAGTTACTCCGGAACCAGTCTTACACCGTGTATGACGTATTCTTATGGAGAAACCGAAGATTACAATATACGTATTGCACCTCCTATACCAAAAGATGCAGGCGCTTTATCATTCTATCAGCCTACCATTATTCAGGATGAAGGAGTTTCGGTACCGGTTCAACTTACCATAAAGAATTTTGGTACAGATACCATAAAGAATTCCTCTAACATGACTGTGGCTTATAAATATGCAAATGGCGCTGTTCAATCGGTGATTTGGAATGGGGGTAATATTCCTCCACTGAATACTGCGTTAGTTACCTTGCCGAACCTTACTGTATTGGCTAATGCCCAAACATTATGTGGTTGGACGGTACTGGCTGGCGACTCAAACACTTTTAACGATACCATTTGTACTACCATTACCGGTGTTCCACAAATTGATGCTGGTGTTACTACTATTGTTACTCCGGCTTCCAGTCTGGTTCAGGGCGCCACCGAAACGGTTCAGGTTATTTTCAAGAACTTTGGTGTGGATACATTGACGTCGTTGAATCTGGGATATAAGATTAATGGTGTTGTTCAGGCTACACAGGCGTGGACAGGATCGTTATTGCCCAATTTGTCGGAGATTGTTACATTCACTCAAACTTTTGTGGTGCCAAGCGCTTCCTTTAGTATTTGTGCTTACACCTCATTAGCCACTGATGCCAATCATGCCAATGATACTACCTGCAAGACATCGTATGGTGTATTTACCAGCAGCTTGCCCTATTATGATAATTTTGACAGTCCTCCTGTCAATTTCTCGCAAGAAAATAATGGTGCAGGTACTATATGGCAATTGGGTTCGCCTTCTTACAACTCAACAAACTCTGCTTTCTCGGCGCCTAATGCCTGGGATATTAATTTAAGCACGGCCTATACCAATAGCGCTATTGCTACCTTATATACCCAGAACTTTGACTTTTCAAATGCCACCAGCGCCAAGATCAAGTTTATGTTGAATTATTATGTTGAGAACAGTTACGATGGTTTGAGGCTCGATTATTCAACAGATGGCCTTACCTGGCAAACACTTGGAATTTTGAATGACCCATTAGGTTTGAACTGGTATAACGATGACGTTATTTCCTCATCCGGTCAGCCGGGTTGGACTAACAATTCGAACGGATGGATTAAATGCGAGCATAAACTCAGCATGCTGGATTCTGTTCCGCTGGTTAGATTCCGTTTTGTGTATACCTCTGATGCTTCGGGTATTTATGACGGATTCTCTATTGATAATTTCTCGATTACCGTTCCATCATCACTTGATGCCGGAGTGGAATTGATTCAGCAACCTGTAATTCAGGCACAGGCCGGATCGCAAAAGGTAGTAAAAGTTCGTATCCATAATTATGGGTTAGATACACTTCACAGTGTTCCGGTGAGCTATGCTGCCAATATGGGTATTCCAACTACAGAAACCTGGAACGGAACTTTAGCACCCGATAGTTCAATAACCTATCAGTTTACTGGCTTGCTGACCATTCCTTCAGGTGCTTTCTCATTGTGTTCGTACACCGGGTTGCCATCAGACGGAGATCATCTGAACGATACTACCTGTGTAACCATTACAGGAGTTCCGACATTTAGTATTCCTTATAATGATAATCTGGAAGGCACAGTTTACTTCTTCACCCCCGGAAGCCTCTGGGAATGGGGAGTGCCGGCTGCCTCTACGATTAATGCAGCCCATAGTCCAACTCATGCATGGGCTACTAACCTCGATGGAGACTATCCGAACCTGGCCGATGAATATCTGTATACTCCTTTGTTTAATTTTACAACTACTGATAGTTCGTATCTCGATTTCTACCATTGGTATAACACCCAGTCGAATTACGATGGATGCAACATACAGTATTCGGTAAATGGTGGATCTACCTGGTTGACTTTAGGCTTACAGAACGATCCGGCAGGTTTGAACTGGTATAATGCCAATGTGGGCGGTACGGTTTGCTGGTCTGGAAATTCATCAGGATATGTACATTCAAGATTCAGTTTGACTACGATTCCGGCTATTAATAATGCCACAACTCCGGTTCAGTTCCGTTTCCGTTTCTTCTCCGATGCATCTACCAATACGTACAATGGATGGGCTGTGGATGATTTCCAGATCATAGCACCTCCGATACCTTTGGATGCCGGTGTTACCCGTATTTTACAGCCCAATGCACCTACACAGACTGGTTTGCAGATACCTGTAAAAGTAACGATCAAGAATTTCGGAACCAGTACTCTTACCAGTATTCCCGTAAGGTATTGTATTAACCTGGGCGCTGTTATTAGCGAAACCTGGACAGGCGCCGGTTTGGCTCCGGGCGATACCACGGTGTATACCTTTACCACTACTTATCCGTCGCCGGGAACCGCTTACAACTTGTGTGCTTTTACCAAGCTTACGGGTGATACCTATTGGTGGAACGATAGTACCTGTGCCCAAATTGCAACAGTTCCGGGTGCTAAGGATGTTGGTGTTTATAAAATACTAACTCCGGGACTTAATACTATTTCGGGCCAATCATACACAGTGTCTGTAACTATTAAGAATTATGGGTTTAATACCGAAACCAGTATCCCGCTTGTTTTCCTCAGGAATTCATTCCTGGTTGGCGCCGGTGTGTGGACAGGTACTCTGGCTCCGGGTGATACCACGGTGGTTCCATTTACCTTCGCAACCCAATTGATTTCTCCATTAGGCAACTATAGCCTGTGTGCGAAAACACAACTTACAGGTGATGTAAATACTCTTAATGATGAAACCTGTATCTATCCGACGGGTACGGTGGGTATAGAGTCTTATGATTATTCATCGTTCGAACTGTTGCAAAATTATCCTAACCCAAGCAACCACCTGACGAGCATTGTCTTCCTGTTGCCAACCGCCGATAAGGTTGTTTTTGAAATGGTTGATCTGCTCGGACATTCGGTTGTGAAGAGGGATATTGATGCAGTGGCAGGCAAAAACCAAATCGACATGGATGTTAACAGCATTGCTGAGGGTGTTTATTTCTATTCTTTAACTTACAAGGATAAGAAACTCACCAAGCGGATGTTGATTACGAAATAATGTATTAATCAATAAAAAGAAAAAAGGCAGCCTCGATGGCTGCCTTTTTTTTGCTTTGAAATTCGCTAAATGACGTTAATAGCCATTACCCTGTTGCAGGGTGGTCACCCGCAGAAGTCTGTATGCCATTACCCTGTCGCAGGGTGGTCATGTACAGAACTCTGTATGCCAT
>CAYXXU010000077.1:0-20324 GCA_964469155.1 uncultured Bacteroidales bacterium
TTGTTGACAAGAATTTGAAGAACTTTTCCTGAATTATCGTTGATGCTGACATGGGGTGGTGTGTTGGCATCGGAAAAAGTGCAGACAAAATAGTTGAAGTTCTTGCTGAAAGCCGCATTATAGGTTCCGTCCTTATCAAAAAGTTTGGTTTTCCGGGTTCCGTCAAATTTGATGCTATACAGATCGCGGTTATAGGGTTTGCTTTCGGCCGAAAGATAGTAAACCACCTGATTCTGATCGTCAATGCCTTTTATTGAGGCGACATCCCATGGGCCTTTGGTAATCTGGTTGACAATCTTGCCGTTCATGTCGTAGAGATAGATGTGATTATAACCGTCCAGTTCGCTCATGATGATGAAGTGTTTTCCATCGTCGCAGAATTTATAATCGTCGGTGATTTCGATATAGCTTTTGTTTTCCTGGGTCAGCATGACTTTGCTGCTTCCGGTTGAAGCATTTGCCAAAAGAATTTCCAATTTGTTCTGAAGCCTGTTCATCCGGAAAATTCCCAAAGTATTGGGATCTTTTGTCCAGACAATGCGGGGAATATATTGATCGGTTTCTTTTCCGATGTCCATGTTTTTAAAGGAAGCGGAAGCAAGATCGTATACCAGCACCGTTACCACGGAATTGTCTTCGCCTGCCACAGGATATTTGTACTTGGATTGCACAGGATACAATTCACCGTATTCAGTCATCTGGTATTCCTTTACCCTGCTTTCGTCGAAACGCATGAATGCTATCTTTTTGCTGTCGGGCGACCAGAAAAATGCTTTCGTTAAACTGAACTCTTCTTCGTAGACCCAATCGGGGATACCATTAATGATACTATTCAGCAGGCCATCCCGGGTGAACTGTGTCTCAAGGCCTGTTTTCAGGTCTTTCACATAAAGATTATTGTCGATACTGTAAGCTACTTTGGTTCCGTCTGGCGATAGTTCGGCCAGGCGCTGTTTGCTTCGGTCGGATACGGCAGTAAGCTTTTTTGCAGCCAGATCCAACACATAATAGTATGAGATCTCAGAATAACGGAAAACGGGTTCCGACTCCGTTTTTATCAGAACCTTGTTTTCATCGGTGCTCATTTCGAACGATTCTATCCTGATGGGAGTAGTTTTCCCGGCAGGAACCAGCATTTCTTTAGTCACCAAAGGCAAGGCTTGTTTGCCATTTTTATAAATAAAATTGTCGATGGTGTATTCGTTGGTCAGCACCAGATAGTGTTCGCCATCGTTCATGGAGACTATTTCATCTGCACTTTCAGGGTAAAAAGAGTAATTGATCCACAGGTCTTCTAGGGTGATGGGTTTATAGGTCTGGGAAAATGCTTGAGTCGTTGAAAGAACAAGCAGAATTGTTAGAGTAAAAATGATCCTTTTCATGGTGTTAAATTTATGCCGCAAAGATAAGTTGAATTTCAATTGGAGAATGATTATGAATTCTGCTTAATTTTGCAGGAATAAGCTCAAACATCCATGTTCGATCGTCCCGATGATTTTCAATTGAAGCAGGAATATTTCCACCGGCACAGCGAATTGCACGGATTGGGTCATACTTACCGGGTGATGTGCCATGTGCTGGCTATAGGATGCGAATTGAATCGGATTAAGGAAAAACGATTGGCTTTTTGTGCGGCTTTTGTTCATGATATGTCGCGCAGGCATGATGGCTTCAGCCTCGGTCACGGGCCGAGGGCGGCCAAAGAAAAGGTTACGGAATTTATGCCCATGTTCCTGAGGAACGGAGTGGGAGAGGAGGACAGGGAAACCATACAGGCTGCTGTGGCCAATCATTCGCAATATACCGAGTTTAAAGAAAGTAGTCCATTTTATAGAGTGACTGCATTATTGAAAGATTCCGATGCTTTGGACCGGATCAGATTGGGTCATGGAAATTTGAACCGAAAATATCTTCGTTTTGAAGTTTCAGGCAATTTGATTGATATGGCTGCTGAATTGTTTTTTGCAAGCCGTAAAATCACCTGGATTAGTTTTCAGCAAATGCATAATTTGGCTGAAGACATTTATAAAAGGCCTTTAGAGTATTGATTGGATGCGATTTCAAATATTTTTGCCACCAAAACACAAAAGCTCCAAATTACACCAAAAAGAATTGCCACGAAGACACGAAGACTCAAAGGTTCAGTAAGAAATGGGTCTGTGATTAATTGAATTCAATGGCCTAAAAAAAACGGAAGCCGCAAAGGCTTCCGTTCCTGTTTATAAGAATGAATGATATTATTCGAGGTCGATCTTGGCAAACCAGATAATTTTTCCGGGTTTGTCGGAACCGAAGAATACGAGTTTGCCGGGTTCTGATTCCAGGTAGGGGAATTTTGGGTCTAAATAGTATTCTTTACCACCCAAAGCGGTGAAATCTCCTAAAGTTGCAGCTTTCATATCCACTTTTGCAATGCGGGGATAAGTGATTATTTTCTTAAACCAATCGGAATATCCTTTGATCTCTTGAACGACCCAATACATATTGTTGGGATTTTTTCCAATCAGCATATTCTGGGGAGTGCCATGGTCGCGTGCGTATTCATTGTTTTCCTTGGTATCAACGCCATATTGGGCTTTCAGAATTCCTTTTGCATCGAAATGGAAAGCAATGATATCATTATATTGTTTTTCTTTTGTCATGGTTGTAGAGGTGCCACCGAAAGCAGAATAACTTGATGTTGCCTGAGTGCCCATTTTATAATTCTGTCCGACCACCATAAATTCACCATTATCAAAAACCTTATAGTTCATGATCTCGAATTTCTTTCCTTCGTAATCGGGTGCTTTTTTCTGTGAAGGCGGAGTCTTCAGTTTAGCAGCAAATTCTTCGAGGTTGGTTTCTGTAAGATATTCCACTTTGCCTCCGGCTACTTTCATTAATTGAACTGCTTTATATTTACTAACTTTCCCATTGAGCTCGTTGTAGTAATCATCTTTGCCTGCAGCCAGCGGACCAAATGCATACACATCCTTATCGTTAACCAATATGTAGTCGATGTTCCAGTAACTGGCTTTTGATTTGAAGGGAATGCGCTCAGTAAGGTTGAGGTCTTTATCGATACGCACATAAGTGTAATTGGTATTATCCGGATCGCGGTTGGCTTTGCCCATATTGTAAGGTGCAAAAACAAATATCATGTTGCTGATGGTCTCGTCATCGGAATTTCCATCCACACTTTCGGTAAGGCCTTTGGCATAAATATACCCGTTGCAATAATCGAAAGGTATTTTCAGATCTTTGATCATATCGAGATCCTTGTTGAATTTCAACAGGTGATATTCCTTGTAATATTTCAGCGGGTCGTTGCCTTTTTTGGCATCGCGTGCACCTGCCAGCACATACAGATCTCCATTGCTGTCGTCTTCGAAATGAGTGAAATAATAATAGCGTGTTCCTTCATCATTTTTAGGTTTAACCTTTTCCAATATCTTCACATATTTGTCGTACGACATATTAAACCAGTTGTAGGTGTATGTAATTTGTTTCTTTTTCAAAACCAGTGTACCCACCAGGTTACCTTCCACATTGGTTCCTTCAACAGTGTATCCGCCACCTTTGTAATTTACCCATGAAAAATCGAAAGGATTGGATGCTTTTAATGAAGCTAATTTATCAACTTCTACCTCTTGATTCTTCACATCAATAAAGTTAAAGTCTTTATCAAAGGTGTAGATCTGAAGGGTAATGGAAGTAAGCCCCGATTTAATTGTATAATACAATTTATACTGTCCGGCATCTGCGAGGTATTTTACATCAACCAGGGTGCCGCGTTTGGCTTTTCCTGTAATTTCATAGGTTTTCTCGATCATGTTGAATTGCTGGGCAAACAAGCCGGAAGTAGCTAACAATAGAGCCAGAATAAAGATTGTTTTTTTCATTTTTTTTAGATTTAAGGTTTAGTTAACACAAAAGTAGTATAACAAAATAATTTTTACAAGTAAAATTGCAATTATTTTTAAACATTCTAAATAGATTGAGAAATATCAGCAGTACACGATGATGTCGGCAACCTGTAGTCTAAAAGCTGAGGAAAGTACCTTTGGTTAGTTTAATCTTGGTCAAAATAATCCTACTTTTCAGAAATCCTCCGGACCGCAAGGCAGTTTCGATAAATTCTTGATGTAACGCTTTTCGTTAAAGATATGGTCGTTGTTGAGAGCATCGTAGACTTCCATGATCAGGCAACGGATAATCATTTCCCTTGCATGATAATTGTCGTAGCCCAAATACAGCAGTCGTTCGTATGTTTGTTTGACTTCAACCGGGTTGTTGTCCCTTATCTGATCTTCCAAGAGATGGATGATTTGATCCCTAAGTTTTTCAGATAATTTCATGGTCAGTATTTTATATAGAGCAGTGCAACAAATTTATTGTAAAAAATTCAGTGTTCCGTATATATTATTGATTTTTTTGATCAATTTTAGTTCATTTCTCCGGAAGAATCCTTGTATTTATGCATTGTTTCGCGAACTTTAGCCAAACGTTTTTCCTGGTTGGGACTCAGAATGGCTTCCGGCAAAAATGTATTCATTTTTAAAAATTGCTGGTTACAATCAAGGGTGCCTGCGATAATTCCCGAGTTAATTTCGCCAAATATGGTATAAACACGATCGCCAATGCAATCAACGTTTATAAAACGGTAGTTGCAATTTTCGTTCAGAAAGCTACGCACTATGCAATAGAAATCTTTAATATTCAGATTTCGCCTTTCGTTATAACGATAAAAGAAATGTCCGGTATGATAAATGATCCTGGAGCAATCGATCACTGAAATTCCGGCATGTCCTATTCCGTTATGATACACCATCATTGCCTTACGGCTAAATTCATCCGGGTTAACAGCAACCCTGCAAATCCAGTGGTTTTTTAATTTCGAGGTATAATCGAAAAAATGGACATGACCCTCGCGGAATGTCTTTTTATCCAGTGTTTTTTTAAGATCATACGCCACATATTCCATTTTACGAAGAACCATTGGATAATCCTTAACCATCTCTTTACGAATCTCTTTGATTGTCATGGTGGGGACTAACATGATTGGAATTAAACCTTATAATTTTTCTCAAAAATAAACTGATTTGATTAGAAATGCAAAAAAATATTAATTAGTTTGCAGTTTTCAGGAAATCTTAAATCATAAACCAATCTTCTCCAGCAACACAATATTCTCCACATGATGGGTATGCGGGAACATATCAAGGGGCTGAATGGCTGTGACTTTATATTGTTCGCCCAGGAGGGCAATATCACGTGCCTGTGTTGCGGGGTTGCAACTTACATAAACGATTCGTTCGGGCGATGCCTGTATAATCTGTTCCACCACATCGGGATGCATACCATTACGCGGTGGATCTGTGATGATCACATCGGGTTTCCCATACAAGGTAAAAAAATATTCGTTCAATATCTTAGCCATATCACCAGCAATAAAAGTGGTGTTGGTAATGTCATTAATTTCTGAGTTCTTTTTCGCATCTTCCACGGCCGAACCAAGGTATTCTATCCCTATTACCTGTTTTGCCTGTCGGGCCACAAAACTGGCAATGGTTCCTGTCCCGGTATACAGGTCGTAAACCAGTTTGTCCGGCGTTATTTGGGCGAATTCCTTAACAATATCATACATACGCAAAGCCTGCCGGCTGTTAGTCTGGAAGAACGACACCGGCCCTATGCGGAAATGCAGGTCGCCTAACTGTTCGGTTATAAATTCCTTTCCTTTATAACAAAGAATTTCAAGATCGGAAATGGTATCGTTGAATTTGGTATTTACCACATACATCAGCGATGTAAGAGCGGGACAGATCCGCAATATGTGCTCCAGCACCATTTTTTGGTGCTCCTCATTCTCTTCTCCGAATACCATAATGGCCATCGTTTCGCCCAAAGTTGTATTTCTGATCAGCAAATTTCTAAGAAAACCTGTATGACGGCGTGGATTGTAGAAAGTAAAGCCCTGTTTGATGCAAAAATCCTTAACACTATTGCGTATCAGATTACTGGGTTCATCCTGCAGATAACATTGTGTCAGGTCCAGCACCCGGTCGAAATGTTGTGCTATGTGAAATCCAAGGGCGTTCATGTTCAAGCTTTCACGGTTGGGCGATTGCATATTTTCATCAGTCAGCCAGCGGTAATCGGAAAAAGTATATTCCAGTTTATTGCGGTAAGCAGTTTGATATTCCGAAGCAATGATGTTGTTTATCTTTGGCATTTCTACTTTGGCAATGCGTTCGAAATTATCAACCACTTGCTTTTGCTTGTAAAACAACTGATGTTCGTACTGCATATGCTGCCATTTGCAGCCGCCGCACAGACCAAAATGTATGCAAAAAGGCTCCGCACGTTTGTCCGATAGTTTCTGAAAGGCAATGGCCCTGCCTTCCATAAACGATTTTTTATTCCGGGTCACCTGTATATCGCAAATATCTCCTGGCACGGCATTGCTTACAAATATCACCATATTGTCGTGCCTGGCCAGCGCTTTTCCCTCGGCTGCCGCTTCGGTAATCTCTATATTTTGCAGTATTATCCTTTCAAAAGGTTTCTTTCTTCTCATTTTTATAGTTCAAAATTCATAGTTCATAGGTTCAGGTTCGGAGCTGGTAGTTTTTATATGTATTGGCAAATTTAACCTGTGTTGTTTATACTTCGGGATTCATGATTCGTTATTCTTTATTTTCTCCAGGTTTCCACTCCCCTGTACCAGGCATCTTTAAATTCAATGCCTCTGTCCATTATGTAATCGTTATCCGAAAATCTGCCTGGTGTTTTATTGAAGATCATGGTAACCGACATCATGTTTCTGTCCTCTCCAAAGTACCAAGTCTCGTTTGTTGCAGAGCGGTAGACCCTCATAGGTGGTCCCATGATCATATATATCATGCCGCGGTCGGTTTTCCATCCTTCTTTATACGAAGTAAAGTAAATATTAGCATCCTGAACGCGATTGTAAAAAAGCCTTATCATTTCTTTTGCCCGGTCGCTGTTACCCGATTTATCTATCCAGAAGTTTTCAATGCTTTGTTTGAGGTTCTTCGAGTTGGCCAGGTCTGAAAATTCCTGTTTTGTAGTAATGTATTGTAAAGGTTTCAGCATTTGTATGGGAGTGGTTACCTTGGGGAAATTTGCATAGAACCTGAAAACTGTGAATCCTTCTTTTTGGTTGGTATCCGTTTGAAAGAAATACATTCCGGGATCGTTAAGAATTATTGTTCCGGTGGAACCATCAAATAAGTCCAGAACGAAAAGACTATCGCGGACAACCCTACGGTCCGCAGATGTATTTATCGAATAGGGTGGTTCGGCCAATGGAAACTCCTGTTTATAATAGCATACAAAAAGCTTGTCCTTTTGTTTACTATTCAGCAGCACTTTAAAACTTTGACCATTATCTACATAATTCTTCAACAATGGACGATCATACTCATCTTTCAATAAAAAATTGTTCCTGCTGAATTCATTGGTCTTATCGATGTTTATAAAACCTTTGACTTCATTGTGCCGGTTCAGATCGGTAAATTGGTATGCCAAAATAAAGTTTGCTGCTTTGTGCACTGCAATTGGAAAATTATCGAAGATTACGGTGGGTTGGTTGAAATCAGTAGAATCCATATAACGGAATGTGGCTGAATCAAGCAGTATTTTAGGCTCATTCACATCGAATAGTTCATATCGTATCTGGTAGTTGGCAAAGAAGAAGTTTCTGGTTTTATGTTTTATGAACAATAGCCCGGAAGTATTGAATTTGTAATATATATTCACCTGATTCTCCGAAAAGTTGTAGGCACAGAAATTAAAATCAAAACTTTTCGATTGTTCTTCGTACGATGAAGAAATATTAAAATAACTGATCCGGTAGGGATTGTAACAACCAGATAGAATAGCAACAATAATTGAAAGAATTATAAGAAGATGGTATGTTTTTATGACCTTCATTTTATTGGTTGTTTTCATCCTCTGTAAACAATGTTTCGGGCAATGTTTTAGTGTTCTTGGCCCCCAATTTTTGCAGGTTCTGAACCTTTCCCATCAGGTTACCGCTTCCGGTATATAATTTTTTATTGGCTTCCTGGTAAGTTCTTTGCACCGTATCCAGTTGGGTTCCGAGTTTTCTCAGGTCTTCCACCAAACCTACAAATTTATCATAAAGTTTTCCGCCTTCGCTGGCTATTTCAAGGGCATTCTGAGTTTGCTTTTCGCGCTTCCATATTGATTCAATGGTTTTTAAAGTTGCCAGAAGGGTAGAAGGACTCACAATAACCACTCTTCTGTCCCAGGCAAAATTAAACAGTTCAATATCCTGCTGCACGGCCATACTAAATGAAGATTCGATAGGAAGAAACATTAAAACAAAATCCGGTGAATTCAGCGAATCAGAGTGGGCATAACTCTTTTCACTCAAGCCTTTCACATGATTCTTTATCGAATCCACATGCAAACGGGCATATTTTTCTTTTTCTTCGGAGGTATCGGCATTCACATATTGTTCATAAGAAAGCAGTGATACCTTAGAATCAATAATAATATGCTTGTTGTCGGGAAGTTTAATGATCACATCAGGCCTTATCATTTCTCCGTTTTCATTCCTCGCGCTGAATTGGGTTTCATATTCCTGTCCTTTAGACAACCCCGAGCGTTCCAGTATCCTTTCCAGAACAATCTCACCCCAGTTACCTTGTTTTTTTACATCACCTTTTAAAGCCCTGGTAAGGTTGTGAGCTTCTTCGCTGATATGATTGTTCAGATCGTAGAGTTTTTTCAGTTCGGCTTTCAGATCGGTTTGGTCCTTAAGTCCTTTTTCGTAAGTATCATTAACTTGTTTTTCAAAACTCAGTATTTTTTCCTTAAGTGGATTTAATATTTCGCCGATTTTCTTCTGGTTGTTTTCAGTGAAATCAATAGTATTTTGTTTCAAAATCTTGTTTGCAAGGTTTTCAAAGGTCTCGCTGAATTTCTTCTGGATTTCTTCAATTTCCGTTTTCTGCACACTGAGTTTTTCGACCATAGATAAATTCTGTTCCTCGGCTTTTGCAATTTTTGTGGTCAGATCATTGTTCTTTTCTCTTTCAGTAATCAGTTCTTGTCTGATATCCGAAATATTTTGGTTCAGATTATTCGAAATGTCTTCTGATCTTTTGGAAATATTGTCAATCTCAGCGTCCTTTTTTATTAAAATAGTTTCGTTTTGCTTCAATTTTTCTGTGGCTACAGATAGTTTTTTATTTATAAGCAACCATGATATAATAGTTCCTGCCAGGAAGGAAACAATAACGGATAAAATAATTGTAGTAGTCATTGTAGAAAAGATTTACTTTGTAAATTTAATGAATATTTTTAAGAACGGCCGGGTGACCTTGTTAATTTGAACAATGTAAAGTTATGTATGTGATTTCAGGTCTGGTTCCTATTCTTCCGGAAAACCCGCTATAACCCAGGCCGGGATTTACGTACAGGAATTGCTGACTTTTTTGGTAAAGCCCATACCAGTTATCATATATCAATGCACTTGGACTAATGTGTATTCCATCTATAATTATGGCTAATTGCATTGCATGGGTATGTCCCGATAATGTCAGGTCGATGTTGGTGTTATTTTTCACTTCATTTTTCCAGTGTTCAGGATTATGGCTGAGTAATATCTTAAAATCACTATCCTTGGTAAGTTTTAAGGCTTTTCCTAAATCACTGTGCATTTCAAAAGGGAATTTCCCGTAATTATTAACTCCTAAAATAGCGATTGAATCATTTCCTTTTTTGATATAGCAAGTTGAATCAATAAGCAACCGAAAGCCCATTTTCTTTTCAGTATCAATCAATTTTTGTGTTAATTGCTCCTGGTTTGTGGGATGTTTAACCGAAAAGTAATCACCTATATCATGGTTCCCAAGAATACTGAAAATACCATAGGGAGGTTTAACCGAACTGAAGTAATTTTTATAAAGTAGAAGTTCTTTATAGGTAACATTTATTATATCTCCGGTAATAAAAAGAACATCAGGATTCAATGTTTTAATCAGATTTATAGCTTTACCAAAACTTGCTGTATCTTTATAACTTCCTAAATGTAAGTCTGAGATTTGAGCAATAGTGAATCCATCGAAACTTTTAGGCAACTTATTATATTTCAGATCAACTTTCTGAATTTTAAAATCAGTTTTCCCGTAAATAAAACCATAGATTGCAAAAGCAAGTGTCACAAAAAACATGAATGTTGCAAGTTTATTGATAATACCGTGGTTGTATGGCTGATTAGTTTTTCCAAAAAGTTTTAGGATTATTTTATAAACCAGTCTGTAAATATCATTAATTATTAAAATGATAGCAGATATTGATTTAGGTAGATATATTAGAATAAAAACATCCAGAACCAGATATAGCTGTCTGTATTTAAAATAATCTGCTTCAGGAAATCCAACAAATACATAAATCCCCATTTCGAAAATAATGAAACAGATTGCCAATAGAATAATGATAATTTTTAATGCCCGGTGATTTTTCTTATTTGTAAAAATACCTGTCTTTAGTAAACGGTAAAAGTAAATGTCTGAAACAATAATTATCACAGACACTATTAATAAACGGATAAGTAAATTCATAAAAAAAAGCAGCTACTTAATGTAACTGCTTTTCAAATGTAAGAAAATATTCCTACTTATTCAGAATAATTTTCCTGGTTAAGGTATTATCGCTATTGTGAAGCTTTAAGAAATAGAGACCATTATCATTACTGATAAGGTCAATTGAGAAAACATTATTTCCAGATTTTATATCAAGCATCTGGCTATAAACTTCCTGTCCAATCATGTTCATTATAGAAGCATTTACCTGCTGATTGTTTGAAGAGTTGATCATGATATTAATTTTTCCGTTAAGAGATGGGTTTGGATAAATTGAAACTGAATTATTGTCCAGTACCGAATTCTCAATTCCAGCCGGTGAAATGGTTGTAAACATAAAAGTATCCGACCAGTTGCTTGTATCAACCGATGTTAAAGCGCGCATCCTCCAATAGTAAGGGGTGCTATTTGCCAGGGTGGACGCCCCATAATTATAGGTTGCACTTGTGTTGGGCAATATCACTGAAATAGGGTTGTTAAAAGATACATTATTGGCAATTTCAAGATTGTAATAACCAATATTTTTAAGTGAATCCCATTTAAAGGTCGGAGCAACCGGCATATTCGTTGCCCCATTCAAAGGAGATATCAAATTAAATTTATCAATGGTGGTGAATTTTCTAAATGCACTCCAATTCGAGGTGTCTAAGGCATTTTTAGCACGAACTTTCCAGTAATATTTCTGACCGAAAAATAAAGTGTCAGTATTAACTCTTATTAAAGTATCGGTAGTGAGTTTAATTACTTTAGTAGTATCGTAGGTGAATACCATAGGAGATGTAAATAGGGAGTCAGTTGCTATTACACATTCATAAAATTTTGAGCCTACCCATTCCCATTCTAATTTAGTGACAGGCATTTGTTTTACTGTATCGTTTTGTGGTTTAATGATCGATAAATCCGTTAAGGTCCAGAAATTTACCAATGCCGACCATGCAGAGGTATCATCTGCGTGTCTGGCTCTCATTCTAAGGTAATAATGCTCGCCAAAGGCAAGTTGTTTTGAATACGCTTCGGTTTTAGTTCCAGCAATAATACTGGTAACAAATAATGGACTTGCAAATGATAATGAAGTATCCATTTGGTACTCATAAGCAGTTAACCCTGAAATAGCATTCCATCTAAAATATGCGCTAACCGCCCGGTTTGTTGAACTATCGCCCGGTTTTACAATAGTTACTGTATAGATTGTATAAAATGCATTTACGGTTGACCATCCGGACGAATCACTTACGCCTATAGCTTTAACTCTCCAGAAATACTTTGTATTAAAAAGTAGATTTGAGGTATTAAGGGCTGTCAGATTTGTAGTATAATTTTTTGAAACCCCAAACAAACTATCTGTACTAATTTGGAGCTTATAATGGAATGCTCCCGGAACTGCTGACCAGTTCATGAAAGCATTGGGCATTTGATTTATTGCATTATTGGCAGGGGCAACCAATGTGGGTGCAAACATTGTATTGAGGGAAAATCCTATGCATGCCAGAAAAACAAGAATAATTGTAGATAATACTTTTTTCATGATGTAATTTTTATAAATCGTTTTTAAAAAAGAAAAAATAAGACCCTGCAAGTTTGCAGGGTCTATTAAAAAATTATTTAGTTACAATAAATTTTGAAGTTCTGCTATTGTTACCTTCAAGAATCTGAACAATGTAAGTTCCTCTGTTCAAATCGCTGCAATTTATTGATTCAGTATGGTAGCCATTTGCTTTATTTATCAAATTAAGCATTTTTACAACTTTCCCATTCAGATCAAATATTTTAATTGTAACACTTGATTTTTGGGTGAGAGCATAACCAATATTTACATTATCAACTACGGGATTTGGATACACAAGAATTTTGCCTGAATTATTCGCTTTCGCTGATTCATTGTCGTTTATTCCCAAGTACTGGTCATTTCCATAAAAACCTTTACCATGGGTTCCGAGGTATATTTTACCGTAGTTGGTTACACCGGGGTAATCAAATATCTGCTGACGTATCATGTAAACAGGTACCCTGGCCATACCAGAATTCTGCTCAGTCCATTCAATTTGTGCTGCTGCTTTGGTAATATCTTCAGTTGCAAAAATGCCATAATCGGTACCCACTAACACCATATTGGGATTTGCCATTTCAAATATGGCACTGTAAACGGGCATAGCAGGTAATTTTTTATTAACGGTAGTGCCTTGTTTTGATGTAAAGGTTGGAGTTTGATCAAGAGCATTGGCGCAATAGTAAACATAAGATGTATTTCCATAATTTCCCAGGGTCACTAAAATACGTTCAGGATTATTGGGGTCAACGGCTACACTGGTAACTGCCTGCGAGAAGTTGTTAAGTAATTTTGTTTCAATTACGCAATATGGACTGTTATACCAGGCACTAAGCGAATCGGTGATTGCCAGAATATTAGAAATACGGTATAACGAGCCGCCGATTGTGCCAACAAACATATAGTTTCCATCTTTAGAAATGGTCATAGTGTGAGGTGAAGCAATGTTAGAAATTTGATGCCATTGAGGTACTCCCTGAAATTGCAGAGGGCCAAAGGTCATCCAGATTCCATTGTTTAATCCTATAAAGAATTTAGAGGTAACAATATCCTGAACGAATAAGGAATCGCCATCATTTAAATTTCCCTCACTGGCAGTTAATACGTGTTGGAACGGATAACGGTTGTTTTGACTATAAACAGTAACAACATCCCCAACTGAATAATTCGTGTCAGCAACAAACCAGGTTCCGTAAGGACTGTGCAGATCGTTGAAACTTTCCCAGAGCAATAATGGGGTAACAAATGGAGCATAGTTTCCATCGCCCGGAGTGCCGCTGGCTAACATAGTGCCGCTAAAAAAAGCTTTATCTGCGGATGCCTGGAATGAACTTCCCCGATCAGGAGATCTCCAGCAATTGGCACTTTGCATGGTTCCAAAAAATGCGTCTGTATTAATTAATGAAAAGGCAGCCCATCCGCCATCACCTCCAAAAAGAATTTGAGCTGTCTTTTTTTGATAATCATTGGAACCGATTCCGCTGACATAAGGATTGCTATTATCCTGAGTTCCGCCCATGATACCTGTTGACCCGTTCATGGCCATGGCATAAAACTGAGTAATATTATAATTTTTATTAATGGTAATAAATGATAGGCCCGTATTGGTTGTTTTTGAAACACCCCCATCGGAGCCTAAATAGAAGGTACTTGGATTATTTGGATCAAATACAATAGCATGCATGTCGACATGGGCATCAATATCTCCATCTCCAGTTGTAATCTGAACAAAGCTGCTTCCCAAATGCCATTCCCAGATTACCAGTCCGCCAACAAATATTTTATCAGGATTGGTAGGGTGAACAGCAATACAATTATCATATCCCCCCTGATTATTTGGGCCAAATAAATCAAAATCTGTACTACCGCCCGGACCAATGAGTGTCCAATTGTCACCTTTATCGGTAGTACGATAGACACCTTGTAAGGCTCCTGTTCCTTTTGCGATACAAGCATAGATATTGTTAGGATTGGAAGGTGCAATGGCCAATTCGGTTCTGCCAACTCCTGTAACAGGGGTTTTTTCAACGTAGGTATGAGGATCTCCATTTCCAGTGCCGCCGGGTGAAACATAAACTTTATTTCCAATGGCAATGGCCACGGTTCTGTCAGCACCAACCACCACGCAATTGCAATTGGCTAAGTTCAGAGTGGTACCATTGGATAAATAAACGGGGTTGATCCATGCACTTGCTCCATCATCCCAGTATCTTAAACCACGGTTGGTGGCTGCGTAAACTCTTCCGTTGGATGGGTCGACGGCGATACGGTTCACAAAGGCCCAGTCGATGGCGGTTGAATTGGTAGTGGCTGGTTTGGCATTATGGAAAATATTCCAGGTAGCACCACCATCAGTTGATTCATACAAGCCTGAACCCAGGAAACCGGGGGTTCCACCGGCATACCCAACATTGGCAAATGATTCTCCTGTACCAACGTACAGATTTCCGTTTAATGGATTTTGCGCTATACTGGCGATGTTCACATCGGGCATACCGGGTAGTGGTTCCCAGGAGGTACCACCGGTGGTAGACCTGAATAAACCACCGCTAACACCACCTGCGTAAATAAGGTTGCTGTTATTTCTGTCGACCAGAATTGCACGGGTTCTTCCACCTACATTGTTTGGGCCCAGTTCAGTCCATTGCAGATTTAAAGTTTTACTACTCATTAGTTGAGCGATCTCTTTGCGGGAATTCAACACATCAATCGGATTCAACTCGCCTGTAACCTGGTTATTCCTGATGGATGCAAGCCATTTTACTGCGCCATCTATTTCCTGATAGAATTGCGATTTTCTTGGATTATACTTTCTTTCCTGATCTTTGCCTATTACCGAAGATATGACAATGGTAATAACTACACTCAATCCAATGATAGTGTAAAGTAATTTTTTATTTTTCATTTTGTTATTAGGTTGATTATTAATTGTTAAACAAATAAAATATGGTCGTTTTTTTACCTCTAAAAATCGCTACAAGATACGTCTTTTTTCAAAAAGAGCAATAATTCTGAGGAAATAATTTGACATGATTTAAAGAACTGAATCCAAAGATAATAAATTGATGAGGATTTTGGTGCGACAAAAAAGTTAACGGTAGTAAAAAATCAGTTAACGGTAAATTTTACGTGTTTTTCGGCATGATAAGACGACCTGACCAAGGGGGCGCATTCAACCTGATCGAACTTTTTTTGCAGGGCCATGTTCCTGATCTGCTCAAATTCACCGGGTGTATAGTATTTTACTACCGGAGTATGGCTTCTTGATGGTTGCAGGTATTGCCCGATGGTAACTATTTTACAGTTAACTTTTACCAGTTCATCAAGGGTTTCTTCAATTTCTTCCATGGTTTCTCCTAAGCCCAGCATGAAACCTGATTTTGCTGCTGTGCCTGAATCAGCTATGAATTTCAATACTTGCAGGCTTCTTTCAAAACTGGCTTTGCTTCTGATTTCAGGTGTTAATCTTTTTACCGTTTCGAGGTTATGAGAAATTATGTCGGGCTTTGAAGATATAACGTATGATAAGGGTGCTTTATTTCCATTAAAATCAGGGATGAGGGCTTCGAGGGTTATGCCCGGATTTTTTGCCCTTATTGTTATAATGGTATCATGCCAAATTTTTGCGCCTCCATCTTCCAGGTCGTCGCGGGTGACGGATGTAATTACACAGTGTTTAAGTTTTAATTGATGTACTACTTCTGCCAGTTTTTCGGGTTCAAGTGGGTCTGCAGGCAGCGGTTTTCCCGTTGTTACACCGCAAAACTTACAATTACGGGTACAAATATTGCCTAATATTAGGAAGGTGGCGGTTTTTGCCGCCCAACATTCAGCCTGATTCGGACATTTTCCGCTTTCGCAGATGGTATGCAGGTTGGCCTCGGTCAGATATTCTTTGATATAAGAATAGTCGTTGGTAGAAGGCAGTTTTATTCTGAGCCAGTCAGGTTTCTTTTTGTGTGGATAAACGGTATCCATTTCTAATAATATAATGAAACGATCAGAATTTTCTTTTACCCAGATGAAATGCGATATACACATTAGCAAAGTAAAACTGATTTTTTTGTTTTGCCATTATAGGCACGTTCTTGTAAAAAGCATCCAAAAAGGCTCCGACTTCAAGTGATTTAACGAATTTATCGTCGGCACCATATTCGAAACTCAGTCCTGCCTTGAGATACAGGCCGGGATACAAACCAATATGGTCGAATCCTTTGAAAAAAGGAGCACGGCCGTAAATATCGGTGATGCTGTGCTGGTCGGGATCAAATCGCTGTATGTCAAGATAAGATTCGCCGGTCAGTTCGTTGTATTTTACAATATACATGTAAGTGGGCTTGGCAAATCCGAGCGAGAGGCCCCCCATATAGAAAACCCTGACTTCCACTCCGCCCCAGTAAGGTTTTCCGTTCAGTACATGCTGTTGGCCAACACCTCCGCGCAGTACATAAAAGCTATTTAATTTGCCGTAGATAAAATTCTTAGAGTTTTCGTAGTAGGATGATATTTTGAATTCCTTGGGATGCTTTAGGTTGAGGCCATCAATTTCCCACATGAATTTCCGGAAATAGGTTTTGCTTTTTCCGTTGCGGTATCCTAATCCGAAACCACCGGAATGAACCATAATGAACCCGGTTTGCTCGCGGCGGAACAGCACTTTTTTGTCGAGGTTCGATTCGGATTGTCCGAATAGAAACCCGGCTGAAAGGATCAGTAATGTAGAAGCAAGAAATATTTTCCGTAAAGGAAACATCGGGGATGTAAGTTTGTACAAAGGTACAGAAAAAACGCTTGTAAATCGCAACGACAGGATAATGTTTATCCTCTTTTTACAACTGTTTTTGTGTCAATTCTGTTGTATGCAGGGCAAAGTTCGCGGGTGCGGCAAGAGGCCAAAACCAGCGAAACAACAATTAATAACAAAAATATTGAGATGGTTTTTTTCATTTTTTAATACTTTGAGTGCGATTGATGAGATTTGTATGCATCACAATGCGAAGCTGTTTTGCAGGAAGAAATGGATACGACTACTAATAATACTAAGACAATTATTGCAATGGTTTTTCTCATAGAAAGTTCGTTGTTATTAGTTTATATGATGCAAATGTACGAATTATATTGTTATCAGAGGGTTTTACGAAGTAAAAACTTATCAACATTATTATTGTGAACAAAATATTCAGTAAAAAATTACGTTAGCCCCTATCATTTAACTGCATTGATCAACTGATAAATATCTGTGAGTTGCTCCGCACATTTTTGTCTTTTAAATCGCCGCAGATTCGCAGATTTACTTAGCTAAAAATTTCGCAGAGCGTAAATTAAAAAATGAAATTTTTAAATTTACGATTGTAATCTGTGCAATTTTTTAAATAATTGATAATAAATCCTATAATCTGCGAATCTGCGGCTATTAATTGTAGATATCTATCAGGGGGATATTAAGTTCGCTTAATAGAGTGCCTGAATTATGATCAAAAATAACGAGGGTGACTTTTTTGAATTAATTTTACCGTAAATATTGTTTTATGCAGAAGATTGCCCCTCAGATTGAGGAAAGCTGGAAGCAGATATTGTCTGATCAATTTGAATCTGACTATTTTCTGCGATTGAAAGAGAAACTGGTGGAAGAAAAGCGAAAGTACATTGTGTACCCTCCCGGTGCGCAGATTTTTTCTGCTTTCAATTATACCCCCGTCGATAAGGTGAAGGTGGTTATTATAGGGCAGGACCCGTATCATGGCCCGGGACAGGCCAACGGATTGTGTTTTTCGGTTTCGCCGGGAATAAAAAAGCCGCCTTCGTTGGAAAACATTTTTAAAGAGTTGCACGATGATCTGGGCATTCCCATTCCCGTTTCGGGCAATCTCGAAAAATGGGCCAGGCAGGGTGTACTGCTGCTGAATGCTTCGCTGACGGTGAGGGCAAATTCGGCCAATTCGCACCAGGATTTCGGCTGGCATATTTTTACTGATGCGGTGATAAAACAATTGAGCCTGCATAAGAAAGGGTTGGTTTTTCTGCTTTGGGGGAAATTTGCGCAAGGCAAGGAAGTTTTGATTGATAAAGAAAAGCATTTTGTGCTGAAAGCCCCGCATCCTTCGCCCTTGTCATCATATCAGGGTTTTTTGGGCTGTAAGCATTTTTCGCAAACCAATAATGTGCTGATCAGTCAGGGTATGCAACCCATCGACTGGCGGATTGAATAATAATACCTGTTACAATAAGATCAGCCGATGGCCGGAAGATATTTTATGCGTTTTGTTTTTATGGCATGCCTGTCAGGGGGTTTGGCGCATGGATCGTTTGCTCAGAAAGCCATCAGCCTGCAAATTATTTCGAAAGATACGCTTCAGAAAAAGATAAGGAAATTTCTGCCCGATAAACAATTTGCTACCAAACCCGAAGCCATGGAAGCGCTGCAGGGTTTGCTCTACAACTGTTTTATGCAGGGCTACCTGGCGGCTTCTATCGATTCGGTGGTGCAGGATTCGGTGAGCGTTAGGGCCTGGATGGTTTTGGGACAGCAGTATCGCTATGTGAAGCTGCGTAAGGGTAACCTTGATAAGTACCTGGTGAACGAGGTGGATTTCAGCGAAAAGCTTTTTACCGGAAAACCGTTCAAATACCAGGAACTGGCCCTGCTGTCGGAGAAACTGCTGGGCTATTGCGAGAACAACGGCTACCCGTTTGCTACCTTCAAACTCGACAGCGTTTCCATCGAAGGCAGCCAGGTGGAGGCTTCCATCAATTTTCAAAAGAACAATAAGATCAGTATCGACAGTGTGGTGCTGAAAGGTACAGCCAAAATTGCCAGAGGTTTTATCTATAATTATATTGGTATAAAACCGGGGCAGTTGTATAACGAATCGCGTTTCGGAAAGGTGGCGGCGCGGCTGCGCGAACTGCAGTTTGCCAGCGTTATCAAGCCTGCCGAGGTACTGTTTACCGAAGATAAAAGCAAGATATTCCTGTACCTCGAAAAACGAAAGGCCAGCAAATTTTACGGGGTAATTGGCATTTTGCCCAATAACACCACCACCGGCAAACTGCTGATAAACGGCGAACTGAAGCTTTCGCTGCTGAACAGTTTCGGCCGCGGCGAACTGATTGACCTGCACTGGCAAAGCATCACCAAAGGCACGCAGGACCTGAAGCTGAACCTTGCTTACCCTTACCTGTTTGGCACGCCTTTCGGGATTAACTATAAATTTCTGCTCTACAAAAAAGATACTACTTACCTGACCCTAACCCACAATATCGGTCTGCAGTATTTTTTCCTGGGGGCCAATTATGTGAAGGTGTTTGCCGATATCTACAAATCGAACCTGCTGAACACAACAGGTTTCGAAAGCGTTACGGTGTTGCCCGATTTTGCCGATGTGTCGGCCAATTTGTTTGGCCTCGACCTGAATTTTGAGCGGTATAATTATAAACTCAACCCTACGCGGGGCTACCAGGTGTATTTTTTAGGCGCCGCCGGGCAGAAGAAGATACGCCGCAATGCGGCCCTGAACCCCGTTTTGTACGACAGCCTTAAACTAAAAACTACCCAATTCAAGTTTTTGCTCAGCGGCGAGGTGTTTATCCCCACGTTTCGCAAGGCCACTATGCTGCTGCGCACCGAAAATGCTTATTTGTTCAACCAGACCATTTTTGTGAACGAAATGTTCAAACTCGGCGGACTGCGATCGCTGCGTGGTTTCGACGAGGAATCTATTCTGGCTTCGAACTACAATATGTTTTTGTTCGAGTTTCGCTACCTGTTCGAGAAGAATTCGTTTTTTGCGCTGTTTTTTAATACGGCCTATTACGAGAAACGCACCCTCCAGGCTTTTGTGCACGATATTCCCTACGGATTCGGGGCAGGGGTGGCCTTCGATACGAAAATAGGGCAGTTCCAGTTGTATTATGCCCTGGGAAGCCAGTTTGGACAGACGGTTTCGTTAAAGCAGGGGAAGATTCATTTCGGGTTTACGAATACTTTTTGAGGAAGTTTGGAGTTCGGAGTGCCATGAGTTCGGAGTTGAGCATTGAACATAGACATTGATTATTGAACATTTTTCAGGTCATTTGCTTCGCGTCATTTGTGGTCATTAATTGTAATGGCTCTATTCTAAAATGTAGTTGATAAATTCATTCCTTAATTACTATTGCTG
>CAYXXU010000078.1:0-20305 GCA_964469155.1 uncultured Bacteroidales bacterium
AAAAATGACTTGTAAGGTGCCGACGCGGTCATTACACAAGCCGACATGGTCAATGTAAGGTCCGTCATGGTCGATGTAAGATTTACAATGGTTCATGCAAATGTTGTAATGGTTTATTCCTGCATGGTAATGATTGATGCTTGTTGTGAAATGGTCAATACAAAGTTGGCAGGAGTTACTGCATAGCTATGAATGTTCAATACACTAACCGGAACAGTTAATGCAAAGCAAGTATTGCTTATCGTTCAAACCTATCCAACTGCATGACAAAATGACAACTACACATTTGGGACCATATGCCGACTGTCCTTTATCTCACTTCTTTGCCGTCGCCTTATCGTTATACGGCACCACTTCAACCCACATGCCTTTGGTGCGGGCATAGATGTCTTCGTCGTACATGGCCGAGCAGTTGGTGGTTGGCAAATAGAAGCGGCCCAGGTAGCTGGCGTTGAGCAGCACCTTATAAGTCTTTTTCTCATTGCTGCCCAGGCTGAAGAAGGTATACACACGGTCGTCGCGGAAATCCTGGTAATCGTAGCCCGAATTCTGCACCCTACCGTACGAATCGTCCATACGGGTGTTGTGAATTTCCCAACCCGAGGGGAAGATGTGCGACAGGGCCATGTTGTAATAGAATCCCATCAGTCCGGGGTTCGAAAGGGTTACCTCGGCCATAAAATCAGTGCCCTGTTCGAGTTTCGAAGGATCAATTTTATCGCCTTTCAAGGTCTTATATAATACCTCGATCTTCAGGTTGTTTTCGGCAGCCTTTTCATCGCCCACAGCCGGAACACCGCTCAATATCAATCGTGCATACAGAATTCCTTTGCCGTTGTTCTTTATCTTGAGTTTGCCTTTCTGCACCGATTTGTTGAGGTTCATATCGATGGTGGCGATGCTGCGTGCCGATTTTTTGTTCACGGCAGCTCCGTTGCCCAGAGTATAGGTAAAATCGAGCCCGCTGTTGTTTCCGGTTGAATTTACAAACTTCGAAATAGCCAGCAAACAATAGGCGGTCGATTGGGTACTCATCCACTGGTCGTTACTCAGCCGTTCGGAGATCACCCGAATGATGGGTGCGGCTTTGGTGCGCATATCAAGCAGAGTAAGCGCCTCCACTATCATGGCCCGGTCGCGTTCGTCCGAACCGTAGGTGAACGAAAGTTCCTTATAAGGCTTGATGGTGGTAGATGCCGAGGACACCATTTGTTTGGCAATGGCAGTTTGGCCTGCAAGCTGATAGGCAGCCGCCAGCCGCCATTTGGCCTGAATGCTGAGGTTCTTTTGTTCTTTCAGCAGGTTCATGGCGCCCATTTCTGGCGACTTGGCCAGCGCCAGAGTATACAAACGGTAGGCCTGCACCAGGTCGTAGTTGTAATAATAGCCGTTAAAGGTCGGCGACCATTCCAATGCCTTGCGTTTCTGGTATTTTGTCCACCGTCTGAGCACTACTGTGGAAACGGTATAGCCTTTGGCCTGGGCTTCCAGCAGAAAATGACCTGCATAATTCGAACCCCATTCGTCGGCTCCGTATCCGCCGGGCCAGTAGGAGAAACCTCCCGAAGGCGTCATAAACCCATTGATGCGGTTGATGGAGGCCTTGATGTTGCGTTCAATATTCTTCTTGAAGGTGTCGTCCAGATCCATCAGGTCGGCCAGGAACAATTGCGGAAATGCCGCAGAGGTGGTTTGTTCGATACATCCATAGGGATAGGATACCAGGTATTTCAACCGCTTCTCGAGGTTGATGGGAGGGATAGACGAAACTTCTATAGTACCTTTATTGGTGCCAAAAATTCCCACAGGGGTATAATTCGTGTTCCAGGTGTTTCCGCCTTTGATGATGTTGGCCATCACTTCCGTAGTTTCGGGATTGGGGTTGCGCACATCTATTTCGATGTCGAAACGGGCAGTTTCGTTGCCGCTTTTGGCCACAACCTTTACCTTACCTACTCCAATGGCATCTTTTACTTTAAGCTGGAAATTTACCATATCATCGCCTATCTCCGAAAAGGTGAGGCTCTTGCTATTACCATCGGCAATGCTGAACATTTCGTTGGTGGATACCGTTACCGAAACATTTTTCACGAATTTCTCCATAGCAAACACACTTACCGGCAGGCTCACCGTTTCGCCGGGACCCACCACGCGGGGCAGGGTGGCAAGTATCATCAGCGGTTTGCGCACAGCAACGGTCTTTTCGGTCGAACCATACGCTCCGTTCTGCCCGGCTATCACCATCACACGAACCGAACCTATATACTGCGGCATTTTGAAGGTATAGGTTTTCGAGCTTCCCTTGCCGAGGGCAAACGGTCCGAAGAACTTCACCATGGGTTTAAAACGGTTGGCACGGTTGGCGCCTTTTCCATCGCCTCCGTCGTCACCGCCGCCTATGCTTAATATCCTTTCCAGTTGACCACCGTATGCGCCCATCACCTGGTCGTACAAATCCCACGATTTCACACCCAGTGCCTCTCGTGCATAGAAATAATTCCATGGATCAGGAGTTTTGAACTTGGTCAGGTCGAGCAAACCTTCATCCACCACAGCCACGGTATAGGTCATGGCCTTGCCTGTTTCTTCCTTTATGGTGATGCTGGCATCCTCTTCGGGACGTATCACATCTTTCATCGTTATGACGGGCCGCAAATGCGTATTCGGGTCTTCCACCATAATGGGTATCACACCATAGAGCCTTATGGGAAGGTCGTTGGCAGTTTGACCGTGAGGCTGTATCAGTTCTACGCTCACATAAATGTTGGGAGCCATTATTTCTGTTACATCAAATGTAAAAGTGGTCTGGTCTTTTTCCGTATTCACCCAGTAGGATTCCAGAACCTTGGTGCCGGTTTCCAGGGTGATGAGTATGCGTGCGCCTTCGCTGCTGGGGATGGTGAGTTTCACTTTATCGCCCACAGCATATTTTTCTTTATCGGCCGAGAACATCAGCATGGCAGCGCCTTCCTTTCCGTCGCGCGAGCGGCTTGCCCAGCCGGGCCAGTCGTAATAGACTATTTTGCCGGTACTGTGTCCGCTCAGTTTATCGGTGATGCGGATATAGAACCTGCCATAGTCTGCTTCGGGGATATTCATCGTAAACTGTCCCTTTCCCTGAACTGAAGTAAGGTTGTAGGTTTTATAAGGTTCGTTGTAAGTGCTGCGCACGAAATCGGCCACATCGTTGCTGCTGTTGTCCCACCACCAGCGCCAGTTCACTTTATAAATATCAACCTTAATATTGTTCGATGCTACGGGCTTTCCGTCTTTATCGAGGTTTACATACTTTATGATATAATCCTTATCGGTCATCAGCATGCTGGTGTATTGGCTGCCTTCGGGAACACTGATTCCCACATAGCTTGTATAAGGATAATATTGCACCGAAAACTGGTCAACACTGAATTCACCACCCGGTTCAAACACCCGGGTCTCGAAAGTGGCACGCAACACTCCGGGGGCATTGCTTTCGGTACTGATATCGGGAAATACTTCGGTCTGGCCTTCATTATTGAGGGTACCATTGAATATGTTGTAGGTTTCCGAATAGAACTTCTTAGCGGGATCGTCGAAAACATAGTTAGAGAATTTTGGGAAAGCGGTTGTAGAGCGGTTCAGTGTCATGGTAATATCAGCTTTCAGGTTGCGGGCAATAGCGCCATGCAGCCATTTGGCTTCCAGCACTCCCTTGGTCTCTTTGGTGATCTTATCGCTGCCAAAATCAAGTTTCAGCTTCAGCCGGTTGGGTTTTATGGTTTCTATTCTCAGCGATTTGCTGAAGGTTGAACCTCCTACCTGCACTGTGGCATTCCAGTAACCTGTCAAAGCTCCCGGGTCGGTGGCTGTGCGGAAATCGTAGAAGCCGTTCACCGATTTTGTTTTCACCATATGCTGCACCTTTTGTCCGCGCGGGTTCGTAAGGTTAAATATAACGGGGGCTTCGGGCGAGAGTTTGTTGAGTTTATCTTCCAGGATAAAGGTCAGGAAGATGGAATCGCCCGGACGCCACACCCCTCTTTCGCCATAGAGGAATCCTTTGATCCCTTTGCGCACCGATTCACCGCCCACATCGAACATGCTCAGCGATAATGACGACCCACCGGTAAGTTTCAGGTAGGAGCGCTGTCCGCCTTTTTTTGCAACCACCAGGTAAGGAACTTTCTTTAACTGAATAAGCACTTTGCCATCGCTGTTGGTGGTAGCGCGGTTGAGTTCCTGGTTCTGATAGTCGAGTATAGTAATATCCACACCCGCCATAGGCTTGGCAGAAACCAGGTCGGTAGCAAAAATGTTCAGTTCGCCTGAAGTACCCACTTTGGCAATAAGGCCAATATCGGTTGCCAGCACATTGCGGCTGACCGTTTTGTTGGAATAATACGATTCTTCACAGGGATTGTCGCGTTCGCTCCAGTCGTAATCGTAATAATCATAGTCGTCGTAATAATAGCCATAATAATCGTAATAATACCAGTTTTCAGGTTCGGCATCTTCGGTTTCGTCCCAGGCGGCTGTAATATTATCTTCGGTCTGGTCGTCCGTTCCTTCGCAATTGCTATAAGTGGAATAGGCTTTCCGTATGCTTAAAGATACTTTGTAGATGGCTCCCGGTTCGGTCTTTATCAGGTCGGCCAGATCTAAGAAGTAGCGGTTCCATTTGCCGTAGTTCAACACTTCCGATTTAACGGTTTGCAATTGAATGGTCTTTTTAAACACCACTTTACCTACGCGGCTCAGTTCGCGGTCGCCTTCCAGATCGTTCACCTGGAGGAACTGGGTGACGCTGGTTTCGTAAATTTTCAGAATCTTTACATCCACGGCATTGATATTCACTGCTTCGAAGGGAAATATCAATCCATTGGTACTGGGCAGGATGTTACCTTCGCCCACCAGGCGTATCTCGGGTTTGATATCCTCGAAGCTGATGCCATCAATATATTTTTTGCCCAGTTCTTTGTTGTTGATGTTCTTAATGGCTGTTTCAATGGTTATTATTTCATCGCCACCGATCACCAGAGGGGGATAAACCCGAATCTCATTATCTTCGATCACAAATTTCAGATCTTTGGTTTTACTTAAATTAATCAGTCCGCTTAGTTCCTGATCCATAAGCAAGGGGTCAGAAAACTGTAGTTTTATATACTGATCGGGGGTTTGTATGGCTTTAACCGAGAGCAGTTTAAAATCATCGATTGAGGGAATGGTTTCTATGAGCGAACTTTTGTTGTCGGCGCCAATGGGTTTTCCGTTCCATGAAATATCCACATACGATTTGTCCTTAGTACGGCTTACACTATCAATGGTATAGGTGAAGGTTTTTTTATCTCCCCCGGCAATTACCTTGATCTTCAGATTGCGGTTGCCTTGTTTGGCAGCCAGCAGTTTTTGCACATCTTCTATTTCGGCTGCATCGGCCATGACAATGGTTCCCGAAAGTTTTTCCCACTTCAGATCTTTGTTATTGTAAGCCTTATGGTTGTCGACACTAACTTCGAAAGCCTGCTTTACGGTGCGGAACTGAAACACGAAGGTTTTCATGCTGTCGGGCACATCAATCACCTCTGATAAATAGAATTTGACGGTGAAGAGGGTGTTGGATTCGAGCCGTTTGTCGGGCCGGAATTCAACGGTGCGCGGGTCGACCCAATAAGCCTTGCCATCGATTCCCGGGGAAAAACCGAACAATTTCTGATCAATTACTTTTTCGAATTTCGAGGAATCGGCTACATCGAAATTCAACCTCACCTTGATGGTTGATTCGGTTGAAACCACCCCTGAGGTAAAACCCGAAATGTATTCTTTGAATGCAGGATTTACTTTGACAATAGCCTGCGATTTGGAACGAACTATTATCACTATGGTTAAAATCACAAAAATGCCGATGATGGCCGAAAGGATGATTTTTTTCTTGTCCATGTTATTAGTTATTAAAGGTGAAAAGGAGATAGTAAAAAGCAAAGTAAAAGTAGGAAAGAATTTAACTTGTTTTAAGTTTTGATGAAAAAAAGTTTGGAGGGCAGAGTTGAGGTTTGGAGTGCGGAGTTTGAAAAAACCACTAAGGCACGAAGGACACTAAGAGACACTAAGAAAATGGAGAAATGCTCAATAATAAATGTTCAATTTTCAATGTTCAAGGGATGGGACAAGAGACTTTGGAGGGAGTTTTTACTATACTATTGACTTTGTTAGCTTTAACTGAGATATATTAGAGTTTGATTGCATAACGCAACCATCGACTGCCAAAACGCAACCATCAGGAGACAGAACGTTACCATCGACTGACAAAACGTGACCATCAGGAGGCATAACGCAACCATCGACTGGCATAACGCGACCATCAGGATGCATAACGCAACCATCGACTGTCAAAACGTGAAGGTCAGGAGGCAGAACGTTACCATCGACTGCCAAAACGCGACCATCAGGAGGGAAAACGCAACCATCGACTGGCATAACGCGACCATCGACTGCCAAAACGTGAAGGTCAGGAGGCATAACGTGACCATCGACTGACAAAACGTGACCATCAGGAGGCAAAACGTGACCATCGACTGGCATAACGCAACCATCGACTGGCATAACGCGACCATCAGGAGGCATAACGTGACCATCGACTGACAAAACGCGAAGGTCAGGAGGCATAACGCAACCATCGACTGGCATAACGTGACCATCAGGTGGCATAAAATGAATGTCAGCAGACATGACACAGATGTTAGCAAGCATGCCAGGAATTTCAGCGGGGGTGATTTGAGGGGAGCAAAAACTGATTGTGTATGCAGGTATAATGAAATTATCGTATTTTTATAAAAAATTTCGAATGAGGGCGGTTAAAATCATTATCCAATACCTGGTGTTCACATTGATTGTGGTGACGGTATTGGTGGGCTCATTTATGCTCTATTTTACGCTATCCGATTTTCAACCGCCTCCTGTTGAAATAATTAAAGTGAAAGATTCCATTGCAACGACACTTGAAAAAGACGAATTTTCATTTATAACGTGGAATATTGGCTACTGCGGTTTGGATAAGAAAATGGATTTTTTCTACGACGGCGGCAAGAAAGTAAGGCCTGACGACAGTAGTTTTCAACAAAACCTGAATGGAGTTCACAAGTTTTTGTCGGAGCATGATACACTTGATTTTATTATGTTGCAAGAGGTAGATACCCTGGCCAGGCGCAGTTATTTTACCAATGAAGTAAATTTATTGTCGGATGCGTTGGCCAATCACACTATATGTTTTGCCACCAATTACCATGTAAAATATGTGCCCCTTCCGGTTTTAAAACCTATGGGTGAGGTGATCTCGGGAATTGTTACTTATTCGAAACCTCATCCGGATATTTCAGAACGTTATTCTTTTCCGGTAAATTATCCGTGGCCGATGAAGGTTTTTATGCTGGACCGCTGCTTTATAATGCAACGATACAAACTTAAAAATTCGCATGAACTGATTGTGATCAATACACACAATTCGGCTTTCGAAAATGCGGATATGTTGCGACAATACGAACTGTGGATGTTGCGGAGTTTTATTTTACAGGAGTATGCCCAGGGAAATTATGTAGTGCTTGGTGGCGACTGGAATCAAAACCCGCCTGATTATGCTAATATGAAATACTATTCGAGTTACCGTAAAAAGCAGGGAACGCCGGTAATTCCGGAAGATTACCTGCCCGAAGACTGGCACTGGGCCTATGATAAAAAGATTCCCACCAACCGCGACGTGAATGAGGCTTACCGTCCGGGATTGACACCGACGACTACTTACGACTTTTTTGTTACTTCGCCCAATGTGGTGGTGGAACAGGTGCAGACCATAGCTTGCGGATTTGAGTTTTCGGACCATCAGCCGGTGTATATGCGCATCAGGCTGGATGACGATCCGATGAATTCCTGTTCGGAAGATTGCCTGGATATTATTTCTGAGCTGCAGGATTCTTTGAAGATGTATAAAGAAGGCAATCCTAAAAAGGTTAATAAGGGGAAGGTTAAACATTGATGAAAAGCTCGGAACTGATCAGATCCGAAAACAGCTTGCCTTCATCTGTCAAACAAATATTGTTGTCTGCGATTTCTATCCATCCGCTTGCATCATATTTCCGTAGCGATTCAGATAAATGAACGGAATAGGTTGAGCCAAATTCGGTTTTTACAAAATCAGGGTTGATGCCTTTGTGGGTGCGCAATGAGGTCATGATGTATTCGTTATATCTCTGATCAACGGTGAGCACTTCGGTTTCGAAAGGAATAAGGTTTTGTTCAATGCTTCCAATGTATTTTTCCAAATGAGAGCAATTCCATTGACGGGAAGTTTTATTGAAGGAATGTGCGGAAGGCCCGATACCCAAATAGGAAGTTCCATCCCAGTAGGCTGAATTGTGCCGAGATTCGAAACCCGGAAGGCAAAAATTGGATATTTCGTAATGAATAAAGCCATGGTCTTTCAAAAAACCCATAAGGTATTTAAACTGATTGATGGTTTCGGCTTCAGAAACGGCAGCCAGCTTGCGCTTACTTATGAGCACTTCCAGATTGGTATTGGGTTCCACAGTAAGTGCATAAGCCGAAATATGGGGCACCGCAAATTCAATGGTTTTGTGGAGGTTTTCTTTCCAATGGCCCATGCCTAAGGAGGGCGCTCCATAGATGAGGTCGATGCTTAAGTTCTCGTAACCGGCATCCTGCAAGGATTTAATGGCATATTCGCCCTGGCCTTCCTCGTGCAAACGATTGAGATATTTCAGGTCGGGAGCATAAAAAGATTGTACCCCCATGCTGACACGGGTAACAGCAGTGCTTCTGAATTCCCTGATCTTGGCCGGACTAATATCATCCGGGTTGACTTCTATGGAGACTTCAGGGTTTGCGGAAACGGGGAAATGTTTGCAGACTGCATCGATTGTCATATTGATTTCATCACCACTTAATAAGGAAGGGGTTCCTCCACCGAAATAAATGGTTTTGATTTCCTCATTAAGATAGGATTGTTGAAGCTCGATTTCCTTGACCAGAGCAGGAACCAATAGCTCTCTGAATTTACCGGAAGGAGTGGAAAAGAAATTGCAGTAATGGCATTTCTTTTTGCAAAAGGGGATATGGATATAAATTCCGGCCATGAGTTTGAAAAATCGATCAGGATGAAGTAACTTTACTGAAAAAAAGTAAAATGGTTAATAGTTTTGCAAATATCCGAAAAGATTACCTGAAAAACACTTTAGACGATAAACTAATTCTTAAGGACCCCATGGTGCAATTTCATCAATGGCTTGATGAAGCAATAAATTCAGGGGTTGATGAACCCACCGCAATGGTTTTGTCAACGGTTTCAGAAAAAGGCTTTCCGTCGTCGAGGTTAGTATTATTGAAGGATTCCGGTGAACAAGGTTATGTTTTTTTTACCAATTATAATAGCCGCAAGGGAAAACATCTTCTGCAAAATCCCAATGCCGCATTATTGTTCTTTTGGAAAGAACTGGAACGGCAGGTACGCATGGAAGGAAGTGTGATGAAGATTTCCGGTGAGGAATCGGATGCCTACTTTTATAGTCGGCCGCTTGAAAGCCAAATCAATGCTATTATTTCGCCTCAAAGCGAAAAAATACCTGACAGGAATTTTCTGGAAAGATGCAGAAATGATTTCACCGGTTCCAAAAAAGAGATCAAACGACCTGAGCATTGGGGAGGATTTGTTTTTAAACCAAAATATTATGAATTCTGGCAGGGCCGGGAGGGACGGCTGCACGACCGGATAATATTTTGTCAGAGTGAAAACAGTAATTGGAAGATAAGCCGGATGGCACCATAAAATTTAAATTCCAAAAATCAAATAACAAAAGACAAATAATACCGAAATTCAAAATTCAAAATACAAACTACAGAAGCCAGAGTTTGATAAATTGAAATTTATAAAATTGGAGCTTATTTGTAATTTATATTTTGGGGCATAAAAAAAACGCTCCGCACACGGAGCGTTTTTTTTATAAGGCGGATGAATCTTACATCATTCCGCCCATGCCACCCATGCCACCCATTCCGGGGTTCATCATTGGTGCAGGATTTTCTTCTTTACTATCAGCTATAACACATTCGGTTGTTAAGAACATTCCGGCTACCGATGCTGCGTTTTCTAAAGCAACACGGGTAACTTTGGTAGGATCGATAACACCTGCTTTGAAAAGTTTTTCGTATTTATCAGTACGAGCGTTGAAGCCAAAATCGTCTTTGCCTTCTTTAACCCGCTGCACAACCACAGAACCTTCCACACCTGCGTTTTCAACGATTTGACGTAATGGTTCTTCAAGGGCTCTTTTAATGATAGCAATACCTATCTCTTCATCTTCGTTTGCGCCTTTTAGTTTCAGCAAAGCATCAATAGCACGGATGTAGGCGATTCCACCACCTGCAACAATACCTTCTTCAACGGCTGCACGGGTTGCGTGCAATGCATCGTCGAAACGATCTTTCTTTTCTTTCATTTCAATTTCGCTGGCAGCACCTACCTGGATGACAGCAACACCGCCTGATAATTTGGCAAGGCGTTCCTGGAGTTTTTCACGATCGTAATCTGAAGTAGTGTTTTCCATCTGGGTTTTGATCTGGCTCACGCGGGCAAGGATTTGCTCTTTGCTTCCTTTACCACTAACAATGGTGGTATTGTCTTTATCAACCACTATTTTCTCGGCTTGTCCGAGATAAGATAATTCAGCATCTTCGAGTTTATATCCGGTTTCTTCTGAAATTACAGTACCGCCTGTAAGAATGGCGATATCTTCGAGCATGGCTTTTCTTCTGTCGCCGAATCCCGGAGCTTTCACAGCAGCAATTTTCAATGAACCGCGGAGTTTGTTTACCACCAAAGTGGCTAAAGCTTCGCTTTCTACATCTTCAGAAATGATTAATAGAGGACGACCGGTTTGAACTTCTTTTTCTAAAATTGGAAGAAAATCTTTCATTGCCGAGATCTTTTTGTCGTAGATCAGGATGTAAGGATTTTCGAAGATTGTTTCCATTTTGTCAGTATCAGTAACAAAATAGGGCGAAATATAGCCGCGGTCGAACTGCATGCCTTCTACTATATTAATAGTTGTTTCAGTTCCTTTGGCTTCTTCGATGGTAATGACGCCTTCTTTTTTTACTTTTTTCATTGCTTCTGCAATCATTTTTCCAACAGAACTTTCGTTGTTAGCAGAAATGGTAGCTACCTGTTCGATTTTATCAAAACTATCGCCTACTGATTTGGATTGTTTTTTCAGATGTGTAATAACAGCGGTAACCGCTTTGTCAATACCGCGTTTCAGATCCATTGGATTGGCACCTGCAGTAACATTTTTTAAACCAGTTGTAATTATCGATTGAGCTAAAACCGTAGCAGTGGTTGTTCCGTCACCGGCTATGTCAGCAGTTTTCGAGGCTACTTCTTTAACCAATTGGGCTCCCATGTTTTCAACAGGGTCTTTCAGTTCGATTTCTTTTGCAACGGTAACACCATCTTTAGTAATGGTGGGTGCGCCATATTTTTTATCAATAATAACATTACGGCCTTTAGGTCCTAAAGTTACTTTAACTGCGTTTGATAAAGCGTCAACTCCTTTTTTCAAAGCTTCGCGTGCTTTCGAATCAAAAACTATTTCTTTTGCCATTTTATTTAAATTTTATGTTGTTAAATTAATTTAGATTTATCAGATGACCATATAAATATCATCTTCTCTCATGATAAGATAAGTTTTTCCATCCAGTACCACTTCAGTACCTGAATATTTTCCGTATAGTACGGTATCACCTACTTTTACTGTCATAGGTTCGTCTTTTTTACCTTTTCCTACTGCAAGGACTTTTCCTTTTTGGGGTTTTTCTTTTGCTGTATCCGGAATGATAATTCCGCCTGCTGTTTTTTCTTCTGCCGGAGCCGGTTCAACCAGAACTCTGTCTTTTGTTGGTGTTCCTAAATTTTTAGCCATATCATTATGATTTTTAAAGTGATTTTGAATATAAAAAATTATAGTTTTTTAATCGCTTCTGCCTTGTCATAATTTGTGCCAAAGGAAAGTATTGCACTTATGATAGACAAAATTTCCGATTTATAAGTTATCAAAAAAAAATGTCAGAATGAAAAGTGACATTCTGACATTTTATTCAAAAAATTAATAAATTATTTTTTTGGAACAGGGGCGTAATCAACAGGTTTGTTGTTATCCATTTGTTGTTTCAGTTCGCTGTCAACACTGCCTTTGGTCGAGGAACGGGGAATGACAAAAATGGATGCCATGCTCAAAACCAATAATGCTATAGCCAATATCCAGGTTGTTTTTTCCAGAAAGTCGGCTGTTTTTCTAACACCCATAAACTGATTGGATGAAGAAAAATTTGATGCCAATCCTCCACCTTTTGAATTTTGAACCAAAACGACCAAAACCAATAATATGCAAACAATAAAAATTAACACAGAAATTACAATATACGCTCCCATTACTTTACTATTTAATTCGTTACTTTTTTAATTTTAATTCCAGATTTTTAATTTGGGGTGCAAAGTAACTGCTTTTTTCCGGATATTCCAAACATAATTTTTTGTATATTCTTAGTGATTTATCGAAAAGGCCTTGCGAAAAATAAATCTTTGCCAAAGTTTCCGAAACAATTTCATCTTTATCGAGGCTACTGTTTTCGGCCATATTTACCGGGCTGAAAAAGTCGCGTTTCGGATTAGGCATCCGAGGTTCTTCTTTGATAAATTTATCGATAAGAGAAAAATCTTTTTTGTGAGGCTGAGGTTTGATCTCCGGATCAGGCTTGTTTTCTATTGCCTGGGGTTGATAAATTTTATAGGAAGATACGGTTTTGGAGATCAGGTTCAACAAGAAAGGTTCCGGCTGATTGTATGTCAGGGGTTCAACAATTGTTTTTGAAATCAACGGTTCCGGATCAGGAATGGTGGGTGGTTTTAATTCAATGGACACCTGTTCTTCAGGCTGGGGAAGAATTTCTTCCTTTTCAACAGGTTTTTCAGGAGCAACATTTTCGGTAACACTTATCGTTTCTTTAGCTACAGATGTTTCTTCAATAACAGGTTCAGGTATAAAAGTAGGGCTGTCAGAAGTTTTGAATTTAATTGCACCATTAGCTTCAGGAAATTCAACAGTGTTGACCTCAATGTTTGGCTGGACCGTTTCTGTTCGATGTTGTTGTCCGTATAATAACCAATATAAAACCGAACGGTCGTTGATATGGGCGGCTGATATTTTTAGTTGTTCGTGCAGTTGAATATCTCCGGAATTGCTCAGGTAGGCAGAGTAAAGCATATGTGCCGTCTGAAAATAAGGATACTGATCCAGAATACTTTTAATATCATTAGGGTTCAGGTTCTTTATTTCCGATGGTTCTGCAAGGTATTTAATAAAATCAGGCCTGTTCATACTTGTTGCACCTTACCAGTTAACTGCTGTTTTATTGAATACATCATCCACCAGATAGCCGATTATTTCATCAAGTATGGTGCCTTCGACCGAGGCCAGTGATTGAGAACTGGGATAATCTGCATAACGGGAAAATGATGTTTCATAATTTTGATTCTCGTTTTTCTTGTTCACAAAACGGATATTGATGGTAACTGTAAGGCGGTTCATGGCAGCTGTCTGATTTTCCTGAATAGCTATAGGAGCTGTGGTGTAGCCGGTTATTTCTCCGGAGAGATCAAAGTCGCCTCCATTGTTTACCTGATCGAGATTGGTTTGCGAGGTAAATCTTTCGCGCAGGGCATCGGTGAGTTGTTGGCTTAGAGAAGGCTTTACGAGTGAAGATGTGTTTTTCAGATAATGTATCGAAAAAGTTTTTATTTCAGGAGGAATAGAGGCTCCCGTAAAAGTATAATTCACCTTGCAGGCATGAAAATGCATGACTAAGGCGATGAGAAAGAAATATGTGAGCGTTTTTTTCAAGTAGAATTTTTACAAAATTAGAAAATATTCCGTAGTTGCTGATACTAATTAATACCACTTACATTTTCATGAGGGGATAGGATTTTTTATAGTAGAAAACGTAGTTGCATCCGAAATGCACATTAATGTTTTTTGTGTGGTAAGGGATTATTGCTGCTAACAAATTATCTGTTACCAGAAAAATCTGAAAAGGGCCAAACCTCAAAGAAGAGCCCAGACCGAGATTTAAAAAGTCTTTATTCATGTATGAGTAACTTACAGCAACATCGAGAATATTACCGAAGGTTCTGTTGTATGCCAGGCTGAATGCAGGGTGGATAGTGTTTTCGAAAATATCGGCACGGAAAACTACGGTAGCCCTGTCCTTTTTCGAAATATTATAGCTGCCACTAATATAGATCTTCGGATTTAGCGGACTTGCATAGAGTTTGTTCTCTTGTTCAATTTTAAAAATATTTCCCAGGGAATCAACAAGATTGCTCAGGATATCCAGTATTTCCGCGGAATCATTTCTGATGAGTTCATTGATCTCGATACCTCTGAAAGTAAAACTTTTGTCGGTAGAGGTATATTTACGGGTCCCATTTTTCCAAAAGATATAGCCAAAGTCTAAAATGCTGGCCGAAACCGACCATTTGTCATCGATCTTATAATTTGCCCCCAAATCAATCCCAAAACCGGGATTGCTGAAATTGAGCATATAGTTTGAAATGTCAGCAGTTTCAAGTTGTTTTGAATCGGTTGTATCACTAATCATTTCATAAATTTTTTCGGGTGCGGAGGTATGAATAATTACATTTGAATTGGCAGTAAGATCAAAAAAATCTTCATCCACGGCCAGAGTTGCATCGGTAGATTTTGTCCAGATATTGGATAACCCGAACAGTAGTTTGAAACGCCCCCCTACAGTCCACTTGTTGTCAATTTGATTGGTGTATCCTATTGCAAACTCACGGTAATGTGTCATATCAATGCCTATACCGTCGAAATTGGCTTCCGAACCGATAAATTGTGAATTGCCCAACCCGGCCATTGATATCAAATCCTTTGGATAGGTCAGCCGCATTTTGAATTTTTCGGTGAATGAGAAATTGATGTATTGGGTGTGCTTAATTTTAAATCCAAATGAGAGCCATTCAATTTGTTGGTTTATAGTCAGGTAGTTTTTTTTCGAAAGTTTTTTGATAGTATTTTCAAAATCAAAGATCAAGGAATCTTTTTCCTTATCGTAACGGATAAGATTGTCCCACCTGAATCCAGTGTTTGAGACACTGGTATAGTTTGAAGATAAAACGGGAATAAACAGCACCGGCATGCAGCCTATATGGTATTTGGTAACTGGCATCAAGCCCGGATTATCATAATATTGCTGGGGCACAGAGTTCAGAGAGTAAAGGGTCATATCATCCTGAGCAAAAGTTCTGAAAGAGAACAAACACAAGATGATTATTGTAAGATATTGAAGTAATTTTCTTTTCATCAGGGTAGTGTTTTTCGGTTAATAATTTATTTTGAACTTTACTCTTAATCCAATTCTTACATTTAAGGAGTAATCGGAATAAAATTTAACCAATTGGGTTCCACTCTGAGTGGTGAGAAGTTTGGCACGGACAATGATCTTTTTACAGTTTTTCAGGGGGACAACACGGTTGTGTTCAAGTTTGCTTTCGGTGAGTTTTTTTATCGACTGAGTTACCCTGTAATCGGGTGCGCCATTGCAGGGAGCGGCCGCAAGTGTTTGTTGCTCGGGTATTAATAAGGAGTCGATGGGATGGCCAGCACCGTCAATAAATATCAATTGCTGGATGGCTTCAACAGGGAAACCGTTTGTGGTATTGATGCGGAACAGCATAAACTCTATTTTATCCATATCCTGACCAAATTCCAGATCGAGGGTGTCCTGCAGTATAAAATCCCAGGCTTTGCCAAATAATGGAATTTCAACCTGTGCATCTATTTTAAGCCGACTGGTATCCAGGGCAAAATTGCCTGAAATTCCACCTGCCGGATTGGATAATCCTGAAATATCTGCAATAAACTTTTGAGGCGATATCGCTATTGCATCCCAAATATTACTATTGGTCCTGACCAAGTCGAAGTTTGTTTGAGCATCCTGACCGGGAGAGGTAGCAGGCGGTATGTTCCATGGTGATGGCAGTCCGGTTAACAATACTTCGTAAGGAGCATTCCATCCGGAAGTGGCCCTGAAATAATTATAATCGAGCCGGATAGGCATACCAAACGAATTGTAGGCATACATGTGAACCATGGGATTTTCGAAATCAATCATGCCATGAATGTTTTTACTAAAGATTCGGATATTAACAGTATCATTTGGCAAATCGAAAGGAATCTGTTTTAAATCGCCCAGTATTTTTGAGAATTTAATACCGTTACAGGATTCGCCGAGATTGATATTGTAAGGTGAATTATTTGAACCTCCGGAGCCATGAAGGGTTATGGTGTAAGTGATGTCGAGTTTATTCTGATTGCCTCCGGTATTGTCGAACAGTATTTTATATCCGTTGAGGCTAATATGGTGAGAAATGGTTGAACCTGCCGTATATTCAATGTTTTGGTTGAATGGAATTCCGCCCAAAGTTGCCGACGGAATTTTGATATTGATGGTTGCATTATGATTGAGGTCGGGGGAGTATAAGGTGAAATCGAACAGGCCATTCTTGGCATCCAATTCATCAATAACCGCATTGTTGGGCATGATAAATGAATAACTGACTGTATTGGGTGCGGCGGTCAGGTCTGTTCCGAAGGGTAGTGCCCCTGCAACACTGAAGGCAAAAGAGGTGTTGATATTCTGGTTGGAAATTACAAGAATGTCTTCCGCCTTTTGTGAAAATATGTTGTTGGTGTATACCAGGTATAAGAAACCGCTGCCATCTTCAACAATAAGATTGTCGTGATCGTAATCATCCAAAATGTCTTTCATGGTCAGGTCGGAATATATTAAAGGGACGGCCACATCGGGCGACCACTCACCACCTTGTTCGAGGCGATTGAGATCGAAGCGGTCCTTATAACAGGACGACATGCAGGAAACTACCAAAAAAATCAGGAAAAACCGAACATAACGGTTTAGAATTATTGGTTTCATAGGGGGAATATTTTGAGTTCTATGTTAGCAAATATAGCAAATTATTATGGTATTGTACAAATGAACCATATTAATGATTCGTTGAGCTGTTTTTTTACTCTACGATATAATTAAGCAATTTTGCACTGTCAGAAACAATTATGCTGTTCACTTTTTTGCTGAGCAGATTGTTGATCTCAATGTTTGGATTCCCAATGGTATAAGCATCGGTTTTCATGAAGCCCAGGTTATTCAGCATAACCAGTCGTGATGCCTTTTTATCAGGATATATTATATAAAATTTTGTAGCGCTTAATTTTATGTAAACAGGCTTGCCTCCAGGTTCGTATTTGTTGAAACTTTCGAAGATCTTTTTTTTGTTGTGGTTATAAACAAATATCTTTCCCAGATCGAAAAAGATAAAATCGTTACGACCATCGTTATTAAAATCGCCATAAACGAAATAATGATCGTTGGTAAAAGAGTTTAATTTCACCACATCAAGCGCTCCGTTGGGTGAAATGAAAATGAGTTTTCCGCTGCGGTCGCTGGTTAGCAGATATTGTTTCTTTCCATCGGCGTGTATAAAAAAGCGGCTGTTCTTTGCCTGCAGGAAGGGTTTCTTGTTCTTAAATACCTCGTAACCCCTGCGGTCGAGGATGTAAACCCTCCCGTTCTTATCGGTAGCGATCAGAAATTCTTTTTTGGCAAACTTTATATGCTCAATGGGTTCCAGCAATATGGCCAGGGTGGTGATGTTGGTCCATCCTGCCGTGGGCTTGCCGTCGAGAGAATAGTTGTATATTTTTTGATTCAGGCAGGGTACCAGTATTCGGTAGTTGGAATTGTTCTCGTAATCAATAATACTGATACCGGCAGTGGCAGCAAAAGGTAGTTTTATCAGCTTTTGTGCTGTGTTTGGGTCGTTCAGTCCGAAAATATGGATGAGGTTTCTTGAATTGAATACCAATAAGGCTTTTTTGTTTTGCTTTGATTCGACCACATGTATTTCGCTAACGGGGCTTTCATCCAGATGTTTTTTCCAGATCAGTTCACCGTTATGGTTCAACAGATACATATTGTTAGAAACATCCAGAAATACCACCTTTTGGGTATGATCAGCAGGATCGGTGATGATGTTTGCCTTTCCGGCAATGGTGGTATCGGCGCGAAACTCCCATATAGCGGGGTTTTCTTCAATATAAAATGCATTGTGTTTGAGATATCCGTTGAGATAAAACTTGCTGCCACCCGATGCAAACTGGAAAGCCAGGGCCTGAAAGTTACGCAGATTGCTTTCGTTTTTCCTCAGTGAGCCTGAAATATTGTTTGCCAGCAATGAATTGAGCAAGCCAAAACTTTTACGTATGTTGGCATAGAAGCAAAAACTGGCTTCGTCAGATACATTGTCGGAAAAACTCTTGTAATTTTCGTTTTTATCGAGAGTTTTACCCGAAAGGTAGCCTGAAATGAACATATTGAGCGAGGTAGGCGAACTCCCGAATATCACATAATCATCGATATGGGTGTAATGAGCTGAATCTAAAGGGGCGAAAAGTTCGCCGAAAAAATTCCTGAAAAATCTTTCGGGAATAAACTTTTTTATGGCAAACGAATCTCTTTCACCCTGAGCAGTTCCATTTGAAGGTGCCGAAATTTCTGAAATGCTTTCCAAAAAACTATCTATGCTCCGGGTTTTAAAGATGGCATAACTCCTGTATCGATTTTCGGTGTTGGGATTTTCGGTGATCACAAAGCCTATTTCGTCGGTCAGATGACTGAAAAAATTCTGCTGAATGTCAGTTTCATAAATGGTGTCGTAAAACGAGCAAAGGGCTGAAAAGGAGCGTTTCTGAAAATTGGTTTTCCGGAAATCGGTGTAGTCGGAAATAAATTGCGGGATATCGCTCAATCCCCAGAAAAACATCAGGGCGGTGTTGCCGGGACAGATACGGGTGAGTGATATCTGCTGAGGTTTTTGCTTTTTATAGGCTTTGTTAAATAGCTGGACGGTATCGTCCGACAGGGCATAGCCGTTCAGCAGCAGCTCGTCTTTTTTCACCGTAAGGTCGAGTTCGGCCATATCGGCGGAAAGCGAAATGTATTTCAATTCGCTCGTGGTGTTTTTGATGAAAAGAGGCTGAAACAGGTTGTCGATGTATGCCATGTCGATGAAGATGTTGGCATCGACGTTTTTGCCCGAGATGGAGCTGAGTTTTGAGTAAGAATCGGTGTTGTCGATACTGACCCCGGTCATCAATGCGCTGAGCGCACTTTCGATGATGCCCGGAAGCTCGCCCGCAATGAAAATGCCCTGGTAAACGGTATAGCAAAACGAAGGTTTGCCCGGGGTGGTGATGATGCAGATACGGGTTTCGAAGAATTCGGACCAGGTGATGGTGCTTCTGGCTGCGGTGTGTTTGCGTATAAAGTCGTTCACCAAGCGGTCGTCGTGCGGGCCGGGCAGGTTGATGGTGAACAGCGGTTTGTACGATCCGCGAATGGGTATCCATGCTATGTATAGTGGATTCTGGAGCAGGGTTTCGGTAATCGTTTTGTTGGTAGCGACGAGTGAGTCAGCAAAACCGGTCTTATGGTTCAACTGGCCGAAAAATGGCAGGCATTGCAGTTCTTTCCAGACCCTGTTGCGGCCATTGATGTGATCCCAGAATGCCTGGGGCGAATTGATCTTGACAAGGCAAACAGCGTTGGAAGGGATGGCTTTGATGGCCGGCACTATCGGATCGCTTAGCCTGCGGATCACCATATAGCCCCAAACCATAAGGATTATGGCAGCGATGACCGACAACGAAATAATGATGTATTTTTTGGTATTCGACCGCCGTTGGTAAGGGTTTCGCATAAAATTTTTGTCAGTATAAAAGTATTAAAAACTACATTCTGTGATATTTTTTTTGGAAATTTAATTTAACAGGCAGGTGTTAATTGGGGAAGAAGCGGGGAGACGGAAGACCGGAGAGAGACAAAAAAAACCACATAGGCACATAGAAACATAGAAGACGGAAGAGTGCATAAGTCCACATAGGAAATAATTGCCACAAAGGCACGAAGACACTAAGAAACACCAACTAATGACCACAAATGACAATGAATGACTATTTATGACAATAAATTACCAAAAAAAATGCTCTTCAAGTACTTTAGGCACTCAAGGCACTTAAGGCACTCAAGGCACTTCCTAATAGTCTAAAAGTCTAAAGCCTAACCTGGACAAGCCAGAACCAAACAGGAAAAATGAGTAACTTTATAGCAT
>CAYXXU010000079.1:0-20255 GCA_964469155.1 uncultured Bacteroidales bacterium
ACAACTTACATAGTTTCTAAAATAATTTTGTATTTTTACCGGACAACAGTGATTAACAATAAATCTTTAAGATGTTTATTGAGTTGATTAAGTTAATTGAGTTTATTAAGGAAGACCGGAGTCCGGGCATAGCTCACGCACAAAAGCCATCATTTGCGATGCTTTTATCCTTTAGCCTATAGCCACTTTTTATAACCCCCAGGAACCAAGCCATGAGCCAATGGTCGGACCTGGAGAAGATCAGTCCGGACTATTCAGCGCTTTCGTCGGATGGCAGCTTGCCAAAGAATTCTTCTGAGGAAAGCGGAAATGCCTTTATGATCTTATCAGCCGTATCGAGCTTAATGTTTTTACCACCTTTTGCGATCTGGCAAAGTTTCGATTCGGTTAAACCGCATCCGTAATCGAGATACGCAAAGGTCACCCCGTTTTTTTTCATAAAATACCTCATTCGTTCTCCGAATGTTTGTTTCAGGCATGGTTCTTTTTGATCGTTCATATACATGCAATTAAATTTTAAGTATTTGTACGTTAGCGTACATACGATTTTTAATATCGTAATTATAATATTACTTTATTTGCAAATTCAATGTAATTGTCAATTAAAAAAAGTAATTAAATTATTAACCCCTAACACTTTAAAAAATGAGCACACCAACCGTACAGATTCAAAGAAAAGCCATTGCAGTTTTAAAACTTCCGCGTGGTATTAATAATGAAATTGTATATTTAAGAGACATCTACGACAAAATGTCGGCCGACAGCCTCTACAGTGGTTCGGCAGCCAAACTAGCCCTGTTTACTACAGAGATAAAAGATTTTTTTGATGTACAGGCGGCTTTCAAAGCCAAACCTCCCACCAAAACAAAACAAAACCGCGATGATGCACAAGATAAAGCCGAGCTGAGAGCACATTCGCTCCAAAGGGATGTGCAGGAATTAGCCGATGCCAATCCCGCCGATGCCGAGGCTATTATTACTGGCGCTAATATGTCGATAAAAATTATTAAGGTTCGCACACCACAGCAAAATTCCTATGAATGGGGAGATGAGCCAGGCACTTTAATATTTTATGCCGAAGGCGAAGGAACTCACGAATGGCAGTCGAGCGAAGACGGCGAGAACTGGAGAAACGACGGTGCTACCGGGATAGCCAAAAAAACATATCCCTCAGAATTGGCTTCGAAGGTTAGGTATTGCAGAAACCGCCGGATAATGACCCGCGGCAGATACGGTCCGTGGAGCAATCCTGTGGAAGTGATAAGATATTAAACTGATCATTAAGGTTTCTACATCGAAAGTTTACTATAATATTAAGATGTGTCGGTAATTAAAAAATACCGGCACATTTTTTTTAAGGTTCAATAGTTTTACTGGGATAAAAAATCTGTGTCGGTTAAGATTAGGGTTCTTTTTTTGAATGATAAGACCAAATTCAGTGATGATACTTGCATCGTCGGGGAAGACATAATCAACGTTCAGGAAAACATAAGCAACTTCGGGAAAAACATAAGCAACGTTAGGAAAAACATAAGCATCGTTTCCGAAAACATAAGCAACATCGGGAAAAACATACGCAACGTTCTGGACAACATAAGCAACGCCGGTGAAAACATAAGCAACGCCTGAGAAAACATAAGCAACGTCCTGAAAAATATAAGCAACCTTCGAAAAAACATAAGCAACGTCGGAGAAAACATAAGCAACGTTCGGGAAAATGCTCTTACCCAATACAAAATTGTTTATATCTCACTCTAATAACGTTCTATTTCAGGCATTTACATTAACAGGCTTATATTTGCAGCAGTTGGCCTCTCCGGTTTGTCTTATAAATAAAAGAAATAGAAAAAAGTCACGCAGCCGGGCGGACGAGAATTTCCTGTTCTAATGCCTAATCGGGAATAAGCTATCAGATAGCCACTAATATAATCTATTTCACAAATAAAACGATCCGAACAGCCAAATCAAAATGATGGAGAGTCCCACAGCGCCTTTAGTTATCCAGGCATTCATTTCCGAAAGGTTGATACCTTTCAGTCGGTCAGCGAGCCAAATCAAAGGCAGGCTTAGGGCCGAAGACAACAAGGCCGCCAAACTTCCTTTCAGCAAAATATATTCGGTCAATCGGCTCACATCCCAGCTATGCAAGATATAGGTATTCATCAGGCCAAAAAGACTGAAGGCAGTGAAGGCCGCCAGAACCGTCGGAAGTACAAAACTATAAAATTGTAAAGGCCGACGCCTTTGTAAAACAGTAGCGAATAGTTCGAAAGCTACCCCCAACATCATAACAGCCATGGGGCCACACAAAAGTTGGGTAGTGGTGCAGGCATGATGACAGCCCAGATTGTTTATCCTGAAAAGCACGGCAACGGCTGTTATCAGAAGCGTAGAACCGATTTGAGGCATAACAAAACGCCCCACCGCCAAAACCAGCAACATAATAGCGCCAAGTATAGCCGAACGGAAAGGCAGGTGCATACTTCCTACCAGGGTTTCGTTGAGTCCGATCAAGGTACCCAGCAGCAATATCCAAATCAGGTATTTTTTCAGAAATACGGTCATGTCGTTTTTTTTCTTCAAAAGTAATACCATTTGTTCTTATTTTTTAGTCTACCCTAAAAAATAAGTTAACAACTTAATAACGATGCTATTAATAAATGATATAATGAATCCATCGGCTGACGCATGAAATCAGACCATATTATTAGTGTTATCAGTATAATTTTTTTATTTTGGCTTCCACGACCGATTGTGTCCTGATTATTTTGAATAGATTCCATAGGGATACAAAATACTGTGTCTCTATGCAATCTATTGCAAAAGGAATTATTGGATCAATATCTTTTCCACATGGTATTCATCGTTCTCCCCGCTGCGGAAACGAATAAAATACACTCCCCGTCCCATGCCCGACAGATCAACTAACTGCTTCATACCGTTAATCACAGCATGGTAAACCTGTTGGCCCTGCATATTGAAAATGCAAACCTCGCTGATAAGACCGCTACCGTTAAGGGTAAAACTGCCGGTGCAGGGATTGGGGTAAACAGAAAAAGTCAGGGGCTGTGTTTCAACCACAGAGGTGGTAATGTTCCCCAGCACATAAATATCCTCTATCTTGGTGGTGCCGTTGGCCAATACCAATGCCGGGGGCGCAATGGAAGTATCGCTTATCATCAGCCAGCGCACAAAAACCGAAGTCTGTTCATTGCAGGCCGATGGCAGGCTTACATTCGACAATACTGCTGAGGTCCAGTTGTTGGCGTTTACCAGGGTAGTACCGGGGATATCGGTCCAGGCGCCTGAAGAACCTATCTTATACTGAGCCTTCCAGTCGCGTGGGCCGGGGTTGGCTCCGCCTGCGGTTTGCTTTGAGTAAAGTTTAAGATTGTTACGTTCGGTAGTGTTCAGTTCTATCTGCCAGTATTTCAGGTTGGCGCCTCCATCCCATCCGGTGGTCTGGGCGGCTTTGGTGGTCAGGCCGTTCTTGGTCCAGTCGATGGCAGAGGTGCCTCCCCCTGTAGTAAGCATAACTGATGCATTGGCGGCATTGTGATGGTCGGGATTGGCATCGGTGGCCGTTCCTGTGGGGAATGTCCACGCAGCGATGGTGTCCTGGGCAGTGGATGAAACGCTGATACAATATGTCAGCACGATAAGTAAAAATAGTTTTGTTTTCATAATGAATTGTTTTTGGTTAAGAATAAATTTGCATATCGGTCGTTAAATAAAAAATTACCAGTTAAATGAAACCTCAGCCACGATAAACCGTCCGGGCGATAACAGCCCTTTGGAATCGACAAAGCGTTTGTTCAATATATTCTGAGCGGTAAGGGCCACGCCTATCTTATTATAGAAGGTGCGCTGCAACTTGAGGTCGAAAGTGAAGTATGAATCGAGTTGCAGGGTGTTCTCATCGTCTATCCATTCGTTATCGTTGAACTTTCCGGTAAGGGTGGCACGCAAAAAACGGTTGTTCCAGATAAAAGCTCCGGTGATAATATTTTTGGGGACATCAATCAGATAGTTCCCGGTAAGATCCTTGGTTGAACCTGAATCAGCCGCAAATTCAGTGATCATTGAATGGTTGTAGGTATAACAGGCAACTAAGCTGATGTTTTTCCGGATGTCGAGGGTGAGTTTGCATTCTATGCCGGCAATATCGACCCTGCCAACGTTTTGTCTTTTAATGACAGGCTTTTTATTGGTTCCTGAAGTATACACCGAATCGCCGGTAGCTACAAAATACTGAAAATCGCTTCCTATGGAGTAAAATAAACAGGGCTGCAACAGCATCCATGGTAAAGGCCGGAGTCCGGCTCCCAGTTCAATGGATTGAATGCGTTCGGGCTTGAGGTCGGGGTTAGCCAGTTTGAATCCTTTGTTCACATCGCCGGTGCGGCTGATATCCGAAACATTGGAAGGGCGGAACCCCGATGAATAGAGTGCGTAAATATTGTACGAAGGACTGAAGATGTATTTAATGCCCAGTTTGGGACTGAAGGCAAACCAGTTCTTATTGGTAAATTCCGACTGATAAGCAGTCAGGAAATTAGTGGCCGCCGTAGGCGAATAGATATGGAAAACACCATCGTAGAAACGAACCCAATCGTAGCGGAGCGAGCCGAGTATTATCAGTTTGTCTTTGCAGAGCGAAAGCTCGTTCTGCACAAATACGCCCGCAAAATCCATTTTACCATTGTTCTCGATGGTATCGGTCGAGGTATGATATACATCGCTGGAGAAGGTGGCCCCTGATTTCAGATCGGCACCCGCCGTAAGGTAATTGTGTTTGCCCAGCCTGGCAGAATAAGTGATCCATATTCCTCCGTCCTGGGTGTCGGTATAGGTATTATAAAAGGTATAATTGCCTGAACTTTTCACCGATTCGACCTGCCGGAGGTAGAAATCTTTTTTAAAGAAGGCATTGACGTGGATTTCAGACTTTGCTGCAGTACGATTATAACTCAGGCGCGCAAAATGGGTATGGTAGCGGTTAAAACTGCCCTGGGGTTCATAAAATTGGCTGCCTGTGCCGCGGTTATCGTAAGAATACTGGTAGGCTACTTCCAGATAGTTATCCTTAGTAAACATATAACCTGCCTTCAGCGAGGCATTGTATTCCATCAGGTAGGTCCTGACATCTGTGGCAACGCGTACGGAATCGAGTACCATGATGTACCCACCGCTTTTTCGGTAAAAGCCACCCACACCCCAATAAAAACCCTTGTTGTTTTTCCCCCGGAATCCTTTTGCGTTCAGGGCCCCACCCTGTGTATTGTAGGTTCCTAAAAAAATACGGGCCTTTATTTCGAGAGGTTTCTGCGGTTTCTGGGTGTTGATATTAATAACGCCGGCCATGGCATTGGCTCCGTAGAGCGATGAATTGGCCCCTTTTAGCACTTCGACATTTTCCACATCATCCACATTTACCTTGTTCCAGATGTTGGCGCTGCCGTCGAACAAGCTGTAAGGAATGCCATCCAAAAGTACCAGGGTCTGTATGTTCCGGTTTAGTCCGCGAATGCTGATGTCTCCGGTCTTATTATAAATTCCGTAATTACGCGAAGCGTTCAATCCGGGAACCAGCAGAAATGCATCATCGATGGTAACCACAGGCAATTGCTGTATGGTCTGTTTGGAAACCACATCAATGCTGGCCGGAACCTTTTCTCCTTTCACACTGCGCGAACCTGAGATGGTTACCGAAGAGATATCGACAACGGTTGGCTGCATGCGGCAATCCAGGTAGCGGTCGGTCTTTTTTCCTAAGGAAACAATGGTTGTATCGGGCTTATAACCCACAAAACTCAGGCAGATATGATATTTGCCTTCGGGAAGGTCCTTAAAATTGAACACACCCTCATCGTTGGTGGAAGTGGAGACGTGTATCTCAGGAATAACCACCGAAGTGCCTTTCATCAAGCTGCCCGTCCGGGCATCGGTTACAATACCGTTGATCCTGTTCTGCGAAAAGACGCAACTGGCCCAAAGCATCAAAAAAATCGGTATGCAAGTTCTTTTTATCATTCCTGTATCAGAATATTCACTGTTATGAAACCTGTATAGAGCCCTGTCACCTGCTGCACATGAAACAAACCATATTTATTATGAGCCGTTTTAAAAGCATAGATATCGCCTCCGACCAGGTTTTTTGCTTTTCGCTTGCCATCAGGCTCGGAATAAGCCACCAGCAATAAACTATCGTTGGCAGCGGTAGTAAGATCAGCGTAGGTCAGCGTGGTTTTGTAATAGCGGGTTTCGTTCTTCACGGTCCAGTTGGCCAGGGAGCTGCTTCCGGTATAGATGGAAGGATCGATGTTGGCATTGGGAGAAGCTATGGTGTTGGCATCGGTGGATGTGATATCGTAATAATAGCACATTTCTATAGAATCCTGGTGCCCAAAGGCCGAATCCAGGAAAAAGTATTGTCCCGAATTCAGGCTTAAAAAGCTTCCAAACAAAGTGGAGGACTGAGCTCCCATGGTGGCATCCAAATGCCTGACAGGGCCGAACTGAGAAGCCGGATCTTTGCTCGTAATAAAAGAGACCGATGCATTTCCACCGTTCTTATCAATGGCAATAAAGGTCCACTTCTCGCTATCGTAAACGCTTTTGGTCAGTATCTTCGAAATTTTGATGGACTCATTATTGATCCCCGTATCAAAATAATTCGTGATAATGCCATCGTGTTCGTTGCGGATAATGATATTGGTGATGTTGGCATCGCCTCCAAATTCGGCATTCAGCTCTACTTTGAAATTCTTGCCTACAGCCATCAGCGAATCTTTATAAACATAACCGGATGTGGCCGTAAGATAAATCCGGGGAGGTGTATTTTCCTTTTTTTTACAGGAGGAAAGTAAAAAGATAATGAGCCACAACGACAGCAAAGATGCCAAAAAGGTCATGCATCTCTTTTCATAACGGAAAAAAAAACTTTTACGATCAACTTTCATGGTTAAAGTATAGATCAGAGCTTCTTTTTGATCAATGAGTAAACGCCCAATGCGATCAGGCCCCCTGCTGCGCCAAAAACAAAATGCATAATAACGGGATAGAAAAATCCACCAACAAATGATCCGTAGAATAAACCGGTAGACAATGATATGATCATACGGATAAGCGGAATGGTCATATAGGCTATCCCGGAAAGCAGGCCCACAAAAATAAAATGATGATTCTTCGATCGGAAAATATAGTAGAACACATCGAGCAACAGACCGGGAAGCATATACATCACCGGCATAAAGGGGTCTTTAAAGCCTAATGGCAATAGCAGCATGGTTGCGGCGCCGAGGCTTGAGAGGCTGGAGGCATATTTTCGCTGCGAAAACAGCCGGCCCGAAAACAACAAGGCCATAAAAAAAATGCCCCAATGGCCCGGAATATGAAGCGGAAAACGGAAGCGGGCATGCAATAATACCCCTACAGCGCCAATAAGCGTCAGCAAAACTATCTCTGCAATGCTGAGAGTTATTTTAGTTTGAAATGTTCTTGATGAGGTCTTTTGAGATAACTGTGTATTCATTTTCAACATTATTTGACGGTTCAACATAAAGAACAGCCCGGGAGTTTTGTAAAACAGGCCTCCACCATTCCGTTAGCAATACCGTTTCAAAAGTAAATAATTTTTTATTATCCAAGGTTTTTATCGACTGAACTCCGGTAATTTTTAATATTTCCTCTACCGGATAGATACCAAATATTTCGCGCATACCTTTTGTCAATAGGAAACGGCCATCGTTGCCAGTGGCATGTAAACCTACTGCTGCCAGAGCACCTATGATCCCCTGGCGGGTTCCGGTGTATCCTTCCAGAAATATGTGGCACATATTTGCCAGTTCTTTAGCCATATCCATGGTCAGCACCTCTTGTTTGGCCCTGATGGCATATTCCCTCAATGCATCACTAACTTTATCTTCAGGGCACACACAAAGACCAGCGTCTGAGCCTTCCGAAGCATTTTCCAACAGATAAGCAGCCGACAGTTCAATGATCTTATCGCAGCTTTCCATAGAAGATTCCAGTGCAATGCAGGCGGAACTGTTGTGAGAGGTATAAGGGATATTGGTATGCACAAACAACTGGTGGCGCGTAACGCCTATGATCTCTCCGCATTGGTATTTTTGAAGCAGGGCTGCCAGTTCTCTGGCCCTATATCCGGTGCCTTTGCTTTCCAGGTTATCTGTATCATCAATAGCAACAAAGATCCTCATGATTGCTTGAGATTCTTTTTGAACTTTTTTATGACCAGGTCAACGGCTTCCTGAAATTCAGCCCGGAAAAGGAGGTACTTCTGTATGAGTTTGGTCCCTTCTTCAGTCAGGTAGGTTACTCCCCCATCTTTACCCCCGCGGTGTTTTTCGATAATGGAAAATCCTAATATCTCCTCAATCTTTTTCAGATCGCCCCAAACTTTGCGATAGCTGATGCCCATCACATCGGAAGCCGCTTTTAAAGAGCCATGTTTTTCAATTTCGATCAACAATTGCCATTTATCATCATCTATGATTGCATCACCGGTTTCGGACGACATCCACAATTTATAATTGATGCGAATGTTGGAATATCTTGTATATTTTTTCTCTTCCATCCGTTAGGAATTAAAATGCATTTCACTGTGCAAAAAAATTCACCTCGCTGGGGGTGAATCTTATTTCTTATTTATGATTATCGTGGTTTTCGACGAGTTTGCGCAAAGCAATAATTTCGCGCCACTTCTTCCTTGCATCAATGGCAGGCGCACCAAAATATACCTTACCACCGGGAAGCGACTTATCGGCACCGGAAGTTGCCAGTAGGATAGCACCTTTGCCAATTACGATATCCTTATTGATAACCACCTTGGCCCAAAGTATTACATCGTCCTCTATAACCACTACGCCTGCAATAGCCGAATGTGAGCCAATCAGGCAATTTTTCCCGATATGGGTATCGTGACCTACCTGAACAAAGTTATCCATCTTGGTTCCGTTTCCGATGATGGTATCACCCGAAACGCCTTTATCTATGGCACAAAGGGCGCCAATCTCAACATTATCTTCAATGATGGTGCGTCCGCATGATTCCATTTTATCATAATGTGTCGGACGACGTTTAAAATAATAGGCATCGCCACCGATAACAGTACTCGACTGAATGATTACATTATCGCCAATGATGGAATGATCATACACACTCACATTGGCATGTATGATGGAGTTCTTACCAATTTTGACATGGTTCCCGATAAAAGCTCCGGGTTGTATCACTGTGCCTTCGCCAATTTCGGCCGTATCGCTGATAAATTTTGTAGCCGGTTCGAATTTACGGAAACGGGTAACTATTTTTACAAAATCACGAAAAGGGTCGTCAGAAATGATTAGGGCTTTACCGGCTGGTGGGTCAACCGTTTTATTTATGATAATAGTAGTAGCTTGTGATGTTAAGGCTTTATCGTAATATTTGTGAAAATCCACGAAAGTAATATCACCGGGCTGGACCATGTGAATTTCGTTGATACCGGTTATTTCGTGAGTTTCACTGCCGATATATTCTGCATTCAGAAAATCAGCGATCTCTTTTAAAAAATAAGTTCTTTCGAATATCATATCTGAGAAGTAATAGAATGTTCCTTACGATTATTTTTTTACCCGTTCGTAATAAGAATGACTACGGGTATCCACACGGATCTTTTCGCCAATATTAATAAATAACGGCACATCAACGTTAGCTCCGGTCTCAACCGTGGCATGTTTCAGGGTGTTGGTGGCTGTATCACCTTTCACTCCAGGTTCAGTATAAATCACCTCCAGTTCAATAAATGCAGGCAGTTCGCACGACAGAGGGCGTTCGGTATCAGCATGGAACATGATCTCCACCAGTTGCCCTTCTTTCAGCAGATCGTAAGATTCAATAACCGCTTCCATGATATTAACTTGTTCGAAGGTTTCAACATGCATGAAATTATAACCGGTATCATCTTTATATAAAAACTGATAGGGACGACGTTCCACACGGGTAACATCTATTTTGGTTCCTGAATTGAAAGTGTTGGAAATAACTTTACCTGTAGTTAAGCTCTTTAATTTTGTGCGCACAAATGCACCGCCTTTCCCCGGTTTGACATGCTGAAACTCAACAATAACAAACAGATCGTTGTTGAATTCAATGCACAACCCATTTCTGATATCTGCAGTAGTAGCCATAAAAAGTATTAAATGGAATTAAAAATTTTGTGCAAAAGTAACTAAATTTACATTATGAATAAGGTAAGTCATTGAATTCACCAAATTGAAATACGTATGGTCAGATAATTTTCCTTCATTGATTCCTGATATAATATTTTTTTCACCAATATGAACCTGAACAAAGAGGACAAATTATCTACTGCGGTGAATGCTAAAAAGTTCGATGACTTATCATATTTTTTCAACAATTAAAATTCAATGCACCATTTTCTCTAATTTTACCAATTCAAAAAAAGTGATTCTACTTTTTTATTAACCATTTAAAATGAGCAACTTTACTCACTTACATGTGCACACACAATATTCTATTCTGGATGGGGCTTCAGATATAAAGAAACTTATCGCCAGGGTAAAAAATTGCGGAATGGATGCTGTTGCCATTACTGACCATGGCAATATGTTCGGGGTAAAAGAATTTCATGATGCAGCCCGAAAACAGGACATTAAACCCCTGATAGGCTGCGAAATGTATGTGGCCTCCAAAAGCCGTTTCGATAAGGCAGAATCGGAGGATCGTGCCGGATATCACCTGATTCTGATCGCTAAAAACAGAACCGGTTATCAGAACCTTTGCCGGCTGGTATCTTTATCGTGGAAAGAAGGATTTTATTACAAACCACGCATCGACTGGGAGCTGTTAAGGAAATATCATGAGGGTTTGATAGCGTCGACAGCCTGCCTGGGAGGAGAAATTCCTCAGGCTATACAGGCAAATAATATGGAAAGGGCCGTTGAGAAAATTCACGATTTCAAGGAACTTTTTGGGGAAGACTTCTACCTGGAAATGATGCGCCACAAAACTGGCGATCCGAAAATAGATGCCGATGTATTTAAACAACAGGAAATTGTTAATACGGCTTTGAAAGAACTCTCCGTTAAGTACGATGTAAAACTGATAGCATCTAACGACGTTCATTTTATTATGGCTGAAGATGCCGAAGCTCACGACCGCCTGCTTTGCATCAACACCGGGAAACTGGTGGAAGACACTTCCCGCATGAAGTATACTACCAAGGAATATTTGCGGACACCTGAAGAAATGGCCGAATTGTTTGCTGATTGTCCTGAAGCTTTAGAAAATACAAACCATCTTGCTTCCAAAGTAGACGTTTATGACCTGAACCAGGCTCCCCTGCTTCCTGATTTTCCGATTCCAGAAGGCTTTACGGATGCGAATGAATATCTTGCACATATCACTTACGAAGGGGCTCATAAACGATATCCGGAAATAACGGACGAAGTCAAGGACCGGATCGAATTTGAGTTGGAAGTAATCAGGAATATGGGATTTCCCGGCTACTTTCTAATCGTACACGATTTTATCAGGGCTGCCCGCGAAATGGGCGTTTGGGTAGGTCCGGGGCGGGGTTCGGCGGCAGGTTCGGTGGTGGCATATTGCCTCAGAATCACCGACCTCGATCCGCTGAAATACGGGTTGCTGTTCGAAAGGTTCCTGAATCCCGAGCGTATTTCTATGCCAGATATGGACATCGATTTTGATGAAGACGGACGAGATAAGGTTATAAAATGGGTGGTGGAGAAATACGGCACCAATCGTGTGGCACAGATCGTTACCTTTGGTACCATGGCCATGAAAATGGCGATACGCGATGTGGCCCGGGTAGAAAACCTTCCGTTGGCAGATGCCGACAGGCTTTCGAAACTGGTTCCCGTAAGGGCTAAAAACCTTGCTGATGCCATTGCCACAGTTCCGGAACTGAAAGAAGCCAAGAATTCCAAGAATCCTTTGGTGGCCCGCACCATAAAATATGCCGAAGAACTTGAAGGTTCGGTGAGACACACCGGTCTGCATGCCTGTGGCATCATCATCGGCAAGGACGACCTGATAGACTATATACCACTTTGCACCTCGAAGGAAACGGACCTGCTGGTTACCCAATACGAAGGCTCGCATGTGGAATCGGTGGGATTGCTGAAGATGGATTTTCTGGGTTTAAAAACCCTTTCTATCATTAAGGATGCCGTCGAGAATATCAGGTATTCGAAAGGGATAGTGATCGATATTGATACCATCCCGATGGACGATGCTCCGGCCTATGAAGTATTCAGTAAAGGAAATACCACCGGGGTGTTTCAGTTTGAGTCGGAGGGGATGAAAAAGCATCTGAAAGAACTCAAGCCCAACCGTTTCGAAGACCTTATCGCCATGAACGCCTTATACCGCCCGGGGCCTATGGAATATATCCCCAATTTTATCAGGCGCAAGCATGGCAAAGAAAAAATAACCTTCGACCATCCGGCCATGGAAGAGGTGCTGAAGGATACATACGGCATCACTGTGTACCAGGAACAGGTGATGCAGCTTTCGATGGTGCTGGCGGGATTTACGCGCGGACAGGCCGACTCGCTTAGAAAAGCCATTGGCAAGAAAGATGCCGAAAGGATGGCAAAATCGAAAGTGGAATTTATTTCAGGGTGTATCAACAATCAGATCACAGAAACTCTGGCGAAAAAGGTATGGAGCGACTGGGAAGCTTTTGCATCGTATGCTTTCAACAAGTCGCATTCGGCTTGTTATGCTATTACGGCTTACCGTATGGCTTTTCTGAAGGCCCACTACCAGAACGAATTTATGGCTGCTGTGCTCAGCCGCAATGTTTCGAACATTGATGAAATAACGTTTTTGATCGACGAGTGTAAAAAACTAAATATAAGTGTTCTGGGTCCCGATGTGAACGAAAGTGAACTGCGGTTTGTGGTGAACACCAAAGGCGAGATACGTTTTGGGCTGGCAGCCGTGAAAGGTTTAGGCAATGCCGCTGTAGATTCAATAATTCTCGAACGGCAGAAAGACGGTCCGTTTAAAAACATTTTCGATTTCCTGAACCGCGTGAATCTGCGCACTGTGAACAAAAAAAGCATAGAGGCCCTTGCCATGGCAGGTGCCTTCGAGAGTTTCGGCATTCACGGGGCACAGTTCTTCTATAAACTTCCAAATGAAGAGATCACTTTCCTGGAAAAACTGCTCAGACATATCTCGCTGGTGCAAAGCAAACAGAATGCTCTGCAACAATCGCTTTTCGGCGATAGCGCCGATATGGAAATAGCCGATCCGGAACTGCCCGTTTGTGAACCCTGGAGCAAGATAGAACAATTGAATCACGAAAAAAATGTGATTGGCTTTTACATGTCGGGGCATCCGTTGGACGATTATAAAATAGGACTTCAGTACTATGCCAATTTCAGCCTCGATAAGTTAGAGAAATTACCGGAGTTTGCAGGCCGCGAGGTTCGCTTTGGCGGCATGATCACTTCGGCCGGGCACAAGATGAACAAAAACAACAAACCCTTTGGCTATTTTGAGATTGAAGATTTCGCGGGCTCGCTTCGCATGAACTTATGGTCGGAGAATTATGACAAATTCAAGCACCTGTTGGAAATTGGTAAATGTATTTTCATCACCGGAAAGGTCGATACCCGCTTCTGGGATAAGGAAAAAGAGAACGACCCCAACGCGGTGAAAGAATACGAAGTGAAAATTCACCTGATAGAACCCATGTATACCCTGCTGGAAAAACGCACCAAATCGGTTACGGTTTTCATATCGCTGGATACCCTCAACAAAGATTCAATTGCCAGTATCAAAAAGATCATCAAAGAAAATCCCGGCGAAGTGGATCTGAAATTCAAGGTGGTGGACGATTCTGAAGAGTATTTTGTGGATATGGCTTCGCGAAAGAATAAAATCAGTTGCGAGGGGTTTTTACGCGAAATTGAGAAAATTGAAAACATAAAGTTCAAACTGAATTAGTTTTACCCTATTTTTGTATTATTAAACATTTTAAAAAGATTTTTTATGGCATTAGAAATTACCGACAGCAATTTTGAAGAATTAGTAGTTAAATCAGGAAAAGTGGCCATGCTCGATTTTTGGGCCGAATGGTGTGGTCCTTGTCGCATGTTGACACCTATTGTGGCTGAACTGCATACCGAATTCGAAGGACGCGCCATCATTGGCAAGGTGAACGTTGACGATAATGCCGGTATCACTGCCAAACATGGTATCCGGAATATTCCAACCATACTGTTCTTTAAGAACGGTGAAGTGGTCGACAAAATAGTAGGCACTACTTCCAAATCGAAGCTGGCTGAGATATTGAACGGCCTTTTGTAGCGTTATGGCTTCGGCCTGAACCCAAATAAAACAAATATGCCGGCAACCATTGATCAAAAGTATGTTCATACGTTTGGCAACCTCGAATTGGTCGCCAAACAAGTGGTTGAGGGCTTCATTACGGGCCTTCACAAAAGTCCGTTCCATGGATTTTCGGTAGAGTTTTCGGAACACCGGCAGTATAACAGCGGCGAATCGACCAGGCATATCGACTGGAAATTATTTGGCCGCACCGACAAACTGTTTGTGAAACGCTACGAGGAAGAAACCAACCTGCGGTGCCAGATCATCATCGACAATTCGTCGTCGATGTATTACCCGGTGAAGAAGAACATAGGCCCGGAAAATCCTAATAAGATCACTTTTTCGATCTATGCGGCGGCTTCGTTGATTTATTTGTTGCGCCAGCAGCGCGATGCGGTGGGATTGAGTATGTTCTCTGACACGGTGGAAGTGCATACACCGGCCCGCTCGAATTCGGCTCATCAGAAACTGATGTACATCAGCCTCGAGAAAATGATGCATGATTACGACGAAAAGGTTCAGAAGAAGACCTTTGCCGCCGATGCCCTGCACCAAATTGCCGAAAACATTCATAAACGTTCGCTGGTGATATTGTTTAGCGATATGTTCGAAAGCAATGCCCACAGCGACGAACTGTTTGCCGCCCTGCAACATTTGAAGCACAACAAACACGAAATTATACTGTTCCACGTGACCGACAAAAGCCACGAAATAGATTTCACTTTCGATAACCGCCCCTATAAGTTTGTGGATATGGAAACCGGCGAAGAGGTGAAACTGAACCCTACCTCCATCAAAGACCAATATCACCAGGCCATCAACCGTTTCAATACCGAACTGAAACTGCGCTGCGGTCAATACCATATTGACCTGGTGGAAGCCGACATCAACGAAGGGTTTCGGCATTTACTGCTGACGTATTTGCTGAAACGGGAAAGGATGATGTAAATCGATAAGATGTTTATCTTAATAGATGTTCATTTTACAATTCATACTTTAAATGTTATTGCTTAAATTAAAAAAGCTTGCCGTAGTTATGACAAGCTTTTTATAAAATTGCTTAATATTAATTCGCCCTTCTCAAACTCTATTTTATTAAGACAATTTTATCTTTTCCAATAATATTATTATCCAAACTAACTTTATAAAAATATATCCCCGAGGATAAGTCCACGGTATTTATTGATATTTTTTCTGCTAAATTCATTACAATGTTTTTTACTATATTTCCATAGAGATTGTATAACTCAACATTGGTTTTCTTTCCTCTCAAATCATCGACCAATTCAATAGTGAACTCATCACGGGCTGGGTTTGGATAAACTTTAACTTTACAAATATTATCTTCTACTTTGGGTTTTTCAATGTTTCTCTCCTCTATCATATCTTCGCATTCGTTATGATAAACCGTCGGTTCAATAACGGAAAGAAGCATCCTTGCCATATACACCGGATAACCCAGAACATATGGGCATTCCGACGCAATTTGCCTCAATTCTTCAACCTGATAATCATAAAACAGTATATCATCACTTGCATTATTCTCACCCAAGGTTGATTCCGATATCATTTTGTATATCTCAAGCATAATACCTGCAATTTTGCTATTCGCTTCAGTTTGATCGACCATTTCCTTTATACCATAATAATCTTCATCGCAAAACATCTCGTTGATCTTGTGAAATGTTTTAAAGTTTTCGTCGCAATAAGTCATAAAATACTTCATCCAATCAGTATATGATTCAGGGTCTTCTTCAACAAGGCTGTTGAACAAGGCATATTCCGACATCCATTGGTTAAAATCTACATTTTCTTCAAAGGCAATATCACCATTAAAGATCATCTCACCCGCTTCCCTGTTTAACACAAATGGAATCACTTCTTTCTGTATTTCTTCGCAATAATGTCCTGTTCCACTTGTTCCATTAAAATAGATAGGAGAACTTCCAGGCATCCAACCATTATTCATTAAACTTGGAAAATAATTATTTGTCCAGTTTGGATTAGTATATCCTCTTAAAAAAATATCTGAACCAGTGGAATGATTTTCAACATAAGTATGATAGGTAAATCCCCCAGGATTACTTATTGTCCATATCCATTGATTATCCGAAGGATGTCCTCCCCATCCCTGATTTCCTATATATCCATGGTTAAGATAAATTCCATAGGGTGAATTGGCCATCTGGTTCAACTCTATTGTAGATGGGCTATTATTACCATAAAAATTAAGTGCCTTACCCATTTCTTCTACTTTATTACAACCCATGTAGTACGATCCTAATTGCGTGCAAATACCTTCTATTCTGAGATCTGAGGTTGTGGATGTATTATGTATCCAGTTACCGTAAATTCGGGTATTTAAGCAGCCTTTCCCATTTATTCCGTATCTTCTTAACATAGGTGAATTTTGATTGGATGGTATTGGAACTATCTCCGATATTTCGTTAAATTGTGCACTGCAATTTTTCATCATCTGCATTTCAATACCACAATATTTCACATTTTCAATCATATTCTTATAAATGATCTTACTGCCATTGAAATGAAAAGTTTCGCCGGCAAATATTCCTGTTTTATTATTATCAAAGCTATTCGCAGAGACCATAAATCTCCGATTATTATGCAAATAAACTCCATAATCACAACCAGTGAAAGCGTTTGCCTTTTGCGGGCTTCCTCCAATAGTTATTCCTTGCGCAATAGATCCTCGGATAGTATTTACCGAATACACTCCAACGCCATAGGGTTCGTTTATAATCCATAAACTTAGACCACCAAAATTTCTTTTAATATTTTCAAACTGATTATGGTAAATATTGATATCCGAATTCTTGCAACGAATACCATTATATAAAGTGTTGAATATATTAATATTAAAATTCTCGTTACCTACACTAATATTATTACTATGCTCTATCACAACACCGGCAAATGGCTTTCTGAATGCAGTATTCATGGGTGGATAAAACGAATAATTTCCGCTAATTAACGATGACTGAAATATATTCCCATAAATCTTAACCGAGTTGGCTATCGGATTAACATATTCCTGAATCCTTATTCCGATATTATTATTTGTATAAGTATTGTTTTCAATCTCTATTTTTGCCTTGTTCTTTGCATCAATTCCTACATAGGCGTCATTTATCGAATTAGAACTTAATTTCATATTCGATTGATTATCGTCAATTACTATTCCTTTCCACATAAAATTGCATGAAGCGTGTAAGGCAGAAGAGTCTATAACCAAGTCATATCCTGGCATTACAATTATGGAAGCCTCTGGTCCCATATTAATATCTGAAGATTCGATAACAAGGTTTTGATTAACAAAGAAATTTCCATTGATAAGGAATATTTGGTTAGAATATGGCGAAAGCGAGCTAGGTAAATCAGTTGCCGCATCGGTATTTGATAAATCTATTAATTCCTCAGGGGGATCATTTCCCCAGGGCTTACAACATTCAAATATTCTGAATTCTTCAAACGAACTGCATTTATGTTCGTCCACAACCACCAATTTTATTTTTACATACGACGGAAGTGGCGGAAAATTATTGTGAATCCATGTTATAGTAACATTGGTCCCCGTTACGGTTGTTGTCCCGGCGGGAACACCATTAAAATATCCTGCATTTTGAGGGATAATTTGCCATTGATAAATCCATCCAGAAACCGGATTCAAAACGGAATAAGGAAATGTATAGTTTGTTGTATCACAAATATTATTGACAAAATAATTTAATTCAGGTTTGGCCGGTGCAGGAGGAATACTAACGGTGGAAGTTAATACCACTGGGCTGCATCCCAATGCATTGGTAACGGTTACAGTATATTGTGTGGTACCCTGTGGATGAACAATTATCGATTGTGTTGTATCATTGGTGCTCCATAAATAACTGCCAATATTGGAACCGGTAACTGTTAGTGTTACAGAGTCACCACAGTCAATTACAGGATTATTTACAACTGCATCAGGCGGCAAGGCTAATACAATATTGAAAGTGTCTATTACAGGACAATATTCGTTAGCATTTTCATCGACATAGTAAGCGGTGCAATAAATCGTTGTGTCACTTGTAATGTGGCTGATTGAGGTCTGTGAACCAATTGCATTATTACTCCAAATCCACTCTGTTTCATCTGGATCAGATTGAACTGAAGAAAATAAAATAAATGGCTCCGCATCATCATAACATACCTCATAGATTTGATTACCTCTGCTATATATGGGTTCAATAAATACAGAATCCACAAAGTAATACGCTAAACTTTCTGGGAAATTTGCCAATGATATCTGGTTATTATTAACATGATTTAGTTGAGAATATAAGGTGGTATTGAAATTTCCTAATGTTAGAGTCATTTCTTTATTTCCAATGATTGTGTCACTAATCAAAAACCATTTTCCTGGTTCATTACTAATTTTTGCTTTAATTTGTGGTTGTAAATATTGTGTTGGACCTATATTGCTATAAAATGTAAATGAATAATCATTAGAATTCTGTAAAGGACGATCAATACTTAAATATATTCCCAATGAGTCAACTGTAAACGAAGAGTTTGCAGCTAAACTCACTCTCATCCCTACAACATATTTTTGATTTGGTATCAAGGGTTTTGTCAAGAGTGTTTGTGCATATTCTCTATAGCTACTATCAGTATCAGCATAGCAAACTACTCCTATGTAATTGTTGTCATTTGATGGTGACGGTTGAATATCCCCGGCCGTATTTAGAGGCACTAAAAATTTTGGATTGGTAGCATTTCGCGTAAAAATATCAGGCAATGCTGGCATTATGCAATATACACATCCTGCCGGCATCCATTGATTAGCAATTCCAATTAAACCATAACTATATGCATTTGAAGTTCCTATTTCTTCAAAACCTGCATCGCATATATAATCGCAGGAGTCACTATTTTCGCATTCTTCCCACCAAGAGTCCTTATTTATAATCACAATCCCTTTAAAAGATGTGTCAAGAGGCGAATTGTAAACGTTATATGCAATTAAGCGTATTGAATAAGTGCCGGTTGTTTCGTATAAATGTGATACAGAATCTGTGAGAATATAAGTTGTATCATTATAATCTGTCAATACTATTGGATGTAAGTATGAGATACTGCCATTAAATAACGTCCAAACATAATAAACCGTACTATCAAACCCTGTGGATGTATTTTTAAAAACAATTGTACTACCAACTTCCGCGCTATCCTTATTAATGGTAAAATTCGCATTTTGGGCAATTACTATTCCACCTGATATAAAAGTTAAAAATAATAGTAAAGCAAAATTCTTAAAGTGTATGAGTTTTGTCATAGTTAAAGTTTTTTTAGAAAATTAATGATTACTTTAAATGCAATAGTTTGCACTTAAAGTCTGATTAGATTATATCTTTTCAGATTTACCTGGGCAGGGTTTCTAAAAAAAACTTTACTTTTTACGAAATTTTGTTGTATCTTTGCCTTTGCCTCCGTTGTTTAGTTAAATAATTATTGGTATTGGTCTATTAATATTTTTTTAGCGGGCATAGGAGGCTTTTTTACGGCCTTCTCCGTTTATTCATTTTTAATAATTTCCTTATTCCACTTCATAATTCGATATTCCTTGTTCGATATTCATTATTATTTTTTTCCTTTTTTCATTCGCAAGTTTCATCTGATCAAAGTCACCGTTCCACTCTTCGACACCTTCTCACCATTCCCATAGCCAACCACCGCAACCCAATAATACACTCCTTCATCGCTTTTCTGCCCATTGCCGTGTGTCCCATCCCATCCCTTCGTAGGTTCAGTTATTTCAATCACTTTCTTCCCATACCTGTTATATACAAGCAGGCTTATTTCTTTTA